>NZ_JAUSXK010000001.1:0-685227 GCF_030815955.1 Microbacterium murale | reverse complement strand
GCCCACCAAGGGTCCCCGCCTCGGAGGCGGCCCCGCCCACGAGCGTCTGCTGCTCGCCAACCTTGCAGCGGCCCTCTACACGCACAAGTCGATCAAGACGACCGAGACCAAGGCCAAGCGCCTTCGTCCGCTCGCTGAGCGCCTGATCACGTTCGCCAAGCGCGGCGATCTGCACGCACGCCGCCGCGTGCTGTCGATCATCGGTGACAAGCAGGTCGTGCACACGCTCTTCACCGAGATCGCGCCGCTGGTCGCCGACCGTGAGGGCGGCTACACCCGCATCACGAAGGTCGGAAACCGCAAGGGCGACAACGCCCCGATGGCAGTGATCGAGCTCGTTCTCGAGCCCGTCACGCCGAAGAAGAAGGCCGCAGCCAAGGCTGCGCCGAAGGCGGAGAAGGCGCCGGTGGCCGAGAAGGCCGCCGACGACGCTGCTGACGCCGGTGCTGAGTCGCAGGAGGAGGGCGCAGCCGCTGAGACTGCTGCCGCTGCTGCACTCGTCGACGGCGGCTTCGGCGCAGACTCCGCTGCTCCTCTCGAGGACGGCTCTGCACCCGAGGGCTTCGACATCAAGGGCAACAAGGACTCGATGAAGTTCCACCGCCCCGATGGCCAGTGGTACGACGCGACTGTCGCCGAGGTCTGGTTCCGCACCGCCGAGGCCGCTGAGGCCGCAGGATTCGTCGAGGCCGGCAAGTAACACGCCGCCACGGAGAACTTCCGCCAAGAAGGCCCGCCATCCCGTTCAGGGACGGCGGGCCTTCTTGCGTCTGTGATGTCGGCGTGGCGGATGCCGCGTATGCATTTGACGGCAGCCGGACGGTCTTCTAGAGTTGAGCCGTAAATGGGACACTGTCCCAAATTACGGGACATCTATTCATTCCCACAACTCAGGAGTCCAACGGTGAACTCAACCTCCGCGACGGTGAAGTCGCAACAGCGCAACACGATCCTTGCAAGCGTGCTCGGCTCGGTCATCGAGTGGTACGACTTCTTCCTGTACGCGACCATGGCCGCGCTCGTCTTCAACAGCGAGTTCTTCCCCGAGTTCGATCCGCTGATCGGCACGCTCGTCGCCTTCGGCACTTTCGCCGCCGGGTTCATCACCCGTCCCATCGGCGGACTGATCTTCGGCCACTTCGGAGATCGAATAGGGCGTAAGAAGATCCTCGTCATCACGATGCTCATCATGGGCATCTCGACCTTCTTGATGGGGTGCCTGCCGACGTACGCTCAGATCGGCGTCGCAGCGCCCGTGTTGCTGCTTCTGCTGCGCATGCTGCAGGGCATCGGGTTGGGCGGTGAGTGGGGCGGCGCAGCCATCCTCACCTTCGAGCACGCGCCCCGCGGCAAGCGCGGAATGTTCTCCGCCTGGCCGCAGACCGGTGTACCGCTCGGCCTGCTGCTCTCCACTCTCGCCGTCAATCTCGTGTCGATCCCCGGCGACGAGGCTCTGATCGGGTGGACCTGGCGCATCCCATTCCTGGCCAGCATCGTGCTCGTGGTCGTCGGTCTCGTCGTGCGCCTTCAGGTGTCCGAGCCGCAGGCATTCAAAGACATGGTCAAGACCGGCGACCGCGTCAAGGTGCCGGTGTTCGAAGTGCTCCGCCACTACCCGAAGCAGGTTCTGGTGGGCATCGGCGCCCGCTTCAGCGAGAGCATCACCTTCAACGTGTACAACGCGTTCATCCTGACCTACACGACCACGGTGCTCGGTCTCCCGAACAGCTACGCCCTCAATGGCCTGCTGATCGCCAGCGTCATCGGCTTCATCGTCATCCCGCTGGCCGGTCGGCTGTCCGATGCTCACGGGCGCCGACCGGTGTTCGCAGCCGGTGCTGCGATCGCGTTCGTCACGGCCTTCCCGGTGTTCTGGTTGATCGACAGCGGTGTCGTCACACTCATCTGGCTTGCGATCATCGTCGGCTGGGCATTGGGCGCCTGCACCATGTTCGGCGCAGAAGCCGCCTTCTTCGCCGAGCTGTTCCCTGCACGCGTCCGCTACACCGGTATGTCGCTCGTCTACCAGCTGGGCGTGCTGCCCTCGGGCGCCGTTGCTCCGGTGATCGCGATCTGGTTGGTCTCGATCTCAGGCTCGTCCTGGCCGGTCGCTGTGTACATCATGGTGGCCGCCGCTATCGCGCTCGTGTCCCTGTACTTCGCGAAAGAGACCGCGCACGACGACATCGACGTCGAACTCCACGCGAAGGCCGCTGAACAAGCCGCTCCGATATCCGCAGACACGGCCCGCTGACATCGTCCATCGAGAACGAGAGACATCCATGACCAAGAAGACCGCCACCCCGCCCGACATCGTGCTCATCCTGGTGGATGACATGGGGTTCTCCGACATCGGCTGCTTCGGGGGAGAGGTGCAGACTCCCAACATCGATGCCCTCGCCGCCGGCGGCGCCAGCCTGACGCAGTTCTACAACACGGCGCGGTGCAGCCCATCGCGTGCGTCGCTGCTGACAGGGCTGCATCCGCACCAGACCGGGATCGGCATCCTCAATTACGACGATTCCCCCGAGGGCTACGCCGGCAACCTCAATCGCAACTGCGTGACGATCGCGGAGGCGATCAAGCCGGCAGGCTATCGCAGTTACATCTCCGGCAAGTGGCACATGGCGGGTGACATCCACAACCCTACGGATGCCTGGCCGACTCGTCGTGGATTCGACGAGTTCTTCGGAACTCTCGAGGGCGCCGGCAGCTTCTTCCAGCCGCGCACCCTGACGCGCAACGAGCGCAACGTCGAGGCTGAGACCGAGGCCGATGACTTCTACTACACCGATGCGATCAGCGACAACGCCGTGCGGTTCATGAAAGAGCACGATGCCGATCACGGCGATGACCCCTTCTTCCTATACGTCGCGTACACCGCGCCGCACTGGCCGCTGCACGCACTGGAGGAGGACATCGCAAAGTACGCCGGTCGCTTCGACGCCGGCTGGGATGCGCTGCGCGAGGAGCGTCTGCATCGGCTGATCGCGTCCGGCATCATCGACGAGCAGTGGAAGCTCAGCGAGCGCGACGCGCGGATTCCTGCGTGGGAGGACGTCACCGACAAGGAGTGGGAGGCGATGCGCATGGCCGTGTACGCCGCCCAGATCGATCGGATGGACCAGGGAGTCGGCCGGGTGGTCGACGAGCTGCGCCGTCAGGGCAGGTTCGAGAACTCCGTCGTGCTGTTCCTCTCCGACAACGGCGGGTGTGCAGAGGAGATGCCGCTGGATACCGCGAAGGAGTTCGTCACGACGTACGTGAGCTTCGACGCCGAGACGCGTGACGGCCGCGAGGTGCGCCCCGGCAATGACCCCAGTATCGTCCCAGGCGGCGAGGACACCTATGCGACGTACGGGCGCGCGTGGGCGAATCTCTCCAACGCGCCGTTCCGCGAATACAAGCACTGGATCCACGAGGGCGGCATCTCCACCCCGCTGATCGTCAGCTGGCCGGAACGCATCGATGCAGGTGTCCTGCGCACACAGGCGCACCAACTGCCCGATGTCATGGCGACAGTGCTCGAGGCGGCAGGTGCCGAGTACCCGCTGACATACCCCGAACGCAGCCCGCTGCCGCTCGAGGGTGTGAGCATGCTCGGAACTCTGGTCGAAGGCGACACCGACGACCAGCGCCTGCTCTACTGGGAGCACGAGGGCAACTGCGGCGTGCGACGCGGTGGGTTCAAGCTCGTCAAGAAGCACGCTTGCGAGTGGGAGCTCTATGACATGCTCCGAGACCGAACCGAACTGAACGACATCGCCGCCGCACACCCAGCGCTGGTCGAGGAGCTGTCCGACGCCTACGCCGCCTGGGCGGAGCGGTGCGGCGTCATCCCGCGTGAGCGCGTGCTCGCCCTCTACGAGTCGCGCGGCAGTGGATTGCCGTCGGAGTGACCTGTGCGCCCGCGATAGTCTGACGTGATGGAAAGCATCTCGGACAACGCCGTCTCGAAGGCGATCCAGATTCTCTCCGCACTTCGCTCACATGCCGATGGAGCGAGCGCGCGCGAGCTCGCCCCATCGACGGGCTTCGCGCGCAGCACTGTGCAGCGCATCCTCGCGACCCTCGCTGCGAGCGGGATGGTCATACAGGATGCCGCGACACAGAGGTATCTGATCGGTCCGCAGGCGCTCGTGATCGGACTGGGGTACAACGGCGGTGACGTGCTCGTGAACGAAGCGCGGCCCTACATGTTCGCTCTGCGGGACGAGAGCGGCGAGACCGTCGGGCTGTCTGTTGCGATCGGGCACGCCAGGGTCTTCCTTGAGGAAGTCCAGAGCAACGCGGAGATCCGCTTCGCCTCCGAGATGGGGCGGTTGTACCCGCTCTGGTCCGGAGCCAACGGACGCGTGCTCATGGGCGGACTCTCGGACACCGAGATCGACCGAGTACTGGCGGACCACGAGCACGATGAGACGCTGCATGAATCGCTGTCACCCGACCAGGTCAGGGAGCGCATCGTCGACATGCGGGCCAAGGGGTTCGCGCAGGCGTCGAACGAGACCATTGCGAATGTGAGTTCGGTAGCGGTCGGCGTGCGCGACGGTTCCGGTCAGATCGTCGCAGCGCTCTCCGTGTCGGGCCCCGCCGAGCGGTTCACTCCGCAGAGGATGGATGAGATCGTGCCGCAGCTCAAGTCTGCGGCATCCGCTATCAGCGCGCGCCTCGGCGCGGGACGAGGAACCACGTGACCGACACGCCAACTGCACGGATCCGCGGCCCCCGCGCTTACATCACCTTCGTTCTGATCGGTCTTGTCGCCGGCCTCCTCTCCGGGCTCTTCGGTGTCGGCGGAGGGACGGTCATCGTGCCGCTGCTCGTGCTGTTCCTGAGCTTCGATCAGCGCCTCGCGGCAGGCACCTCGCTCGCCGCGATCGTGCCCACTGCGAGTGTGGGCGTGATCTCATACGCGGCATCCGGATCTGTCGCGTGGATTCCCGCACTCATCCTCGCGGCAGGGGCCGTGATCGGTGCGCAGATCGGTACGCGACTGCTGCCGAAGATCTCGCAGACCGTGCTCCGCTGGTGCTTCGTCGGGTTCCTCGTGTTGGTGATCATCAGCCTGTTCCTCGTCATCCCCTCACGTGCAGCGGAGTTCGAACTCGGCTGGATCAACGGCGCGGGCCTCGCGCTCGTCGGCGTGCTCACCGGGGTCATCGCGGGGCTCATCGGCGTCGGGGGCGGAGTCATCGTCGTCCCCGTGCTCATGCTCGTCTTCGGAACGAGCGACCTCGAAGCGAAGGGGACTTCGCTGCTGATGATGATCCCCACGGCGATCTCGGGAACGATCGGCAATCTCCGTCACCGCAACGTCGACCTGCTCGCTGCCGGCATGATCGGGGTGGCGGCGTGCACCACGACCGCGCTCGGTGCGTGGCTCGCGACGCTGATCGACCCGTTCCTCGGCAACATGCTGTTCGCGGCATACCTCGTGATCATCGCCGTGCAGATGGCGATCAAGGCCCTCCGCTCACGCGGAAGCCGGGCGTAGACGCCGAGCGAGGACTCCGGACGCCGGCGCCGCGCGTCTGCGCGGCGAAGATGAGGGAATCTTCATCCCTGCCTCATGTCTGCATCACAAAGTGACGGCACGATGGAACCATGACGTTCTCACGCCGCATCCTCCTCCCCGGTGCCCTCATCGCGTTGCCGGTGATCTTCGCCGTCGGCAGCGTCGCCGTGGCTCAGTCACCGGGGGCCCCGCAGATGCCGCAGGAGACGGTGATCGTCGAGATCGGAACGCCGAGTCCTGCGCCTGCGCCGTCTGCAGAGCCCGTGACTCCGCCGGCACCCGCACCGCCGGCCCCGGCTCCACCAGCACCGGCCCCGCCGGCGCCACCATCCGACGATGACGATGACGGCGACGACGACGGGGATGATGATGGCGACGATGACTGACGCCATCACCGCTCCGATCGGAATCGTCCAGGAAGACCCGCCGCGCCGTCGATCACTGCGCCCACGCGCCATGCCTGCGCGGTGGAGGATCACTGCGTGGATCATCGTCAGCACGGTGTTCACGCTCCTGGCCGTCGGACTGATGGGGCGCAGCATCTTCCTCTCCAGCGTCGATCAGGACGCGAACGTCGACATCGAACAGGAGGCGCAGGAGTTCCTGCGGTTCCTGGAGGATTCCTCCACGGAGTTCACCTCTGCGGAGGGGCTGCTCCAGGAGTATCTCGACCGTCAATCGGTGCACTCGAACGAGATCATCCTCGGTGCTGTCGATGGCGCCCCTGTCGCCACGGCGAACGGGCTGGTGGAAGGCAGTGACGCATCGCTCGGTTTCGCCGGCGGACAGACGCTCGTGCTTCAGATGCTGGATCTCGAGGAGAACGCAGGTGTCGTCGAATCGACCGCGGCCGGTCCGCTTCGATGGGGACGCGTCGACTTCACCGCCGGCGACGCCCAGGGCGCGCTCCTGGTGCTGCAGTTCACCGAGGCACCACGTGCGGCCGTGGATCAATCGGTCGTGACGATCGCATGGGTCGCACTCGCCGGCATCCTGCTCAGCTCCGGTGTCGCATGGCTGGTCGCAGGCCAGATCCTCGCCCCGATCCGTGCAGTGCACCGCGTCGCGCGCGAGATCAACGAGCATGACCTCACCGCACGGGTGCCGGTGAACGGAACAGACGACATCGCAGCGGTCGCGATCACCTTCAACCAGATGCTCGACCGGCTGGAAGACGTCTACGCCACCCAGCAGCGTTTCGTCGACGACGCCGGGCACGAGCTGCGCACGCCGATCACGATCGTCCGTGGCCACCTCGAGTTGCTCAGCGAAGACCAGGACGAGCGCCGAGAGACGCTGCGCCTGGTCAGCGGAGAACTCGACCGGATGACGCGTATCGTCACCGATCTGCTCGTGCTGGCTCGCGCCCAGCAACCTGACTTCGTCCGGATCGCCGGATGCGACGCCGCGACCCTCACCCTCGATATCGAGGCCAAGGCGCAGGCGCTGGGAGACCGGCGCTGGCAGCTGATGGAGGTCGCAGAAGGACACGCGAGCTGCGACCCGCAGCGCATCACGCAGGCCGTGCTGCAGCTGTCGGCCAATGCCGTCCAGGTCACCGAACCCGGCGACCGCATCCGCATCGGTTCCCGCTTCGACGGCGAGGGCGCGCAGCGCAGGCTGCGGTTGTGGGTGCAGGATGAGGGCCCCGGCGTCGCGTCGGCGGATGCCGCCCGCATCTTCGAACGCTTCGTCCGGGGAGGCGCACCCGGAGACACCGCCGGCCCCCGCCGCGGCTCCGGCCTGGGCCTCGCGATCGTTCGCGCGATCGCCGATGCCCATGGCGGTTCGGCCTGGGTCGACAGCGTTCTCGGAGAGGGCGCGACCTTCGGGATCGACATCCCCGCGCCGGACTCGACGGACGCCGGAGAAGCCAACGTCATCATCGAATCTCTGTCTGGAAAGGACGCCTGACGTGCGACACATCCTGATCGCGGAAGACGATCCTCACATCACATCCTTCATCCGCAGAGGCCTGCACGCCGCCGGATACGAGACCTCTGAGGCATCCGACGGCGAGACCGCCCTCATCCTCGCCCGCGGCGGCCTGTTCGACCTGGTGCTGCTGGACATCGGCCTGCAGGGCATGGACGGATTCTCCGTGCTCTCGCACCTGCGCGGGGAAGGCATGACCACCCCGGTGATCATCCTCACCGCCCGTGACTCCGTCATCGACACGGTGCGAGGCCTCGAGGGCGGGGCGAACGACTACGTCACCAAGCCGTTCCAGTTCGCTGAACTCCTCGCGCGGGTGAAGCTGCGTATCGGCGACGGCGATCAACGGGCCACCGGCCCCGTGCTCGCGCACGGCGAGGTCACCATCGACATCCGATCGCGCCGAGTCACGATCGGGGACGGCATCGCCGACCTCACGTCTCGTGAGTTCGCGCTGCTGGAGGTGTTCGTGCAGAACGCGGGCCAAGTACTGTCTCGCGATCAGCTCATCGGCCACGTGTGGGGGATGGACTTCGATCCGGCATCCAACGTCGTCGATGTGTACGTGCGCGCGCTCCGGAACAAGATCGGTGCGGCCCACATCGAGACCGTCCGCGGCGCAGGATACCGATTCCAATGAACACCGCACCGATACGCGTCATCTACGCCACCAATCCACCGGAGCGAACCGCCCCGGTGCGACCGTCGGGCCGACGATCGCGACGCCCGCACACGCCGCGCGAGCCCTGGAACCGCGCCCGCGTGCTGCGCCTCTCAAGCCTCATCGCCGTCATCGTCATCGCGGTCGCCGTCACCATCTCGGCGCTCATGCGCCCATCTGTCGGTGATTCCGCGCCGACGCTTCCCGCCGCCGTGACGATCTCCGTGTTCCTCCTCGCCGTCTGGGCATGGACGAGTACGACGCTCGATGACACACTGGTGGCTTTTCTCGCCGCCGTCGCCCTCATCGTCACCGGCGTGCTCCCGTCGCAGACCTTCTTCGCCTCGCTCGGCGATGAGACGATCTGGCTGTTGATCTGCGCGTTCATCATCGCGACCGGTGTCAGCTCGTCCGGCCTGGCGCTTCGCGGCGCAGCTCAGCTGCTGCGCCTGGCGCGCTCACCGCGTGCGCTGTTCCACCTCACCACTCTGGCTCTCACGATCACGACGTTCGCTGTGCCCGCCACCTCCGGCCGCGCGGCGCTGGCCATCCCGGTGTTCACCGCGCTCGCCGCGTCCTTGGCGGGAGGAGTCGCCCTCACCCGCGCACTCTCATTGCTCTTCCCGACCGTCATCCTGCTGTCCGCAGTCGGCTCGCTGCTCGGTGCAGGGGCGCACGTGATCACTGCGCAGCTGGTCGAGTCGGCGACGGGCCATGGCTTCGGCTTCCTCTCCTGGCTGTGGTTCGGCCTGCCGCTGGCCATCGTCTCCTCGCATGTCGCCTGCGAGATCGTGCTGTTGCGCTTCACAGCGAGTGCCGACCGCCGAGTCGGCATACGGATCACCCTCGCGGATCTGGCGCGAACGGCGCCGACGCCGGTCTCCGGTCCGCTCAGTCCGCTCGAACGCCGCGCGGCAGTGCTGCTCGCCGGTGTCGTCGTGATGTGGTGCACAGAGTCGCTGCATCACGTACCCCCTGCTGTCGTGGCGCTCCTCGGCGCGGTGGTCGCGGTATCGCCGTCGATCGGATGCACCAGCCTCCCCGTCGCCGTCAAGAAGGTGCCGTGGACGCTGCTGCTCTTCCTCGCGGCGACCCTCGCGCTGGCATCCGCCCTCACCGCCACCGGTGCCGCCGCCTGGCTCGGACGATTGGCTCTCGCCCCGATGGCTTCTCTCGGCCCGGCCGCCGGAATCGCCTTCGCCCTGGTCGTCATCGCGCTGTCTCTGCTCGCGCACCTGATGATCCCGTCGCGATCTGCCCGATCCGCCGCGATCATCCCGCTGGTCATCGTGCTCGCACCGGGGCTCGGCGTCGATCCGGCAGCCGCGGCGTTCGCATCCACCGCCGCCGCAGGCTTCTGCCACACGCTGCCGAGCTCCGCGAAGCCCGTCGCGATGTTCGCCGACCCTGATGTCGTGTCCGACGGGTTCCGCTCCGGAGACCTGCGCTCGCTCTCCGTGATCCTGGGGCCCGCGATGTTCCTTCTCGTCGCGGGCTTCTCATTCTGGATCTGGCCCGCGATGGGGATGCCACTGCTGATCTGAGCATCCGAGCGTCCGCATCCGATCAACTTTTTCGCCACCACCGACGTTCGTCGTACCCGAAACGGGTGCACATCTCGAGGAGAAACCATGTCCATTCACATTCCGCAGCGCATTCTCGTCGCCCCCAGTGGTTTCAAGGAGAGCCTGGATGCCGAGACCGTCGCCCGCGCGATCGCGGCCGGCGTGCGCCGCATCATCCCCGGCGTCCAGGTCGATGAGTTCCCCATCCCGGACGGTGGTGAGGGAACCGCAGCCGCGTTGGCAGCCGCAACCGGTGGCGAGCTCGTTCCCGTCGTCGTGTCCGGCCCGGTCGGCGATCCCGTCGCCGCGCACTACGCACTCCTCGGCGGCTCCTCGCGAGGGACGGCAGTCGTCGAGATGGCTGCGGCCGGCGGGCTGCGCCTCGTGCCGAGGGATCGGCGTGACCCGGGCGCGACCAGCACCTACGGTGTCGGCGAGTTGATCGTCGCGGCGCTGGACGGCGGCGCCGAGCGGATCATCGTCGGTTGCGGCGACTCCGGCACCAGCGACGGCGGCGCCGGAGCGCTCGAGGCACTGGGCGTTCGGATCCTCGACCGCGACGGCACTGCGCTGCCGCGCGGTGGGCGGCACCTCATCGACGCGGCATCCCTGGATCTCGGCGGGCTGCACCCGAGGGCAGCAGACGTCGAGATCGTCCTCGCGTGCAACATCCACAATGTGCTGTGCGGGCCGCGCGGCGTCGCGCGCGTGTTCGGGCCGCAGAAGGGCGCGTCTCCCGAGGGTGTCGAACGACTCTCCACTGCGCTGGATGCGTGGGCGGACGTGCTGGAGCGACACAGTCCGCACGGCGGCCGGATGGATGTGCGCACAGGGCCCGGCTCAGGTGCCTCCGGCGGGCTGGGTGCCGGACTGGCGGCAGTCCTCGGGGCTCGTCTCGCACCACGATTCGAGGTGCTGCTGGACGGCGATCTGCTGCCGCAGTCATTGGATGACCTGATGTCGAGGGCCGACCTGGTCATCACTGCGGAAGGCGCGATCGACTTCCAGACACCGCGGGGCAAGGTGCCGGCCGAGGTCGCGATGCGCGCGCGGATCGCCGGGGTGCCTGTGCTCGGGATCGCGGGTTCGTTGGGGGAGGGTGCGCCGGCCGTGCACGACATCGGGATCGGCGCGATCGCTTCGATCCTGACCGTGCCGATGCGGCTGGAGCAGGCGGTGGAGCAGGGGGAGCAGCTGCTGCGCGATGCCGCAGAACGCAGCATGCGTCTCGTGCTTCTCGGCTCTGCGCTCGCGGCCAGGGCCGCCTGACCCGCGGCCGGTAGGATCGAGGGGTGGCCGTGAACAATGAACTGCTGGGACGCGAGTTCCCTGAAACCCCGCCCTACCTGGTCGGTCGTGAGAAGGTGCGCGAGTTCGCGCGCGCCGTCTTCGCCGATGCTCCGCTGCACACCGATGTCGCCGCCGCGCGCGCGCTCGGCTACGCCGATGTGGTGGCTCCGCCGACCTTCGCGATGGTGATCCAGGACCAGACCCTGCAGCAGCTGCTGAGCGAACCCGATTCCGGCATCGTGCTCGCGCGCACCATCCACGCCGAGCAGCGCTTCGCTTACTCCCGACCGATCGTCGCGGGCGACGAGCTTTCCGGACGGCTCACCGTGACCGGCATCCGCATGATGGCCGGCAACGCGATGATCACGAGTGAAGCAGAGATCACGGATGCCGCAGGCTCCCACGTCGTCACGGCGACGAGCGTGCTGCTGGTCGGCTCTGACGACAACGACCGGAAGGCGGAGGCATGAGCGGCACCACCTACACCGTCGGAGATGTGATCGCCGAACGCACGATTCACCTCACTCGTGAATCGCTGGTGCGTTACGCGGGAGCATCCGGAGATTTCAACCCCATCCACTACCGCGACGACATCGCCGAGTCGGTAGGACTCCCCGGAGTGCTCGCCCATGGGATGCTGACGATGGGGCTCGCTTCGTCGGTCGTCGTCGCCGCACTCGAACCCGGCGTCCGCATTCTCGACTACGGGGTGCGCTTCACCAAGCCTGTGATCGTCGATCCGGTTGATGGTGCTGACGTGCACGTGCGCGCAACGGTCGCCGCAACGGACGAGTCCTCAGCGCGAATCGATCTCAAGGTCACGTTCGCCGAGGCGACCGTCCTGGTCAAAGCGCAGCTGCGCGTCGCGCTCTGAGTCGCCGGACATGACCGAGATCACCCCGATCCCCCTTGCGCAGTTGACGACGTTGCGCACCGGCGCCGCCCCGGAGCGCATGCTGGATGCGACGACCACCCCTGACCTCGTCGACGCGCTGCGCGACACCTGGGCTCGCGGCGATGAATGGTTCGTGCTGGGCGGGGGATCGAACCTGTTCGCCGGAGATGAGTCCTTCTACGGCACCGTCATCCGTGTGCTGACCTCTGGTGTCGAACGACTTCCGTCCCCGCATGAAGGTCGCGTGCGCGTGCGCGCCCAGGCCGGGCACGATTGGGACGCCCTGGTCGCCTACACCGTGGAGCAGGGGCTCGCCGGCATCGAGGCGATGAGCGGCATCCCCGGCACGGTCGGGGCAGCACCGGTGCAGAACGTCGGTGCGTACGGGCAGGAGATCCAATCGACGCTCGTCGAGGTCGAGCTGATCGACGAGTCCACCGGCGAAGTCTCGACGGTGCCGGCATCCGAGCTCGGGCTCGGCTTCCGCACCTCCGTGCTCAAGCACCACTACGGCGGAGTGCCGCTGAGGCGTGCCGTGATCCTCTCGGTGACGTTGGATCTCGCAGAGGTCGGCGATGCCGGTCGCATCGTTCGCGGTGACCAGTTGCGACGTGCGCTCGGGTTAGCGGGCGACGCTGCAGAAGGGGCAGTGCCCCTTGGCTGGGTGCGAGAGCAGATTCTGCGGATTCGCGCGGAGAAGGGGATGCTGCTGAATCCGGAGGATCCGGACACCTGGAGTGCCGGTTCGTTCTTCCAGAACGCGATCGTGCCCGAGTCGGTCGCGCTGCAGCTGCCACCGGAATGTCCGAGGTGGCCGGTCGCGCCCGATCTGGATGCGGTGACCGTCATTCCGCTCGGCGCATACGACGGCTACATCGCCCCGACGCAGACCGTGCGCAGCGACGTGAAGGTGAGTGCGGGCTGGCTCATCGAGCACGCCGGTATATCGAAGGGGTTCAGGCTGCCGCGCTCGCGCGCAGGGGTATCGACCAAGCACGCGCTCGCGCTGACGAACCGGGGAGGGGCGACGGCTGACGAGTTGGCAGAGCTCGCCCGGTTCATCCAGGCACGGGTGCAGGCGGAGTTCGGACTGCTGCTGCAGCCGGAGCCGGTGCTGATCGACGTCGAACTGTAGCCGAGTCGGGCTGTAGGACGTTCGCGCTACACTCGCCCGCATGAGTGGACTCGTCCCATACCTGTTCTTCCCCGGCAACGCCCGTGAGGCGCTGACCTTCTACCACGAGGTGTTCGGTGGCGAGCTGTCGCTGTTCACGTACGAGCAGTTCAGCCGTACAGATGGGCCCAGTGATGCGATCGCGCACGGCGGGATCTCCGGCAACGTCGAGCTGTCCGGCTCGGATGCCGGTCCTGACCAGGACTCCGTGCACATCGTCGGTGCGAGCTTCTCGCTGCTCGGCACTGCTGAGCCCGAGGTGCTGCAGGAGTGGTTCGCGCAGTTGTCCGTCGGAGGCACGGCGATCGACCCATTGCAGAAGCGTCCCTGGGGCGACTTCGACGGTCAGGTGACCGATCGCTACGGCATCCGCTGGCTCATCGGGTATCAGGAGTAGCGACTGCCGAGGTCGGCGAAATCACGCGAAGAGGCGCTGCAGGCGCTGGATGCCCTCCAACAGTTGTTCGTCGCCCAACGCGTACGACAGGCGCAGATACCCTGACGGGCCGAAAGCTTCGCCGGGAACGACCGCGACCTCGGCCTGATCCAGGATCAGGTCTGCAAGCTCCAGCGACGTCGTCGGGGTCACGCCGCCCCACGTGCGGTTCAGCAGGCCTTGCACGTCGGGGTAGACGTAGAACGCACCCAGCGGGTTCGGAACACGAACGCCGTCGATCTTCGAGAGTTCGGCGACGATCAGTCGTCGGCGGCGGTCGAACGCCTCACGGAACTTCTCCGACTCGGTCTGCGGTCCGTTCAGCGCGGCGATCGCGCCGCGTTGCGCGACGTTGTTCACGTTGCTGGTGAGGTGGGACTGCAGGTTGCCGGCGACCTTGATCGCATCGGCGGGGCCGACCATCCAGCCCACGCGCCATCCGGTCATCGCGTAGGTCTTGGCGACGCCGTTGACGAGGATCGTCTGTGCTGCGGCCTCCGGAACCGCCTCCACGATCGAGGTGGCCTTGGTGCCTTCGTACGTGAGGTTCTGGTAGATCTCGTCGGAGACGATCCAGATGCCGTGCTCGACGGCCCACTCGCCGATCGCCTTCGTCTCCTCGGCGGTGTACACGGAGCCGGTGGGGTTCGAAGGCGACACGAACACGAGCGCGGTGGTCCGGTCGGTACGGGCGGCCTCGAGCTGCTCGACCGTGACCTTGTAGTCCTGGTCGGCGCCGGCGAACACCTCGACAGGGATGCCGTCGGCCAGTGCGATCGCTTCAGGGTAAGTCGTCCAATAGGGGGCGGGCAGCAGAACTTCGTCGCCGGGGTTGAGGACGGTCTGGAAGGCCTGGTAGACGGACTGCTTGCCGCCGTTCGTGACGATCACCTGGCTGGGCGAGACCTCGAGGCCGGAGTCGCGCAGCGTCTTGGCTGCGATCGCCTCGCGGAGCGCGGGAAGGCCGGGCGCGGGTGTGTAGCGGTAGTTCGCCGGGTCGGCGAGCGCCTCCGCTGCAGCATCGACGATGAACTGCGGGGTGGCGAAGTCGGGTTCGCCGGCCGCGTAGGAGATGACGGGCTTGCCCTCGGCCTTCAGTGCCTTGGCTTTGGCGTCGACCTTGAGGGTCGCGGACTCGGCGATGGCGGACAGTTTGCGGGAGAGAGGTGCGCGTTCGGTCACACCTCAGATGCTACTCGGATGCGTCAGCCGGTGTCGGACGAGACTCCTGCCCGACGAGGGGAGCGGTGCATCTCAGAGGATCGGCACGAGCACGACCGCCATGATCGACGCGATGAGTATCACGCTGGGCACGGCGAGGAATGCGACGGAGACGCAGAGCACGACCACTGCGGCAATCATGGGAAGCCGCCCGGGTAGCGGGTCGACAGGTGGCGACCCTTTCGCCGCTTCGGGCATCGTGCCGACGATGAGTACTGCCGCGGCTGCGGCGACGGGCGTCCATCGCAGCGCGTGCACGAGCAGGGTGGGTATCGGTGTCAGTCCGAATGCCCCATCGGTGAAGAACGTCGAGGGGCGCTCCACGAACAGCACGGTGTTCGCTACCAGGATCACACCGCAGAATGCGCTGACCGCGAGGGAGACGATGCGCCGGATGCGTGCCTCGATGCGGCGGCGCGGCGTGAGGGTCGACATGACGGCGAGCGTAACGAGCATCCCCACGGTGCTGCGCACGTTATCCACAGCCTTCGACCGCGTGCATCTAGGCGTGGAACTCAGTCTCAGTTAGTATGATTCGGAGTCTCTCACTGTCAGGAGTCGTCGATGACCGTCAACACCCCCTATGTCCCGCCCGTCGCGGACTACGCCTTCCTCTACGGAGAGGCGTTCGGCCGCGATATCGTCGCCACGGCTTCGAACGGCGCGCTCACTGCCGAAGACGCCGTCGAGATCATCTCCGGCGCCGGAGAGCTCGCCGCAGAGGTGCTCGCTCCGCTCGATGCGCAGGGCGACAAGACCGGTGCCCAGCTGCGGGAGGGCGAAGTGCATCTGCCGGATGGTTTCGCACAGGCGTACCAGTCCCTCGTCGAGGCGGGCTGGGTGACGGCGACCGCCCCTGAATCCGCGGGGGGCGACGGTTTGCCGGCGTCCGTCGGCGCAGGACTCGGCGAGATCTGGAACGCGTCGAATGCGGCGTTCGCACTGTGCTGGATGCTGAGCTCCGGCGCCATCCACGCGCTCGATGCCGCGGCATCCGAAGAGCTCCGCGAGATCTATCTGACCAAGCTCGTCAGCGGTGAGTGGACCGGCACGATGAATCTCACCGAACCGGATGCCGGCACCGATCTCGGCGCGATCCGCACGACGGCCACGCCGCGCGATGACGGATCGTGGTCGATCAGCGGGCAGAAGATCTTCATCACCTGGGGCGACCACGACGTCGCCGAGAACATCGTGCACCTCGTGCTCGCCCGGACTCCCGGTGCGCCGGACGGTGCCAAGGGTTTGTCCCTGTTCGTCGCTCCGCGCCTCCTGGTGAATGCCGACGGATCGCTGGGGGAGCGCAACCGGATCGAGACCGTGGCGATCGAGCACAAGCTCGGCATCCACGCCAGCCCCACCTGCGTGCTCGCATACGAGGACGCCACCGGCTACCTCGTCGGAGAGCTGCACGGCGGCCTCGCCGGCATGTTCGTGATGATGAACTCCGCCCGCGTGGGTATGGGCCACCAGGCGACCGGCATCTCGGACCGCTCCTACCAGGGGGCTGCAGCGTACGCCGCGGGCCGACTGCAGGGGCGCGTCATGGATCGTCCGGCCGGTGCCCCGATCGCCGAGCATCCTGATGTGCGCCGCATCCTCGGCTCGATGTCGAGCCAGGTGTTCGCCATGCGTGCGCTGTCGGTGTTCGTCGGCGATCTGTTCGACCGCGCTGAGAACGATCAGGACGTCCTTCGCATGGCTGAGCTGTTCGTCCCCATCCTCAAGGGATGGACGAGCGAAGAGGCGCTTCGGGTGACCTCCGACGGCATCCAGGTCTACGGCGGCATGGGCTTCATCGAAGAGACCGGCGCGGCACAGCACTACCGCGATGCCCGTATCGTGCCGATCTACGAGGGCACCACGGCCATCCAGGCCAACGATCTCATCGGACGCAAGGTGCTGCGCGATCAGGGCGCGACCGCCGCCCAGCTGTTCGCCGAGATCGAGCGGACCGTGGCCGATCTGAACGGTGCGCCGCTCGCCGGTCGCCTCACCCGTGCGCTCGATGCCGCACGCCGCGCGACCGACGCGGTTCTCGGCTTCGCCGATGCTCCGCGCGATGCCTACGCCGTCAGCGTTCCGTACCTCATGCTGCTCGGAACGCTCGCCGGCGGCTGGATGCACGCGCTCGCCGTGGTCGCCGTGGCTGCGCACGAGGCGCCGATCGACACGGACGCCGCGCGCCTCACGGATGCGGACTTCTACAGCACGCAGCATCTGCCGCGAGTGCACGCGCTCGCAGAGACGGTGCTCGCCGGCGAGATCGGCTGAACACGGCGATGGGCCGGATGCCTCAGCATCCGGCCCATCTTCATATCGGCAGTCAGTCCGTCTCGACCAAGAACTTCGAGTAGGCCGACAACGTCAGGAACGCCGGGAACTCCGTGCCCAGCGACACCTCGCGGAACACTTCGGCGGCGTCGTCGAACCGGTCGCCCGCGGAGCGGGTCGCCTCGGCCAGCACCTGGGCGATCAGACCCTCGATGTACTCCGGCGTGATGCGGGTGCCGTCCTCGGTGGAGCGATCCTGGTGGATCCACTGCCACACCTGCGAACGTGAGATCTCCGCGGTCGCGGCATCCTCCATCAGGTTGTCGATGGCGACCGCGCCGAGGCCGCGCAGCCACGCCTCGATGTAGCGGATCGCCACCGAGACGTTGTCGCGCACGCCCTTGCTCGTGATGGGACGTCCGATTCGCAGATCGAGCAGGTCCTCGGCGCGGACGTTCACATCGTCGCGCTGACGGTCGAGCTGGTTCGGGCGGCCGGCCAGCACGGCGTCGAATTCGGCCTGCGCGGTCGGGATCAGATCGGGATGCGCGACCCACGTGCCGTCGAAGCCATCTGCGGCCTCGCGCTTCTTATCGGCGGCGACCTTCTCGAGCGCCTTTGCCGTAGCCTCGGGGTCGCGACGATTCGGGATCGATGCGCTCATGCCGCCGATCGCGAAGGCGCCGCGCGAGTGGCACGTCTTCACGAGCAGCTCGGTGTAGGCGCGCATGAACGGCACCGTCATCGTGACCTCGCTGCGGTCCGGCAGCACGAAGCGCGCGCCGCGACCGCGGTAGTTCTTGATGATGGAGAAGATGTAGTCCCAGCGTCCGGCGTTGAGTCCCGCGCAGTGATCGCGCAGCTCGAACAGGATCTCCTCCATCTCGAACGCGGCGGGCAGCGTCTCGATGAGCACGGTCGCGCGGATCGTGCCGTGCGGGATGCCGATGTAGTCCTCGCTGAAGGTGAACACGTCATCCCACAGCTTGGCTTCTTCGCTCGACTCCAACTTGGCGATGTAGAAGTACGGGCCGCGGCCGGAATCGATCAGCGACTTCGCGTTGTGCAGGAAGTACAGTCCGAAGTCGACGAGAGACGCGGATGCCGCCATGCTGCGACCAGTGCGATCGATGAAGGTCAGGTGCTTCTCGAGGAGATGCCACCCGCGTGGGCGCATCACGATCGTCGGAGTCTGCTCTGCCGTGACCTCGTAGGTCTTGCCCTCGGGGGAGGTGAAGCTCAGCTCACCGCGGATGGCGTCGCGCAGTGACAACTGACCGCCGATCACGTTCGCCCAGGTGGGGCTCGTGGCATCCTCCTGGTCGGCGAGCCAGACCTTGGCCCCGGAGTTCAGCGCGTTGATCGTCATCTTCGGGTCGGTCGGCCCGGTGATCTCCACGCGGCGATCCTCGAGCCCGGGTCCGGCTCCGGCGACGCGCCAGTCCGCGTCGTCACGGATGTGACGAGTGTCATCGCGGAAGCGGGGGTCGTGCCCGTTGCCGATCTCGAAGCGGCGGCGCATGCGGTCTGCGAGCCGGTCATGGCGACGCGCGGCGAAGCGGTGGTGCAGCTCGCTGAGGAAGGCGATCGCCTCCGGCGTCAGGATCTCGTCGAAGCGGTCGCGCAGCGGCCCGGTGATGTGCAGGGCCGGACCCTGCTGGATGGTCGGCGTGGCCGGGGGAGCGGTGGGAGTGGTCATGATGAAGTCCTTTGCAAGTCAGTGGAACTGCAGAAGTCAGTGGAACTGGGCGGCTTCGGTGGAGCCGGCGAGGGCGAGGGTGGCGCTGTCGGGGTTGAGCGCCGTGGAGATGACGTCGAAGTAGCCGGTGCCCGCCTCGCGCTGGTGCTTGGTGGCGGTGTAGCCGTCTGCCTCTGCGGCGAACTCTGCTTCCTGCAGCTCGACGTACGCGCTCATGGCGCGATCGGCGTAGCCGCGGGCGAGGTCGAACATCGAGTAGTTCAGGGCGTGGAAGCCGGCCAGGGTGATGAACTGGAACTTGTAGCCCAGGTCGGCCAGCTCCTGCTGGAACGTGGCGATCTCGGCATCCGACAGCTTGCTCTTCCAGTTGAAGCTCGGGGAGCAGTTGTACGCGAGCAGCTTGCCGGGGAACTCGGCGTGCACGGCCTTCGCGAACTCCCGGGCGAGCTCGATGTCGGGCTCACCGGTCTCCACCCAGATCAGGTCGGCGTACGGCGCGAACGCGAGGCCGCGGCTGATCACCGACTCGATCCCGGGGCGGATCCGGTAGAAGCCCTCGCTGGTGCGCTCGCCGGTGGTGAACGCCTGGTCGCGCTCGTCGACGTCGCTGGTGAGCAGGTCGGCGGCGAGGGCATCCGTGCGAGCGATGATCACCGTCGGAACACCTGCGACGTCTGCCGCGAGTCGTGCCGCGTTCAGGGTGCGGATGTGCTGCTGGGTGGGAACGAGCACCTTGCCGCCGAGGTGGCCGCACTTCTTCTCGCTGGCCAGCTGGTCCTCCCAGTGGATGCCGGCTGCGCCGGACTGGATGAGCGACGACGCCAGTTCGTACGCGTTCAGCGGGCCGCCGAATCCGGCCTCGGCGTCCGCGACGATCGGGGCCAACCAGTCCTGCGTCGTGTTGCCCTCGGCGTGCTCGAGCTGGTCCTGGCGGATCAGGGCGTTGTTGATGCGGCGGACGACGGCGGGCACGGAGTTCGCCGGGTACAGCGACTGGTCGGGATAGGTCTGACCTGCGAGGTTGCCGTCGGCGGCGACCTGCCAGCCGGAGAGGTAGATCGCCTTGAGTCCCGCGCGCACCTGCTGCACAGCCTGGCCACCGGTGTAGGCGCCGAGCGCGCGGACGTAGTCCTCGGTGTGCAGGAGGTTCCAGAGGTTCTCCGCCCCGCGGTGCGCGAGCGTTGACTCTTCGCGGACCGAGCCGCGGATCCGGATGACGTCCTCCGCGGTGTACGTGCGCTCGACGCCATCCCAGCGGGGGTCGGTGTCCCAAATCTCCTGGAGCTGCGCTGCGGTCTGCGTCTGGTCTCCGGCTCGCAGGCCGGCGGGGCGAGGTGCGATGTTCGTCATGGCGTCTCCTTCTTCGGATGGTCCCGGTAGCGAAACCGAGTGGCTTGACACCACTCTGAGTGAAGTTCCACCCCTCGACTGAACAATTCAGGTGTGAAGATTGGTTGAATTTCTGCTTTCGTGACAGAATCGCCCGCATGAGCACCGTTGACGCTGCAGAAGACACTGACGCCCTCACAATCGGCCGCCGCATCCGACAGCTCCGCACAGCACGCGGTATGACGCTGGAAGATCTCGCCACCGCGGTCGATCGGGCGCCCAGCCAGCTGTCGATGATCGAGACCGGCAAGCGCGAGCCGAAACTCACCCTGCTGCAGTCGATCGCCCGTGCGCTCGGCACCGGCATCGACGCGCTGCTCGAGGGCGAGCCGCTCGATGAGCGCAGCGCGGTCGAGATCGCGCTCGAACGCGCCATGAAAGGACAGACGTTCCAGGCGCTCGGCATCGATCCGTTCCGCATCGCCAAGAGTGTGCCGACGGATGCGCTGAAGGCCATGCTCGCGCTGCACGGCGAGATCGATCGGTTGAAGGATGAGCGCGCCGCGACCCCGGAGGAGGCCCGCCGCGCAAACGTCGAGCTGCGACACCTCATGCGGCGACAGGACAACCATTTTCTCGATCTCGAGGCGAAGGCGGCCGAGATCCTGCAGGCGGTCGGCCACCCCGGCGGTCCGCTGACTCAGCGCACAGCATCCGAGATCGCCGCCTATCTCGGCTTCACGCTGCACTACGCCCCGGACCTGCCGCAGACCACACGCAGCGTCGCCGATCTCGCTAATGGACGCCTGTACCTCTCGAGCAGTGTGCCGGCCAAGGGCGACGCGCGCACCGCAGTGCTGCAGGCGCTGTCGAGCCGGATGCTGGGGCACTCAGAGCCGCGCAGCTACGCGGAGTTCCTGCGCCAGCGGGTGGAGACGAACTATCTCACCGGGGCGCTCCTCATCCCCGAAGCGCACGTCGTGCCTGCGTTGCAGGCCGCGAAGCAACGCAAGGCCATCTCGATCGAAGACCTGCGCGATGCGTATTCAGTGTCATACGAGACCGCGGCGCACCGCTTCACGAACCTCGCCACGCGGCATCTCGACATCCCGGTGCACTTCCTCAAGGTGCACGAATCGGGCACGATCACGAAGGCGTATGAGAACGACGATGTGAACTTCCCCACCGACCGGCTCGGCTCCATCGAAGGGCAGATGTGCTGCCGCCGGTGGACGAGCCGCGTCGTGTTCGACGAGGACGACCGCTTCAACCCCTACTACCAGTACACCGACACCGGCAACGGCACCTACTGGTGCACTGCGCGGGTCGAGGCCTCCAGCGAGGGGCTGCACTCGGTGAGCGTCGGGGTGCGCTTCGACGACACGAAGTGGTTCGTCGGGAGGGACACTCCCAACCGCGGCGTCTCCAAGCATTCGGTCGAAGTGTGCTGCCGGAGGGCGCCCGCCGACCTGGAGGAGCGCTGGCGCGAGCAGTCCTGGCCGAACGTCAAGACCCCGCGCACGTTGCTCGCTACTCTGCCGACCGGGGCGTTCCCCGGAGTCGACACGACGGACGTGTACGAGTTCTTGGAGGCGCACTCGCCGCGGTAATCTGGCGTGGACCTGACACCGGGGAGAGGGCGCCATGTCTGACACAGCTGCCGTTTCGGAGGATTCGCGCCTCTGGAGGGACGAGTTCCGGTCGCTCCTCAGCGGCATGAATCTCGTCGTACTGATCGCCGCGATCGCAGCCGGCGTGTGGGGCGTCTTCGAGTCCATGACCGATGCCGGTGGCGATCGTCTCTGGGGAAATCTCACCGTCGCGGCTCCTGGCATCTATGCCGGTTGGTGCATGCTCGAGATCGCGTGGAAGCGGCTGGCGAGCATCGGCACTGTCCTCATCCGACTCGTGTCGTCGTGCATCATCGCCCCTGCATTCGTCGCGCTGCCGGTGGCGGTCGTCCAGGCGATCGCTGTCATCTTCCCCGGTGTCCGGCAGACGATCGCCGATGCCGAGGCGGCCAACGGCGGCTTTCACTACTGGTGGAGCGAGGGGATGGCGAGCCAGCTCTTCCTCGTGCCGTTGGGAGGGTATGTCATCGGCATGTGCGTTCCGCTCGGCGTGGCGCTGATCATCACCATGCCCGTGATCTCGATCAGAGCACCGCACATCGCCGGGGCAGGCTCGCATCTCGAGAAGGTCGGGGCGGAGCAGCGGGATTCCACGACTGCTTTCGTGTTCTGCGGCCTCGGCGCCACGGTTCTCGGCATCGGCCTGTGGGTGTTCGGCGACGGCGGCAGCATCGCGGAGTTCCCCGAGGATCTAGACCGCTTCCTGCAGGCGACGTCATACGGCTACTTCTACTGGGACGACGCCGTGTGGCTGTTCGGCGTCGTCTTCGTCGTGGTCGGTGTGGCGCTGATGGGGTGGGGATGCGCCCGGGTGCTGTTCGCGCGCGGGCGTGCTGCGCGCGGGTGAGCGATTCGCGCTTCCTGATCACCCGGGGCGGTGCATGAAGACGTCGACCTCATCCTCGTAGTCGAGTTCGAATCCGTGTCGTTCGTACAGGTGCCTGGCGCGGCTGCCTTGCAGCACGTTCAGGCGGAAATGGCTCTGCTCCGCCAATACGGATCCGAGAACGCCGCTTCCGATCCCTTGCCCTTGCAGCGCGGCATCCAGATAGAAGTGCTCGATCCAAGTGCCGTCTTCGGCCGGGCGGACGGCGATCGAGCCGACATCTGCACCGCCGACGACGATGATCCGCGTCAGTGTCACGTTGAACGCCGTCAGGAAGCGCTCACGGACTCGCACCGGGTCGAAGCGGCCGAGTCGTTCGAGATCATCCCGCAGGACGACGGCCCGCAACTCGGCGATCCATTCCGCGTCGTCGACACGGCTCGGGCGCAGCGAGAGATTCACCTGTCAAGACTAGGCATGCTGCGCCACTCACTGCGTGGGACCCGCCCGGATTCAGGCGGCGTTCCAGCGCAGTCGTGGCTCGGAATCGAAGTCCTCGATGATCGCGGCGACGTCCGTGATCGGGAAAGTCGTGATGAGCAGTGGCCCCGCGCCGGCTTCGGGCGCGACGACGTAGGCGAGCGCGCCGCGTCCGGCACCCGCACTGAAAGCCACTTGGGTCTCGCGGCCGTCGACGAGAAGTGTGCGTGAGAGCGCGGGTGCGGAGAGCAGCGCGGATGCCGCCTCCGTCGCCCGCGCCAGCAGGGTCTGCCCACTCGACCACGGTACGAAGCCGTCGTCGGGTTGTCCGTACGCGCGGGCGAGATCCGCTCCCAGCCAACGCTCCCGCTTCAGTCCGTAGGGCGTCTTCATGCGCGAGAGCAGGTACCCGTAGCAGTGCACGAGTCCGGCGTTGCCGATCGGCCAGGACGCTTCGACGCCGGCGAGTTCATGAAGGTGCTCGAAGACAGCGCGCGCGAGCACAGGCTTCCCGACGTTCTCGTCGATCAAGGTGGATCGCCCCCACGCCTCGAACCGGCCCGCTGCCCGGTCCTGCTCGATGCTCGTCGTCAGCCACTCGAGCACGCCGACGGCGGCCGCGGCATCTGCCGGAGTGTCACGCGCGGCGCGTGCGGACGCGGCGTCGAGGAAGTGCACGGCGAGTTCTGTCACGGCGACAACCCTAGGCGAGGCCCGGGTGGAACAGTTCACGCGGTGTTCACAAGAAGTGGTCGCTTCGTCCATCAAGTTTGCTCATACTGGACGAAGCGTCCACACCATCGGAAAGCACTCTGTGAAAAACCGCACCACCATCATCTTCGATTTCGACGGCACCATCGCACTCGGTGACGGCCCGGTACTCGCTTACGCGCAGCAGGCGGCCGCAGAAATCGGGGCGCCGGAATCGTTCGTCGAGGGCATCCGCCAAACTCTCGCCGCAGGCGGTGACGATGCGCTCGACGGGTACGACGCGGTGCGCCGTGCGGCCGATGTCGCCGGAGCGGATGCCGGCCATCTCAGCCGTGCGTACCTCGCCAGCCGCGGTCAGCTCGGCACCGCTGACGCGCCGATCACCGCACCAGAGGGTCTTGCACAGTTCTTGGCGGAGGCCGACGCTCACCGCATCCTCGTCACGAACGCCCCCGACGTCCGACTGAACGAGGCACTGGCGTCGCTGGGACTCGACGGACTTTTCGACCGCATCGTGACGAGCGCCAGAAAGCCCGCCGGCATCGACCGGATCCTCGATGAGCTGCCCGCCGGCAGTCGCGTGCTCAGCATCGGCGACATCTGGCACAACGACCTCGCCCCGGTGCACAGACGCGGGCATGCCACCGCGCTCGTCGGCGACTTCTTCGACCCTGACGCTGACCCCACCTTCCGTGCTGCCACCCTCACCACGCTGCTGCCGCAGTTGCGCGAGTGGCTCGCGGGATCCGCCGACTCCACCTCCGACCGCACCGCCCTCACCACACTCAACGAAGGATGATCATGCGCACCTCCACCCTGCGTCACTCCGCGACAGCCCTTGTCGCGGTCGGCGCTCTGCTCGCCCTCGCCGGATGCTCCACTCCGACCGCCGAAGGGGATTCCGGCGCCCCGGCCGCCGATCCGGAGTCGCTCGTGCTGGCACTGGTCCCTTCACAGGACCAGGACGGCCTCGTCGACACCGCGGCCCCGCTGACCGACTACCTCAGTGAGGAGCTCGGCATAGAGGTCACCGGTGTCGTCTCGAAGGACTATCAGGCGGCTGTAGAGGCGATGGGCGCAGGCCAGGCGCAGATCGGCTTCCTGCCATCACTGCAGCTGTGGCAGGCCAATGACATGTACGACGCATCCGTCGTGCTGCAGACCGAGCGCAACGGCAACATCACCTACCCCGCGCAGTTCATGACGAACAACCCCGACAAGTACTGCGACGACGCCCCGGTCGAGCGCGACGGGATGCTGTTCTGCAACGGTGCCGATGCGATGGCCGGGCCTGCGGGCCTCGACAGCATCGACAAGGTCAAGGGTGCGAACGTCGCACTGCTCGGACCCGGATCGCCGGCCGGCTACATCTACCCGGTCCTCGCTCTGCAGGAGGCAGGCCTGGACACCGACACCGACATCAACCAGATCCCCGTCACGGCGAACGACGCCTCAGTGCTCGCTGTCTACAGCGGTGATGCAGAGGTCGGGTTCAGCTTCTGGGATGCCCGCTCCATCGTCGTCAAGGACACTCCTGACGTCGGTCAGAAGGTCGTCGTGTTCGCGCTGACCGAAGAGATCCCGAACGACGGCGTCGCATTGTCGTCCGACCTCTCCCCGGAGCTGCAGGAGCGCATCACCACAGCCCTGGCCGACTTCAGCGATACGGAAGAGGGCTCGAAGATCCTCGAGAGCGTGTACTCGATCACGAAGCTCGCACCCGCGAACCCTGAGTCGCTCGACGTGGTCGCGCGCGCCGCCGAAACGCTGGGACTGCAGTAAGTGCCCGACCAGCTCGAGAACGTGGACGTCGCAGCCTCGGCTGCGGCGTCCACGCCGTGGTCCATCAGCCTCGACGACGTCACGGTCCGATACCCCAACGGCACGGTCGCCCTGAAGGACGTCTCGCTCGATATCCCCGCGGGCTCGATGATCGCTGTCGTCGGGCTCTCCGGTTCGGGGAAATCCACGCTGATCCGCACGATCAACGGACTCGTCCCTGTCACGAGCGGCACGTTGGACGTGGGGGAGCACCGGGTCAGCGGTGCGACCCCGCGCGCGCTGCGCCGGCTGCGCGGTGACATCGGCATGGTCTTCCAGGGGTTCAATCTGGCCGGCCGTGCCAGCGTGCTGAACAACGTCCTGGTCGGCCGCCTCGCGCACACACCGCTCTGGCGCACCCTGCTCGGGCTCTATTCGGAGAGCGACAAGCAGCTCGCCTACCGCGCACTCGACAGTGTCGGCATCCTGTCCAAGCTGTACCAGCGGGCCTCGAACCTCTCCGGCGGCCAGCAGCAGCGCGTGGCGATCGCCCGCGCTCTCGCACAGGAACCGCGCATCGTGCTCGCCGATGAGCCGGTGGCCAGCCTCGACCCGCCGACAGCCCACGGCGTGATGGCTGATCTTCGTCGGATCAACCGCGACCTCGGCATCACGGTGATCGTCAACCTGCATCTGCTGGATCTCGCCCGCGAGTACGGCGTGCGCATGATCGGCATGCGCGCAGGCGAAGTCGTGTACGACGGGGATGCGGCAGGCGCGACGGATTCCGACTTCGAGGCGATCTACGGTCGTTCGATCAGTCCGGAGGATCGGCTTTCATGAGCCTCGCAACCTCGGCCGGTCCGAAGTCGGGCGAACGACCGCCGCTCGAGCTCCCGGACAAACCGCGGGGTGCGTGGAAGGCGCCGGCCATCGCGCTCGTGATCGTCGTGATCACTGTCGTGATGTGCCTGCCTGGATTCGGCATCGACGTCGACTTCGGCGCAATCGCGCGCAACTGGCAGAACGGTGCAGGCAAAGTCCTCCAGCTTCTCGTGCCGGACTGGGAGCTTCTTCCCTCGGACGGTCGCGCCGCTCACCGAGACCCTGCAGATGGCGGTCATCGCCACCGCGGTCGGCGCGCTCATCTCGCTTCCGCTGAGCTTCTGGGCTGCCCGTAGCACCAACCCGAACGCGTTCTGGCGCGTCCTCGTCCGCGGCATCCTGAACGTGATCCGCAGTGTTCCCGATCTTCTCTACGCTGCGGTGCTCGTCGCGATGGTCGGTGTCGGAGCTCTCCCCGGCATCCTTGCTCTGCTGCTCTTCAACGTGGGCATCATCGTCAAGCTCGTCTCCGAGGCGATCGACACGAACGAGGACGGCCCTCTCGAAGCAGGCCGCGCCGTCGGGGCCACCCAGGCGAAGATCAACCGCACGCTCGCGCTGCCGGACGCATGGCCCGCCTTCGCGAATCAGACGCTGTACGTCTTCGAGCTCAACGTGCGCGCGTCGAGCGTGCTCGGCCTCGTCGGTGCAGGCGGGATGGGGCTTCTCATCGACTCGGTGCGCACCTTCTACCGCTACGACCAGCTGTCGCTGATCATCCTGGAGATCCTCATCGTCGTGGTCGTCATCGACGTCGCCAGCTCCGCCATCCGACGGAGGCTGGTATGAGCGTCATCGTCGTCCCCGCGCGGCCGCGCAGGCCGTGGCTCGTCGCCGGCTGGATCGCCGTCACGGCGGTCGTCGTACTCGCCTTCTGGTCGATCGACATCAACTGGGTCCGGCTCGTCGACCTGCCATCGGAGATCGTGCGCTACCTCTTCCTGATGTTCGGATCCCCGAATTGGGAGAAGCTGCCGGAGGCGCTGTGGCAGACCTGGCGCAGCGTCGAGATGGCGTGGGTCGGCACAGTGCTCGGCATCCTCCTCGCCACTCCCTTGAGCCTGTTCGCTGCACGCGGCTTCGGCCCCGCGTGGCTGCGTTCGCTCCTTCGCGGCCTCTTCTCGCTGATTCGTGCAGTGCCGGAGATCATCATCGCGGTCGTGATCCTCTCCGTCACCGGACTCACGCCGTTCACCGGTGCTCTCGCTCTTGCCATCAACGGCATCGGCACACTCGGCAAATGGGGATATGAAGCTGTCGAGGGCGTCTCGCCAGGGCCGATCGAAGCGGCCCGTGCGGCCGGCGCAGGCACGTCGCAGGTGCTGCGGTGGGGGGTCTGGCCGCAGGCCGCGCCCACGTTCTGGTCGTTCTGGCTGTACCGTTTCGAGATCAATGTCCGCTCGTCCGCGGTGCTCGGGCTGATCGGCGTCGGCGGTATCGGTGACATGCTCACCTCGTACACGCAGTACCGTGAGTGGTCGACGGTGGGCGTGCTGCTCATCGTGGTCGTCATCGTCACGATGCTCATCGACTGGGCGTCCGGAGTGATCCGCCGCCGGATCATGGAGGGAGCCCGTGCCCGTGTTCTCGTCTAGCACCCCGCCCACCGTGCGCATCGCGAGCGTAGGCAACACGCTCGGCCCGAGCGAACGGCGCGTCGCCGAACTGATCTCCGAGCAGCCCGAAGCGGTCGTCGAGTGGACGGCGCAGGAACTCGCCGATCAGGCGGGCGTGGGCCGCGCGACGGTCGTGCGCGCCTGCCAGAGCTTCGGCTATCGGGGATACCCGCAGCTGCGCGTCGCCCTCGCCGCGGAGCTCGGGCAGGCGACGGATGCTGTCGCTGACCACGGACCGGGTGTGCTCGGGCGCATGCGCAGCGAGATCGACCGGGTCGCGGCCTCGCTGCCCGCGCTCGCCAGCCTGCTGGATGCCGATGTCGTCACGGAGGCGGTGCGCCTCGCCTCATCCGCCTCGCGGTTGCTCGTTCTCGCGAACGGACTCTCCTCGCCCATCGCGAGCGATCTGGCCATGCGGCTGACCGCGTCGGGGCGGCCGGCGGAGTTCATCGCCGATGCGATCGCCCAGCAGATAGCGGCCCGCCACCTCACCGACGACGACGTGTGCCTCATCGTGAGCGGATCGGGGGCGAACGAAGCGACGTTGCGGGTCGCCGCTGCCGCCTCCAGGGGAGGGGCGAAGGTCATCGCGCTGACATCGTTCGCGGCGTCGGCCCTGACCCAGCTCGCGACGCTGTCGCTCGTGATCACCCCGAGTGGGGTGAGCTTCCGTGACGAACTGGAGCACACCTCCAGGGTCGCGTACCTCGTGTTCGCCGAGGTCTTCGCCGCTGCAGTGGCCGCAGAACGGGGTGTCGATGCGCGCGAGGCACGTGCGCACGCCATGGAGATCGTGTCGGACAACCTCGGCGAGGGCGCATAGCGCGGGGCGGCGGGCCTGCTCAGTCGCGGGCGGTCTGCAGCGCCGCCCACAGCTCGGCGCGGGCGGGGAATGAACTCAGATCGAGGTTCAGCAGTCCGGCCGCCTGGGTGATCCGAGACCTGAGGGTGTGCCGATGGATGCCCAGAGCGGCAGCCGCGGACTCGTAGCGCGCGTCGTGCTCGAGCCAGATCCGCAGCGAATGCTCCAGTTCGGCGTGCGCGCGGATCGGCGCGAGCCGCGATTCGGCGACCAGTCGAGCCTCATCCGTCGCGAAGGCCGTGAGGATGCTGGACGCCACGGTGTCGACGTAGCGCACGGCCCCTGGTTCGCTGTGCCTGAGCGCGACCACGGCCTGAGCATGGGCTCTGGAGAAAGCTCCGTACCCCTCCGGCTCCGAGACGCCGAGGCGGATACCGAAACGCGTCGCCACCTCGTCGAAAAGGGCCTCGTCCTCGGCCGACACGCACATCGTCAGCCCCTCGTCCGATAAGGCCGCGAACACCGCCGTGCCGTGCTCGGCCTGGCGGCGGTCCCACCACTCGGTGATCGCATCGGCCGGCGCATCGGCATCCGCCACGGCGACGACCATGGGAGAAGCAGGCAAAGAGCCGAGCACGTGACGTGCGAGCGTCGGATCGTCGAGAAGCAGTGCGGCGAGCACCTGGGAGCGCAGTCGCCTGCGGCCGCGCTCGAGCTGGTCGTTCTGCTCCAGAGCGAGTCCCGCCATCGCGATCACCGACGTGACCACCGCACGCGCCTCTGGGTCGAGCGACGCTGTGCCGACCGCGATCACGCCACGCAGATGACCGCTGCGGCCCAGGGTGAAGAGCGTGAACGACTCCGCCCCGAGCGTCAGCGACTGCCCGGCCTGCCCGCCCCTCGTGATCAGCTCGGTGGCGCGGACGGAGAGATCGGCGAGATCGTGGGCAGGCAACCGGCCGTGCGGATGCTCGTGCACGAGCGCCCCCGTCGCATCGAACATTCCCACCCACTGCTCGAGCCGGCGCGCCAGCTCGGACAGCGTGGATTCGAGTCCTCGAGGTCTGAGCGCCGCGCGCGCGAGCGCTCGCTGAGTCTCCAGTGCCCATGTGCGCCGGGCGTACGCCTGCGCGGCGATCGCCTCGGAGTGCGCTCGGGCGACAGCGATGAAGGGCGTGTCGTACGGCACCTCGAACAGAGGGATACCCGCGGCTGCGCACGCGCTCACCAGCCGGTCGGGAATGCCGGAGAGCGCTCCGTCGGCGCCGAGGCCGATGCCGGTGCCGAACCCCAGCCCGACCACGCCGCGGGCGGCGAGTCGATCGACGTACGCGCCGATACCGCCGTCGTCCTGGTCATCGAGCTGCGATCCGGTGGTCAGGAGCGCGAGGTCGTCAGCCAGGAACGGCGTGGGGTCGGCGAGATCTGAGGAGTGCACCCAGCGCATCGGCCGATCGAGCGCGCCTTTGCGCAGCGCGTCCTCGGCGGAGACGAGTCGCAGCCCGAGATCTCGACGTCGAAGCAGTGCGCGCAATGTCGGCTGGTCCATGGCGACTCCGTTTGTACAAGCGGGTGAACGGCTACTGAAGATTGTACAGACGGGCGAATGCATCAAGGCGTCGAGGCGGAATACGCTCACGAACATGGCACTTCTCGACACCGCAGCACCCGCTCTCCCGCTCGGCGGACTCGACCTCCCTCAGGAGCGTCGCCTCGTCACAGACCTGCCGGGCCCGCGCTCGACGGCGATCCTCGCCCGCAAGGCGGACGCTGTGCCTGCAGGCGTCGGGCACACCGTGCCGGTGGCCGCCGTCGCCGCCGGTGGTGGCGTCGTCGTGGATGCCGACGGCAACTCACTCATCGATCTCGGCAGCGGCATCGCTGTGACGACGGTCGGCAATGCGCATCCGAAGATCGCCGCCGCTGTCGCCGCTCAGGCTGCGCAGTTCACCCACACCTGCTTCATGATCTCTCCGTACGAGTCGTACATCGAAGTCGCAGAAGCGCTCAACCGGCTCACCCCTGGCGACTTCGCCAAGAAGAGCGCACTGTTCAACTCCGGTGCAGAGGCCGTCGAGAACGCGATCAAGATCGCACGCAAGCACACCGGCCGCTCTGCTGTCGTCGCCTTCGATCACGGCTACCACGGCCGCACCAACCTCACGATGGCGCTCACCGCCAAGTCGATGCCGTACAAGAGCGGCTTCGGTCCGTTCGCGCCGGAGGTGTACCGCGCGCCGATGTCGTACCCGTTCCGCGACGGGCTCACCGGGCCCGATGCCGCAGCGAGAGCGATCTCACAGATGGAGAAGCAGATCGGCGCAGAGAATCTCGCCGCGATCATCATCGAGCCCATTCAGGGCGAGGGCGGCTTCATCGTGCCCGCCGACGGGTTCCTTCCCGCGCTCGCCGACTGGTGCCGCGCGAACGGAGTCGTCTTCATCGCAGATGAGGTGCAGACCGGGTTCGCCCGCACGGGGCACATGTTCGCCAGCGAGATCTTCGACATCGTGCCCGACCTCATCACGACCGCCAAGGGCATCGCCGGCGGACTGCCGCTCGCAGCCGTCACCGGCCGTGCCGAGATCATGGATGCCTCGCATGCAGGCGGTCTCGGCGGAACCTACGGTGGCAATCCGATCGCGTGCGCTGCGGCGCTCGCCGCGATCGACGTCTTCGAGAACGACGGCGTGATCGAACGCGCTCGTGAGATCGGATCGATTCTGAACGCCCGTCTCGCCGCGATCCAGTCTCAGGACCTGCGCATCGGCGACATCCGGGGCCACGGCGCGATGATCGCGGCCGAGTTCGTGAACCCGGAGACGAACGCTCCGGATGCCGCGCTCACCGCGGCTGTCGCAAAGGCCGCCATCGCACAGGGAGTGATCGTGCTCACCTGCGGAACGTACGGCAACGTCATCCGCTTCCTCCCGCCCCTCTCGATCGGCGACGATCTGCTGAACGAAGGCCTCGACGTGGTCGCGGAGGCACTCGCCGCCGCATAGAACGTCCGGTCGCGATCTGTATCGGGGGATTTCGGATCGCGACCGGCGCTTGTCACACAGTCCGCACGAACGACGAAGGAGTTGCTGATGACTGAGATCACACGGGACGTGCTCATCGTGGGCGCAGGAGCGGCGGGGCTCACTGCTGCGAATGATCTGCGGAAGGCCGGTCTCTCGGTCGCCGTGCTCGAGGCACGTGATCGCGTCGGTGGGCGGCTGTGGACCGACATCATCGACGGCGCGATGCTCGAGATCGGCGGCCAGTGGGTCTCGCCGGATCAAGATGCCCTGAAGGAGGCGCTCGAGGACCTCGGCCTCTCCACCTACAGCCGCTATCGCGACGGGGACAGCGTCTACATCGGTCCGTCAGGCGAACTCACCCGCTTCACCGGCGACATCTTCCCCGTCGCGCCTGAGACCGAGAAGGTCATGGTCGATCTCATCGAGAAGCTCGACGCCATGGTTGCCGAGATCGACCCGGACCGCCCGTGGGCGCATCCGGACGCCGAAGCGCTCGACGAGGTCTCGTTCGAGGCGTGGCTCGCACACGAGACGGATGATCAGGAGGCGCGCGACAACATCGCGCTCTTCATCGCCGGGGCCATGCTCACCAAACCCGCACACGCCTTCTCCACGCTGCAGGCGCTGTTGATGGCGGCCTCTGCCGGTAGCTTCTCGAACCTCGTCGACGCGGACTTCATCCTCGATGAGCGCGTCGTCGGCGGCCTTCAGCAGGTGCCGCTGCTGCTCGCAGAACGACTCGGCGATGATGTGCTGCTCGACCAGCCGGTGCGTTCGCTGGAGTGGGGCGACTCCGGGGTTACCGCCACCACGGATGACCTGACCGTGCGGGCGCGCTTCGCGATCCTCGCGCACGCACCCGTGCTGTACAACCGCATCTCTTTCGTTCCGCCGATGCCGCGCAGACAGCACCAGCTGCACCAGCACCTCTCGATGGGTTTCGTCATCAAGGTCCACGCGGTGTACGACCGTCCGTTCTGGCGTGAGCAGGGACTCAGCGGCACCGCATTCAGCCCGTACGAGCTTTCGCACGAGGCATACGACAACACGAATCATGCCGATGAGCGGGGAACTCTCGTCGGCTTCGTCTCCGACAAGAACGCTGATGGGGTGTTCGAGCTCAGTGCCGAGGAGCGCAAGGAGCGCATTCTCGAGTCCCTCTCGCACTACTACGGCCCAGAGGCGAAGAATCCTGTCGTCTACTACGAGAGCGACTGGGGCAGTGAGGAATGGACGCGCGGTGCGTACGCCGCGAGCTTCGACCTCGGCGGGCTCCACCGCTACGGCAAAGACCTGCGCACACCCGTGGGGCCGATCCACTTCGCGTGCAGCGACCTCGCCGGAGCCGGCTACCAGCACGTCGACGGTGCCATCCGCATGGGGCATCTGGTCGCGTCCGACATCGTGGAAGCGAGCCGCTCATGAGCGGAGCGATCGTCGTCGGGTACACCGCGACGGATGCCGGAGCCGATGCCGCAGCTCTCGGCGCGCGCCTGGCGCGCAGTCTCGATGCCCGCCTGCACCTGGTGATCGTGCTGCCATCGGAGGGCACGCGCAGCGCGGCCGTTCCGCCGGAGCGCGCCTACGAGGATGTCATCCGCGCGCAGGGTAAGAAATGGCTCGCCGAGGCCATGAGGCATCTCCCGCAGGAGATCACCCGCAGCGGGCACGTCCGTCTCGGAGAGTCGTTCGCCGAGGGACTGATCGCCGCGGGTGAGGAGTTCGGCGCCCGCCTGATCGTCGTCGGCGCCGCAGAGGGGGCCGGCTTCGGGCGTCACCGTCTGGGAGGCGTGGCATCCGCACTCGTGCATTCCTCGCCCATCCCGGTCGCACTCGCACCGGCGGGAACCGCTCAGCAGTCCGCGGATGTCATCCCGCGGATCACCGCAGCGCTGGGCACCCGCGCCGGGGCCGATGTTCTGCTCGACGAGGCCGTGGCGATGACGACCGACAGCGGCACGCCGTTGCGACTCGTGTCGCTGGTGCCGTTCGACGTTCCGCCAGGGCTCGACACCGGAGCGATCCGTGTCGTCGCGGGAGGCCACGCCGACGAGGTGCTGGCCGCGGCGAAGACCGCTCTGCCGAAGAACATCGAGGTATCGGCCGAACAGGCGCCGGGAGACAGCGTCGAGGATGCCGTCACCCACCTGTCCTGGCTGCCGGGCGAGGTCATCCTCGTCGGCTCGAGTCGACTCGCCCAGCCGCGCCGACTCTTCCTGGGATCCACCGCAGCGAAGATGCTGCGCGTGCTTCCCGTTCCCATGATCGTCGTGCCACGCACCCGCACAGGTGCCCAGGTCGAAGGAGACCTCGCATGAGCACCACACCTCCCACCACGGATTCAGCACCAGAACCGGCACCAGTCACCGGAGGGCTCTCGCAGAAGGGGCTGAGCGCCGGGACCGTCGGTCTGATCGGCGCTGTCGTCATCGGCATCTCCTGCATCGCGCCGGCCTACACGCTCACCGCGGCGTTGGGCCCGACGGTGTCCGAGGTCGGGTTCCAGGTCCCGGCGATCATCCTGATCGGCTTCATCCCGATGCTCCTCGTGGCCTTCGGCTACCGCGAGCTCAACCGTTCGATGCCCGACTCGGGCACGTCGTTCACCTGGGCAGCGCGCGCCTTCGGTCCCTGGGTGGGTTGGATGGCGGGCTGGGGACTGATCGCCGCGACCATCCTCGTCCTCTCCAATCTCGCCGGCATCGCGGTGGAATTCCTGTTCTTGCTGATCGATCAGATCGCGGGCAATCCCGGCACCATCGCCGAACTCGCCTTCAACCCGTTCATCAACGTCGCCGTCTGCCTGCTGTTCATGCTCGGCGCGACGCTCGTGTCGTACCGCGACATGCAGACGACGCAGAAGCTGCAGTACTACCTCGTCGGCTTCCAGCTGCTCGTGCTGCTGATCTTCTCGATCACGGCGTTCGTGCAGGTCGCGCAGGGCAACGCCTTCGACGCGAGCCCGATCGAGCTGAGCTGGTTCAACCCGTTCGCGGTCGGATCGGTCGGCGCGGTCGTCGCAGGTCTCTCCCTGTCGATCTTCATCTTCTGGGGGTGGGATGTCACTCTGACGATGAATGAGGAGACGAAGAACCCCGAGAAGACGCCTGGGCGCGCGGCGACCCTCACGGTCATCACGATCGTCGTCCTCTACCTGCTGCTCTCGCTTTCCCTGCTGTCCTTCGCCGGCATCGGCACCGGCGCGCTCGGACTCGGCAACGAAGACATCCAGAGCAATGTCTTCTTCTATCTGTCCGGGCCCATACTCGGGCCGCTCGCGTTCCTCGTCTCGCTCGCCGTGCTCACCAGCTCGGCGTCGTCTCTGCAGTCGACCTTCGTCTCGCCTGCACGTACGCTGCTCGCGATGGGGCACTATGGGGCGCTGCCCTCGCAGTTCGCCCGCGTCAGCCCGCGGTTCTTCACACCGGGATACGCGACGATCATCGCCGCGGTCGTGGCATCCGCCTTCTACGCCGTCATGCGATTCATCAGTGAAGACGTCCTGTGGGACACCATCACCGCGCTCGGCATGATGATCTGCTTCTACTACGGCATCACCGCGTTCGCCTGCGTCTGGTACTTCCGCAAGCAGTGGTTCGATTCGGCACGCACGTTCTTCTTCACGCTGCTCTTCCCCCTCGTCGGAGGGGTCATCCTGGCCGCGCTGTTCGTCATGACACTCGTCGACAGCATGAACCCCGATTACGGGAGCGGATCCAACATCGCCGGCGTCGGACTGGTGTTCATCCTCGGCGTGACCGTCATCGTCCTCGGCATCCTCATCATGATCTGGCAGGCGATCAAACGCCCGGCCTTCTTCCGCGGTGAGACGCTGGCGATGGACGCCCCGCCCAGTCTGCGCCGCCGCTGACATCCTCCCCGTCCCACAGAAAGAGAACACGATGACGACTGCACCCAACGAAGCCGCCCTGCTCGACAGCGTTCCGACCGGCCTGTTCATCGGCGGGCAATGGGAGGACGCCGAAGGCGGACGCACTTTCGATGTGCGTGACCCCGCGACCAATGCCGTGATCCGCTCCATTGCCGACGCGACGCCTGCCGACGGCATCCGCGCCCTCGATGCGGCCGCCGATGCCCAGGAGTCCTGGGCTGCGACCCCGGCGCGCACGCGCAGCGACATCCTGCGCAGAGCGTTCGACCTCGTGCAGGAGCACAAGGAGGACTTGGCGCTGCTGATGACCCTCGAGATGGGCAAGCCGCTCGCCGAAGCGCGTGGCGAGGTCGTCTACGGCGGCGAGTTCCTGCGCTGGTTCAGCGAGGAGGCGGTGCGCATCTCCGGGCGGTACGGATCGAACCCCGAGGGCACGGGGCGGATGGTCGTCTCGCAGCGGCCGGTGGGTCCGTCGTTCTTCATCACGCCGTGGAACTTCCCGTTCGCGATGGCGACCCGCAAGATCGCGCCCGCCCTCGCTGCCGGATGCACGGTGGTGATCAAGCCGCCGGCATTGACTCCGCTGACCACGATGTTCTTCGTCTCGCTGCTGGAGAAGGCGGGTCTCCCGGCCGGCGTGGTCAACGTCGTGCAGACCTCGTCGTCGTCCAAGCTCTCGGCGCCGATCATCGCCGACCCTCGACTGCGCAAGCTGTCCTTCACCGGATCGACCGAGGTGGGGCGGAAGCTCATCGCACAGGCTGCAGAGGGCGTCCTGCGTGTGTCGATGGAACTCGGCGGCAATGCCCCGTTCGTCGTCTTCGACGACGCCGACCTGGACAAGGCGGTCGACGGCGCGATGCTGGCGAAGTTCCGCAACATCGGCCAGGCGTGCACGGCGGCGAACCGCTTCATCGTGCATGCGGACGTCGCGGAGGAGTTCGCACGTCGCGTGACCGAGCGTGTTCAGGCGATGAAGATCGGGCGCGGCACCGAAGACGGCGTCACGATCGGTCCGCTCATCGACGCGGATGCCGTGGCGAAGGCCGGCGAGCTCGTGGACGATGCAGTGGGCCGCGGGGCAAAACTGCTCGCCGGCGGACATGCGATAGACGGTGAAGGCACGTTCTTCGAGCCGACCGTGATCACGGAGGTGGCTGCGGGGAGCGACATCCTCCGGGAGGAGATCTTCGGGCCCGTACTGGCGATAGCCACCTTCACGGATGAAGCCGAGGGCGTGCGACTCGCGAACGACACCGAGTACGGTCTGGTGTCGTACGTCTTCACTGAGGATCTCGCCCGCGGACACCGGATGATCGATGCGCTCGAGACGGGCATGATGGGCCTCAACGTGGGCGTCGTCTCGAATGCCGCTGCCCCGTTCGGCGGTGTCAAGCAGTCCGGCATCGGTCGCGAGGGCGGACTCGAGGGCATCCACGAGTACCTGTCGACCAAGTACACGCTGATTCCCAACTGAACACTCCGAAGACGACCGAGAGGACTGTGACCATGACCGATTACGCCGTCATCAACCCGGCGACAGGGGAGACCTTGTCCGCGTACGACACTTTCACCGACGCGCAGATCGACGAGGCGGTCGCCGCTGCGGACGCCGCCCACCGCGGCTGGTCGCGGGCCTCGACCGTCGCAGAGCGGGCGGCGCTGATCCGGCGCGCCGCCGAGCTTCATCGCGAGCGCCGCGAGGAACTCGCAGACATCTTCGTGCGCGAGATGGGCAAGCCGCGTGAGGCCGCGCTCGGCGAAGTCGACTTCGCCGCCGACATCGCCGAGTACTACGCCGATCAGGCGGAGGCGATCATGGCCGATCAGCCGATCGCGATCCTCGGGGAGGGGTCGGCGATCATCCGTCGTGACTCGCTGGGGCCGTTGCTGGGCATCATGCCGTGGAACTTCCCCGCCTATCAGATCGTGCGATTCGCAGCGCCGAACCTCATCGTGGGCAACACGATCCTGCTGAAGCCCGCGCCGCAGTGCCCCGAGTCGTCGACGGCGATCGAGGAGATCTACCGGGACGCCGGGTTCCCAGAGGGTGCCTACGTCAACGTGCTCGCGACGAATGACCAGATCGCCGACATCATCGCCGACCCGCGTGTGCAAGGCGTGTCCTTGACCGGTTCGGAGCGTGCAGGTTCCGCCGTCGCCGAGATCGCCGGTCGGAATCTGAAGAAGGTCGCGCTCGAGCTCGGCGGATCCGACCCCTTCATCGTGTTGTCGACCGATGACATGGATGCCACGGTCCAGGCCGGTGTCGACGCGCGCCTGGACAACAACGGCCAGGCCTGCAACGGAGCGAAGCGCTTCATCATCGTCGACGGACTGTACGAGGAGTTCACGACGAAGTTCACGGCGGCGATGGCCGCGGTCGAGGCGACGGACCCGACGCAGGATGACACCGTGCTCGGGCCGGTCGCATCGGCGGCTGCGGCGGAGCACCTGCAGCAGCAGATCGACGGTGCGGTGGCGCAGGGTGCGACGCTGCTCACGGGTGGCACCCGTGATGGCGCGTTCTTCGCCCCGACGGTGCTCTCGGACGTGACACCGGAGATGGATGTCTACCGCGAGGAGCTCTTCGGCCCCGCGGCCGTCGTCTACCGCGTGGCGGACGAGGACGCCGCAGTGAAACTGGCCAACGACACCACCTTCGGTCTCGGCTCTTATCTGTTCACCACCGACCCCGAGCAGGCGGAGCGCGTCGCAGATCGGATCGAGGCGGGCATGGTCTACGTGAACCTCGTGCTCGCGGACAGTCCAGAGCTGCCGTTCGGCGGTGTGAAGCGCAGCGGCACGTCCCGCGAGCTCGGGCACCTGGCTGCAGAGGAGTTCGTGAACAAGAAGCTCATCCGCACGGCCTGACCTGCTGAATCCGCCGAGGCGCCCGCCGCGCTACCGTTGACGCATGAAGGTCGAACGAGTCTCCCGCACGCAATCTGTCGTGGACGGGCTGCTCGATGAGATCATCGCCGGGAGGCTCGTCGCGGGAGAGACGCTTCCGGCCGAGGCCGATCTCGCCACGTTGCTCGGCGTGTCTCGACTCACGCTGCGCGAGGGGGTGCGGCTGCTGCAGGCGCAGGGCGTCATCGTCCCTGTGCCAGGCAGCAGGCACCGTATCGCGCCGGTCGATGAATGGACCGGGTTGGAGGCCGTAGTGCGTCTCGCGCGCAGCGGGGGAGCGCGACGGCGTTCATCGCTCGATCTGATCGACATGCGCGTGATGTTCGAGACCGGCGCCGCCGAACTCGCGGCCCCGCGTTGCACCGACGAGCACATCGTGCAGCTCGAGGCGATGCTCGACCTGATGCGGACGGCGCACCGCAACGGCGATGTTCCCGGATTCGTGGACGCGGATCTCGCATTCCACGATGTGATCTTCGCAGCGGCGGACAACCGCATCCTCGTCGCATCGGTGCGCCCGCTCACCGCGATGCTGCAGGATTCACGCACCGAGACCAGCGCGGTGCTCGACATCCGCGAGCATGCGATCGCCGAGCATGCCGCAGTGCTCGAGGCGATGCGCACGCGTTCCGCGGATGCGGCGCGCGAGGCGATGGCGAGCCATATGCGCCAGACCCGCGACGACCTGCTGCACTACGTGCTGGGCGAGTAGACGCGACGATTTTGCCGCGCAACGATAAGGGCGTACCCTCGTTATCTGATATCGGATAGCGATTCCGAATGTCACATCCGCTCTCCACGACACCCCTCTGAACGAAGGAGTTCCAGTGCACGTCGATGCGCTTCTCGCCTCGCTGCCGGCATCCGTCGAGATCGACGCCGCCGAGGTGCGTGCCGCCCTCGACCCGCAGGGAGTGCTCGTCGTGCTCGACGACGATCCGACCGGTACTCAGTCGGTCGCTGGCCTTCCCGTACTCACGCGGTGGGAGCGTGAGGACCTCGCCGGTGCGTTCGCCACCGGAGCTCCGGCCGTCTACGTGCTGACGAACACCCGATCGCTCGACGAGGACACCGCCGCCGCGCGCAATCGCGAGGTGGTCGCGGTCGCGCTGGCCGCGGCATCCGAGTCCGGCCGGCGCGTCACCTTCGTCTCCCGGAGCGACTCGACGCTCCGCGGTCACTTCCCGCTCGAGACCGACGTGCTCGCAGGAGAGATCGTCGCGCACGGCGGCACGGCGCCTGATCTCGTCCTGATCATCCCGGCCTTCCCGGATGCCGGTCGTATCACCGTCGATGCCGTGCACTTCTGGGTCACGGACGGTGAGGCGACGCCGGTCGGAGAGACCCCGTTCGCAGACGACGCCACGTTCGGATTCGCCTCGTCGGACCTGCGCGACTGGGTCTCGGAGAAGACCGAAGGACGGGTGCCGGCCGATCAGGTGGCCGCGCTCACGATCGACATCATCCGATCGGGCGTCGATGCCGTGGCATCGTTCCTCCGCGACGTCCCCGCTGGGTCCGTCGTCGTGGTCGACGTCGTGGACGAGGCCGACATGCGCGTCGTCGCGCTCGCGCTGCACCGCATGCGCGATCGCGACGTGCTGCTGCGTGTCGGCCCGCCGTACGTGCGCGCGCACATCGGTCAGGACATCGCCGAGCCCGTCGCAGCGGCAGACATCCCGTTCGCCTACGACCGGGGCGGACTCGTCGTGGTCGGCAGCCACGTGCCGCTCACGACGATGCAGCTCGCCGAGCTCCGTCGCCAACGACCGGACACCGTCACGATCGAACTCGACGTGCGTCAGCTGATCGACGATCGTCGCGAGGCGCACCTCGACGCCCAGGCGCGTGCCGTGGCTGAAGCGCTTGACTCCGGGTCAGTCATCGTGCACACCACCCGCGAGCTCGTCACCGGCGCTGACGGCGCCGAGAGCCTCGACATCGCCCGCAAGGTCTCCAGCGGCGTCGTCGACCTGGTGCGCCGCGTGCTCGAGATCGCCCCGCCCCGTTTCGTCATCGCGAAGGGCGGCATCACCTCGAGCGACGTCGCGAGCGAGGCTCTCGAGATCCGCCGTGCCACCGTGCTCGGACCGATGCTCCCCGGCATCGTCTCGCTGTGGCAGCCCGAGACCGGCCCCGCCGTCGGCATCCCCTACATCGTCTTCGCCGGCAACGTCGGCGATACGGATTCGCTGGCCCGCGTCGTCTCGACGTTGGCCGACGCCAACTGAAAGGAACAGAGATGACCTCCACCGTCGCCGTCATCGGCCTGGGAGCAATGGGTCTTCCGATGGCCACCCGCCTCGCCGAGCGCTTCGAGGTGCGCGGCTTCGACATCGCCGCCGCACGCGTCGCGCTCGCTGCGGAGAAGGGCGTCACTCCTGCGGAATCGGCGGCGGATGCCGTCGCCGATGCTCAGGCTGTGCTCGTGGCGGTGCGAACCGGGGCACAGCTGAACGAGCTGCTCTTCGGCGAGACCGGTCTCGCATCGCATCTGGCCGAAGGCGCCGTGGTCATCCTCACCAGCACGGTCGGCACCGACGGCATCGCCGACATCGCCGCGCGTCTCGCCGAGCACGGTGCTCAGCTCGTGGACGCCCCGCTCTCCGGCGGACCAGTGCGCGCCGGCGAAGGCGATCTGCTGATCGTCGTCGGAGCGAGTCAGGCCGCTCTGGAGATCGCACGCCCCGTGCTCGACCAGCTCGCCTCCACGCTCTCGATCGTGGGCGACAAGCCCGGTGACGGCCAGGCGCTGAAGACGGTCAACCAGCTGCTGTGCGGCGTGCACATCGCCGCAGCCGCTGAGGCATTGGCACTCGCCGATGCCCTCGGCCTCGATCGAGAGAAGACTCTCGAAGCGCTCACCGCTGGTGCGGCGAACTCCTTCATGCTGGGCAACCGTGGTCCGCGCTCGCTGCAGGCCTACGACGAAGAAGGCGCCGAAGTGCTCAGCCGCCTCGACATCTTCGTCAAGGACATGGGCATCGTCGGCGATGCCGCACGCGCCGCGCACCTCTCGACTCCGGTCGCGAACGCCGCCGAGCAATTGTTCCTGCTCGGCGAGGCCCAGGGCCTCGGCGCACACGACGACTCCGCCGTGATCCGCGTGATCGCCCCCGAACGACTCTCCTGACCAACTCCACCCGAACCCACCTCCGACCTCAGGCGCACATGCGCGCCGGAGAACTGAAAGAAGAGATCCAGTGACGCTCCCTCTTCCCGCGTTGATCGCGATCGGAATCGCAGGACTCGCTCTGCTGCTCCTGCTGATCATCCGATTCAAGATGCAGGCCTTCTACGCCCTGATCCTCGTCTCGATCGTCGTCGGCCTCGCCGCCGGCCTCCCCATGACGAACATCACAGCCGATGACGGCACCGTCGAACAGCTCGGCATCATCCAGGCGATCATCGCCGGAGTCGGCGGAACCCTCGGCTCCGTCGCCGTGCTCGTCGCGCTCGGCTCGATGCTCGGCAAGATCATCGAGCTGTCCGGTGGCGCGGAGTCGCTGGCCGGGAAGTTCACCAAGTGGCTCGGTCCGAAGCGGGTCGGGGTCGCACTGGTGATCGCCGCGGGCATCCTCGCGATCCCGGTGTTCTTCGATGCGGGATTCATCATCCTCGTACCGATCATCTTCGCCTTCTCGAAGGTCGCAGGCCTCAACCCCATCAAGTTCGGTCTCCCCGTCGCCGGCATCATGCTCGCCGTGCACGTCGCCGTCCCGCCGCATCCCGGCATCGTCGGCGGTGCGACGATCCTCGGTGCCGATATCGGCTGGGTGACGATCTTCGCGCTGCTCGTGTCGATCCCGCTGGCGGCGTTGTCGTTCTGGGTCGGCAAGCTGATCAACCGCCGCGAGTTCGCGATGATCGAGGCGACGAAGCAGATGTTCGACAGCTTCGGGAACGAGCAGCCCTCCGCGAACGCAGGGCTCCGCGACGGCGAGAAGGCACCCAGCGCCTTCACCGTTCTCGGCCTGATCCTGCTGCCCCTCGTGCTCATCATGCTCGGCACCGCTGTCGCCCCCGCATTCGAGACCGGCAGCTTCTGGAACGCGTTCCTGTCGATGATCGGCCAGCCCATCTTCGCGCTCATGGTCGCGATCGCCGCCGCCATGTTCTTCCTCGGAGTACGTCGTGGATGGTCGGCAGCGAAGCTCGGCGAGGTCATGGAGTCGGCCCTGCCCGCCGCCGCGGTCATCATCCTCGTCACCGGTGCCGGTGGTGCGTTCGGAAAGGTCCTGACCGAGACCGGCATCGGCGGCGCCGTCGCCGAGGTGCTCGCCGGATCGGGCATGCCGCTGCTGCTCGCAGCCTTCCTCATCTCGCTGATCATGCGCGCCGCGCAGGGCTCGGCCACGGTCGCCATCACGACCACGGCGGGCCTGCTGCTGCCTTCGGTCGCCGTGCTCGGCCTCGACACGATCCACATCGCGCTCGTCGCGGTCGCGATCGGCTACGGCGCACTGGGTCTCAGCCACGTGAACGACTCCGGGTTCTGGGTGGTCACGCGCTACCTCGGGCTGTCGGTCAAGGACGGCCTCCGTACCTGGACGCCGCTGACCACCGTTCTGGGTGTCGCCGGATTCCTCCTCACCTGGATCCTCTACGCGGCGATCCCGATCAGCTGACGGACGTCGCGTGCCAAGACCCTCGGGATCCGGAGACGGATGCCGAGGGTCTTGCCCTGCAGGCGGGTGGCTGGCGTAGCCTCGAATCATGGTCACTGTCGCCGAGAACATCGTCCACACGCTCCGCGCCAATCACATCGACCGGGTCTACGGCATCCCCGGTGACTCTCTCAACGGATTCACCGACGCGCTGCGCAGAGACGGCACGATCCGCTGGCTGCATGTGCGCCATGAGGAGTCCGCGGCGTTCGCCGCTGCGGCCGATGCCGCGATCACCGGTGACCTCGCGGTCGTCGCCGGTTCCTGCGGTCCTGGCAACCTGCACCTGATCAACGGACTGTTCGACGCCAACCGCTCTCGCGTGCCGGTGCTCGCGATCGCCGCGCACATCCCGACGAGCGAGATCGGCACCGGATACTTCCAGGAGACGCACCCTCAGGAGCTGTTCCGCGAGTGCAGCGTGTACGTCGAGTACGTGGCAGACCCCGTGCAGATGCCGCGAGTCCTCGAGATCGCGATGCGCGCCGCGATCGAGCAGCGCGGGGTCGCGGTGATCGTGATCCCGGGTGAGGTGGCACTCGCCGAGGTGCCGGTGGACCGCACCAGCGTCATCGAGCGCGCGCATCCCGTGATCGTCCCGAGCCCGAGCGAACTCGAGAAGGCGGCGCAGCTGTTGAACGCGGCCACGAAGGTCACGATCCTCGCCGGTGCCGGAGTCGAGGGCGCGCATGACGAGGTCGTCGCCCTCGCCGATCGCCTCGGCGCTCCTATCGTGCACGCATTGCGCGGTAAGGAGTTCATCGAGTACGACAACCCGTTCGATGTGGGCATGACAGGGCTGCTCGGCTTCGCTTCCGGCTATCGGGCTATGGAGTCGGCGGACGCACTGCTGGTGCTGGGCTCGGACTTCCCGTACCCGCAGTTCTATCCGGACGACGCGACCACGATCCAGGTCGATATCCGAGGATCGCAGCTCGGCAAGCGGCATCCACTCGATCTGGGCCTCGTCGGCGACGTCAAGGCGACCACCGAGGCGCTTCTGCCACGGATCGCCGAGAAGTCGGATCGTTCGCATCTCGACGACGCCGTCGCGCACTACCGCAAGACGCGGAAGAAACTCGACGAGCTCGCGGTGCCTGCGAAGGGCAGGAACCCGATCCATCCGCAGTACCTCGCACGCCTGGTCGACGAGTACGCGACCGACGATGCGATCTTCACCGCGGATGTGGGCTCACCCACGGTGTGGGCGGCGCGCTATCTCACGATGAACGGACGACGTCGCCTGGTCGGCTCGTTCACCCACGGTTCGATGGCGAACGCACTCATGCACGGCATCGGCGCGCAGACCGCGCAACCGGAGCGGCAGGTCGTGGCGTTGGCCGGTGACGGTGGACTGGCCATGATGCTGGGCGAGCTCATCACGCTCACGCAGAATCGGCTCCCGGTCAAGACGATCGTGGTCAACAACTCTTCACTCAACTTCGTCGAGCTCGAGATGAAGGCCGCCGGCTTCGTCACGTACGCCACCGACCTCGAGAATCCGAACTTCGCGTCAGTGGCCGAGGCGTTGGGCATCTTCGCTCGACGCGTGGAGCGCAGTGAAGACCTTCCGGATGCTGTGCGCGAGGTGCTCGCTCACGACGGTCCGGCGCTGCTCGACGTCGTGACCGAGCGACAGGAGCTGTCCATGCCGCCGGCGGTCACCGCCGAGCAGGTCAAGGGCTTCGCGCTCTACGCCATCCGTACGGTCATGTCCGGCCGCGGCGATGAACTGCTGGATCTCGCCAGAGCCAACTGGCGACAGCTGTTCTGAGGCCGAGCCGGCGTCGCCTCGTCGGTCCATCCGCCCCGGCGAGGCGCCCGCGGTTCGCCGGGGCGGACAGCATGCCCTACACTGGAGGAGCAGTTGTCTGCATTCTTTTTCCATGCCCACGGGTACGGATGAGAAGCAGATCCAGAGGCCTCACGGTCTCTAGGGCGGTAGCTCAATTGGCAGAGCAGCGGTCTCCAAAACCGCAGGTTGCAGGTTCGATTCCTGTCCGCCCTGCGCGTCAGCGCCACGCTGGCACACGAAAGGTACATTCAGGATGGATCAGGACGAACCGCGCGGCGATGTCGTCGCGGCAGGCGGCGCCGCCGGCGTGAAGAAGCTCGGCTTCTTCGGCAGGATCGCGCTGTTCTTCCGTCAGGTCATCGGCGAGCTGCGCAAGGTCGTCACGCCCACGCGCAAGGAACTGTTCAAGTTCACCGGCGTCGTGCTGGTCTTCGTGGCGATCATGATGGCTCTGGTCTACGGTCTGGACACCGCCTTCTCGTGGCTGACGGCCCAGGTCTTCGGGGTTCCGCAGTAAGCGTCACCCTCGCGGTCCCGGCCGCAATGATTGGAAAGAAACAACGTGTCTGAACGATATTCCGACGACGCCGACTGGGCGACCGCCGCGGAGCAGTCCAGCGAGGACGACGAGGCGCAGGAGGGCAACGTGCTCTCCGCCGAAGAGGAGTCGGTTTCCGCTGCGGAGCATGTCGCGGTGCACATCGAAGGCGACCCGGAAGACGTGAATGAAGAAGGCACCGAAGACATCGACATCGACGACCCGGAGGCGGACGCGATCGTGAACGACGCTCTCAACCTGGACGAAGCGGCAGAATCCGAAGCTGCCGCTGAGGTCCTCACAGACGGAGCGGCCGAAGAGGCCGCAGATCTCGAGGCGGCATCCGCTGACGAGGTCGCACCCTACGACGGCCCCGACGTGAACGGCGACGAGGATGCCGCGACCGACGAGGCGGCTGAAGACGCAGACGAGAACGCGGAAGAAGATCCTTACGAGGCCTTCCGCATGGACCTGCGCATGATGCCGGGCAAGTGGTACGTCATCCACTCCTACGCCGGTTTCGAGCGCAAGGTGAAGGCCAACATCGAGCAGCGCAAGTCGACGCTCGAGGTCGAGGACGACATCTACCAGATCGAGGTCCCGATGGAGGACGTCGTCGAGATCAAGAACGGTCAGCGCAAGATGGTCACGCGCGTCCGGATCCCCGGCTACGTGCTCGTGCGCATGGAGCTCAACGAAGACACCTGGTCGGTCGTCCGCCACACGCCTGGCGTGACGGGCTTCGTGGGCAACGCTCACAACCCCACCCCGCTGCGCTTCGAGGAGGCCTTCAACATGCTGAAGGCGCTCGTCGAGGTCAAGGACATTCCGACCGCGAAGAACGTCCAGTCGAAGGGCGGCGTCGCTGTCGCCCGCTCGATCCCGGCTGAGGTCGACTTCGAGGTCGGCGAGACCATCACCATCAAGGAAGGCTCGTTCGCAGGCCTTCCGGGTTCGATCAGCGAGATCAAGCCCGAGAGCGGCAAGCTCACGGTGCTCGTCTCCCTCTTCGAGCGTGAGACCCCGGTCGAGCTGTCGTTCGACCAGGTCACCAAGATGAACTGACTTCGATCTCTGCGAAACGGCCGTCCCACGGGGCGGCCGTTTCGTCGTTCCCGGCATCTGCTTGCATCGGGTAGACTTACGTGGTTTGTGTGTGCGCTTCGGCGTGCGCGCAGGACAGCACCGCGATCCGGAGATGCCGGATCGTGGGAGATCGGATGCCGTGGCATCCGCTCGAGGAAAGGAAAAGAGAATGGCACCAAAGAAGAAGGTGACCGGCCTGATCAAGCTCCAGATCAACGCAGGCGCCGCCAACCCGGCGCCGCCGATCGGCCCCGCGCTCGGTCAGCACGGCGTGAACATCATGGAGTTCTGCAAGGCCTACAACGCAGCGACCGAGTCGCAGCGTGGCAACGTCATCCCGGTGGAGATCACCGTGTACGAGGACCGCAGCTTCACGTTCGTCCTGAAGACGCCGCCGGCCGCGGAGCTCATCAAGAAGGCCGCCGGAGTGCAGAAGGCTTCGGCCACGCCGCACACGGTCAAGGTCGGCAAGATCACCAAGGACCAGGTCCGTCAGATCGCTGAGACCAAGCAGGCCGATCTGAACGCGAACGACATCGAGGCCGCCTCGAAGATCATCGCCGGCACCGCCCGTTCCATGGGCATCACGGTCGAGGGCTGAGGAGAATAATCATGGCAAAGTCCAAGGCTTACAACGCTGCCGTCGCGAAGATCGAGGCAGACCGTTTCTACACCCCCACCGAGGCTGTCGCTCTCGCCAAGGAGACCGGCTCGGCGAAGTTCGACTCGACCGTCGAGGTCGCGCTGAAGCTCGCTGTCGACCCGCGCAAGGCGGACCAGATGGTGCGTGGCACCGTCATCCTTCCGCACGGTACCGGTAAGACCGCCCGCGTCATCGTGTTCGCCACCGGCCCCGCGGCCGAGGCTGCGATCGCTGCAGGTGCAGATGAGGTCGGCGGCGCCGAGCTCATCGAGAAGGTCGCTGCAGGCTGGACCGATTTCGACTCGGCTGTTGCGACACCCGAGCTCATGGGACAGGTAGGACGACTGGGTAAGGTGCTCGGCCCCCGTGGCCTCATGCCGAACCCGAAGACCGGCACTGTGACCCCCAACACGGCGAAGGCCGTCGAGGAGATCAAGGGCGGAAAGATCGAGTTCCGCGTCGACAAGCACGCCAACGTGCATTTCGTCGTGGGCAAGGCGTCGTTCACCGCAGAGCAGCTCGATGAGAACATCGGCGCTGCGCTTGAGGAGATCGTTCGTCTGAAGCCGTCGAGCGCAAAGGGCCGCTACATCCAGAAGGGTGCGGTGTCGACGACGTTCGGCCCCGGCATCCCGCTGGATGTCAACGTCATCTGAGTGCGACTCTGAAAGGCCCCTGTCCGTCGGGACAGGGGCCTTTCTGCGTCCAGGCGGAGCGTCCTGGCCGGCCGATGGGACGTCGCGGCGGGCGAGACACGCCCGGGGGACGGGCAGGATTTGCCGCGTCCAGGGATCCCGCGTAAGTTATTACTTGTTCGCCCCACAGGGAAGCGGAAAGGCCGGAAGGCCTCACCCCCCTCAAGCGGAAGAACAACTCCCCGAACTCCTTCTCTCACTTGAGAGTGTGGGCGCTTGCGTCTAGGATAGGGAGTCCCACCTCGTGGATCGCGGTCATCGGCTGCTCCTCGGATCTGAGATCCGAAAGCGTCGATTTGACAGACTCCCTGAGGCGGGTAAGATTGAGAAGTTGCCCTTCGGGCCTGGTTGTGATGACTGGGTCGGGGGAGCGTCCGATCCTTGAGAACTCAACAGCGTGCACTTGTCAAATGCCAAATTATCCTCGTCGCTCTTCGGAGTGGTGAGAATTCCTTTGGATCAAAGACCAGCCCTTCCGGGGGTTGGCATTTTAAATGAAGTCAGTTTGATTCATTTCTTTGGTCAGTTCAAACTCGCTGCTCACACCTTTTTCCGGTGTGTTCAGTTTTTTTCTTTTACGGAGAGTTTGATCCTGGCTCAGGATGAACGCTGGCGGCGTGCTTAACACATGCAAGTCGAACGATGAAGCCCAGCTTGCTGGGTGGATTAGTGGCGAACGGGTGAGTAACACGTGAGCAACCTGCCCCTGACTCTGGGATAAGCGCTGGAAACGGCGTCTAATACTGGATACGAACCATGAAGGCATCTTCAGTGGTTGGAAAGATTTATTGGTTGGGGATGGGCTCGCGGCCTATCAGCTTGTTGGTGAGGTAATGGCTCACCAAGGCGTCGACGGGTAGCCGGCCTGAGAGGGTGACCGGCCACACTGGGACTGAGACACGGCCCAGACTCCTACGGGAGGCAGCAGTGGGGAATATTGCACAATGGGCGCAAGCCTGATGCAGCAACGCCGCGTGAGGGATGACGGCCTTCGGGTTGTAAACCTCTTTTAGCAGGGAAGAAGCGAAAGTGACGGTACCTGCAGAAAAAGCACCGGCTAACTACGTGCCAGCAGCCGCGGTAATACGTAGGGTGCAAGCGTTATCCGGAATTATTGGGCGTAAAGAGCTCGTAGGCGGTTTGTCGCGTCTGCTGTGAAATCTGGGGGCTCAACCCCCAGCCTGCAGTGGGTACGGGCAGACTAGAGTGCGGTAGGGGAGATTGGAATTCCTGGTGTAGCGGTGGAATGCGCAGATATCAGGAGGAACACCGATGGCGAAGGCAGATCTCTGGGCCGTAACTGACGCTGAGGAGCGAAAGGGTGGGGAGCAAACAGGCTTAGATACCCTGGTAGTCCACCCCGTAAACGTTGGGAACTAGTTGTGGGGTCCATTCCACGGATTCCGTGACGCAGCTAACGCATTAAGTTCCCCGCCTGGGGAGTACGGCCGCAAGGCTAAAACTCAAAGGAATTGACGGGGACCCGCACAAGCGGCGGAGCATGCGGATTAATTCGATGCAACGCGAAGAACCTTACCAAGGCTTGACATATACGAGAACGGGCCAGAAATGGTCAACTCTTTGGACACTCGTAAACAGGTGGTGCATGGTTGTCGTCAGCTCGTGTCGTGAGATGTTGGGTTAAGTCCCGCAACGAGCGCAACCCTCGTTCTATGTTGCCAGCACGTAATGGTGGGAACTCATGGGATACTGCCGGGGTCAACTCGGAGGAAGGTGGGGATGACGTCAAATCATCATGCCCCTTATGTCTTGGGCTTCACGCATGCTACAATGGCCGGTACAATGGGCTGCAATACCGTGAGGTGGAGCGAATCCCAAAAAGCCGGTCCCAGTTCGGATTGAGGTCTGCAACTCGACCTCATGAAGTCGGAGTCGCTAGTAATCGCAGATCAGCAACGCTGCGGTGAATACGTTCCCGGGTCTTGTACACACCGCCCGTCAAGTCATGAAAGTCGGTAACACCTGAAGCCGGTGGCCTAACCCCTTGTGGGAGGGAGCTGTCGAAGGTGGGATCGGTAATTAGGACTAAGTCGTAACAAGGTAGCCGTACCGGAAGGTGCGGCTGGATCACCTCCTTTCTAAGGAGCAACTGGCAGCCTCTTGGTTGTCCAGACCCCAGATCGAAGGCGTATGTTCTTCGCTGGGAGCTCATGGGTGGAACATTTGACATGGCATTCGGACCGAGAGTGGTTCTTAGTACGTGGCTTCGGCTACTGGAACGGGATGCTTGAGGGAAGGGTGTCTGCACGCTGTTGGGTCCTGAGGGACCGGAACCGGTCTGATCTCCTTTGGGGGTTGGGTTTGGGACTGGGTCTTCTGGACCTTTTGCTGTTTCTGGCTTTGGCTGGTTTCGGTGATGGGTACCGCCCGTACTTTGAGAACTACACAGTGGACGCGAGCATCTTGCAGCTGATCTTCGGATCGGTTGCACAAGATGATCTTAAAGATCATTAGTCAATTTCAGACACAGTCTTCGGACTGGGTCGAGTTTTTGATTCAAACTCATGTATCAAGTCTTTAAGAGCAAACGGTGGATGCCTTGGCATCTGGAGCCGAAGAAGGACGTAGCAATCTGCGATAAGCCTCGGGGAACTGATAAGCAAGTTTTGATCCGAGGGTGTCCGAATGGGGAAACCCCGCTGGGCGGCGTGCCGACCTAGTGACTCCCGCCTGAATATATAGGGCGGGTAGAGGGAACGTGGGGAAGTGAAACATCTCAGTACCCACAGGAAGAGAAAGCAACCGCGATTCCGTTAGTAGTGGCGAGCGAAACCGGATCAGGCTAAACCGAGTATGTGTGATATCCGGCAGGAGTTGCATATTCGGGGTTGTGGGACTCACCTGTCATCTCTGCCGAGGTGGCGACGTTACAGAAGCGTATAGACGAACGGTCTTGAAAGGCCGGTCATAGAGGGTGCCAACCCCGTAGTCGAAATGCGTGTTCTGGCGTGGAGAGTATCCCAAGTAGCACGGGGCCCGAGAAATCCCGTGTGAATCTGTCAGGACCACCTGATAAGCCTAAATACTTCCAGATGACCGATAGCGGACAAGTACCGTGAGGGAAAGGTGAAAAGTACCCCGGGAGGGGAGTGAAATAGTACCTGAAACCGTTTGCTTACAAACCGTTGGAGCCTCCTTAGTAGGGGTGACAGCGTGCCTTTTGAAGAATGAGCCTGCGAGTTAGCGATATGTGGCGAGGTTAACCCGTGTGGGGTAGCCGTAGCGAAAGCGAGTCTGAATAGGGCGATTCAGTCGCATGTCCTAGACCCGAAGCGAAGTGATCTATCCATGGCCAGGTTGAAGCGTGTGTAAGAGCACGTGGAGGACCGAACCCACTTAGGTTGAAAACTGAGGGGATGAGCTGTGGATAGGGGTGAAAGGCCAATCAAACTTCGTGATAGCTGGTTCTCTCCGAAATGCATTTAGGTGCAGCGTTGCGTGTTTCTTGCCGGAGGTAGAGCTACTGGATGGCCGATGGGCCCTACAAGGTTACTGACGTCAGCCAAACTCCGAATGCCGGTAAGTGAGAGCGCAGCAGTGAGACTGTGGGGGATAAGCTTCATAGTCGAGAGGGAAACAACCCAGACCACCAACTAAGGTCCCTAAGCGCGTGCTAAGTGGGAAAGGATGTGGAGTTGCTGTGACAACCAGGAGGTTGGCTTAGAAGCAGCCACCCTTGAAAGAGTGCGTAATAGCTCACTGGTCAAGTGATTCCGCGCCGACAATGTAACGGGGCTCAAGCACGCCACCGAAGTTGTGGCATTGACATTATTGGTAGGCCTTCGTGGTCCAGCCGTGTTGATGGGTAGGAGAGCGTCGTGTGGCCAGCGAAGCGGCGGTGTGAACCAGCCGTGGAGGCTACACGAGTGAGAATGCAGGCATGAGTAGCGAAAGACGTGTGAGAAACACGTCCTCCGAAAGACCAAGGGTTCCAGGGTCAAGCTAATCTTCCCTGGGTAAGTCGGGACCTAAGGCGAGGCCGACAGGCGTAGTCGATGGACAACGGGTTGATATTCCCGTACCGGCGAAGAACCGCCCAAGCTAATCCAGTGGTGCTAAGTATCTGAATCCTCATGACCGGATCCCTTCGGGGTGATGGGGTGAGGCCTAGCGTACGACCCCATGCTGGTGCGGTTAGCGTATTAACAGGTGTGACGCAGGAAGGTAGTCCAAGCCAGGCGATGGTAGTCCTGGTGCAAGTGTGTAGGCCGAGTCGTAGGCAAATCCGCGACTCACATAGGCTGAGACATGATGCGGATAAAAAGTGGATGATCCTATGCTGCCAAGAAAAGCATCGACGCGAGGTTCTAGCCGCCCGTACCCCAAACCGACTCAGGTGGTCAGGTAGAGAATACCAAGGAGATCGAGAGAATCGTGGTTAAGGAACTCGGCAAAATGCCCCCGTAACTTCGGGAGAAGGGGGGCCATCCACTTATACGGATTTACTCCGAAAAGGGTGTGGTGGCCGCAGAGACTAGTGGGTAGCGACTGTTTACTAAAAACACAGGTCCGTGCCAAGTCGCAAGACGATGTATACGGACTGACGCCTGCCCGGTGCTGGAAGGTTAAGAGGACCGGTTAGCCGTAAGGCGAAGCTGAGAATTTAAGCCCCAGTAAACGGCGGTGGTAACTATAACCATCCTAAGGTAGCGAAATTCCTTGTCGGGTAAGTTCCGACCTGCACGAATGGCGTAACGACTTCCCAACTGTCTCAACCGCGAACTCGGCGAAATTGCATTACGAGTAAAGATGCTCGTTACGCGCAGCAGGACGGAAAGACCCCGTGACCTTTACTACAGCTTTGTATTGGTGTTCGGTGTGGCTTGTGTAGGATAGGTGGGAGACTTTGAAGCCATGACGCCAGTTATGGTGGAGTCATTGTTGAAATACCACTCTGGTCACTCTGGATATCTAACTTCGAACCGTGATCCGGTTCAGGGACAGTGCATGGTGGGTAGTTTAACTGGGGCGGTTGCCTCCCAAAAAGTAACGGAGGCGCCCAAAGGTTCCCTCAACCTGGTTGGTAATCAGGTGGCGAGTGTAAGTGCACAAGGGAGCTTGACTGTGAGACTGACAGGTCGAGCAGGGACGAAAGTCGGGACTAGTGATCCGGCAGTGGCTTGTGGAAGCGCTGTCGCTCAACGGATAAAAGGTACCTCGGGGATAACAGGCTGATCTTGCCCAAGAGTCCATATCGACGGCATGGTTTGGCACCTCGATGTCGGCTCGTCGCATCCTGGGGCTGGAGTAGGTCCCAAGGGTTGGGCTGTTCGCCCATTAAAGCGGTACGCGAGCTGGGTTTAGAACGTCGTGAGACAGTTCGGTCCCTATCCGCTGCGCGCGTAGGAAATTTGAGAGGATCTGACCCTAGTACGAGAGGACCGGGTTGGACGAACCTCTGGTGTGTCAGTTGTTCCGCCAGGAGCACCGCTGATTAGCTACGTTCGGGATGGATAACCGCTGAAAGCATCTAAGCGGGAAGCCGGCCTCAAGATGAGATTTCCATACCTTCGGGTGAGAGGCTCCCAGCCAGACTACTGGGTTGATAGGCCAGATGTGGAAGTGCAGCAATGCATGCAGCTGACTGGTACTAATAAGCCGATGACTTGATAACACACCGTTTGTTGGTGCTACGCGTCCACTGAGTGGTTCTCGATGTACGGTCGAGAACCCTAACAGGCACCACGCGTGCCTTTAGGTTTTTGTTGAAACATCAATAGTGTTTCGGCGGCCATAGCGTGAGGGAAACGCCCGGTTACATTCCGAACCCGGAAGCTAAGCCTCACAGCGCCGATGGTACTGCAGGGGGGACCCTGTGGGAGAGTAGGACACCGCCGAACTTCTTCTAAACAAAATGGCCACCCAACGCTGGGTGGCCATTTTGCGTTTAACGTCGATCTCCGTTTCTGGGCACTTCAGCTGCCGGGAGGCCCGTCCACCACGGTCGGGACGTACTCGAGCAGCTGGGTGCGGTGATCGAAGGTGCGCACCTCGACGAGCTCGAGGGTCACATCCGGATACCCGTCGAATATGCGGTCGCGGCCGCTCGCCCCGGTGATCACGGGGAAGATGACGACGCGATAGCGGTCGACGAGTCCCGCGTTCAGCAATGAGCGGCACAGAGCGATGCTGCCGATCGTCCGCAGCGGGCGGTCTGACACCTCTTTCAGCCTGCGCACGTATTCGACAGCATCCGTGTCGACGAGCGTCGAGTTGGCCCACACGAGTGGTGGTTCGAGCGACGACGAGAACACGTACTTCTTGATGTCGTTGAGCACGTCGGTTCCCGGCTCGCCGCCCGCGGTCAGCTCGGACATCACGCGGTACGTCGTCGCCCCCATCAGCAGCGGATCGTTCTTCGCCGGCGCTTCTTCGAGCCAGTCGAGGTACTCAGGACTCTCCATCCCCCACCAACCAGGCCAGCCCACTGCTGAGCCGAAGCCATCGAGGGAGCAGATGAAGTCGATCGTCAGAGTCTGCATGTCATCTCCTTCGCTTCGCGCAGGAGTTTAGATCGTCTATCGACTGTGCGGAACCCTCATCCGAACAGCGGCACCACGAGACTGATGGCGATTGTGATCATGACTGCCGCTATGACCGCATCGAGGATCCGCCAGGCCCGCGGTGTGTTCAGCCATCGGGCGAGTCCGCGCGCTCCGTAGCCGAGTGCGGTGAACCAGAGGATGCTGGCGAGGATCGCACCCGCGGCGAAGAGCCAACGCGCGTCGCCGTGTGTCGCAGCGATCGACCCGAGCATCAACACGGTGTCGAGGTAGACGTGCGGGTTCAGCCATGTCAGCGCGAGGGCGACCGCGATCACGGCGGCGAGTCGTCCTGGACGCTTCTCGTCACCGGAGGGACGCAGCGTCTGGTCTCCGCCGCGCCATGCCCGTCGCGCTGCGAGCAGACCGTACGCGATCAGGACCACCGCACCGAGGATGCGCGCGGCGTCCACCAGCCAGGGCACGCTCTCAAGCAGAAAGCCGAGCCCCGCGACTCCAGTTGCAATGAGGATCGCATCCGACAATGCGCAGATCATGACGACCGCCAGCACGTGCTCGCGGCGAATGCCCTGCCGCAGGACGAAGACATTCTGGGCGCCTATGGCGATGATGAGGGACAAGCCGAGGCCGAGGCCCGCGAAGAACGAGATCACCCTCTGACGCTAAGCGGAGCCGGGCATAAGCACCAGCTACGCGTTCTTACGTGCCATTAGCATGGCTAACATGACAGCTATCTCACCGGAGTTGGCATCCACTCTCGCGGCGATCGTGGACGGCGGGAGTCTCGACGCTGCGGCGCGCACTCTGCACATCACGCCCTCCGCGGTCAGCCAGCGGCTGAAGAGCCTCGAGCAGCAGCTCGGGCAGGTGCTCGTCGTTCGCGGCAGGCCGGCGAAAGCGACGGCTGCAGGTGAGTCCGTCGTGCGCATGGCGCGTCAGATCGCACTGCTCGAGCACGATGCGCTGTCTGCGCTGGGACTCGACCCGGCGGGCGGGCGCTTCAGCGTTCCGCTCGCCGTCAATGCCGACTCGATGGCCACCTGGTTCCTGGCGCCTCTCGCGAGAGTCGCAGACGCACACGACATCGACTTCGATCTGCATCGGGACGACCAGACTTTCACGGCACGCCTTCTGGAATCCGGTGAAGTCATGGCTGCGGTGACTTCGGAGCATTCTCCAGTGGCGGGATGCACGGTCGTGCCGCTCGGCGTGCTTCGCTACGAGGCGATGGCGACGCCTGCATTCATGAAGCGCTGGTTCGCCGACGGGGTCACCACAGCGTCGCTGCGGCGCGCGCCGTTCGTCGACTTCGACCGGCGCGATACGCTTCAGCACGCTTGGCTGGCGTCCAGAGGGCAGGATGAACAGGGCATTCCTCGCCACTACGTCCCCGCATCCTACGATTATGCGCAGGCGGTCCTGCTCGGACTCGGGTGGGGCATGCTGCCCGGCTCGCAGGCGACGGATGCCGCGGCATCCGGAGCAGCGATCCCGCTGGGCGGCGATTCGATCCACGTGCCGCTGTACTGGCAGCAGTGGAACCTCAGATCGTCGCTGCTCGATGCGATCGCGGCGGAGATCACCGCAGAGGCCAGGCGCGTTCTGGGCTGAACGCCGTCCGGACTCCCCGTCTCAGTCGGCGAGAGCGAGGGCGCGGAACGCGTCGCGCTCCCGGAGGGAGTCGCGACGGCTGGCTGCTTCGGCGACGTCGGCACTCGGAGCACGGCGCCCGGTGGTGCGGTGGTAGAGCTCGTCGATCAGGCGTGTCGCGAGCGAGACGAGCTGGCCGATCTCGCGGTCGTCTCGATCTATCCAGACGCAACGCGGCTCGTCGTGGATCGGGCGGAAGCTGTCGTGCTCCTCCCAGACGAACAGCGTCCGCTCCGCGCCGAGCACATGCTGCTGCCACCAGACCTGCCGGAGATACGTTCGGGGGATCGTGCGCCAATTCTTGTTCGTGGTCTTGATCTCGGCGAGCAGGATGCGGCCTTCGGCGTCTTGGACGATGCCGTCAGGCGTGGCGAGGTGGCGATGCTCCGCCTCGGCGCGGAACAGCGCTGAAGACGGATGGATGCCATGAGTCCCGGCGACCCACGTGGCGATCTCCGGCTCTCGACGGCGACCGTGATCGGTATAGGCATTGCCTCCGAAGTGCGCACCGCCCCCGAGCTTCGCATCGGCGGCGCGGATGATCGACTTGTCTCCGGAGAGGCCGGCGACGTCGGTGGCGGTGATCCCGCGGGTACGAGCCCGGAGCCAGGCGACGCGATCACGGGAGTCCGCGACGATACGAGCCTGAAGTTCCGGAGTCACCATTCGAGATTACCCGCGGGTACGGACGCGCGGGACCAGCCGCGCCGGGGTGCCGCAGGCTGGTCTTTCCGGCATCCGGATCTCAGCCGGCTGCAGGCCAGTCCTCGGGGCCGTCGGAGCCCACGACGTACTCCTCGAGCGGCACCTTGCCGGCTTTCCAGGCGTCGAGAACGGGCTGCACGATGCGCCAGCATTCCTCGGCGGCATCCCCGCGCACAGCGAGCACAGGGTCGGCATCGAGAATGCAGGAGAGGACCTCGGCGTAGGCCCGGAGCGCGCCAGGGCCGAGCTCTGCCGACATCGTCGTCCGCTCCAACTCGAACGGGTCTGCTTCCCCGTTGACGTTGAGTTCCAGGGAGATCTCGGCCGTGCCGAGCGAGAAGCGCAGCACCGCTCCCTCCGCGTCGCCGTGGAGACCGCGGGGGACGTGGCGCACAGGACGGAACCGTACGACGATCTCACGTGAAGGGTTGCCGATGGCTTTGCCCGAACGCAACATGATCGGCACACCGGCCCAGCGCGCGTTGCGCACCTCGAAGGTCGCCGCCCCCAGCGTCTCGGTGTTCCGTGCGGGGTCGACATCCGGTTCATCCACATACGACGGGAACTCGCGCCCTTCCACGCTGCCGGCCGTGTACCTCGCACGATGCGAGTTGCTCACCGGATCGTCGTCCCACACCGAGGTCGCCCGCAGCACTGCTGTCGTCGCTGCGCGGAAGTCCACCTCATCCAGAGTCGCTGGCTCCTCCATCGCGAAGACGGCGAGCACCTGCAGAAGGTGGCTCTGGATCATGTCGACGAAGGCTCCCGCGTGATCGTAGTATCCGGCACGACCCTCGAGCCCCAAGGACTCGTCGTACGTGATCGTCACGGACTCGATGTCCGTCGCCGACCAGAGCGGCTCGAGCACACGGTTCGCGAAGCGCACCCCGAGCAGGTTCAGCGTGGTCGAGCGTCCGAGGAAATGATCGATGCGGAAGACCTGGCTCTCGGGCACGAGCAGGGCGAGGCGTTCGTTGAGCGCCCGAGCACTGCCCTCGTCGACCCCGAAAGGCTTCTCCAGCGCCAGCACGACGCCCTTGGGCAGATCGATCGTCGCCATGGCGTCGCACGCGGCGGCGGCGACCGATGGCGGCACCGCGAAGTACAGCGCCAGCGGCGCCTCTCGTCCCGCGAGAAGCGTCTTCAGATCGTCTGCAGCGGTGATGTCGGCGCGGTGATACTCGGTCTCGACACGTGACATCGCGTCCTCGGCATCCGCTGACGCGAACGCGGTCTGCACGACGTCACGCCACTTGTCGTCCGCCCACTCGTCCATTCCCGCTCCGATCAGGTGGACGGTGCGCTTCGGTTCTGTGATCAGCAACTGACCCAGTGCCGGCAGCAGGAGCCTGGATGTCAGGTCACCGGATGCTCCGAAGATCATGAGTGTCGTGTGCTCGGCCATGCGGCCCACCGTAGTCGGCACGACGAGATCGCAACAGGCCTGGATCGCCGAGGCTGTCACTGCCACAATCGGACGGATGCCATCTCCGATCGAAGACTATGCGCTGATCAGCGACTGCCGCACGGCAGCTCTCGTCTCCCGCGATGGCAGTATCGATTGGCTGTGCCTGCCGCGCTTCGACTCTCCGTCGATCTTCGGCGCGCTGCTGGGAGATCCCGCGCACGGATGCTGGGCGCTGAGGCCGCTCGACGAAGACGCGAGCATGAGTCGTCAGTACTTGCCGGACACCTTCATCCTCGTCACACGATGGGAGACCGCCGGCGGCGTCGCGGAGGTGCACGAGTTCATGCCGATGAGCCGGCACCGCACCGATCTCGTGCGACGAGTGATCGGCATCTCCGGGACCGTCGCATTCCGCACCGAACTGCGGATGCGTTTCGATTACGCACGTGCACTCCCGTGGGTGCGGCAGGTGGGAACCGATTCCGAGCCGGCGCTGCGGGCGACTGCAGGACCGGACGCCGTGATCGTGCGTGGCGTCGCACTGTCCGCATCCGATCACGTCCACACCGGAAGGATCACAGTCGCCGAGGGCGAGACGCGCGATCTCACTCTGACCTGGTTCCTCTCCCACGAATCCGTGCCTCACCCGCTGGACATCGAGGACGCCATCGCGAGGACCCGATCCTGGTGGGAGGGCTGGGCGAGCGGAATCGAACACGACGGACCGCATCGTGACATGGTGGCGCGCTCGCTGCTCGTGCTGCGGGCACTCACCAACCGGGACACCGGTGGCATCGTCGCGGCTGCGACGACATCGCTGCCGGAGGATTTCGGCGGATCGCGCAACTGGGACTACCGATACGTCTGGCTGCGGGACGCCGCGCTGACTCTTGAGGTGCTCATCTCGCACGGGTTCCTGCACGAGGCGCAGCACTGGCGCCTGTGGCTGCTGCGTGCGGTCGCCGGTGACCCGTCCGAGGTGCAGATCATGTACGGGATCGCGGGGGAGCGCGACCTCGCCGAGCGAGAGCTCACCGGGCTGCCTGGATACGAGGGCGCTTCTCCCGTGCGAATCGGCAACGGCGCCGTCGATCAATACCAGGGCGACGTGATCGGCGAGGTGCTCGTCGCGCTCGAGGCTGCGCGGATCGCCGGACTCGAGGAGTCCTCGTTCTCGTGGCCGCTGCAGCGGGCGCTGCTCGAACGCGTCATCACCGGGATGGATCGACCGGACAACGGCATCTGGGAGATCCGCGGCGAACCTCAGCGGTTCACTCATTCCCGCGTCATGATGTGGGCCGCGCTCGATCGTGGAGTACGCGCTGTTCGTGAGCACTCCCTGTCGGGTGATGCCGACCGGTGGGTGGAGATACGAGACCGACTGCGCTCCGAGATCGACGAGCGGGGCGTGCATGCCGACGGCTACTTCGTGCAGCACTACGGATCCGATGAGGTGGACGCTTCGCTGCTCGTCCTCCCGCAGGTCGGGTACTGCGCAGCGGACGATCCGCGGATGACTCGCACGGTCGCGCAGATCGAGCACACGCTTCTTCGCGACGGATTGCTGATGCGCTATCGCACGACGAGCGGTGTGGATGGTCTCGCCGGAGGTGAGCATCCGTTCCTCGCCTGCAGCTTCTGGCTCGTCGAGCAGTATGCCGCGAGCGGTCGGGAACGGGATGCCGAGGCTCTGATGGCGCGTCTGGTCGGCCTGTCGAACGATCTCGGCCTGCTCTCCGAGGAGTATGACGTCGACGGAGCACGGCATGCCGGGAACACGCCGCAGGCGCTGTCGCATCTCGCGCTGGTCCGTGCGGCGGACGCACTTGCCGGGCACTCCGGCCGCGCCGCCGACCGTCGCTGAGCAGACGACGCCACCTCGATTTGGGGGACGGCGTCGGATGCCGTATTCTTGGATCAACCGAAGACCGCCGGTCATCGTGATGTGCGCAAGCGCAGCATGATCGAAGCACTGCTCTGCAGAGGCCCGCGCAGGTGTCACGAACTGATTCAAAGCTCCGTGCGCTTGCGCCGGAGCTTTTTTGTTTGGCTTGTGGGGTGGTCGAGGTCGATGCCCCACCACCGTGCGGCATCTCGTACCCACCAAGGAGTGACCATGGCGCAGAAGGATGCATCGGTTGCCGAGCTCACGAAGTCATTCGAGAACTCGAACGCCGTCCTGCTGACCGAGTACCGCGGTCTGACGGTTGCCCAGCTCAAGGAGCTGCGTAACAGCATCCGTCAGGACGCTGAGTACGCCGTGGTGAAGAACACGCTGACCAAGATCGCCGCCAACAAGGCTGGGATCTCTGCGCTGGATGACGACCTCAAGGGTCCGTCGGCAGTCGCATTCGTGCACGGTGACTTCGTCGCCACTGCGAAGGCTCTTCGTGATTTCGCCAAGGCCAACCCGCTTCTCGTGATCAAGGGCGGCGTTTTCGAGGGCAATGCCCTCAGCGCCGACGAGGTCAACAAGTACGCCTCGCTCGAGAGCCGTGAGGTTCTGCTTGCGAAGGCTGCGGGCATGATGAAGGCGACGATGGGCAAGGCTGCCGCGACCATCGACGCGCTTCGCGAAAAGCTGGAGACCGCTCAGGCCGCGTGAGCGACCGGCGATCTCGTTCCACAAACCCCATCAATCTAGGAGATACATCATGGCTAAGCTCACCACCGAGCAGCTGCTCGAGCAGTTCGCCGACCTGACCCTCGTCGAGCTCAGCGAGTTCGTCAAGGCGTTCGAGGAGAAGTTCGACGTCACCGCTGCTGCTCCCGTCGCCGTTGCCGGCGCCGGCGGCGCAGGCGCTGCTGAAGAGGTTGAGGAGAAGGATTCCTTCGACGTCATCCTCGAGGCCGCTGGCGACAAGAAGATCCAGGTCATCAAGGCTGTCCGCGAGCTCACCTCGCTCGGCCTCGGCGAGGCGAAGGCTGTCGTCGACGGCGCTCCGAAGGCTGTCCTTGAGGGCGCCAACAAGGAGACTGCCGAGAAGGCCAAGGAGACCCTCGAGGCTGCCGGCGCGACCGTCACCCTCAAGTAATAGCGTCTCAACGCTTTTATGAAGGCCCCGGGTTGATCCCGGGGCCTTCGTGCGTCCTGGGTCAGCGCGGCGCAGCGGACGAGTTGCGTACGACGAGAGCGGATGCTGCGACGATGTGCTCTACGTCGGCGTCGGGATGTTCCAGCTGGCGCAGCAGGAGGTCGACCGCCTGCGTTCCCTGCTCGCGCGGCTGCTGCCGGATCGTCGTGAGGGCGAACATCTCGGCGTGCTGATGGTCGTCGATGCCGACGACGCTCAGTTCGGTCGGCACGGCGATGCCCAGACGGCGCGCGGCGATGATCGCGCTGATCGCCGTCTCATCGCACACGCCCACCACAGCAGTGGGGCGGGTGCGCCGATTGCCCAGCAGGTCGACCGCGCTCTGGTACCCGCTGGGCATGTCGCTCGCCGCCGGACTCACGCTGATGTGATCGCTGAGCCCCGCGGCATCCATCGCCTCGCGATAGCCGTGCAGACGGCGCACATCTCCGAAGCCCGCACGCGCGTCGTCGTCCGCCGCACCGATGAACGCGATCGCGGTATGGCCGAGATCGATCAGATGCTCAGTCGCGATGCGCGCGGCGGCGGCGTCGTCGATCGACACCGAGCTCGTGCCGGGATGGTAGGCGCCGACACTCACCAGCGGACGCTCGAGCCGGGACAACCGATCCAGCTCGTGACTGTGCGGCTGGATCCCCGCGGCGATGATGCCGTCGAACCGCCGTCGCGGGAGCACCACATCGAAGACGCGATCTCTGGCGGATGAGCCGTCGGGGATGCAGTAGAGCGCGAGGTCGTAGTCGTGTGCCAGCAGGGCGTCCTGCACGCCGGTGAGCAATTCCGAGAAGTACCAGCGCCCGATCGTCGGCACGACCGCGCCGATCGTGAGCGTGCGGCCCGTCGCCAGGCTCGTCGCCGAGGAATGAGCGACGTACGAGAGATCGCGCGCGGCCAGCGACACCAGCGCCCTTGTTTCGTCGGAGACGTATCCGCGTCCGCTCAGCGCGCGGCTGGCGGTGGCCTTGGAGACGCCGGCTCGAGCCGCGACATCCGCGATCGTGCTCATGCATCCTCCTCGATGTGCGAGCGCGAACCGGCAGGCGCCCGTGCACATCGTAGTCCGAGTCGACCGCGAAGGGAACCGGTTCCAGGTCTGGCCGAAGGGAGCGCTCCCATCCGTCGTGGCCGTCTGCGCCCAAAGGTTGTCAGCTTGTGATCTCCGCCCATTGTGCCGGGCGGGTCTGGCCAGTAGGTTTGGCCTGGAATCGGTTCCCGATCCGCTCGCCCCTGGGCAGCGGCACGCATGGGGACGTGGACTCGAAGAGGAGAAATCACATGGGACTGTCACAGCGTAATCGGCGTCTCGCGCCGCTCGCCCTGATCGGGGCCGCGGGCATCGCGTTAGCCGGATGTGGGGCTCCCGGCGCGCCGGAAGGTGGGGGCGACGGAGGCGACGGCGGGGGCAACACGGTCACGATCTACGGCACCATCGTCGACGCCGAAGCAGAACTCCTGCAGGAGTCATGGGCGGACTGGGCCGAAGAGAACGACATCGAGATCAAGTACGAGGGCAGCCAGGACTTCGAGACGCAGCTCGGCACCCGTGCACAGGGCGGCAACCCTCCGGACATCGCGATCTTCCCGCAGCCGGGTCTGTTCGCCGACTTCGCGTCGCGCGACTTCCTGAAGCCGGCACCGGAAGAGGTGAAGAACAACGCGAACGAGTACTGGACCGAGGACTGGGTGAACTACGGCACGTATGAGGACACGTTCTACGGCGCGCCGCTGATGGCCAATGTCAAGGGCTGGATCTGGTACTCCCCGGCGAAGTTCGCCGAGTGGGGAGTCGAGGTTCCGGAGACGCTCGGAGACATGGCGGCGTTGACCGAAAAGATCCAGGCAGCGACCGGTACGCCGGCATGGTGCGCCGGCTTCGAATCCGGCACGGCGACCGGCTGGCCCGGCACGGACTGGATCGAGGACTACGTGCTGCGACAGGCCGGTCCCGACGTCTACGACCAGTGGGTCACCAACGAGGTGCCCTTCACCGACCCGCAGATCAAGGCAGCGTTCGACTCGGTGGGCCAGGTCCTCCTCAACCCGGCCAACGTCAACGCGGGTTTCGGTGACGTCCGCTCGATCAACTCGACCGCTTTCGGCGATGTCGCGCCCAAGGTCGCCGACGGCTCGTGCGCACTCACGCACCAGGCATCGTTCCTCTCCGGCTTCTTCCCGGAGGGTACGAACATCGCCGAGGACGGCGACGTCTGGGCCTTCATGCTCCCGGGGGAGAGCACGGACGAGAAGGCTGTGACCGGTGCAGGTGAGATCGTCGGTGCCTTCAGCGACAGCGAGGCCACGCAGAAGGTGCTGGCGTACCTCTCCAGCCCTGAGTGGGCGAACAGCCGAGTGAGCCTCGGCGGTGTCACATCGGCGAACAACGGGCTGGAGCCCGACGCGGCGCAGGACCCGATCCTTCAGGAGACCATCAAGATCCTGCAGGACCCTGACACCACGTTCCGCTTCGACGCCAGCGACCTGATGCCGGGTGCTGTCGGTGCCGGTACGTTCTGGAAGGGCATGGTCGCGTGGGTCAACGGCGATTCGACAGATGCCGTCCTCGAGCAGATCGAGACGGGCTGGCCGGCAGGCTGATCCGACTCAAGGCGGGTCGCCCTCGGGCGGCCCGCCTCTCAGATCCATGCAACGGTGCATGGACCGCTGGTGATCTGCATTCTGTCGTAAAGGGGACTCCGTGACCGCGATCGATTTCTTCCAATGGATCGGCGCGCTGCCGCCGGTTCTGCAGGCGGTGACCGTCGTCATCGCCTTCGGGGTGGTGGTGGCCCTCATCCTTCTTCTCGTCGACATCGCTCCTCGGACTGGGACGAAGTACACCTTCATCCGACTCGCGATGTGTCTGCTCATCCCGCTCGCCGTGATGTGGTTCTTCCGCTCGTACTACTGGGCGATGGGTGTCGCAGTGGTGGTCGGCGCGGTGTTCTTCCTGCTCGACTACCGGTCGAAGTCCGGCAAGGGGTACCTGATCCAGCTCGTCGCTTTCATGGCGCCGGCGTTCCTGCTGCTGCTGGTGGGACTGGTCCTGCCGTCCCTGCAGACGATGGTGGCCTCGTTCATGAACTCCTCGGGGAAGACGTTCGTCGGGCTCGCGAACTACACCTGGATCTTCGGCCAGCCCGACGGCATCCGGGTCGTGGTCAACACGATCGTCTGGGTGCTGATCGTGCCGACGGTGTCGACCATCGTCGGACTCGCGTACGCCGTGTTCATCGACCGCACCCGGGGAGAGAAGATCTACAAGGTCCTCGTCTTCATGCCGATGGCGATCTCGTTCGTCGGCGCCGGCATCATCTGGCGGTTCATGTACGAATACCGCGGCCCGCAGTACGAGCAGATCGGTCTGCTCAATCAGATCCTGGTCTGGTTCGGGGGAGAGCCGCAGCAGTTCCTGCTCAACCCGCCGTGGAACACGCTGTTCCTCATCGTCGTGCTGATCTGGGTGCAGACCGGATTCGCGATGGTCATCCTGTCCGCCTCGATCAAGGGCGTGCCGATGGAACTGCTGGAGGCGGCCGAGCTCGATGGCGCGAACGCCTGGCAGCGATTCATCTCGGTCACCGTCCCGGCCATCCGCCCCGCTCTCATCGTGGTGCTGACGACGATCTCGATCGCCTCGCTGAAGGTCTTCGACATCGTCCGCACCATGACAGCCGGTAACTACGAGACGTCGGTGCTCGCCAACGAGATGTACACGCAGTTCTCGAAGTTCGAGGCCGGGCGCAGTGCGGCGCTCGCCGTGATCCTGTTCATCCTGGTGCTGCCGATCGTCATCTACAACGCACGCCAGATCCAGAAGCAGCGGGAGATCCGATGAGCGACACGATGAAGTCCAACGCCATGAAGACCTCCACACCCACCAGTACGCGCGCGATCACCACCGGCGGCAGACTGGATGCCTCGGCCGGGCGTACACGCAAGAAGCTGTCGCGGCCCTGGGCGTCCGTCGCATCCATCGTCATCGCGGTGCTGTGGACGGTACCGACGCTGGGACTGTTCATCTCGTCGTTCCGCCCGCGAGATCAGATCCTCACCAGCGGCTGGTGGGAGTTCTTCCTGAATCCTCAGGTCACCGGTGAGAACTATGTCGACGTGCTGCAGTCGGGCACGACGCAGCTGACGATGATCGAATCGTTCGTCAACTCGATCGCGATCACGATCCCGGCCACGATCGTCCCGCTCATGATCGCCTCCATGGCTGCGTACGCATTCGCATGGATCGACTTCAAGGGGCGCAACTTCCTCTTCATCTTCATCTTCGCGCTGCAGATCGTGCCCATCCAGATGGCGCTCGTCCCGTTGTTGAGCACGTTCTCGCGTGGACTGAGTCTGTTCGGCCTGCAGATCACCCTGCCGCTCGGGGCCTCGGGCGGTTACGCCCAGGTCTGGTTCGCGCACTCGATGTTCGCATTGCCGCTGGCGATCTACCTGCTGCACAACTTCATGTCGGAGATCCCCGGCGAGATCATCGAGGCTGCGCGCGTCGATGGCGCATCGCGCGGACAGATCTTCTTCCGGATCGTGCTGCCGCTGACCATGCCCGCGATCGCTTCGGTGGCGATCTTCCAGTTCCTATGGGTGTGGAACGACCTGCTCGTGGCGTTGGTGTTCGCCGACGGGGGAGCAGCTCCGATCACGAAGCTGCTGGCTGAGATCACCGGAACGCGCGGGAACGACTGGCATCTGCTGACCGCCGGCGCGTTCGTGTCGATCATCGTGCCGCTGATCGTGTTCTTCGCTCTGCAACGCTACTTCGTGCGAGGCCTGCTGGCAGGTTCCACGAAGGGGTAACACAACCGTCCGCGCGTGATCCTGGCCGTACCCTGGGATCATGAACTATGCCGAGCACATCGCCGACCTCGTCGGTGACACCCCTCTCGTGAAGCTTCAGCATGTCACCGAGGGCGTGGAGTGCACGGTGCTGGTGAAGCTCGAGTACCTGAATCCCGGTGGCTCGGCCAAGGACCGCATCGCCAAACGCATCATCGACGCGGCCGAGGCTTCAGGTGAGTTGCGCCCCGGCGGCACGATCATCGAGCCGACGAGCGGCAACACCGGCGTCGGCCTCGCCCTGGTCGCGCAGCAGCGGGGATACAAGTGCATATTCGTGCTGCCGGACAAGGTCGGCGAGGACAAGATCGACGTGCTGCGCGCATACGGCGCCGAGATCGTGATGACGCCGACGTCGGTGGCGCCCGACAGCCCGGAGTCGTACTACAGCGTCAGCGACAGGCTCGTGCAGGAGATCGACGGAGCTTTCAAACCGAACCAGTACGAGAACCCGAACGGTCCGCGCAGCCACTACGAGACCACGGGTCCCGAGATCTGGCGCGACACCGACGGCACGATCACGCACTTCGTCGCCGGCGTCGGCACCGGTGGCACGATCAGCGGCACAGGCCGGTTCCTGCGAGAGGTGTCAGAGGACCGCGTGCGCATCATCGGTGTGGACCCCGAGGGCAGTGTGTATTCGGGCGGCACCGGTCGCCCGTATCTCGTGGAGGGTGTGGGCGAGGACATCTGGCCCGGCTCCTACGACCCCGCCGTTCCCCATGCGATCGTCGCGGTCGACGATGCGGAGTCGTTCGCGATGACCCGCCGCCTTGCTCGAGAAGAGGCGATCCTCGTCGGCGGATCGAGCGGCATGGCTGTCGTCGGCGCACTGCGTGTGGCGAGGACTCTGCCGGCGGATGCCGTGATGGTGGTGCTGCTGCCCGATGGTGGACGCGGCTATCTGTCGAAGATCTTCAACGACTCCTGGATGCGCTCATACGGTTTCAGCGATGTCGAGCTGGGGGAGACGGTTGCAGACGTGCTCGACGCGCGCACCGCGCTTCGAAAGGGACAGCACGCTGTCCCCGATCTCGTGCACGCCCACCCGAGCGACACCGTGCTCGACGCCATCCGCATGATGACCGAGTTCGACGTGTCTCAGCTCGTCGTGCTCAGCGCGGAGCCGCCCGTCATGATGGGCGAGGTCGTCGGCACTGTCGACGAACGCGGACTGCTGGATCTGCTCTTCCGCGGCGAGGCGAAGCCGACCGATGCCGTCGCCGCTCATGTCGGTGCGCGGATGCCGCTCGTGGGCATCCATGCACCGGTCGAGCAGGCGCGCGCTGCGCTCGCCGACGCCGACGCGCTTCTGGTGACGATCGACGGCAAACCGCACACCTTGCTCACCCGCCAGGACCTGCTCGCCTATCTAGCGCGCTGATCCTGGGCTGCCGGGGTCACCCGGCGTAACAGGAGCGGATGCCACGGCAGGGGCGGACGTAGGCTGAGACCATGTCAGATCATGCCTTCGCCACCCGTGCCATCCACGCAGGCCAAGCGCCTGACCCGCTGACCGGGGCGATCATCCCGCCGATCTACCAGGCGTCCACGCACGTGCAGGACGGTATCGGCGGCTTCCGCGAGGGCTATGAGTACAACCGGGCGGGCAACCCCACCCGCAGCGCGCTCGAGACACAGCTCGCCGCACTCGAGGGCGGCGCGAGCGCCCTGTCGTTCGCATCGGGTCTCGCCGCCGAGGACGCACTGCTGCGCGGCATCGTGAAGCCGGGTGATCATGTGCTGCTCGGCAACGACGTCTACGGCGGCACGTACCGGCTGCTCACCAAGGTGCTCGCGCCATGGGGCGTCGAGACCACGACCGTCGAGCTCGGTGACGCCGATGAGATCCGCCAGGCGCTGCGTCCTGAGACCAAGATCGTCTGGCTCGAGACGCCCAGCAACCCTCTGCTCAAGATCGTCGACATCGCGGCGACCGCCGAGATCGCGCATGCGGCCGGAGCCGTCGTCGTGGTCGACAACACCTTCGCCTCGCCGGCGTTGCAGCGACCGCTCGCGCTCGGCGCCGACCTCGTCGTGCACTCCACCACGAAGTACCTCGGCGGGCACTCCGACGTGCTCGGGGGTGCTGTCGTGTTCGGCGATGATCGCTTCTACGACCAGGTGAAGTTCCAGCAGTTCGCGGTCGGTGCGGTCTCCGCACCTCTGGATGCCTGGCTCACGACCCGCGGCATCAAGACGCTCGCGGTGCGGGTGCGCCAGCACAGCGAGAACGCACAGGCCATCGCCGAGTGGGCCGCTGCGCGCCCGGAGTTCGAGACGGTGTTCTATCCCGGGCTGGCCTCGCACCCCGGTCACGAGATCGCCGCACGCCAGATGAGCGGATTCGGCGGGATGCTGTCGCTCGCGCTCGCCGCGGGTCCGGATGCCGCCCGCGCATTCGCCGAGTCGACCGAGCTGTTCCAGCTCGCGGAATCGCTGGGCGGCGTCGAATCGCTGATCGGTTACCCGCCGGACATGACGCACGCCTCGGTGCGCGGCACCGCCCTCGCCGTGCCGGAGAATGTCGTGCGGCTGTCGGTCGGCATCGAAGACGTGGCGGACCTCATCGCCGATCTCGAACAGGGGCTGGCCCGCGTCAGCGTCTGAGCGGCTCTCCTGTCCGGAGACGGACGCGAGTAGCATTGAGGGATCTTGAACGATTCATCGCCGTCTGACATCCCCACTCCCGATTCCGAACGCACGCCGACCGGCAGCATCCGCGCGATCACCGGTACGATCCGCACGAGCACGCCCACTGGCGCGATCCGCGTGCTCGGACCGAACCCGGCGACAGCGCCGATCATGCTGCATCCAGGGGATGCGATCTCGCATCGTCGTCGGGTGCTGTACATCATCCTGCTCGGCGCTCTCACGGCCCTCGGGCCGTTTACGATCGACCTGTATCTGCCCGCGTTCCCCGTGCTGGAATCCGACTTCCAGACGACTTCGGCGGCGATCCAGCTCACGCTCACCGGCACGATGATCGGCTTCGCCGTCGGTCAGCTCGTCGTCGGCCCGCTTTCGGACAAGGTCGGTCGGCGCATCCCGCTGATCGCGGTGACGGCACTGCACGTGCTCGCCAGCGTGGCCGCGGCAGTCGCTCCTGACCTGCTGCTGCTCGGGGGCGCACGTGTCGTCATGGGCATCGGCGCGGCGGCAGGAGGCGTGGTCGCGATGGCGGTGGTGCGCGACCTGTTCGGCGGTCGTCGACTAGTGGTGATGCTGTCCAGGCTCGCGTTGGTCTCCGGCGTCGCACCGGTGGTGGCACCGCTGATCGGATCGTGGCTGCTCGGAGTGATGCCGTGGCGCGGCATCTTCATCGTCCTCGCCGCATACGGCACGGTCATGTTCCTGGCCGCTCTGATGTTCATCCCCGAGACCCTGCCCAGGGAGCGACGGCAGGAACGCGGAAGCACCACGATCTGGCAGCGCTACCGCAGCGTCCTCAGCGATCGGGTCTTCCTCGGCGTGCTCGTGATCGGCGGCATGACCTTCTCCGGCCTGTTCTCGTACCTCTCGGCCTCGCCCTTCCTCTTCCAGGAGACGCATGGTCTGAATGCCCAGGAGTACGGCTGGCTGTTCGCCGTCAATTCGGTCGGTGTGGTGCTCGGCGTGCAGGCCGCGTCGCGGCTCGCCGCACGATTCGGCCCGCAGTGGGTTCTTGCGTTCTCGACGGCTGTGCTGATGCTCAGCGGCACCGCGATCATCGTCTGCGACCAGCTTGGACTGGGCTTCTGGGGCACCGTCATCCCGCTGTTCGTGTTCATGACCGCGTGCGGCTTCTCGTTCCCGTGCGTGCAGGTGCTCGCGCTCGATCGTCATGGCAAGGCGGCAGGAACTGCGGCGTCGATCCTCGGCGCGAGCAACAACGGGATCGCCGCGATCATCTCGCCGGTCGTCGGACTCGTCTCCGCGGGCGCCATCACGGCGACCACGATGGCCTCGGTCATGGTCGGCTGCGCCGTGGTCGGCACGCTTGCGCTCTGGCTGATCGTGCGTCCCCGCACGGTCGGCATGCTCACGCCGTAGCAGTCTCTGCGTCGCATGAGTGAGAATGGTCGGATGACTCGACGACCCGTGCTGCTCTGGTGGGGCATCGGCGCTCTGCTCGCTGCAATGGCGTTGGGAGCATCGATGACGGCGCCCGGCCCTGACCTTCCCTCGGCGATCGACCGCGGCTGGAACCAGCTGATGATCGACATCCAGAGCCCGGCGATGGTGCAATTCGGGCAGATCATGAACGTCGTCGGAGGCGGGTGGATCGCGACATATCTGGTTCCACTAGTGGTTCTGGCCGCCCTTGTTCTCACGCGGCGGTGGCGGGCTGCGGTGTTCGTGGCGGTGTCGTTGCTGGCGAGCGTCGCGGTGGTGCAACTGCTCAAGCTCCTCTTCGGCCGCTCCCGCCCTGAAGAGATGCTCGTGCTCTCCGACTACGGTTCATTCCCCTCGGGGCATACAGCGAATGCCGCGACTATCGCGGTGATCGCCGTGCTGCTGATTCCGCGCGTGTGGGTGCTGCTGCTCGGCGTGCTCTGGGCTCTCACGATGGCCTTCTCCCGTACTCTGCTCTCGGTGCACTGGCTGACCGACACCATCGGCGGGATGCTCGTGGGCGCCGGCACAGTGCTGATCGTCGGAGCGATCATGTTGCCATGGGTGCGAGCGCGGAGCGGCGCAGCGCCCTCGACATCCGGGTCAGAAGACACCCCGACATCATGAGGAGCCTGTTGTGACCAGCATCCGTTCGTATCGACCCGAAGACCGCTCGGCGATGTTCGACATCTGCCTGAAGACCGCGAAGGCCGGCACGGACGCCACCGGCGTCTTCAGCGACGACGACCTCTGGGGGCTGCTGTTCGCAGTGCCGTACGTCGAACGGCATCCGGATCTCGCGTGGATCGTCGAGGCTGACGACGGCCGAGCGATCGGCTACATCGTCGCGACGGATGACACCGACGAATTCGAGCGGTGGTTCCGCGATGAGTGGTGGCCCCAGTTCGCAGCACGCTTCCCTCGACCGGAGAATCCGGAGAGTCCGGAAGAGAAGATGATCGAGTACGGGTATCGGCGGGGGCCGGGACAGAATCCGAACACAGGCCACTACCCGGCACATCTGCACATCGATCTGCTGCCGGAGACGCAGGGGCAGGGCCTCGGGCGCCGGCTGATCGAAACGCTGTTCGCAGAGCTCCGCCGGCGCGGTGTGAAAGGTCTGCACCTCGGCATGGACCCTGCGAACAAAGGCGCGGCAGCGTTCTATGAGCGACTCGGAATGGAGCGTCTGCCCGCTGAGGCCGGCGGGCAGAGCTATGGGGAACGCTTCACCACGGGGGAGTAGAAGCCGGAGTGGCTCTGAATCCCCAGCTCACGATAAACACCTGAGGGGCTCCGCTGATGCGGAGCCCCTCAGGTGTTTGGCGGTGACGGCGGGATTCGAACCCGCGGTTGCTTGCACAACACACGCTTTCCAAGCGTGCTCCTTCGGCCGCTCGGACACGTCACCAAGGAACAACCTCAACAGTCTATCCGATCGCTGAAGCCGCCTGCGCCAGCCGCTGTCAGCGCCATAGGGTGAGGGAGACACCGTGATCGACTCGCACAGGGAGAACGCGTGAACGAGCTTCCGCACCGCAGGCGCTGGATGCTGCAGATGCAGCAGCCGCTGCCGCCGGCGACGGTGTTCGATCGGACGACATTCCTCGTCGGAACGGCGGCCGCGGTCTGGATGGCTGTCATCATCGCGATCCAAGGGGTGCGCACCCCCTGGGCGCTGGTCTGGTTCATCCCGATCTGGGCGATCACTGCGTATCTCGTGCTTCCGCGGCTGCATCGGATGCTCTCCGACCTCTACGTGCCGGACTACTTCTTCGGGCGTACCCGCACCGCCGACGGGTTGCTCGGCGACCCGGTGAACCTCGGTGTGGACGGCTCGGGTGCTCAGCTCGACCATGTCATGACCACTGCCGGATGGCATCGTGCTGACGAGATCACGGCGGTGTCGACGTGGCGCATCATCGCATCGACCCTCACCCGGCGCAGTTACGCCACTGCGCCGGTGTCGCCGCTCATGCTGTTCGGCCGGCGGCACGACGTCGCGTATCAGCAGGAGGTGGAGGGCAATCCGAAGCAGCGCCACCACGTGCGCTTCTGGCACAGCCCGCCCGGCTGGCTGCTGCCCGGCGGCGCGCATGCCGATTGGCTGGGAGCGGCGACCTACGACACGGATGTGGGTCTGTCGCTGTTCACCCTGCAGGTCACGCATCGCATCGATCAGAACACCGATGTCGAACGCGACCATGTGGTCACGACAGCGCAGAGTGCGGACAGTGAGGTCACTGTGCGCCTTCTTCGAGATTTCACGACCGGATACCATTCGCGCAACGGCGGTGGCGACCGGTTCGTGACCGATGGCAACCTCCCCATCGTCGACGTCTCCCGCACCGTGCCGCCTGAGCCCGTGGCCGTGGTGCAGCCCGAATCGGGGACCGCGCGTCAGATCGCTCGAGCTCCGCTGTCGGTGATCACCGCTGTGATGCTCATCGCTCTCGTCACCGTCATCCAATTGGTCGACGTGCTGACCGACGGAACCTTCTGGCAGCTGCTCGCCGACTCGGAACCGGACGAGCTGGTGCTGATCATCGTCGTCGCCGGGGTGTTCGGATCGTTCATGATCTGGCAGCTCATAATGGCCTGGCTCGTACTGCGTCGCGGCCGCAGATCTCGCGCGGTGCTGATAGTGCTCGTCGCGTTGCAGATCCTCTTCATGGCGATCGACTATCTGGACGGCAGTGCCACGCTCGGCCTGGACTGGACTCTGCTCACGGCATCCGTCCAGGCCATCACGCTGCTGTGCCTGTCGAGCGAGTCCGCCGGCGCATGGGCGCGCAGACGCCGCTAGATCGCAGCCCGCGTAAAATCGCAGGGTGGCCACACCCAAGATCGTCCTCTTCTATGCGTTCGCGCCGCTCGCCGACCCCGAGGCGATCCGCCTGTGGCAGCGCGACCTCGGCGCGGCGCTGGGACTGCGCGGTCGGTTGCTCATCTCGAAAGACGGCGTCAACGGCACGCTCGGCGGCGATCTTCCTGCGCTCAAGAAGTGGGCGCGTTCATTCCGTTCCTACCCGGCGTTCAAAGACGTCGACATCAAGTGGAGCGAGGGCACCGGACTCGATGACGCAGGGCTCAGCGTGGACTTCCCCAAACTCAGTGTCAAAGTGCGCGATGAGATCGTGTCCTTCGGCGCGCCGGGGGAGCTGCAGGTCGATGAGCACGGAGTCGTCGGCGGTGGCACGAGGCTGAGCCCGGATGAACTGCACGACCTCGTGCAGTCACGTGATGACGTCGTGTTCTTCGATGGCCGCAACGCGCTCGAGGCGGAGATCGGCCGCTTCCGCGGTGCGGTCGTTCCCGACACCGAGACGACCCGTGATTTCGTTCAGCTGCTGGACTCGGGGGCCTACGACGATCTCAAGGGCAAGCCCGTCGTCACGTACTGCACCGGCGGGATCCGCTGCGAGGTGCTGTCGAGTCTCATGACCGCACGGGGCTTCGGCGAGGTGTACCAACTCGAGGGCGGCATCGTCCGGTACGGGGAACGCTTCGGCGACGACGGACTGTGGGACGGGTCGCTCTACGTCTTCGACAAGCGCGGCTCGGTCGATTTCAGCGATCACACCACTGTGATCGGCACGTGCGTCGGATGCGGCGCCCCGACCAAGCGCACGGCGAACTGCCCGGATGCCGCTTGCCGCAGCCAGTTCGTCGTATGCGACGGCTGCGACGCCGTGGCGTGCGATGAGCACGCGACGGCGCCGGCGTGATTCATGAGCAGACCGGCATGCAATCAGGAGTGGACCGCGACGCGCGATGTGTCGACGGTGAGCAGCGAGAGCGGCAGCAATAGTGCCGCAGCGCGGGAGCGCGCATCGACGTGGCGACGCAGATCGACGCTGACCCTGGCGAGCGCAGGTGTCAGGTCGACGGCATCGTCGGTGCCCGCAGCGTAGCTCGCGCGCTCCACGGCGTCGACCAGCGAACGCACCGCCTCCGGATCCGCACCGCGTTCGATGAGTCCGGTGCCCCGCGCGCGCGGTGAGTCCGCATCCGACACCGGCAGGCGCAGATCGATCAGCGTGGCACGAAGCTCGCGCCACACGGTCACGGCGTCGCCGGCGCGCGCACGTGAGCGGCGCCACCCCCGGACGATCATCCTGATCAACGCCGGAAGCGCCAGCACGAGCAGCACCCCCGCGGTGCCGAGCATCACCGGTACCGGGTTCAGCCGTTGCAGTGAGCCGCCGCCGGAGGCGGACGAGTCATCCAGCTCGTCGTCGAGCTCAGGTCCGCTCGAGGAGGCCGTCGACGGTGCCGCACTCGGCGCCGGAGTCGCCGGTCCGGAGGTCGAACCGCCCTCGTCGGCCGCTGGCTCGAACCCCGTCGGCACCCCGAGTGAGGCCGTCGGCTCGAACGGCACCCAGCCGATGCCCTCGAAGCGCACCTCCGGCCACGCATGCAGCTGGTCGCTGCTGACGACGTAGACGAACTCATCGCCGCGTTTCTCGTCGGCGAGCCGTCCCGGAAGATAGCCGACCACGATTCGCACGGGGAGATCGAGTGACTGCGCCATCAACGCGAAGGCCCCGGCGAAGTGGATGCAGTAGCCAGACCGCACCTCGAGGAAGTCTGCGATCGCGTCTGCGCCGGTTCCGTCGAAGCCCCCATCCACCGGAGCGTCCAGCGAGTAGGAGAACTCCGAGCGGAACCACGCCTGCAGCGCGATCATACGGTCGTAGTCGTTCTCGGCGCCGGCCGTCACCTCGCGCGCCGTCTCGGCGATCACCTCCGGAAGATCCTCCTGGCCGGACGCGTCATCGGGATCGAGAGAGGCTGCGGAGGCGCGGATCTGCTCGAGCGTCGGCTGCACTGTGGCGGCCGTCACCGTGTAGTCCTCGCCCGCCGCGTCGCGGGACTCAGAGACCACGGTGCGATTGGTCGGCATGATCTCCCATCCTGACGACACTCCGGCGACTTTCGTCGCCGGATACGGCACAGGCAGCCAGGAGCTCGAGACGCCGACGACGCGAATCGACGTGCGCTGCTCGGCGGTGGCGACATCGCCTGACCATTCGCCTTCACCGAAGCCGTCCGAGAGGGACTGGGTCTCTCCTTCGTCCGCGTGCCACACTCGCCCGTCGAACCCCGACAGCGTTGCGATTCGCAGATAAGGAGCTGTCGCAGCGGTGGTGGCCAGCGTGATGGCGTCAGTGGGCACCGGGCGACGCAGATCGTCACCGAGCCGCAGCGACGGATTGAGCTCCACCGCAGTACCCGAGCCGACCCAGCTGGCAGAGACGGGCAGGGTCGGCGTGATGACGAGGGCGGTGACGATCGCGGCGGAGCCGACGCCGAGCGCGACGCCGACCGAAGCGCGGCGTGGACCTCGGCGGTCGTGACGCGTGCTGTGCCGCAGCAGGAACAGCGTGAGGATCGCCAGCATCACGAACCAGGGGATGTTGGCATCGCCGAATGAGATGATCATCGGCAGCGCGCCCACCGCCGTGACCAGGATCGTGGCGAGCAGCGCGATCCGCTGGGCGATCAGGTGATCCAGAAGGATCATGATCACCGCGAACCCGGTCGCGATCATCGTGCGGATCGCAGGGGTGTCGTCCAGCGGCGCCGTGCCGAACTGCACCTGTTCGAACGCCTGAGCGGCGAGCGGGGGCAGCGCGCGCAGCGTCGAGCCGGTCGGGATGACGCCGAGCACTGCTCCCTGCGGCAACAGGAGCAGGGTGAGGGCGAAGATCGCGACGATCACCTGGGCGAGCAGAGTCCAGGCCTCCTTTCCGCGGCGGCGGGCGCACAGGTAGCGCGTCGCGGCGCCGGTGGCCGCGACGACGATGATGATGACGACGCTCACGATCGACCAGGTTCCCGCCGCGATGACGGAGGTGTACGGCCACAGCGCGACGAAACCCGCGCAGGCAGTGAGCACGGCGATCGCCAGCGTGCGTTCTCGGCTCTCGGCAGCAGCGACAGCATCGGCCCAGGGTGCGCGACGCTGCTCAGCGCTGGACATGACCGCCTCCCGTCGCCATGCGAGCGGGGAGGGCGTCTTCCCACGCTGCACCGATGTCATCCCTCAGCGGTGCGGACGACCAGCCGAGTCGCGCAGCCGCCTCGGCTGCGCCGGGGAGGGGGTCTGTCATGAGCAGGATGGGGGCGGAGGCGCCGCCGTGGCGCAGCAGTGCAGCGTCCTCTTCGTCGAGGTGTCCGGTGATCAGTACCAACGGGCCGGGAGGCGTGCCGTCGAACAGCGAGACGATGTCACGGGCTTCGCCCTGCGGCCTGACCATCGCCAGCGCCACGAGCAGTCCGTCACGATCGTCCTCATGCCCGCGCAGCCGACCGAGCACCGTTCCCGCCGAGTCGAGGACATCGACGCCGTAGCCCTCCTGCACCAGGTGGAGCGCGACCGAGGCGCACGCCGAGACGGCGGTCTCGAAGGCGACGTCGGCGGTGGGGCCCTGGCGTTCCCATCGTCTGGCGGTGCGGTCGAGCACCACCAGCGCATCGGGGCTGGACTCCTCCTCCTCCTGGCGCACCATGAGATCACCGCGGTGCGCTGTCGCCCGCCAGTGGATGCGGCGCATCGAATCGCCGGAGACATAGAACCGCGGCGACAGATTGTCGCTGCCCTGCCCGAGCCTGGTGGATGACGTGTGCGCGGTGCCGCCGGCCGCACCGATGTTCGAACTGAGCGGAGCGAGCGGCACGACTTCCGGGACGACGGTGACCGTGCGGGTCTCGCCGAACTCCTGCTGGCGCTGCGCGAACCCGAACGGGTCGATCGTGTGCAGCGTCAGTGGGCCCACCGCCCACACGCCGCGGCGCACGCCGGTGATCGCGTAGCGGATGCTGGTGCCGTTGTCGGTAGGGAACTCTCCGGTGGCGTCACCGGAGACCGCCGGAGGCAGTTGGTCGTGCCAGATGCCGTGCGGAATGCGCAGGGCGCGCAGATCGAAGCGCACGGCCACTTGGGACTCCTCGCCGACAGTGAGGAGGTCGGTCGAGATGCGCCGTGTGACCGGCCCGCTGCGTCGAGGGATGTGGACGACGAGGACTGCGAAGAGGACGAGCAGGAAGAGCAGCAGTGCGACATAGAGCAGGATGGGCGCTGCCAGCAGGTTGGCAGCGATCACCAACAGCAGACCGGCCAGCAGCGCGCCCGCACCCCGGCCGGTGAGAGCTCGGCGTCGACGCACGGCCGTGCTCATGTCAGAGTCTGGCGGCCAAGGGAACGCGTACGCGTTCCACGATCTGAGCGAGCGCCGCCTCCACGGGCTGGGCACCCGCACGGTGCACCCCGCGGGCGGGGAGCAGACGATGGGCGAAGACGGGCACCAGCAGCGCGGTGAGATCGTCGGGGATCACGAACTCCCGTCCGTCAAGGGCCGCCCACACCTTGGCGGCGCGCACCAGCTGGAGCGTTGCTCGCGGGCTGGCGCCCAGATGCAGGCTCGGATCGGTGCGGGTGGCCTGCGAGAGCGCGACGGCGTACTCCTCGACGGCCGGAGAGACATGTACCGCACGCGCGAAGCCGATCAGCCGACGGATCGAGCGCGCGTCCGCGACAGGGGTGATCGCGGAGAGCGGATTGACGCTGTCGCGCTGGCGGAGCATGAGGGCCTCAGCCGCGGCATCCGGGTAGCCCATCGAGATGCGCATCATGAAGCGGTCGCGTTGAGCCTCCGGAAGCGCGTAAGTGCCTTCCATCTCGAGCGGGTTCTGAGCGGCGACCACGAGGAACGGGTCGGGCAGCCGGTGCGTGCGACCGTCGACCGTGACCTGTCCCTCCTCCATGGCCTCGAGCAGAGCGGACTGGGTCTTGGGGGAAGAGCGGTTGATCTCGTCGGCGATCACGATCTGCGCGAACACCGCACCCGGCTTGAATTCGAACTCGCGGTCGACAGGGTTGTACACCGAGACGCCGGTGACATCGCCGGGCAGCAGGTCCGGGGTGAACTGGATACGGCGCACTGTGGCGTCGACGCTCGCCGCGATAGCCCTGGCGAGCATCGTCTTGCCGACGCCGGGGACATCCTCGATGAGCAGATGCCCCTCGGCCAGCATGCAGGCCAGGGCGCTGCGCACGGCGTCCGGCTTTCCGTCGATCACTTCACCGACGGAGGTCAGGATGGCGGACGTCTGCGCGCGGAAATCTGCGGCCGTGATCCCGGGTTCGGTGTCGTGCATGCGTTCCCTCTCGCCCCGGCGCTTCTGTGCGCGTGAATTGATCGTAACCCGCATGGGTGCGGTCTGCTCCGGGGATGTCTCCATTCCCTGTTCGGCGTGGTTCGTGACTCCGCCGAAGGCCGGGTAGACTGTTCGAGGCTCTCCGCGTGGCAGCATCCAGGCCAATTCCCCCAGGACGGAAACGTAGCAAGGGTAACCGGGCTCTGCTGGGTGCGCGGAGGGTCATTTCTTTTCCCCGGCTCTTTCGCACAGCGACCTTCTGTTCAGCTTCTCCTGCGAGGATCGTGGTGTGAGCACTCCCGCCAGTTCTGCGCGTTCGGGCGCACTCGTGCGCTTCGCATCGCCGGTCGCACTCGTGGCGGTGATGTGGGTGATCCAGCTCCTCGACGTCATCCTTCCCGGATCCTTCACCGGATTCGGCCTGCGGTCCTGGGACCTCGGCAGCCTTCAAGGCCTCCTGCTCGGACCACTGCTGCACTCGGGCTGGCCGCATCTGATCGCCAACACGCTTCCATTGCTCGTGCTGGGCTGCCTGATCGCCGTCGAAGGCGCGGGGCGGTTCTGGATGGTCACTGCCATCACGGCCTTCGTCGGCGGCGTCGGCACCTGGCTGCTCAACGCGCCCGGCACTCTCACCGTCGGCGCGTCTGTGCTGGTCTTCGGCTACTTCGCCTACGTCGTCGTGCGGGTCTTCTCGCCACGACCGATCGCGCACCGCATCGCGCACGCCCTCATCGCCGTGATAGTGCTCGTGCTGTACGGCGGGTCGATGCTCACCGGCATAGTGGGCGTGGGCCCAGGGGTGTCTTGGCAGGCGCACCTGTTCGGTGCGATCGGCGGTGGCGTCGCCGCGCTCGCAGGAGCGCGGGGTCCGCGCGGTCAGGGAGGGCGCAGCGCGTGACCCCGCGTTCGCGCGGTACCGCGGTCGGGAAGGCGCGTCATGTCAGCTCGAACGCGCGGGCCCGGCAGCGCACGAAGAAGCGGAAGACGAGACGCCGGCTGCCCAGCAGAAGCGCGGCGGCCGGTTCACGGCTTCGGCGCAGTGCGCGGCCCCTCATCCTGACGCTCGGCGCGCTCACCCTCGCTGCCATCCTCATCGTGCTCCTGCCGATGGCGACCTCACGCGACCCTGTTGCGGTGTGCGTGGACACTCCGCAGGCGCTTCCTGCCGACGGCGTGGAGGGCTGGCAGGGGGAGCAGCTGGAGAACGCGGCGATCATCATGCGCACCGCGACGGAGCAGGGGTTCGCCCGCGACGGCCAGATCCTCGGCATCATGGCGGCCATGGGCGAGAGCAGCCTGCACAACATCGACTACGGCGACTGGGAGACATCCGGATTCACCAATCCGGATGGCACCCGCACCACCAGCATCGGTCTGTTCCAGCAGCAGGAGTGGTGGGGCAGCGTCGAGGCCAGGATGGATCCGGCGGCGTCGGCCGCGCTCTTCTACGGACGTCTCGTCGGGCTCGCCGGGTGGCAGGACATGGAGCCCTCGTACGCGATCCATCGCGTGCAGGTCAACTCCGATCCGAACCACTACGCCCGATTCGGGGACGACGCCGCAGCGATCGTCGACGCGCTTTCAGGGCCCTGCCCGGCGTAGGGTGGCAGCGTGGCGCGGAGCATCTACATAACCTCGGCCGAGGGGCACACTGGCAAGTCGACCATCGCACTGGGCGTGCTCGACGCGCTCATGCGCGTGACGCCGAGGGTCGGTGTCTTCCGTCCCATCGCGCGATCCTCCGCCGAACCCGACTACGTGCTCGAACTTCTGCTCGCCCACGACGGCGTTCATCTGGACTACGACGCCAGCATCGGCGTCACCTACGACGACGTGCGCGAGGATCCCGACCGCGCGCTGGCGACGATCGTCTCGAAGTTCAAGGCCGTCGAGGCGCAGTGCGATGCGGTCGTGGTCATCGGCAGCGACTACACCGATGTCGCCAGTCCTGCCGAACTCGGCTTCAACGCCCGCATCGCCGCGAATCTGGGTGCCCCCGTTCTGCTCGTGCTCAGCGGTCGCGACCAGCAGGGAGGCGGCGAACAGCTCGGCACCTCGACCCCGCGCACCGCTGCCGCAGTGGGACAGATCGCGGCCCTCGCGCTCGCCGAGCTGAACGACGAGCGCGCAGAGCTCTTCGCCGTCATCGTGAATCGCGCCGACCCGGACGCGCTGCAGCAGAGCATCGACGCGGTACGCAACGCGCAGGCGGAGCACACACCGGTGTGGGCGATCCCGGAGGACCGCACGCTCGTGGCACCGTCCATCCGCGGCATCCTCGCCGCCGTCGACGGACGACTCATCAAGGGCGACCCCGACCTGCTCACCCGCGAGGCTCTGAGCGTCGTGGTCGCCGGCATGTCGATGGTGAACGTGCTGCCGCGTCTCACGCAGGACGCCGTCGTGGTCATTCCTGCGGATCGCACAGAGGTGCTGCTGGCGACGCTGATGGCAGATGCGGCAGGAACGTTCCCATCGATCGCGGGGATCATCCTGAACGGGCCGTTCCCGTTGCCGGAGTCGATCGAGCGGCTGCTCGACGGGCTGGCATCCACCGTTCCGATCATCGCGACCGATCACGGCACCTACGACACCGCCGTGCGGGTGATGGGTGCTCGCGGCAGATTGGCCGCCGATTCCCGTCACCGATACGACCGCGCGCTCGGGCTGTTCCAGACCCACGTGGACATCACCGAGCTCGCGACGCAGCTCGGGCTCGCCGAGGCGCACGTGGTGACACCACTGATGTTCGAGTACGGGCTCATCGAGCGGGCGAGCGCGGACCGCAAGCGGATCGTGCTGCCCGAGGGCGATGATGATCGCATCCTGCGTGCAGCGTCGAGCCTGATCGCGCGCGACGTCGCCGATCTGACGATTCTCGGAGATGAGAGCGAGATCCGTGCCCGCGCGACTGAGCTCGGCATCGACATCGGCGCCGCGCAGATCATCAGTCCGACCGACCCGTCCTACGTCGAGCGGTTCGCGCAGGAGTATGCGCGCCTGCGCGCCCACAAGGGAGTGACGCTGTCGCAGGCTGCGGACACCGTCACGGACGTGTCGTACTTCGGGACGCTCATGGTGCACCTCGGTCTTGCAGACGGCATGGTCTCCGGTGCGACTCACACCACGGCGCACACGATCCGGCCCTCGTTCGAGATCATCAAGACCCGTCCGGGCGTCGCAGTGGTCTCCAGCGTCTTCCTGATGGCGCTCGCCGACCGCGTGCTCGTCTACGGCGACTGCGCGGTGATCCCGGATCCGACCAGCATCCAGCTCGCCGACATCGCGATATCCTCGGCGGCGACGGCCCAGCAGTTCGGGATCGAGCCGCGCGTCGCCATGCTGTCGTATTCGACGGGGGAGTCGGGTTCGGGCGCCGACGTCGACAAGGTGCGCGAGGCCACAGCGCTCGTGCGCGAGCGTGCACCGGAGCTGCCCGTCGATGGGCCGATCCAGTACGACGCGGCGGCGGATGCCGCTGTCGCCAAGGCGAAGATGCCTGACTCAGCTGTCGCAGGGCGCGCGACGGTGTTCGTCTTCCCCGACCTGAACACCGGCAACAACACGTACAAGGCCGTGCAGCGCTCGGCCGGTGCGGTCGCGATCGGTCCTGTGCTGCAGGGCCTGAACAAGCCGATCAACGACCTCTCGCGCGGCGCACTGGTCGACGACATCGTCAACACGGTCGCCATCACGGCGATCCAGGCTCAAGGGAGCGAGGTGACGGTATGAGCGTCGTCCTCGTCATCAACAGCGGCTCATCGTCGCTGAAGTACAGCCTGATCGACATGGACCGCGAAGTGCCGCTCGGCGAGGGACTCATCGAGCGCATAGGTCAGGACGTCAGCGCGATCTCGCACACCGCCCGGCGTGTGAACGACGACGGCGCCGCCGCGCCCGCAGTGCTCGACGTCACCAAGAAGAGCGAGCGAACGATCGCCGATCATGATCAGGCATTCGCGGTCATGCTCGAGCAGTTCGAGACGCATGGCCCCGTGCTCTCCGAGCATCCGCCGGTGGCCGTCGGGCACCGAGTCGTGCACGGCGGAGCGCGGTTCTTCGCGCCGACACTGGTGACGGATGCCGTGGAGCAGTCGATCGGCGAACTCGAGGTGCTGGCGCCGCTGCACAATCCGGCGAATCTCGCGGGCATCCGTGCCGCGCGCGCCGCATTCCACGATGTGCCGCATGTCGCCGTGTTCGACACCGCGTTCCATCAGACGCTGAAGCCGGCGGCATACACGTACGCGATCGATGCGGCGTTCGCCGAGAAGCATCGCATCCGCCGCTACGGATTCCACGGCACCAGCCACAAGTACGTCAGCGAAGAGGCCGCGGGGTTCCTCGGCCGCGATCTCGCGTCGCTGCGCCAGCTCGTCTTCCACCTGGGCAACGGCGCCTCGGTCACGGCGATCGAGGGCGGCCGTTCGGTGGAGACCTCGATGGGGTTCACCCCACTCGAGGGCCTTGTGATGGGCACGCGCTCCGGCGACCTCGACCCGGCGGTGCTGGTGCACATCGCCCGCGTGGCCGGCTACTCGACCGACGAGATCGACACACTGCTGAACACGCGCAGCGGCCTGAAAGGCCTCGCAGGGCGTAGTGACATGCGAGACATCCTCGCCGGCGTCGAAGCGGATGACGAAGCCGCGACTCTCGCCTTCGATGTCTACATCCATCGCCTCCGCGCATATGCCGGTGCCTATATCGCACAGCTCGGCGGTGTCGATGTGATCTCGTTCACCGCCGGAGTCGGCGAGAACTCGGCCCGAGTGCGCGCAGAATCGCTCGCGACGTTCGGGTTCCTCGGGATCGAGATCGACCAGGCCCGCAACGAGGCGCGCAGTCATGGCATTCGCCGCATCTCCACCGACGCCTCGTCGGTAGCTGTGCTCGTCGTGCCCACGGATGAAGAGCTCGAGATCGCGCGGCAGACGCTGAGCCTGGTCTGAGTCAGGGCGTCTCCTCTGGGGTTATGCCGGTGAAGCCTGCGCCATTACGCTGGCAGGGTGGCACGGTGAGGTGCCGGTCCCTTCGCGCGAAACTCTGGAGGCCCGCATGCCCGAATCTCTGCCCGATCTCAGCCTCGCCGAAGGCGTACTGTTCGATCTGGACGGTGTTCTGACGCCGACTGCCGAGGTGCACATGCGCGCCTGGCAGGCGGTATTCGACGAGGTGTTCGCCAGTTGGGGGATCACCCCTGCATACAGCGACGCCGACTACTACGAGTACGTCGACGGCAAGAGGAGATACGACGGCGTCGCGAGCCTGCTGCACAGCCGCAACGTCGAGATCCCCTGGGGGACGCCGAATGATCCATCGGACGCGCAGACCGTCTGCGGCATCGGAAATCGCAAGAACGCAGCCTTCGCCGCCGCGCTCCGCAGCGGCGGAGTGGCGCCGTTCCCCGGCTCGCTCGCGCTCCTCAGGGCGCTGCGCGCTGCCGGTTCTCCCATGGGGGTCGTGTCGAGTTCTTCCAACGCGGAAGAGGTGCTCGCGACGGCCGGCATCAGCGAATTCTTCACCGTCATAGTGGACGGCAACGTCGCCGCACGGGAGAGCCTCACGTCCAAGCCCGCCGCCGACATGTTCCGTGCCGGTGCTGAGCGGCTCGGCGTCGACCCTGCGTCGAGCGTCGCCGTGGAGGATGCCGTGTCCGGCGTCGCCTCGGCGGTCGCCGCAGGCTTCGCCACCGTTGTCGGGGTCGATCGCGGGGCGGGCGCCGAGGCCCTGCGCGCGGCCGGCGCGACTTGTATCGTCGATGACCTTGCCCGTCTGCTCCCAGACCTGCCCGCAACCCACACTCCGGAGACCGCATGATCGATCGCGACCGCTTCCCCGTCGACCCGTGGCGTCTGACCGAGACGCGTTATGCAGAGGACGGCGTCTCTGAGACGCTCTTCGCCGTCGGAAACGGCTATCTCGGCCTGCGCGGGAATCACATCGAGGGCCGCGGCGCGCACGAGCACGGCACGTTCCTGAACGGGTTGCATGAGACCTGGCGCATCCGTCACGCCGAGCAGGCCTACGGCTTCGCAGAGGTCGGTCAGACCATCGTCAACGCACCGGATGCCAAGATCATGCGCGTGTACGTCGACGACGAGCCGATCTCGTTCGAGGAGTCGGAGGTCAGGGACTACACCCGTTCGCTCGACATGCGCACCGGAGTGCTGGAGCGGAGCTTCGTCTGGGAGACGCCGTCCGGAAAGCGCATCCGCATGCGTGACGAGCGCATGGTCAGCTTCGAGGAACGCCACCTCGCGATCCTTCGTCTCGAGATCACCGTCGAGAACTCGGATGCGCCCGTCACGATCAGCTGCCAGCTGCTGAACCGTCAAGACGGTGGAAGCGTCTACGGCGGCACTCCGCCGGCCGCGAAGAAGGCCGGTTTCGACCCGCGCAAGACCGAGAAGATCACCGAGCGCGTGCTGCAGCCGGTGGAGTACTGGCAGGACGGCCTCCGTTCCGCGCTGTCGTATCAGACCACCGAATCCGGGATGACGGTGGCCGTCGTCGCCGACCATGTCATCGAGACCGACAACGAGTACAGCGCGCGCATGCTCGTCGAGCAGGACGTCGCGAAGAACGTCTTCCGCGTGCAGGCGAAGGGCGGGGTGCCGATCCGCATCACCAAGCTGGTGAGTTACCACACGTCGCGCGGCGTACCGGCCCGCGAGCTCGTGGACCGCTGCCGGCGTTCGCTCGACAGGGCGGGCATCGAAGGCGTCGACGAGCAGTTCCGTCGTCAGAGGGAGTGGCTCGACGCGTTCTGGGAGCGCTCCGACGTCGTGATCGAAGGTCATGACGATCTGCAGCAGGCCAGCAGATGGTGCCTGTTCCAGCTCGCCCAGGCGTCGGCTCGCGCCGACGGCTCCGGCGTGCCGGCGAAGGGCCTCTCCGGGTCGGGCTACAGCGGTCACTATTTCTGGGACACCGAGATCTATGTACTCCCGTTCCTCACTTACACGACCCCGCAATGGGCGCGCAACGCCCTGCGCGCGCGTGCGCTCATGCTTCCGGCCGCGCGTCGCAGAGCAGCCCAGCTGAACGAGGCCGGCGCGCTCTTCCCCTGGCGCACCATCAACGGTGAAGAAGCCTCGGCCTATTACGCCGCGGGCACCGCCCAGTACCACATCAACGCCGACATCAGCTTCGCGCTGGGCAAATATGTGCGCGCGACCGGCGACGTGGACTTCCTCTGCCGCGAGGGCGTCGACATCGCGGTGGAGACGGCGCGGCTGTGGGCGACGCTCGGCTTCTGGCGAGGTGTGAACGGCGATGCGACCTTCCACATCCACGGCGTGACCGGACCGGACGAGTACACGACGGTCGTGAACGACAACCTCTTCACCAACGTCATGGCGCGGTACAACCTGCGCTACGCCGCACGGGTGGTGCGGGAGATCGCCGCCGGCGATCCGCGGGCGTACGACGCTCTCGTGGAGCGCACCGGACTGGATGCCGGCGAGCCGGACGCCTGGGATCACGCCGCCGAGGCGATGTTCATCCCCTTCAGCGACAGCCTCGGCATCCATCCGCAGGACGCGATGTTCCTGGAGCGCGAGGTGTGGGATCTCGATCACACCCCGGACGACCAGCGTCCGCTGCTGCTGCACTTCCATCCGCTCGTGATCTACCGGTTCCAGGTGCTCAAACAAGCCGACGTCGTGCTCGCGCTGTTCCTGCAGGGCAACCACTTCACACCGGAGGAGAAGCTCGCGGACTTCCAGTACTACGACCCGCTGACGACGGGCGATTCGACGCTGTCCGCTGTCGTCCAGTCGATCCTCGCGGCAGAAGTCGGATATCAGGACCTCGCACGGGAGTACTTCGAGCAGTCGCTGTTCGTCGACCTCGGTGATCTGCACCACAACGCATCCGACGGCGTGCACGTGGCATCGGCGGGCGGCGTGTGGACCGCGCTGGTGTGCGGTTTCGGCGGGATGCGAGATCATGCCGGAGAACTCAGCTTCGACCCTCGGCTGCCCGCCGACTGGCCGTCGCTGTCGTACTCGCTGCAGTGGCAGGGCACCGCATTGCAGGTGACGGTCGCTCGTGATCAGCTTCGCGTCGCCGCACGGACGGGTGAGCCTGTGACCTTCACGGTGCGCGGCGTCGAGTACACGGTGTCGGAGGAGGAAGATGTCGTCGCCCCGCTGGCCGATCAGGGACCGGTGCTGAAGGGACGCCCGACCCTCGGGCAGTTCGAGGACGCGCGCAGGGATGACGGAACCCGCATCTCCGCATCCGTACCGGTGGTGACCAGCGCGATCCCGGTGATCAGCGTGTTCGAGGACTGAGCAGCTCGGTCCTCTGACCTGACCGACCTGGGGCAGGATGGACGGATGTCGGCCCTGGCTCTGAGTGTGATCGTGATCGTGCTCGTTCCCGCGGCGATCCTGCTCACCCTCGCCATCGTGGCGCGTGTGCAATCGCACCGTTTCCCGAAGTCGCCGGGTCCCCGCTTCGCGCCGACTGAAGATGGCGTGGTGCTGCGCGACGCACTGCTGCTGAACCAGGACCGCAGAGCCGTCGCGGCGGGCCTCGTCGACCTCGCGGTGCGACGCAAGATCCGCCTGCTGCGTCCGAACGCCCCGGCCGGTGCACGGAAGCCGATCGCGGTGGAGACGGTCGAGGGGGCCTCGTTCCACGCTTCCGAGATCGCGATTCTCGAGGCACTGTTCGGACGCGAGAGCTCGTCCACTCGCGTACGACGGCTCAGCGCAGACTCCCGCAGTCTCGCGCGCCGCGTGCGCACCGTTCTGGATGCCGAGGAGCAGAAGGGCGTCGCGGCGCGGCTGTTCGGTGCGCGACGGTGCACATGGCCGGTCGTGCTGCTGCGGATCTTCGCCGTCGGCGGCGTCGCCTCATCCCTGTTCTTCATGCCCGCCGCGGGCGGTGCGGATCTCGGCGTGGACTGGGGCGCATTCGCCATGGCGGCTGCGGCGCTCGCGATGGTGATCGCGGTGTTCTTCTCGTGACCCCGGCTCCGTGGCGTCGATTCACCGAAGCTTCCGAACCGTGGCGTGCTCATCTTTCGGGTATGCGCGAGTACATCGACCTCGCCGAGAAGGAGCCGTTGCGGTTCCTCCAGTCAGTAGAGGGCGCGCAGCCGAGCGCCGATGTCTCCGCACATGCGCGGCAGGAAGGGCTCGAGCGCTTCCTGCTGAACGAACGGCTGCTGCCGTACGCGGTGCTGTTCGGAATGGAGAAGTCATGGTTGAAGGCGCTGGGCGAACATGCCGGAGAACTGCGTTCAGTCGATGGTGTCGGCGAGGTGATCGAGGCGGCATTCGAGGTGCTGACCGTGATCGAGCTGGTCGGCGGCACGCTCGAGCTGGTGCGCGCAGTGGGCGATCTGGCGGATGCGACCGGCGCGGCGGCGGAGTTCGTCGGCGGCGTGTTCGACGCGCTGTCGTGAGTCGGGTCGTCTTCCACGCGACTGAGGAGCACAGTGTCGGCAGCACGCCGTAGGCTGGACGAGTGACCACAGCCCTGTACCGCCGTTACCGGCCCGAGAACTTCGGCGAGATGATAGGGCAGTCGCAGGTGACCGAGCCGCTGATGACGGCACTGCGCAGCGACCGCGTCGGACACGCGTATCTCTTCTCCGGTCCACGAGGCTGCGGAAAGACGACCTCGGCACGCATCCTCGCGCGCTGCCTGAACTGCGCTGAGGGTCCGACAGACACCCCGTGCGGCACCTGCCCCAGTTGTGTGGAGCTGTCGCGCGCCGGCGGCGGGTCACTCGATGTCGTCGAGATCGATGCGGCCAGCCACAATGGCGTCGACGACGCGCGTGATCTGCGCGAGCGGGCGACGTTCGCGCCCAGCCGCGATCGATTCAAGATCTTCATCCTCGACGAGGCGCACATGGTCACGCCGCAGGGCTTCAACGCGCTGCTGAAGCTCGTCGAAGAGCCTCCGGCGCACGTCAAATTCATCTTCGCGACCACCGAGCCCGACAAGGTTCTCGGCACCATCCGCTCGCGCACGCACCACTATCCGTTCCGGCTCGTGCCGCCGGCGGCGATGCTCGAGTACGTCGAGAAGCTCTGCACGGAAGAGGGCGTCAAGGTCGAGCAGGGCGTGCTGCCGCTGGTCGTGCGCGCAGGTGGTGGGTCTCCTCGTGACACGCTGTCGCTGCTCGACCAGCTCATCGCCGGCTCCGACGGCGACTCGGTCGCATACGAACGGGCGGTGTCGCTGCTCGGCTACACCCACGGTGCTCTGCTGGACGAGATCGTCGACGCGCTCTCCGCGGGAGACGCCGCGGCTGCATTCCCCGCGATCGATCGCGTCGTCCAGACGGGACAGGACCCGCGGCGATTCGTCGACGATCTGCTCGAGCGTCTGCGCGATCTCATCGTGATCGCCGCAGTGGGCGCCGGTGCAGGAGCGGTGCTGCGCGGTCTCGCCGAAGACGAGCTCACGCGCATGCGCGCTCAGGCCACTGCATTCGGTGCCGCGCGGCTCTCTCGCACGGCCGATGTCGTCAGCGCCGCTCTTGACGACATGACGGGGGCCACGTCGCCGCGTCTGCACCTTGAGCTCATGATCGCGCGAGTGCTGAGCGCCGCGGGAGAAAGCGCTTCAGTGCTCGCCCCTGCCCCCGCTGGTGCTCCTGCCGCGGTCGCGCCCACACCAGCGGCTGCTCCCGCTCATGCGCCTGCTCCCGCTCAGCCGGTCGTGTCCGCCCGCCCGGACGAGGAGCCTGTCGAAGCGCCCACCTCCGCTCAGCCGGTGGCATCGGCTCCGCCGGTCGACTCCGCTGCGCCGGTCGTTGAGGTTGTAGACGCGCCCGTAACCGCCGAGCCAGTGGCATCCGCTCCGCCGATCGAGGAGCCTGTGGAGGCGTCCGCACCCGGCCCATCCGGTCCGGTCGACTTCGCTCGTATCCGCTCGTCGTGGCCGACCATACTCAAGCGACTCGAAGACGTCAGCCGCGCAGCATGGCTCACGGTCACGACCGTGCAGCCGCTCGATTACGTCACCGAATCCGAGGTGCTGACGCTCGGATTCGCGAGTCCGCAGGATGTCAAGTCGTTCAAGGGCTCCACGCCGGGCCCCGGCCCGTCCGACCACCTGCGCGCTGTGATCGAGCAGGAGCTCGGCGTCCGCGTGAAGTACCTTCCGAAGCCGCTGCCGCCGGTGTCGCTCGCTGAGTCGCCCCCTGCCGACCGCGGGCGCACGGCATCCAGCGCATCGCAGAATTCCGAACCCGCAGCGAAGAGCGGGCCCGTCGCATCCGACGCTTCGACTCCGGTGACCGAATGGGCGGTCGCGTCGATCCCCAGCGCAGAGCCGCAGTCGATCGCACGTCCGCTTCCGGTCGACGAGGAGCCCGCAGAGGTCGAGTCCGCGGCATCCGCGCCGCTGCCGCCGCAGGACGGCGCGGTCGACCAGGACATGCCGCCACTGCCCGACGATGCCGATGCGCCTGATGACGCAGACGCTCCGGACGAGGAACCGCCTTACGAACCGCCCACGCGGCCGGGCCCACCCGCTGCCGCTGTACCGCAGCGCTCCGCGCCCGTCACCACGGAGCGCGCCGCCGGCGGCGGCGTGCAGCGCTACGGTGAGGCGGTCATCCGCCAGGTGCTCGGAGCGACGTTCGTGCGCGAAGAGCCTTATGAACCGCCGACGAGGTTCGCCTGATGTACGACGGCATCGTTCAAGAGCTCATCGATGAATTCGGCCGACTGCCCGGCATCGGTCCGAAGTCAGCGCAGCGCATCACTTTCCATATCCTTCAGACGCCGACGTTCGACGTCGCCCGTCTCGCCGAGCTCCTCACCGACGTGCGCGAACGCGTGCGGTTCTGCGAGATCTGCGGCAACGTCTCAGAACAGGACCGCTGTGCGATCTGCCGCGACCCGCGGCGCAATCCTGCACTGATCTGCGTCGTCGAGGATGCGAAGGACGTCTCCGCCATCGAACGCACCCGTGAGTTCCGCGGCCTGTACCACGTGCTGGGCGGGGCGATCAGTCCGATCGCGGGCGTCGGGCCGGACGACTTGCGGATCACCCAGCTGATGTCGCGTCTCGCCGACGGGACCGTGCAGGAGGTCATCCTCGCAACGAACCCGAACCTCGAGGGCGAGGCGACGGCGAGCTACCTCAGCAGGCTGCTGACCACGATGCAGATCACGGTGTCACGCCTCGCATCCGGTCTCCCGGTGGGCGGCGATCTGGAGTACGCCGACGAGGTCACGCTCGGTCGTGCCTTCGAAGGACGACGGACGCTGTGAGAACCCTCGCGGTCTTCGTGATCGCCGCGGCAGTGGCCGGATGAACGCCAACGGGGGCTTCACCCGCAGAGGGTGGATCCTCTTCGCGGTCATGGCCTTCGTATGGGGCATCACCTACCTGTTCATCAAAGAGGCGGTGCACTCGTTCACCCCGCCGGCCGTCGTCGCCGGGCGCACGTTGCTGGGCGGACTCCTGCTGCTTCCCTTCGCGATCCGCAGCGGTGCCCTGAAGGCTGCGTGGCGGCACTGGCCATGGGTGCTCGCGTTCGGTCTGGTCGAGATGGCCGGGCCGTTCCTGTTGCTCAGCCACGCCGAGACGCAATTGCCCTCCGGGCTCACGGGGCTGCTCGTCGCGACGGTGCCGCTGTTCGCGGTCATGATCGCCCTGTTGCGCGGCGACCGCACGGTCCTCGCCCCGGTGCGCCTCGGCGGTCTTCTGCTCGGTTTCGTCGGCGTCGGGATCGTGGTCGCAGGTCCGGGGCTCTTCCCCCACAGCGAGGCGAGTGTCTTCGCGATCGGCGAGATCCTGCTGACGGCGCTCCTGTACGCCATCGCTCCGTTCATCATCGCTCACAAACTGGTGGACGTCCCTTCGATCGGCACCATCACGCTCGCGCTGTTCGCGATCGGCCTCGGATACCTGCCGGCCGCACTGCTCACGCAGCATGAGGTTCCGACGATCCGTTCGACGGTGTCGCTGGTGCTGCTCGGCGTCATCTGCACCGCGGTCGCATTCATCGCCTTCTTCGCGCTCATCCGAGAAGTCGGACCGGTACGTGCGCCCCTGTTCACCTACATCAACCCTGTCGTCGCGATCGTGCTCGGGGCGATCGTCCTCGCCGAGCCGGTCACACCGGGGCTGCTGATCGGTTTCCCGGTGATCCTCGCCGGATGCTGGTTCGCCGCGACGGGCGGGCGCCTGCGCACCCGCCCCACCATTGCGGCCGCGGTGTCCGCTGCGTCCGCTACCGGCCTCTCGGCCGTCACGGATCCGCCCGTCACGAGTCCGCCCGTCACTGATCCTGACCGACAGGCTCCGAAGAGATCGGCTCCCGACGGACCGCCGTCCGCAGGCTGAGCAGCAGAGCCTGATCGCCGCTTCCGTGCACGGGAACCATCGAATGATCGATCTTGCCGTCCGGCACCGCGCCACCGTCGCCTGCTCGGAACCCGCGGGGCGTCACATGCGCGGAAGGGAATACGCGTCGAAAGTACAATGGCCGGTGGGCGGATCTGCCCGACATCTCAGGGAGTGACTGTTGGCCCTCATTGTGCAGAAGTACGGCGGCTCGTCCGTGGCAGATGCCGAGAGCATCAAGCGCGTCGCCAAACGCATCGTCGACACGCGACGCGCGGGACACGACGTCGTCGTCGCTGTGAGCGCGATGGGCGACACGACTGACGAGCTGCTCGATCTCGCCAACGAGGTCGCACCGATTCCCGCACCGCGAGAGCTCGACATGCTGCTCTCCAGCGGGGAGCGCATCTCGATGGCGCTGCTCGCGATGGCGATCCACTCGATGGGCTTCGAAGCGCGCTCCTTCACCGGGAGCCAGGCCGGCATGATCACGGACGACCACCACGGGTCCGCGCGCATCGTCGACGTCACCCCCGTGCGGCTGCGCGAAGCGCTCGACGAGGGGGCGATCGTGATCGTCGCCGGGTTCCAGGGATTCAACCGCGACACTCGCGACATCACCACACTGGGACGTGGCGGCTCAGACACCACCGCCGTCGCGCTCGCGTCAGCGCTGAACGCCGACGTGTGCGAGATCTACAGCGACGTCGACGGCATCTACACGGCAGATCCGCGAGTCATCCCGCGTGCACAGAAGCTCGATCACGTCTCCAGCGAGGAGATGCTCGAGCTCGCAGCCAACGGCGCGAAGGTGCTCTACATCCGCGCCGTCGAATTCGCACGCCGCCACGGCGTGCTCATCCACGCACGCTCGACTTTCTCGTCGAGCGAAGGCACATACGTTCTGGGCGAGGGCATGAAGAACCCTCGCGAAGCCGAGGGAGCAGCCATGGAAGAACCGATCGTCGCAGGTGTCGCCACCGAGATGGGACAGGCGAAGATCACCGTCGTCGGCGTGCCGGACGTTCCAGGCAAGGCGGCAGAGATCTTCAAGATCGTCGCGAAGTCCGGTGCGAACGTCGACATGATCGTGCAGAACGTGTCGGTGGCTGCCACAGGTCGTGCCGACATCTCGTTCACGCTCCCGAAGGGCGATGCCTCGAGCGCTCTGAAGGCACTCGCCGCCGAGCAGTCGGACGTGGGCTTCGACAGCCTGATCCATGACGACCAGATCGGCAAGCTCTCCGTCGTCGGTGCCGGCATGCGCGTGCACTCCGGGGTCTCGGCGACGCTGTTCGAAGCGCTGTCGACCGCCGGCATCAACATCGAGATGATCTCGACCTCCGAGATCCGCATCTCGGTTGTGCTGCGCGGCTCCGACCTCGCTGACGCCGCCCGCATCGTGCACACCGCTTACGGCCTCGACGGTGAAGACGACGCCGTCGTGCACGCCGGCACCGGTCGCTGACCGGGTAGACTCGCGAGAACCCTGACATCGGCGCCAGGCGCGGCATCCGCACCCAGACGCCGTGCCTCACGCCTTGCTCGCAGAACTGCACGACGCCAAGGACTCTTCATGACCCGCATCTCCGACTCAGGACACTCCGTCGCCATCGTCGGCGCCACCGGCCAGGTGGGCACCGTGATGCGCGACATTCTCGCGGAGCGGTCGTTCCCGATCCGTGAGCTGCGTCTGTTCTCTTCGGCGCGTTCAGCCGGCACGTCTATCGAGTTCGCCGGTGTGGACGTGGTCGTGGAGGATGTCGAGACCGCTGACCCCGCCGGCATCGAGATCGCACTGTTCTCCGCCGGTGCAACGGCCAGCCGTGCGTACGCCGAACGCTTCGCTGCCGCCGGTGCCGTCGTGATCGACAACTCGAGCGCCTGGCGCAACGACCCCGACGTACCGCTCGTGGTCAGCGAAGTCAACCCGCACGCGATCGATGAGCGCCCGCGGGGCATCATCGCCAACCCGAACTGCACCACCATGGCCGTGATGCCCGTGCTCAAGCCGCTGGCCACCGAGGCCGGGCTCGAGCGGCTCATCGTCAGCACGTACCAGGCGGTCTCCGGTTCCGGTCTCGCCGGTGCGCAGGAGCTGCTCGGACAGGTCGAGGCCGCAGTCGAGCAGGGCGACGTGCTGCGACTCGTGCACGACGGATCGGCCATCGACTTCCCGGCGCCGGAGAAGTACGTCGCGCCCATCGCGTTCGACGTCATCCCGCTGGCCGGATCCATCGTCGACGACGGATTCAACGAGACCGATGAAGAGAAGAAGCTCCGCAACGAGAGCCGCAAGATCCTCGAGCTTCCCGACCTTCGTGTCGCGGGAACCTGCGTGCGCGTTCCGGTGTTCACCGGACACTCCCTCTCGATCCACGCGGAGTTCACGCGCGACATCACACCGGAGCGCGCGGCCGAGGTGCTCGCCGCAGCACCTGGCGTCGTGCTCGAGGAGGTTCCTACGCCGCTGAAGGCCGCCGGCAACGACCCGAGCTACGTCGGTCGCATCCGCGCCGACCAGTCCGCGCCGGAGAACAAGGGGCTCGTGCTCTTCGTCAGCAACGACAATCTCCGGAAGGGTGCGGCACTGAACGCCGTGCAGATCGCCGAACTGGTCGCGGCGCGACTGGCCGTCGCCGCCTGACACCGACCGGCCAGGCTCGCCGGCGACCGAGTCGCGTGGTACACATGCAGGGCGCATGCACGGACGCAGGGGCATCCGTCGGTGTTTCGCCCTGCATCCGTACGATCTCCCTGCATCTGTGCCGACGAGTGGTGCCGCCGACCGTGGTTCGCGTCATCCGGCGCGCGAACTAGACTGGTTCGGTGACTGAATCCGTCGACGTCGTCCTCATCGGTGGTGGCATCATGAGCGCCACACTGGGCACCCTTCTGCACGAACTGCAGCCTGATTGGAAGATCGTCGCGTTCGAGCGACTCTCCGATGTGGCACAGGAGAGCTCCAACCCGTGGAACAACGCGGGCACCGGCCATGCCGCGCTCTGCGAGCTGAACTACATGCCGAAGAACGACGGCGGACCGCTGGACCCCGCCAAGGCGGTCTCCATCAACGAGCAGTTCCAGCAGAGCCGTCAGTTCTGGTCGTCGCTGGTCGCCAAGGGCGTGCTCGACGAGCCCTCGACGTTCATCAACGCCACCCCGCACATGACGTTCGTACGCGGCGAGAAGGATGTCGCGTACCTCAAGGCGCGCTACGAGGTGCTCAAGAAGCAGCCGCTGTTCGAGGGCATCGAGTACAGCGAAGACTCCCGCGTCATCAACCAGTGGGCGCCGTTGCTCATGCAGAAGCGCCGCAAGGGCGAGCCGTTCGCCGCGACCAGGGTTCCGGCCGGCACCGACGTCGACTTCGGCGCGCTGACGCACCAGCTCTTCGACCACCTCGCAGGCAGCGGGGTCGAACTGCGCACGAACCACGAGGTGCGAAAGCTCAAGAAGCAGAAGGACGGCAGCTGGCAGGTCTCGTACCGCAATGCTCTGGGGCACACGCCCGGCGAGCTCAACGCGAAGTTCGTCTTCGTCGGTGCCGGCGGCTGGGCTTTGAAGCTGCTGCAGCGATCCGGCATCCCCGAGATCAAGGGCTACGGCGTCTTCCCGATCGGCGGGCAGTTTCTCAAGACCACGAACCCCGCCATCGTCTCCCAGCACAAGGCCAAGGTCTACTCGCAGGCATCCGTCGGCGCACCGCCGATGTCGGTGCCGCACCTGGACACCCGCGTCGTCGACGGCGAGGCGTCGCTGCTGTTCGGCCCGTTCGCGACGTTCAGCCCCAAGTTCCTCAAGAACGGCTCGATGCTCGACATCGTCAGCCAGGTGCGCACGCACAATCTGTGGCCGATGCTGCGCGTGGCGTTCGCGAACCCCGACCTGATCACGTACCTGGTCGGTGAGCTGCTCAAGAACCATCGCAAGAAGGTCGACGGCCTTCGTGTCTTCATGCCGACGGCGAAGGACGAGGACTGGTCGCTCATCGACGCCGGTCAGCGCGCTCAGGTCATGAAGAAGGACGCGGAGAAGGGCGGCGTGCTGCAGTTCGGCACCGAGGTCGTCTCGGCCGCTGACGGTTCGATCGCCGGGCTCCTCGGTGCATCGCCTGGCGCCTCGACTGCCGTGCCGATCATGCTCAGCCTGCTGCAGAAGTGCTTCCCCGGCCAGTACGCCGGCTGGGAGCCCGCGTTGCGCGAGCTGATCCCGACGTACGGCGAGAAGCTGAACGAGAACGAAGCGGCAGCAGACGCGTCCATGACGGCGACGGCGGCCGCGCTCGGCATCTCGAGGTAGCAGCGCACCGTGGCGAAGCTGTACTTCCGCTACGGGGCGATGAACTCCGGCAAGTCGACGGCCCTGCTGCAGGCGGCTTACAACTACGAAGAGCGCGGCCAGCACGTGCTGCTCGCGAAGCCGGCGATAGACACCAAGGGCGCGAGCCAGGTGGAGAGCCGTCTCGGTATGACCCGCGAGGTCGACTTCCTGATCCCGCCGGATGGTGACGCACGTGCGTTGTTCCAGCGCGAGCGCGGGCGGATGCAGAAGCACAACGATGAGAGCCTGCTCCCCGGCGAACCGGTCGACGTCGCCTGTCTGCTCGTCGACGAGGCGCAGTTCCTCACTGCGGAGCAGATCGATGATCTGTTCCGGATCGCGGTGGTGGACGGCATCCCTGTGATGGCCTACGGCATCCGCAATGACTTCCTGACCCACGCCTTTCCCGGCTCCGCCAGGCTGCTCGCGATCGCTCATTCGCTGGAGGAGCTCAAGACGATCTGCCGTTGCGGTCGCAAAGCGGTCTTCAACGGCCGCATCATCAACGGTCGCTTCGTGTTCGACGGCGACCAGGTCGCGATCGACGAGGGCGCCGCGAGTGGGGCGCCGGCCGACGTGGTCACCTATGAGTCGCTCTGCGGCAACTGCTACCTCGAGGAGTCCGGCGCGGGCGTCTGGGCTGAGTCTGCCCGGGGGCAGCGCGATCTCTCCCGCATGACCCCGGCGGATTCCGTGCGCGGCGTCGCGCATGTTTGTGTGGTCCGACCACACGAGGTACGCTGTGGTCAGACCACAGGAGGTGCAATGACGGAGCGAGCATGGAAGGTCGTGCTCGAGCGGATCGAACGCGATCTGCTCGACGGGCGCCTCGGCCCCGGCGACCGGCTTCCTTCGGAACGAGACCTGGCGTCCGACCTCGGCGTCGGCCGCTCCAGCGTCCGCGAGGCCTTGCGTGTTCTCGAGGTCATGGGGCTGATCCGCACGGCGACCGGCTCAGGGCCTCAGTCCGGTGCGATCGTCATCGCCACGCCCTCTGGGGGCCTCTCGGCACTGCTGCGCCTTCAGGTGGCCGCACAGGGCTTCGCGCTGCGTGATGTCGTGCGCACTCGCCTCGTCCTCGAGGACGCCGTCGTGACCGCCCTCGCATCGGACGAAATGCGCGACACGAGCGCGGCGCACAGAATGCTCGATGCGATGGATGCCGACGGACTCGCCACCAGCGAGTTCCTCGCGCTGGACGCGCAGCTGCACCTGGCGCTCGCCGAATCCAGCGGCAACACCGTGATCGCCGCGATGATGGCGGGCCTGCGAACCTCCATCGAATCGTACGTGCTCGCCGGATCGGCGGCGATCGATGACTGGGATGCCATGGCGTCCCGGTTGCGGCACGAGCATCGCGCGCTGATCGCCGCGATCGATTCGGGAGATGCGGATGCCGCGCGCACCCTCGTCCACGACCACATCACCGGCTACTACACCGCGGCCGGTCTGACTCCCACTCATCCGACACACTGAAAGGAACGCCATGGTCACCCGCCAGGTTCCCAAGCCTTCAGAGCTGCTCGAGCTCATGAAGTTCAAGAAGCCCGAGCTCGACGGACGCAAGCGCCGCCTCGACGCGGCCCTCACGATCGACGATCTGCGCACGATCGCGAAGCGTCGCACGCCCAAGGCCGCGTTCGACTACACCGACGGCGCCGCCGAAGGAGAGCTGTCGCTGACGCGCGCCCGTCAGGCGTTCCGGGATGTGGAGTTCCACCCCGGCATCCTGAAGCCCGCTCCCGACGTCGACACGTCGGTCGACATCCTCGGCGGACCCAGCGCGCTGCCATTCGGCATCGCACCGACCGGCTTCACCCGCCTGATGCAGACCGAAGGCGAGGAGGCAGGTGCCGGTGCGGCAGCAGCCGCCGGCATCCCGTTCACGCTCTCCACCCTGGGCACCACTTCGATCGAGGGAGTGAAGGCTGCGAACCCGGACGGACGCAATTGGTTCCAGCTGTACGTCATGCGCGACAGGGAGATCTCCTACGAACTCACCCGCCGTGCGGCCGCCGCTGGCTTCGACACGTTGCAGTTCACCGTCGACACCCCGGTCGCCGGCGCCCGCCTGCGCGACAAGCGCAACGGGTTCTCTATCCCGCCGCAGCTGACACTCGGAACGATCATCAACGCGATCCCCCGCCCGTGGTGGTGGTGGGACTTCCTGACCACGCCGAAGCTCGAGTTCGCATCGCTCAGCACGACCGGCGGCACCGTCGGCGAACTGCTGGACGCCGCGATGGACCCGACGATCAGCTACGACGATCTCGCGGTCATCAGAGACCTCTGGCCGGGCAAGCTCGTCATCAAGGGCGTGCAGAACGTCGAGGACTCTGTGAAGCTGCGTGACGCCGGCGTCGACGGCATCGTGCTGTCGAACCACGGCGGGCGTCAGCTCGACAGGGCACCGATCCCGTTCCATCTGCTGCCGAAGGTGCGCAAGGAGGTCGGCGACGATTTCACCGTCATGGTCGACACCGGCATCATGAACGGCGCTGACATCGTCGCGGCCGTCGCCCTCGGCGCGGACTTCACACTCATCGGGCGCGCCTATCTGTACGGGCTGATGGCCGGCGGGAGGCAAGGCGTCGACCGCACGATAGCGATCCTGCGCACCGAGATCGAGCGCACCATGCGTCTGCTCGGCGTCGCATCACTCGCCGAGCTCGAGCCCGGTCATGTGACCCAGCTCACCCGTCTCGTGCCAGTGGGCGGCGCGGCGACGCAGGCGGCGGTCTCAGCCCGCTGAGCGCCGTTCGCGTTGCCGTGCGGCACGGGGTGGAAGGGGCACGAGCATCGATGTCGTGCGCCGGTACTCGGTGTATTCGGGGTATCTGGATGCCGAGATCGACTCGGTGAAGATCGTGGAGCCGATGAAGAGCGCGGTCAGAAGCAGCGGGCCGATGATCGTCCAGTTCAGCGCTCCTCCGAGGATGCCGATACCGGATGCGACCGCCGCTGTCGCTCCGATCGCATAGAACACCCACCACTGGGCCTGTTCGAAGAAGAAGTTCGGATGACGGCTGTAGCGGAACAGGCCGGCGGTGAGGAATCCGGATGCCTCGCCGGCCGCCTTCCGACGATGGAAGTTCCACTGCTGCTGATCAGCGATCGTCTCGCCGATCAGCAGCGCGAGGAAGAGCACGGTGAACACGGCATCCCATGCGGTGAACGGGGCCGGGTGCTGCAGCGCGACATGCGCCGGCAGCGTGATGAGCACGAGCAGCGTCATCTGGAACCCGATGATGAACAGCAGGTTGAAGACCTGGAACTGCCACGGCCGCATCCGCCCGCGGAGGATCGCCCACCGGTAGTCCTCGGTGCCGGTGTAGCCGCCCTTGCGTGCGAAATTGAACGTGAGCCTGGCTCCCCAGGCGGTGGCGAGGAGCGCCATGATCACGAGGCGCGTCGCGTCGATGCCCGAGGCGAGCGCCTCCACGGCGAAGATCCACACGTAGACGACAGGCACGATCGACCAGGCGCGGTCCACCCACGAGGTGTCACGGGTGAACAGCGACAGCAGCCAACAGGCCGCACTGGCGCAAGCGGCGACGAGGATGGTGAGCGTCAGCGGATCCATGCCGCCATGCTACGACCAGGCTGGCTGCCCGCGGCTAAAGCGTCGGAATCAGTTCTTCCAGTTCGGATGCGGTGTCTTCCCATCCGGACACGGCGATCGAGTGGACGCCGAGCGCCTTGACGGGGTAGTCGTTGCCGCCTTCGTCGAGCCGGTCACCGTAGAAGAGCATGTCGCTGAGGGGGATGCCGGTGTGCTCGGCGAGCGCCTTCATGCCGTGGGCCTTGTCGATACCCGCGAGGGTGATGTCGATCGACGTGGATCCGCCGGAACGCACCTCGAGTTCAGGAAGGCGGGCGGCGACGGCATCGCGGAGCCGGCTGCGCTTGGCACCGGAAGGATCCCAGGCCTGTTTCGCGTCGTGCGGAGCCTTCTGCCCGAGCGCCGAGAAGGTGATCTGCGAGCCTCGGTCCTCCAGGATCTCGCCCCAGGGGTTCTGCTCCCACAGACCGAGCCGTTCCGCCTCTTCGCGAAGCGCCTGCAGAGCGGCGGACTTCTCCTCGTCGGACAGGTCGTGCGCGTAGACGGTGTCGAAGCCCTCGCCGTCGTGACGCAGGTAACGAGTGCCGCAGGTCGGCAGCAGATGCAGGCGGCCGAGATCGGTGGCATCCGCGTCGCCGAGCTGAGCGATCACCTGCGTGCGGAACTGCTGCTCGTTGCCGCCGGAGATGATCGCCACGTCGACGTGCTGCAGCAGGGTGAGCAGCTGGGCGGCGATTCGCGGATCGATCGGGCTCTTCGATGGGGCGAGAGTGTCGTCGAGGTCGAAGGCGACGAGGCGGGGCGTGGTCATGGTGTCTCCAGCCTAAGTGAGCGGAGCTGAGCGGTCCGTCCCGCCGGTTCTCGGATGTGAAGAAGGCCGCCCCGGAGGGCGGCCTTCTTGCAACAGTGGTCGGGGTGACAGGATTTGAACCTGCGGCCTCTTCGTCCCGAACGAAGCGCGCTACCAAGCTGCGCCACACCCCGTTGCAACCGTTTGAGTCTACAGTGAAACGTCCGCTGCGCCGAATCGATGCTCTCCCGCGTTATGCGGGCGTGTCCCGCGCGGTGAGCGTCAGCAGTGTCGCCTCCGGGCGGCAGGCGAAACGCACCGGTGCGTAGATCGAGTGCCCGCAGCCGGCGCTGACGTTCAGCGGGATGCTGCGACCGTCGTGGCTCCAAGTGCTGAGCCCCTTCGCCTGCTTCAGCGGGATGTCGCAGTTCGCCACGAGCGTGCCGAAGCCGGGGAGGCAGACCTGCCCGCCGTGCGTATGCCCACCGAAGACGGCCTGCGCACCGAGGTCCGTGAAGGCATTGAGCACACGCTGGTAGGGCGCGTGCGTGACGCCCAGCAGGGGAGTGCCGGCATCCCGAGCGCCGAGAGACGCGATCGCGCCGGGAAGCGCGTCGAGCTCATCCCAGTCGCGATGCGCGTCATCGACGCCGAACAGATCGACATCGGTGCCCGCCACACTCACGCGCGCAGCCGTGTTGTTCAGTGCCGTCCAGCCGAGCTCGTCGGTGAAGTACGCGTCGAGCGCAGCGGTGTCGAGATGCTCCGGCTCCTGGTGGCGCTTCGAGGGGCCGGAGAAGTAGCGCAGCGGGTTGCGCGGCGAGGGGCCGTACACATCGTTCGAGCCGTGCACGAAGACGCCGGGGATCCCCTCGAACGCATCGAAGGCGCGCCGGATGCCGTGGAGTCCGTCGCGGTGCCCGAGATTGTCGCCCGTGTTGATGACGAGATCGGGTTCGAGTGCGGCGAGCGACGACAGCCAGTCCTGCTTGCGCCGCTGCCACGGAGCCATGTGCGCGTCGGAGATGTGCAGAATCCGGATGGGCCGCGCGCCGGGAGTGAGAGCTTCGGCCGTGACGTGGCGCACCGTGAACAGGTAGCGCTCGATACCGATGCCCCACACCGCGCAGGCCGCGCCGACGGCCCCCACCGCGCCGAGCGCGAGGAGGGCCGGATGGGCGGAGCGCGCGCCGGCTACGAGCACTTGACGGTCACAGCGGTCGTCTTCTTCGTCGCCGTCCCTGCGGCAGGGCTGGTGCTCTTCACCGCCTTGGCATCATCACCGGTACATGACGCGTGCGGGGTCACGCTGACGAAGCCGGCGGCCTTCAGCGCTTCGACGGCCTCGGCGAGCTTCTTTCCGGTCACGTCGGGCACTGTCGCACCCTGCCCGTTGCTCGGCGAGATCGTGACCGTCGTGCCACTGGACACCTGCCCTGCCCCTGGATCCTGCGTGGCGACTATGCCCGCGGCGGCATCGCTGTCGACGGGGTCTGCGACTCTCACTGAGAATCCGGCGTTCTCCAGCGTCGCTGTCGCGTCCGCCACCGTCTGGCCGAGGACGTTCGGCAGGTCGACCCACACCTCCTTCGTGAGGTTCCGATCGGGACCGGGGAACTCGTCGCCGCCGCCGAGCACGCGGTCGGCCTCGGTCTGCATGTCACGCGCCACTTCGTAGCGGATGTCCTGCAGGAGGTTGTCGTTGTACCACTGTCCCCAGATGTCGGCGTCGCCCTTCCAGCGGCCGATGTAGACGGCGGTGGCGGCCTTGGTGCTGGACTCGATCATCATCGTCCCGTACTCGTTGTGCGAGCCCGTCTTGCCGATCAGAGGTGTGCCGTCAAAAGGGTTCGCACGGTCACCGGTTCCGCCGGGATCCATGACGCCCTGGAGGGCATATGCGGCCGTGGCCGCGACCTCGGGGGAGATCACCTGGTCGCAGGACGTCTCCGGCACGGGGAGCTCTTCGCCCTTCTGGTTGACGACCCTGTCGATCGCCTTCGGCGCGCAGTACACGCCCTTGTTCGCAACAGTGGCGTATGCGCTGGCCATGTCCAGGGGGGCGATGTACTGCGAACCCAGCACGTTGTACGGCACGTTCGCGTCCGCCCCTTCGGTGACGGGTGTGCCGTCGCCGCGCGTCACGCCCATGCGGTCTGCGACCTTGTTGATGTCGCAGATGTCGAGCCGGGATGCCATGGCGAAATAGCCGGAGTTCAGCGAGTCGCGGGTGAAGCGCATGGGCGTTCCCGTGTATCCCGAGACCCCGTTGAAGTTGCCGACGTCGCTGGTGTCGAAGTCCCAGGTCGAGCCGGTGCAGGACGCCGTCATCTTCATCGTCTGATTGCGTCCGTTGATCGACTCGTTGACCGAGTGGCCGGTCTCGAGCCAGTCGATCAGGGTGAAGATCTTGTACGCCGAGCCGACGGGGACGCCGCCGTGTGCGGTGTCCGAGGCGAACACGAGGCTGGTGTACGCCTGATCGTCGGTCGCCGTCTCCTGGAAGATCGTGTTCTGCGTCATCGCGAGGATCCGACCGGTGGCCGGCTCGACCGTGACGCCTGTGCCGCCGAAGTACTGACTGTCGAGGTTCGGCGGCACGCGGCTCTGCATCGCGGCGACCGCTGGGTCTTGAATCCGCAGGTCGAGCGACGTGTAGATCTCCAGGCCGTCGCGCTGCAGAGCCTTCGTGCGCTCCTGCAGCGTCTCGCCGAAGGCGGGGTCGTTGAGCACGAGGGTCTTCACGTACTGGCAGAAGTAGGCGTTGTTCTGGGCAGCCGCACAACCCTGAGCAGGCTGCGTGAGCACCGGGGTGATGGGTGACTCGATCGCCTCGGCGTGCTGCGCTTCGGTGATCTTGCCGTCTGCGTACATGCGGTTGATGACGTAGTCGCGGCGCACCTTCGTCAAGCTGTAGCCGTCTTCCGCGCTGTTGACCGCATTGCCCGCGTCATCGGTGGCGGAGCCCTCCGGCCTGTCGATGCGGTATCGGTTCGGATTCTGCACGATGCCGGCGAGTGTCGCGGCTTGGGCGACGGTGAGGTCTGTCGCGGGGACGCTGAAGTAATGGTTCGCTGCGGCCTCGATGCCGTACACGGTGCCGCCGAAGCTGGCGATGTTCAGGTAGCCGAGCAGGATCTCGTTCTTCGAGTAGTCCTTCTCGATCTGGATGGCGTAGCGCATCTCCTGCAGCTTGCGCTCGATGCCGTCTGTTCCCACCGCGTTGGTCGCATCCAACCAGCACTGCGCGGTCTTGTCCGAGTAGTCCTCGTCACCGGGGAGCACTTTCTGCTCGCACTGCTGCACGAGGACGTTCTTCACGTACTGCTGGCTGATCGTCGATGCGCCGCGCGACGAGGTGCCGCGCACATTGTCGATCAGTGCCTTCGCCGTCGCACCGAGGTTCACTCCGCCATGCTCGTAGAAGCCCTTGTCCTCACTGGAGAGGATCGCGTCGTACACGACAGGGGAGACCTGATCGAAGTTCACCTGGGTGCGGTTCTGGTCGAAGAACGTCGCCATCTGCACCGGCTGGCCGTCGTGACCGATGGCGTAGAACGTGCTCGGCTCCATCGGGGCATCCGGCTTCAGATACGAAGGCAGGTTCTCGAACAGGTCGAGTGCTTGGGATCCGGCGGCTCCGGCGACGGCGAGTGCGGGTGTGACCGTCGCGGTGACCAGGACCCCGGCGACAGCGCTGAGCCCGATCAGGCCGAGGAGGCCGCCGAGCACGCCTTTCGCCGTGCGATTCTTCTGAGGCATACGCTAGATCGTAGGGGAGTTCCCTGAATACCGCCTTTGACGCTCGGGTGTGCCGATCGTCTCTGACCGCAGGAGTGACATGACCACGTGGGAGTATCTGACCACCCCGCTGCTGATCCACAACACCGCCGCGATCCTCAACAACTGGGGAAAGCAGGGCTGGGAGCTCGTGCAGGTCGTCCAGGGGCCGGAAGGCGGCCTGGTGGCGTACTTCAAGCGACCCGTGTCTCAGGACGGATCGAACAGTGCGGGGTTGGCGGCCGCAGCTGAAGCGTCTCGCCAGTTCGAAAGCGGTGCCGCGTGAGCGTCGCAGCCCGTCTCTCCGAACTCGGCATCCAGCTGCCGGATGTCGCTGCACCTGTCGCGGCATACGTTCCCGCTGTGGTGCACGGGGGGCTCATCTATACTTCCGGCCAGCTGCCGTTCGCGGCGGGTGCTCTGCCCGCCACGGGCAAGGTCGGCGTCGAGGTCACGGCGGAGGGTGCCAAGGCCTACGCCCGCACATGCGCGTTGAACGCGCTCGCTGCCGCGGCCGCCGCCGCGGGTGGACTGGAGAAGATCGGCGGCGTGCTGCGCGTCGGCGGTTTCGTGGCATCCGATCCGGCCTTCACCGGCCAGCCCGGCGTCATCAACGGCGCGAGCGACGTGCTCGGCGAGATCTTCGGTGACGCGGGTGTGCACGCCCGCGCGGCCGTGGGCGTCGCCGTGCTCCCGCTGGACAGCCCGGTCGAGGTCGAGGTCACCTTCATCCTCGCCTGACCGCAATGGAGAAGGTCCCCGCATCCGATGGATGAGGGGACCTTCTCCATTGAGCCGGCTACTTGACCTGTGCCGAGATGATGCTCATCACCGCTGTGTCGGCCAACGTCGTCGTGTCGCCGACCTCGCGGCCCTCAGCGACATCGCGCAGCAATCGGCGCATGATCTTGCCGGAGCGCGTCTTGGGCAGCTCATCGACGATGTAGACGTCGCGAGGCCGGGCGATCGCACCGATCTGCTCGCCGACCCATTGACGCAGGTGAGTCGCCAGCCCGGCGGGATCGTGCTCGGAGAGGTAGCTCTGCTTGATGATCACGAACGCGACGACCGCTTGGCCGGTGGTCTCGTCGGATGCGCCGACCACGGCGGCCTCCGCCGTCGCCTCGTGCGCCACGAGCGACGACTCGATCTCAGCGGTCGACAGGCGGTGACCGGAGACGTTCATCACATCATCCACACGTCCGAGCAGCCAGAGGTCGCCGTCCTCATCCAGTCGCGCACCGTCACCGGCGAGGTAGTAGCCCTGCTTCTCGAACTTCTCCCAGTACGTCTCCTTGTAGCGCTCCGGGTCGCCCCAGATGCCGCGCAGCATGCTGGGCCACGGCTCGGTGATCACGAGCAGACCGCCGTTGCCGTTGCCGACCTCTTCGCCTGTCTCATCGACCACGTCGATGGTGATTCCCGGCAGCGGCACCTGCGCGGAGCCAGGCTTGGTCGCCGTCACGCCCGGCAGCGGCGACACCATGATCGCTCCGGTCTCGGTCTGCCACCAGGTGTCGACGATGGGGGCCTTGTTCGCGCCGATCACCTCGCGGTACCACATCCACGCTTCGGGATTGATGGGCTCTCCCACTGATCCGAGCAGGCGGATGGACGACAGGTCGAACTTGCGCGGCACGCTGCGGCCGATCTTCATGAACGATCGGATCGCGGTCGGCGCGGTGTAGAAGATCGTCACGCCGTGCTTCTCGATGATCTCCCACCAGCGTCCCGGATGCGGGGCGTCCGGCGTGCCTTCGTACAGCACCTGCGTCGCACCGTTCGCGAGCGGGCCGTATGCGACATAGGTGTGGCCGGTGATCCAGCCGACATCCGCCGTGCACCAGAACACATCCGTCTCCGGCTTCAGATCGAAGACGTTCCTGTGGGTGTACGCCGCCTGAGTGAGGTAGCCGCCTGATGTGTGCAGAATGCCCTTCGGCTTTCCGGTGGTGCCGGAGGTGTAGAGGATGAACAGCGGATTCTCCGCAGGGAACGCCTTCGCCTCGTGGCCGGCGGATGCCGCGGGAACGGCCTCGTGCCACCACACATCGCGCCCCTCCACCCAGTCGACCTCGTTCTCGCCGCGCTTGACGACGAGAACGTGCTCGACGGTCTGCTGCACGCCGTCGCCTCTGTCGCTGAGCGCCTGATCGACGGCGGGCTTGAGCGCGGAGACGCGGCCCTTGCGGTAGCCGCCGTCTGCGGTGATGACGACCTTCGCACCGGCATCGTCGATGCGTGAACGCAGGCTGTCGGCGCTGAACCCGCCGAAGACGACGGAGTGGACGGCGCCGACACGTACGACGGCAAGCATCGCTGCGATCGCCTCGGGGATCATCGGCAGGTAGATGGCGACGCGGTCCCCGGCGCCGACGCCGAACCCGGTCAGCACGTTCGCGACGCGCTTGACCTCCTCGGTGAGCTCGGCGTAGGTGATGCGGCGTGAATCGCCAGGCTCGCCCTCCCACAGGATGGCGACACGATCGCCATCGCCCGCCTCGACATGACGATCGAGGCAGTTGTAGGCGACGTTGAGCTCGCCGTCGTCGAACCACTTCGCGAACGGCGGCGTCGACCAGTCGAGGACGCGTGTGAACGGCTTGTGCCAGTGCAGCAGCTCGCGGGCCTGCTCGCCCCAGAAGGCTTCGCGGTCGGCCCCCGCGCGCTCATAGATCTCCGGCTGAGCGACGGCGGATGCGGCGAACTCGTCCGAAGGCGGGAACCTGCGGGTCTCGTCGAGGAGATGGTCGATCTGGCTGCTCACGGCGTGCGCTCCTTTGCGGCGGGACGGGATCGTGCAGAGCGCACGACCATGACACGGTGAATCTAGTCTGCGCCTGATTCCGTCAATACCGCCGAAAGTCGGTAGCAGGATCGGTTTTGTGAGGACGGCTGCCATGCGTACACTCGACGACAGCCGCAATTTCATTCGGCCTCGGCGTGCCCGTTCTCCCCGGACCCGGCACGCCTCTGGGCGGCATCCCATTCCCCCCGTGGGGTGCCGCCCTTCTCTCTGCCCGCAGTCGTTCTGCACCACTCCGCGATCATGGCGGGTTGCGCACAGCACGGGGGATTGCGCCGTGTGCGGGTTCTCGCAGGCGCTTAGCGTCAGGGCATGCCACAGCCCTTCATCATCCAGCCGCGCGATACGGCGCCTGCATCAGCCAGCGCCCACCTGCTCCCGGCAGACCTGGATGCCGCGTTCGGCCCGCTTGCAGAGCACTGCGCCGACCCACGGGTGACAGACGTCTTCGTGAACGGCGCTGACGGGCTCTTCGTCGATCGTGGCGACGGCGCGGAGCGAGTGGCGGAATGGGCTGCGTCTGAGCGCGAGGTGCGCGACCTCGCGGTAGCGCTCATCGGAGCCGGAGGCCGTCACCTGGACGATCAGTCGCCCTGCGTCGATGTGCGGCTCGCATCCGGCATCAGAGTGCACGCCGTACTCGCACCGGTGTCGACGTCCGGCACCGCGGTGTCGGTGCGCATCCCTCGTGTGCGCGCCGCTGACCTCGACGCGCTCGCAGCTCTCGGAGCTTTCGATGCGTTGCAACAGGCGTGGCTGGAACAGCTGGTCGCAGATCGGGCGAACATCCTCATCACCGGCGGTACCGGAACCGGCAAGACGACACTGCTCGCAGCGCTCCTGCACGGGGTTCCCGCGGTCGAGCGCATAGTCACGATCGAGGACGTCGCCGAGCTGCGGCCTGCGCACCCGCACCACGTCGCCCTGGAGGCTCGACAGGCGAATCTGGAAGGAGCCGGGTCGATCACTCTCGCCAGACTCGTCCGCGAATCCTTGCGCATGCGACCGGATCGGCTCGTCGTCGGCGAGTGCCGCGGCGAAGAGGTGCGTGAACTTCTCTCAGCGCTGAACACCGGTCATGACGGCGGCGCTGGCACCCTTCACGCCAGCGGGCTCGTCGATGTGCCTGCCCGTCTGGAGGCGCTCGGCGCGCTCGCCGGCATGGACGCGACGGCTCTTGCCCGACAGGCCGTGAGCGCGTTCACCGTCGTGGTGCATCTCGCCCGTGGTGGCGATGGAGTGCGTCGCATCGCCAAGGTGGGGCGACTTCTGCTGCGCGCCGATCGACTCGACATCGAGGAGGTGAGACCGTGGTGAAGCACGCGGTGACGGATACACGTTCGTCGAAGCTTGGGCGGCCGGCGAAGACACCTGATGCCGGTGCCGACGAAGCTGCTGTCTCGGTGCGCACACTCGCCGTGCTGCTGCAGGCGGGGGCCGTTCCCCTCAACGCGTGGCGTCACCTGGCCGACTCCGGTGACACGCATGCAGAGAGCGTGGTCAAACGGTGCGATGACGGTGCCGCTCTCGTCGACGCGATCGAGGCGGAAGGAGGGGCATGGGCGGACGTCGCCGCCGCATGGGATGTCGCGACGACGGTCGGCGCTCCTCTCTCGGAGGTGCTGAGGTCGCTCGCCGAGACGATGCGGGACGCGGCTGCCGCAGCTGACGATGTGCGGATCGCACTCGCAGAGCCGGCCGGTACTGCCCGGCTGCTGCTCTGGATGCCCCTCGCTGGACTCCTGCTCGGATTCGCACTCGGCTTCGACACGGTGAGCGTGCTGTTCAGCAATCCGATCGGTGCTGCGTGCCTGATCGTCGGCCTGCTGCTCGTACTGAGCGCCCGCGCGTGGACGCGCCGGCTGCTTCGGCGGGCCCAGCCGGATCAGGGAACGCCCGGAATGCATGCCGAGCTCATGGCCGTCGCGTTGTCGGGCGGCGCGTCCATCGAACGCTCGCTGCGGCTCGTGGACGACAGCCCGGCCCGCGACCGCATCAGCGGCGCGCATACCACGGGAGTGCTCGAGCTGTCGCGCGCAGCCGGCGTACCTGCGGGCGAACTCCTGCGGGCGGCCGCGGCGCAGGAGCGTCATGATGCCCGGATCCGCGGACGCCTGCGTGCAGCGAAGCTCTCCTCGCAGCTGCTCATCCCACTCGGCGTCTGCACGCTCCCCGCCTTCCTGCTGCTCGGCGTCGCGCCGCTGATGCTCTCTGTCATGTCCTCGACCCCGCTGCCGATCTGAACCCGTTGCCGACCTGAACCCATTGCCGGATTGAACCCCGCTGTCGATCCGACCGCGGCCCGAAAGAAAGAAGGAAACTCATGAACACCGTCCCCCTCCTCACCCGGCGCCGCGCGGCGTCATTGTTCACCGACGAGTCCGGTGCCGCAACAGCCGAGTACGCCATCACGACCATGGCGGCCGTGGCGTTCGCGGGGCTCCTGGTCGTCATCATGCGCTCGGACGAAGTGCGCGGCATCCTGACGGATCTCGTGCGTCGGGCGCTCACGGTCTCCTAGCCGGTGCGCGTGTTGTGATGAGCGACGAGCACCTTGGGAAGAAGAAGACCGACGCTGAGCGCGGATCCGTCGCCGCGGAGCTCGCGATCGCGCTCCCGGCGGTGGTGCTCACCCTGTTGCTGGGCGCGGGCGCGCTCGGCGCCGCCGCCAGGCAGGTGTCGTTGCAGGATGGAGTCGCCGACGCCGCCCGTCTGCTGGGACGGGGCGAGAGCACTGCGACCGCACACGCGGCAGTCACGACAGCAGTGAGCGGCGCGCAGGTGTCGAGCGAGACGCGTGGAGACCTCAGCTGCGTCAGCGCACGGATGGATGCCGTGATCGGCAGGGTGATCCACATTCCGTTGACCGCGTCGAGTTGCGCACTCAGCGGAGGGCTCTGATGGCCGGCAGTGCGCTCGCCGCCGGAGTGCTGGCGGTCGCGGCCTCCCTCTCCTTCGGCCTCGCGGCCGTCGGAGGGGCGGCCGTCACGGCGCAGCGCGCCGCCGGCGCGGCGGACGCGGCGGCGCTTGCTGCAGCCGATGCCGCCTCCGGCGCGATCGTCACCGGTGAGGAGCCCTGCGCACTCGCGGCGCGGGTCGCCGCGGCATCCGGAGCGGCACTCGTGTCGTGTGCGTTCGACGGTCCGGTGGCGACCGTGCAGGTCCAGGCGGCGTACGCTGGTCTTGCTGCCGTCTCCCGAGCCCGCGCCGGGCCACCCGAGGGATTCTGACGGCTCCACCCACGGCTCCGCTGTGAATGCACCACGACAGTGGTGTGTATGGTGTGCTTCGAAGAAAGGACGCACCCTTGGCTGAAGGCAAGAAGCTCGTCATCGTCGAGTCTCCGACGAAGATGAGGTCGATTCAGGGGTACCTCGGTGATGACTACGAGGTGCTCAGCTCTGTCGGCCATATTCGCGACCTCGCTGACAAGAAGGACATCCCCGCGGCTGACAAGGCCGCATACGGGAAGTACTCGATCGACGTCGACAACGGCTTCGATCCGTACTACGTCGTCTCGGATCGGAAGACGAAGACGGTCGCCGAACTCAAGCGTGCGCTGAAGAACGCCGGCGAACTCCTGCTGGCCACTGATGAGGATCGCGAAGGCGAGGCGATCGCCTGGCATCTGCTGGAGACGCTGAAGCCGAAGGTCCCCGTCAAGCGCATGGTGTTCCATGAGATCACCAAGGACGCGATCCAGGCGGCCATCGGCAACACGCGTGAGCTCGATCTCGCTCTCGTCGACGCGCAGGAGACCCGCCGTATCCTCGACCGGCTCTATGGCTGGGATGTCTCGCCGGTGCTCTGGTACAAGGTCAAGACCGGCCTCTCGGCCGGGCGGGTCCAGTCCGCCGCCACTCGGATGATCGTCGAGCGCGAGCGCGAGCGCATGGCGTTCGTCTCGGCCGACTACTGGGACGTCGAAGCATCCGCCTCCGCGACCGGCACCGCCTTCAAGGTGCGCCTGGTTCGCGTCGACGGCGGCCAGCTCGCTCGGGGCACCGACTTCGATGACACCGGCTCGCTGAAGAAGGCCGTCGTCGTCCTCGATGAGAAGAAGGCTCTTGCCCTGGCGCACGCCGTCGACGCCACAGGCGCCGGCACCGTCACGAAGGTCGAGGCGAAGCCGGGCACCCGCAGCCCCTATGCGCCGTTCACCACGTCGACGCTGCAGCAGGAGGCAGGCCGCAAGCTCTCGATGAGTGCGAAGCAGGCGATGAGCGTCGCCCAGCGCCTGTACGAAAAGGGCTTCATCACCTATATGCGTACCGACTCCGTGGCTCTGAGCACCCAGGCGGTGCAGGCCGCACGGAGCCAGGCGGTCGCGCTCTACGGCGACAAGGCCGTGCCGCTGAAGCCCCGCGTGTACAAGTCCAAGAGCAAGAACGCTCAGGAGGCGCACGAGGCGATCCGCCCATCGGGGGAGAACTTCCGCAAGCCCGCCTCTGTCTCGGGCGAGCTCGACCGCGAAGAACTGCGCGTCTACGACCTCATCTGGAAGCGCACCGTCGCCAGCCAGATGGCCGATGCGAAGTACGAGACGACCACGGTCACAGTGTCGGTCGACGCCGCCGGCCAGGTCGCCGAGTTCACGGCATCCGGCACCGTCTACACCTTCAAGGGCTTCCTCGAGGCTTACGAAGAGGGCCGTGATGAGAAGCGCGGCGACGCCGACGCGGACTCGAATCAGTCGTTGCCCGCCGTCGCTGTCGGCGACGAGCTCGCGATGTCGGATGCTGAGGCGAAAGGTCACAAGACGACCCCGAAGCCGCGCTTCACCGAGGCTTCGCTGGTCAAGGCGCTGGAAGAGCACGGCATCGGCCGCCCCTCGACGTTCGCCAGCATCATCGGCACCGTGATCGATCGCGGTTATGCCACCAAGCGCGGTCAGGCGCTCGTGCCGACGTGGATGGCGTTCAGCGTCGTCCGGCTGCTCGAAGAGCACTTCGCCGACCTGATCGACTACGACTTCACCGCCGCTCTCGAGGATGACCTCGATGCCATCGCGCGCGGTGAGCAGAAGCGCGTCGAATGGCTGAAGTCGTTCTACTTCGGCTCCGATGCGCAGGTAGGTCTGCGTCAGGTCGTCGACAATCTCGGCGAGATCGACGCACGTGCGCTCAACTCGACGCCCATCACCGACACCGCGACGCTTCGCTTCGGCAAGTACGGCCCATACCTCGAGGTGGCTGACACTGCGAACCCCGAGGCGAAGCCGCGCATCGTCAACGTTCCGGAAGAGCTGGCACCCGACGAGCTGACTGCAGCGAAAGCGCAGGAGCTCATCGACGCACCCGTCGCCGGTGATCGTGTTCTCGGCGAGAACCCGGAGAACGGTCGGATTATCGTCGTGAAGGACGGCCGGTACGGCCCCTACGTGCAGGAGAACCTCCCGGAGGAGGACGTCGCGGTCGATGAGGCCACCGGCGAGGTCGTGGACAAGCCGAAGAAGAAGACGGCCAAGAAGGATGCGCCCAAACCGCGTACGGCCTCCCTCTTCCGTTCGATGTCCGTGGACGACATCGAGCTCGACACCGCACTGACACTGCTGAGCCTGCCACGCGTCGTCGGCGCGGATCCCGAGACAGGCGACGAGATCACCGCTCAGAACGGCCGCTACGGGCCGTACCTGAAGAAGGGCACGGACTCGCGCTCGCTCGAGAGCGAGCAGCAGATCTTCGATGTGACCCTGGAACAGGCTCTCGCCATCTACGCGCAGCCCAAGTACGGAGCCGGCTCCCGCCGTGCGTCCAGCGCACTCGCGGAGTTCGACGCCGATCCGGTCAGCGGCAAGCCGATCCGCATCCGGGATGGACGCTTCGGCGCCTACGTCACGGACGGTGAGACGAATGTCACGATCCCGCGTGGTCAGAAGCCCGAGGAGATCACCTTCGAGATCGCGGTGCAGATGCTCGCGGACAAGCGCGCCAAGGGCCCGGCTCCGAAACGGGGCGCAGCGAAGAAGGCTCCTGCCAAGAAGGCGCCTGCCAAGAAGACCGCGGCGAAGAAGGCACCCGCCAAGAAATCCGCTGTGAAGAAGCCGGCCGCGAAGACCGACGAGGAGAAGGCCGCCGCACGTTCGGCCGCGGCGAAGAAGGCTGCAGCGACCCGCGCCGCGAACGCGGCGAAGAAGTAGGCGCGCCCGTGACTGCGCGCTCAGGAGTGTGGATCACGCTCGAGGGCGGCGACGGCTCGGGGAAGACGACTCAAGCTGAACTGCTGGAGAAGTGGCTGACGGATGCTGGGCACACTGTGCTGCGCACAAGAGAGCCGGGTGGCAGCGAGGTCGGTCACCTGATCCGCGACATCGTGCTGCACCACAGGGGCGATATCGCCCCGCGTGCCGAGGCGCTGCTGTACGCGGCCGACCGCGCGCACCACGTCGCCACGGTTGTGAGGCCGGCGCTCGAGCGTGGAGAGATCGTGCTGCAGGATCGCTACCTCGATTCCTCCGTCGCCTACCAGGGTGCCGGACGCGTGCTCGATGCCACCGAAGTGCGCGAGCTGTCGCTGTGGGCGGCCGAGGGAGCATTGCCTGATTTGACGCTGCTGCTCGATCTTGACGCGGCGACCGCCAGGACCCGTCTTGATTCTGCAGACAAGCCGTTCGATCGGCTGGAGTCCGAGAAGGCCGAGTTCCACACCCGCGTGCGGGAGTCGTTCCTCGCGCTCGCCGCTGCGGAGCCCGAGCGCTTCCTGGTGCTGGATGCCGCGCAGGCCCCCGAGGTCATCGCCGCCGGCATCCGTGCCCGAGTCGCGGCTCTCGTCTGAGTGCGTCCTCACCATCAGAGCGAAGCGCTCGACGGCGCGCGGGCGCGTCGGATGCCCCGGTTAGGCTGAGTCCATGCCATCTGCCGCCTCGCTCGCCCCGTTCCCGTGGACGGACGTCTGGGGGCAGGATGACGCGGTCGACGCCCTGCGCACCGCAGCATCCGATCCCGCCGCGCTCTCTCATGCCTGGCTGATCACCGGCCCTCCCGGATCCGGGCGGTCCACCCTCGCGTACGCGTTCGCGGCGGCACTCATCGCCGACAGCCCCGACGACGAGCACACGATGCGGCAGGTTCTCGCGGGCACGCATCCAGACGTCACTGCGCTGCGAACCGACAAGGTCATCATCACCATCAAAGAGGCGAGATCGCTGGTCGAGCGCTCGTACTTCGCTCCGTCAGCCGGCCGCTACCGCGTCATCGTCGTGGAAGACGCCGACCGCATGGTCGAGCGCACCTCGAACGTGCTGCTGAAGGCCCTCGAGGAGCCGCCGGAGAACACCGTCTGGATCCTCTGCGCCCCGAGCGAGGCCGATCTGCTGCCCACGATCCGCTCGCGGGTGCGGCCCCTGCGGCTGCGGGAACCCGACGTCGACGATGTCGCGCGCCTGATCGTGCAGCGCACGGGCGCCGACGAAGTCACGGCAGAGCAGGCCGCCCGGCATTCTCAGCGTCACATCGGCATGGCGCAGCGCCTGGCCACCGACGACGCCGCACGGCGCAGACGCGACACCACGCTGCGCTCCGTACTCGGAGTGCGCGGTGTCGGCAGCGCCGTGGAGGTGGCAGGACACATCATCCAGGCTGCGACCGACGACGCCAAGGCCCTGACGGCCGAGCGCGATGCGGCCGAACGCTCGAGCCTGCTGCGCACCGTCGGCATCGCAGAAGGGCAGGCGGTCCCACCGGCACTCCGCTCACAGATATCAGCGTTGGAAGACGACCAGAAGAAGCGCGCGACCCGAAGTCTGCGCGACGGTATCGATCGGGTGCTCACCGACCTGCAGTCGATGTTCCGCGATGTCGTGATGCTGCAGTACGGCCGCGGCGACGACCTCATAAACCGGGAATTGCGTGACGATCTGAGTGCCATGGCTCAGGCATGGCCGGTGACACGTACGCTGGTGGTTCTTGATCATCTTGCCGAGACCAGGGAAGCCCTGGAGCGCAACGTCGCTCCGACGCTCGCCCTCGAGAGTTTGCTCGTGACTGTCGCGAGCGGGAGGAAACCGTGACCACTCGACAGACTTCTCGTGTGCGACGCATCGTCGCGATCACAGCGGGTATCGCCGCGGCATCCATGATGCTCAGCGGATGCCTGTACTCGTTGATCCCGGAAGGCGCCGAGCCGAGGCCGTCCACGACGAACGAGCCGGACACCGAGGGCGTCTCGGCAGAGTTGCTGCCCTTCTACGAGCAGACGTTGGAGTGGGCCGAGTGCGACGGCGGAGCCGCAGGATTCGACTGTGCATACGTGACCGCTCCGCTGGACTGGGAGAACCCATCGGACGGGGCGACGATAGAGCTCTCGGTCGTCCGGCACCAGGCGACCGGTTCGCCGATGGGGTCGCTGCTGACCAACCCCGGCGGCCCCGGTGGCAGTGGGCGTGACTTCATCCTCGACAGCCTCGACTACGGGGTCGGCGCCGATCTGATCAAGAACTACGACGTGATCGGCTTCGACCCGCGCGGGGTCGGCGACTCCACCGCCGTGCAGTGCTTCGACGCCGCGAACATGGACAAGTACCTCTACGACATCCCGACGGCAGCGCGGGGAACCGACGCGTGGGAGGCCGAGCTCACCACGGCCGATCAGGCGTTCGCGGATGCCTGTGAGGCGAACAGCGCAGGCATTCTGCCGTTCGTCACCACGGTGAACTCGGCGCGTGACATGGATCTGATCCGCGCGGTGCTCGGCGACAAGCAGCTGAACTACCTCGGCTACTCCTACGGCACCTTCCTCGGCGCGACGTACGCTGAGCTGTACCCGGAGAAGGCCGGTCGTCTCGTGCTGGACGGCGCGATCGACCCGGCTGTTCCCGGCCTCGACGTCGGCGCCACCCAGGCCATCGGATTCGAGGCAGCGCTGCGCGCCTACATGCAGGACTGCCTGGACTCGGGCTCCTGCCCTTTCAACGGCACGGTCGACGAAGCCATGGCAGACCTCGGCGCGCTGCTCGCGAGCGTGGACCGCACGCCGCTCAAGAACGACGACGGACGCATGCTCGGCGCCGATTCGCTGATGACCGCCATCATCGCCGCGCTCTATTCCGAGGACAGCTGGGAGTTCCTCACACAGGCGCTCGACGAGGCGCTGCAGGGTGACCCGTACAGCGCGTTCTACCTCGCGGACTTCTACAACGGTCGCGAGGATGGCACCTACCTGGACAACTCCAGCGAGGCTTTCACCGCGTACAACTGCATGGACTACCCGCTGGAAGACGATCAGGCCGCTGAGGATGCCATGATGGCGAAGGTCGAGGCCGGAGCGCCGACGATCGCCCCGTACTGGAGCGGCCCTGACACCTGTGCCGTCTGGCCGTACCCTCCGACCGGCACGCGTGGCGAGATCCATGCCGAAGGCGCAGGTCCGATCCTCGTGGTCGGCACGACGAACGACCCGGCAACTCCGTACGAGTGGTCGGTCTCGCTCGCCGAGCAGCTCGAGGAGGGCGTACTCATCACCCGTGTCGGAGAGGGCCACACCGGGTACAACAAGGGGAACACCTGCGTGGATGAGGCTGTCGAGGCGTACTTCCTCGACGACGTCGTTCCTGAAGCTGACCTCGAATGCAGCTGATCCGACCGTGCCGAGGCGTCGGTTCGCGGTGGCGGCTTCAACAGGGTAATATCGTTGATCGTGCCGCTCTCGCAGCGCACGCCGCCTTAGCTCAGTCGGCAGAGCATTTCACTCGTAATGAAAAGGTCGTCAGTTCGATTCTGACAGGCGGCTCCACTGGCCCCGTGATGTGAAGAACATCACGGGGCTTCGTCGTTGGCGTACCCTCGGATCATGACCAGGGCACTCCTCATCGTCGACGTGCAGAACGATTTCACCGAAGGCGGCGCGCTTGCTGTCGAGGGCGGGGATGCCGTGGCATCCGGAATTTCGGCGTATCTGACCACCCGGGCGAGCGATTACGACGTGATCGCGGCATCGCGCGACTGGCACGACGCCGACAGCGACAACGGCGGACACTTCGCCGATGACCCTGACTTCGTGGGCACCTGGCCCGTGCATTGCGTCGCAGGGACACCAGGGGCCGACTACGACGAGCTCTTCGCCACAGATGCCGTGACTCATCACGTCCGAAAAGGGCAGGGCAAGCCCGCGTACTCGATGTTCGAAGGCGTCGCGGACGACGACGCCACCGTGGCCGCTGTGCTCAGCGCACGCGGGGTGCTCTCGGCCGACATCGTAGGGCTGGCGACCGATCACTGCGTGCGGGCCACCGCGCTCGACGCGATCGCGCATGGTGTGCACGTTCGTGTGCTGACGGATCTGGTCGCAGGCGTCGGTGCGGACTCGAGTGCGGCAGCTCTCGCGGAGCTCGCCCACGCCGGCGCGGAGCTGATCGAGAGCGCGCAGGTGGAAGGCACTGGTCCTGACAGTGCCGACGCGTGAGCCGTAGCGTCCTGCTCCTGCGTGCCGTGAACGTCAGCGGGCGCAATCTCGTACCGATGGCGCGTCTGCGCGAGGTGCTCGCGTCCGAGACCGATCTCGTCGGCGTTTCCACTTACATCGCCAGCGGCAACATCGTCTGCGACCAACCGGCTGATGCCGTGGCATCCTGCGCGCGCGTCCGTGAGGTGATCACGACGGAGTTCGGCGTCGACACCCCGGTGATCGCACGCACGCACGACGAGCTCACGGGATCGCTCGCCGCCCAGCCTTTCGACGACGGGGTCGAGAGGCTGGTGCACGCGATGTTCCTTGAGGGCGAGCCTGCGAGAGAAGGCGTCGTCGCGCTCGAGGAGCGCCTTGTGCCGGGGGAGCGGATCGCGCTCGTGGCAAGCGATCTCTGGATCTCCTACAGCGAACTCGGGGTGCAGGCCACCAAGCTCACGAAAGCGGCTCTGGACAAGGCGCTCGGAGTCGCAGGCACGGCGCGCAACCTGCGCACCGTGCGGAAGCTCGTCGAACTCACCGCGTGATCTGCAGTGCCCCGTCGATATCCCTCCACGATCGCAGCGGCGGTCGACAACGAACTGGTGATCAAGAAATCCCGATTCATCGCGCACGCGGAGCCGGTCGCGTCTGCGGAGGACGCGGATCGGGTCATCGCGGCGGTGAAGCACGAGGCGTGGGGTGCACGTCACAACTGCTCGGCCCAGGTCACGGGAGCCCTCGGCGATCAGGCGCGCTCCTCGGATGACGGCGAACCGTCCGGCACGGCGGGGGTGCCGATGCTGGAGGTGCTGCTGCGCCGCGAGCTCACCGATGTCGTCGTGGTGGTCACGCGGTATTTCGGTGGTGTCAAGCTCGGCGCCGGGGGCCTGGTTCGCGCTTACTCCTCTGCCGTCTCGGAAGCGCTCGAGCTCGCGACGATCGTCGATCGACGGATGCTCTCGTCCGTCGCGGTCACGGTCGAGCATGCGGATGCCGGACGCTACGACAACCTGCTGCGCGAGTGGGTGCGCACGCGTGGTGCCCTCCTCGGCGACCCGGTGTACCGCGCGAAGGCGGAGTTCGTGGTGTGGGCCCCGCCGTCGGAGCTGCCGGCGCTGTCCGCCGAACTGGCGGCGGCCTCCAGCGGTTCCGTGCGGCCGGTGCTCACCGGCGCGGAGAAGCTGGTCGGCATCCCGAGGCACTCGTCGCGCGACTGACCGCTTCCGGTGGCAGCTGAGGTGTCAGCTGCACATCGACTCGGCGAACGCCGCACAGGCCGCAACGCACGTAGAGCACCAGGCCCTCGCTCGTCGGATGCCGCGATTCGACGGTCCAGCCGTGCTCGTGCGCCGCGGAAGCGGCCGGCTGGACGGGGAGGGAAGCAGTGTGCTGGCGGGTCATGGCTCCAGCATGATGTAATGCTCTTATGCATCTCAACCCTTACGGCGAGTACGCAGTGCTTCTTGCGGCATCCCTTGCGAATGACTGGCCGACCCATCGCGAAGGCATCGTCGAACGCACGCGCGAGGCCGGGATGACGATGGATTTCGCCCATGGGGTGGACGACCACACCGCCTGCCGCGACGTGATCGATGACTGGCTGCTGATCGTCGACAGCGATCGCGACGAGGACCGAGCGGCCATGCTCAACGACCAGATGGCGTCAGCGGCGGCTTATCCGCGACTGGTGGACCACAACGGCGAGGGATGGCACCTGCACTATCGCGACAGCAACGACGCGCTGCCGTTTGTGCTGCGGGCCGTGATCAGCGTCGGCACCTCCCTGCATCTCGTCACCCGGGGGATGAGTAGGCTGTGCCGTTGCGCCGCCGCGCCCTGCACGAATGTCGTGGTCGATGTGACCCGCAACGGACGTCAGCGCTATTGCTCGGTGCGGTGTGCGAACCGTGCCGCGGTCAGGCGCCATCGCTCGCGTACGGCATCCTGAGCGCGGTCACGCCGTCATGCCGTCACGCGGTCACGCCGTCTGGCCGGAGTGCCTTCCCTCGGCGATCTCCTCGATCACCTTGGAATTGAACGCCGGGAGGTCGTCCGGTGTGCGGCTCGAGACCAGACCCTGATCGACGACGACCTCCTCATCGACCCAGGCTGCTCCGGCATTGCGAAGATCAGTGGCGAGACTGGGGTAGCTGGTCAATGTACGACCGCTGACGACGTCGGCCTCGATGAGGATCCAGGATCCGTGGCAGATCACCCCGACGGGCTTGTGCTGTTCGAAGAAGGCGCGTGAGAACGCGATCGAGGGCTTGTCCAATCGCAGATGATCGGCGTTCACGACGCCGCCCGGGAGCACGAGGGCGTCGAAGTCGTCTGCGGAAGCGTCTGCGGAGGAGAGATCGACGGTCTGGACGTGTCCGTTCTTGCCGGTGATCTCCGACCCTTCCGGCGCGATCATCAGGGCGGACGCGCCGCCGCCGGTGACGGCATCCCAGGGGCCGGTGAGTTCGCTGTCCTCGAATCCGTTCGTCGCCAGGAACGCGACGCGCTTGTCGGTGAGCTCGGCCATCATTGATTCCTTTCGCGGTGAGTGGAATGTCCCGGACGGGACGCTTCGACTCTCCCGTCGAGGGCGGATGGCGTGAAGGGGGTGGTCGCTGAACGCGAGCCGTGCTAGAGGCCAGGGGCGTCGGCCGGGCTTGTCGATCTCGTCTTGGACTGTCGGCACTCCGAAGCAGTCGCGCAGGAGTTGCCGATGTCTGACGTCGAACACGGTGGGCCCCATGGGGCTCGAACCCATGACCCGCGGATTAAAAGTCCGATGCTCTGCCAACTGAGCTAGAGGCCCTCAGATACATTCTAGAACGACAGAACGCGGCCGCCGGCGACACAGCTTCGCCGGCGACCGCGTCGCCCCCCATTCCAGCCTCCCCAAAGGCCGGAATTCTTCTTACTCAGCCGGGGGCATGAGGACCGAGTCGATCAGGTACACGGTCGCGTTCGCGGTCTGGACTCCACCGCAGATCACGTTCGCGTCGTTGACCATCCACTCGTCGCCGCTGCCGGTGACCTCGAGGTCGGCGCCCTGCACTGTGGTGTGCATGCCGGCGATGTCCTCGGGAGCGATCTGGCCGGGAACCACGTGGTAGGTGAGGATCGACGACAGCGTGGCCGAGTCGGTCTTCAGAGCCTCGATGGTGGCCGGGTCGATCTTGGCGAATGCTTCGTCGACCGGTGCGAATACAGTGAACTCGTCACCGTTCAGAGTGTCGACGAGATTCACATCAGGGTTGAGCTGGCCGCTCACGGCAGCGACAAGGGTCGTCAGCAGCGGATTGTTGGATGCTGCGACGGCAACCGGGTCCTTCGACATCCCCTCGATCGATCCGCCGCCGTCCGGGACTGCCTCGGCATACGCCTCGCAACCAGGACCGACGAGGTTGCCCGCCGGATCCATCGTCTCGGGCGCCTCAGACGTCTCAGGGGCGGTCGGCTCAGTCGGCTCTTCAGCCGTGTCTGAACCCATCGAACAACCCGACAGCACGAGAACGCTGGCGAAGCCGAGCGAGAGAGCTGCGGTGATCTTCTTCTTGGTGCTGAACATGTCTACCTCCGGAAATCGGAACCACGGCATTCCCGCGGTGTCGATGAGTCTTCGGAGCCCGTTCGAGATCGGATGGGAACGGATCAGAGATTCTTTCGTCGGCATCGGATGATGCGCGCATGCGCGGCGGATCAAGACGAGACGAGGAGGATGCGGCATGCTTATGGGTGATGGTCATAGACGGCGTGGATATGCCGGAGGACGGTTCGGCGGGAGACCTCGCCGCCGACCTCCTCGTCCGCGTCGCCTCCGGAGACCAGAGAGCGTTCGCCGATCTGTACGATCTGCTCTCCTCGCGTGTCTTCGGGCTCATCCTGCGTGTGCTGGTCAACCGCTCGCAGAGCGAGGAAGTGCTCCAAGAGGTCTTTCTGGAAGTGTGGCAATCCGCAGGCCGGTTCGCTCCGAACAAGGGACAGGGGAGGACGTGGGTTCTCACGATCGCTCACCGCAGGGCGGTCGATCGGGTACGCGCGTCCCAGTCCAGCGCTGACCGCGACGTGCGGGTGGGTATGCGTGATCTCGGCGTCGCACATGACAGTGTCGCCGAGCAGGTCGAGTTGAGCATCGAGGGGGGCAAGGTCATCGCAGCTCTTGCGACGCTCCCGGATCCGCAACGGGAGGCATTGGTCCTGTCCTACTACGGCGGATACAGCCAGAGCGAGATCGCTGTGCTGATCGGTGCGCCATTGGGAACGATCAAGACGAGGATGAGAGATGGACTCTCACGTCTGCGAAGCGAGATGGGGGTGAATGCATGAACGAGAAGGAATTCGACGAGCTGTCGGCAGGGCATGCCCTCCACGCGCTGTCGGACGCCGATGAGCAGCGCTATGCGCAAGCCCTCGCCGATCACCCGCAATGGCAGGCGATCGCCGAAGACGACGTCCAGACTGCGCACTTGCTCGCCGCCGCCTCATCGTCGACACCGCCACCTTCGAACATCCGTGCCGCCCTGCTCGCACAGATCGCCGCAACTCCGCAGGAGAGCGACGGGCCAGCAGAAGAGACGCAGACCGCGACCGCGGAGGGCCTCCTGAGGCCGCCTCGTAGATGGGTTCGCGCCGTCTTCGCGCTGGCCGCATGCCTGGTGCTGCTCGTGGGGCTCGGCTTCGGAATCGCCACCCTGACGTCGCAGCTGGCCACTCCGGCATCCGTCGTCGCGCTCGAGGAGATCCAATCGGCTTCCGATGCGCAGCAGGCGTCTGTGGAGCTGGAATCCGGCGCTGTGGCCACCGCGCACTGGTCGGCGTCGGTGGGCAGCGCAGTGCTCGTCGCAGACGGACTCGAACCGCTCACCGATGATCAGACGTACGAGCTCTGGTTCGTGCGCGGCGATGAACCAGTTCCGGCCGGGCTTTTCGAGGCGGATGCCGGGAACGCGACCGCTCTGCTCGACGGTGACATGCACGAAGGCGACGTGATCGCCGTGACAGTGGAGCCGGCCGGCGGATCACCGACCGGGCAGCCGACGAGCGATCCGATCATCGCGATCCCCACTGCCTGAGCGCGAGTAGCCTGGATGGATGCCCGAGCAATTCCATCGTCCTGTACGGCGCCCGTCGGCATCGTTCGACAACCTCATCGGATCGTCTGATTCCGCAGAGGCGACGAGGGTCGCGCACGCGACGGCTTCCGCACTGCTGACCCGGGCTCGTGAGGACGAGAGCGGGGAGAGCGCGGAGCGCCTGATCGCGTTCACCGCCGAGCACGGCATCGACGACATCGCCGAGTTGTGGGCCACGGCCCCCAGCGGTCTCGCTCCCCGGAGCGCTCTGGCGTCTGTACCTGCTCCAGTTGGCGATTCACAGCGACCCGCAGACTTCTGCGCTGCTGTATGAGCGCGGTCGTGTCGAACTCAAGTCGGTGGATGCTGTCGTGGCCGGCGCGCCCGTTCCAGCGAACCCTGAGGAGATCGTGGCGCTGATCGACACGATTCTTCGCGGCGTCTTCCGCGGCGACTTCTCGGTCGCGCTCGAACGCGCCGCCGCCTTCTGCCGTGTGCAGGTCTCCGGTGCGACGCATACCGCAGACGATTACGAAGTGACCGAGCCCGCTCGCGCAACGGAACTGACCACGCGGGCGCGCCGGTTGAGCACGTACGCGAACGATCTCAGCGCTGCGGCCGGTCTCTGGCGTGTCGGCGGCCTGACCTGACCGAGTGCCGGCGGGCCGCAGTCGATCCGGACATGGAAAGACCGGGCCGCAAGAACGCCTCTCGGCGGAAGGCCGCTCGTAGCGGCAATATTTGGAGCCCGGGGTTATGCGGCCCGGCCTGTCCATTGTAACGTCCGGACGCCGAAGGTATTCCCGCCGCCTCCGTGGTCGTAGAGTCGTTGCATGACCCGGCGCTTCGCTCTGATCATCGATCCCGTCGACGCCTCCGAGGAGCGCGCCGACTTCGCGGAGACGTTCACAGTCGTGGATGCTGCTGCTCCGGCGCTCAGCGTGGGGGAGCTCAGCACCCAACGAGGCGACGGCGTATTCGAGTCGATCGGCGTGGTCGACGGTCACGCCCAGGAGGTGATCCCGCACCTGGAGCGCCTGGCGAACTCGGCGCGGCTGTGCGATCTTCCCGTACCTCACCAGGAGCAGTGGCGCCAGGCCGTCGCTGTCGCCGCGTCGGAGTGTCCGGCGGGGGAGTCCGTGATCAAACTGATCCTCAGCCGCGGCGTCGAGCACGGCCCAACCCCGACCGCCTGGGTGACGGCGGCACCGGCATCCGATTTCACGAAAGTCCGGCAGGTCGGCATCAAGGTCGTCACCCTCGACCGGGGGTACGGCCTCGACGTGGCCGAGCGGGCTCCCTGGCTGCTGCTCGGGGCGAAGACGCTGTCGTATGCCGTCAACATGGCGGCGCTGCGGGAGGCTCATCGCCGGGGAGCGGACGACGCGATCTTCCTCTCCAGCGACGGGTTCGTGCTCGAAGCGCCGACCGCATCGCTCATCCTCCGATTCGGCGACCGCTTCACGACTCCGGCGCCGACCGGCGGGATCCTGCACGGTACGACCCAACTGAGCGTGTACGAGCACCTCGCCGAAAATGGCCTTGATGCCGGGTACGACCGCATTCCGGCATCCGATCTTCCCCGCGCCGATGCCGCCTGGCTGGTGTCCAGCGTCCGCCTCGCGGCGCCCATCACGACCATCGACGATGTCGACGTGCCCGTCGACCACGCCCTGACCTCGGAATTGAACCACTACCTCCTGTCGCCCCGCGACTGAGTTGCGCATAGCTTCGGACGTGGCGGTCCGGGTGCACGTCCTCCCCGATCCCATCGGAAAACGGGGACGACTTGGCGTGTCGTCGGTGTGGCTTAGACCGGCACGCCGACGGCGCGCCACGTGGACTGGGATTTCCGACGTCACGGGTGGATTCTCCGGGCGGAAGGATGTGGCACTGGCTCTGGGGATCAGTGCACGGGGCGCAGGTGCGCGCGATCGGCGATCTTGGCGAGGATCGCGGCCTCGGCGCTCTTCCAATGGTGGACGATCATCGCGTACGTGAACCGCAGAGTTTCGTAACCCAGAGTTGCCGCGGCGGCGTCGCGGGCGAGGTCCTTGGCTCTTTCCTTCTCGCGCTCGTGATTCGCCCGCCCATCCACTTCGATGATCAGGCGGTCGCCGATGACGAAATCGACTTCGCCGACGGTGCGGATGCTGACCTGGCAGCGCATCGTGACGCCGAGCCGGTGCATCCGCAGCCTGAAAAGCGATTCGAGCCCGCTGTCGGCATCGGATCGTGCGAAGTCGATGAGCCAGCGTCGTCGTCGGGGCAGGCGGCTCCACAACCAGGTGATGCCGCCTGGCGAGATCTTGTGATGCCGAAGGGCCGACTCGAACGCTGCGAAGAAGGTGTCTTCGTCAGCACAGATCGCCATCTGCAGAAGCACGTTGTGCACCGGCGGGAGGATACCGACCTCGACCGTGCCATCGTCCCAGTGCACGCGGCATCCGGTGCAGTCGGATCGTGGAGTGCCTGCGCGGCCGAGCCAGATGTGATGCTGCTCCGGGACGTCCAGGACCCACAGCCCGAGCATCCTTGCTGCGGCGCAGCATCCGACGGTTCCGCCGTGGGAAGCCGCATGCAGCAGCTCGTCCCCGCAATCGGGGAGCGCATACACTCCCTGGCGCGGACGGACGACGGTGCCTGTGCGGACCGCGCGGGTGAGCTCGGCTTCTGTCACCCCGAGCCGAGCGAGCTCTGCGGTGCGTGCCATGCGCCCGAGGGCGCGCAGCGCGGCGGATGCCGTTGTGAAGGACATGACCGAGATCCTGGCCGGTCACCAGCACCGCCCATACGCGCAAAGTCGCTCTCCGTGCACAAGCCGCTCGCCCTGCATCCCGTGCCGGACGAGTCATCAACGGGAAAACCCAGACCGACTTGGTCTCGTGCGGTGTGTTGTAGTGCAACACACCGCAGACACGCCAGATGGTCTGGGTTTTCCGGGAGGGAGCGAGGGGAGCGAGGGGACGGAGCGCCGGGAGGGAGCGCCGGGATTACCCGAAGCGACCCGAGACGTAGTCCTCAGTCGCCTGCACGGACGGCGTCGTGAAGATCGTGGCCGTCTCGTCGTACTCGATGAGCTTGCCCGGCTTGCCGGTGCCTGCGATGTTGAAGAACGCGGTCTTGTCGGAGACGCGAGACGCCTGCTGCATGTTGTGCGTCACGATCACGACCGTGTACTGGGTCTTGATCTCGGCGATGAGCTCTTCGATGGCGAAGGTCGAGATGGGGTCAAGGGCCGAGCACGGCTCATCCATGAGGATGACGTCGGGTGAGACCGCGATGGCACGAGCGATGCACAGACGCTGCTGCTGCCCACCAGAGAGGCCGGATCCCGGCTTGTCGAGACGGTCCTTGACCTCGTTCCAGAGGTTGGCGCCGCGCAGCGACTGCTCGACGAGTGCATCCTGGTCGCTCTTCGCCATGCGTGTGTTGTTGAGCTTGACGCCCGCGAGCACGTTCTCCTTGATGGACATCGTCGGGAACGGGTTCGGGCGCTGGAACACCATGCCCACCTGGCGGCGCACGAGCACCGGGTCGACGTTCGCGCCGTAGAGGTTCTTGCCGTCGATGAGCACTTCGCCCTCGACGCGGGCACGGGGGATGACCTCGTGCATGCGGTTGAGAGTGCGAAGGAAGGTCGACTTGCCGCAGCCGGACGGGCCGATGAAAGCCGTCACCGTGTTGGGCTTGATGTCGATGCTGACGCCCTCGACGGCGAGGAAGTCGCCGTAGTAGACGTTGAGGTCGTTTACTTCGATGCTCTTGGACATCTGAGAGATCCTTCGGTCGGGAAACTTCAGTCGGGAAAGGGAATCGGCTCAGCGGCCGGATATCTTGGGCGCGAACACCTTGGCGATCAGGCGGCCGGCGAGGTTGAGGACCATCACGATCAGGATGAGCGTGAGCGCGGCGGCCCACGCACGGTCGATGTAGGCATCCGCCGGAAGACCGGGGTACTTCGCCTGCATGTACGAGAACACCGGAAGCGTCGACATCTGTCCGCTGAACATGTTGAGGTTCATGCCCTGCACGATGCCGACCGTGAGCAGCAGCGGTGCGGTCTCGCCGATGACGCGCGCGATGGCGAGCATGATGCTGGTGACGATGCCGGCGATCGCGGTCGGCATGACGACCTTGATGATCGTCAGCCACTTCGGCACGCCGAGCGCGTATGCGGCTTCACGCAGTTCGTTCGGCACGATGCGCAGAAGCTCTTCCGAACCGCGGACGACGACGGGGATCATGAGCACGGAGAGCGCCAGTGAACCCATGATGCCGATGCGCGTGCCAGGGCCCATGATGAGTGCGAACACCGAGTAGATGAACAGACCGGCGACGATCGAGGGGATGCCGGTCATCACATCGACCAGGAACGTGATGCCGCGGGCCAGCTTCTTGCCCTCGCCGTACTCGACGAGGTAGATCGATGTCATCAGGCCGATCGGCACCGAGATGATCGTCGCTCCCAGGGTGATGAGCAGCGTGCCCCAGACGGCGTGGATGGCACCACCGCCCTCGCCGACGATGTTGCGCATGGAGAAGCTGAAGAACTCGCCGTCGAAGCGGGCGAGGCCGTTGATGACGACCGTGTAGAGCAGCGAGATGAGGGGAAGCAGCGCGACCACGAACGCCGCCGACACGAGAGCCGTCATCAGACGGTCGGTCGCGTGACGTCGGCTCTCGGCCACCGTGGAGATCACGAAGATGAGCGCCATGTAGAAGATCATCCCGACGACCAGCGTCAGTGCGATGTTGAAGTCGGCGGGGTCGCCACCGGCGTTGGCGAAGGCGAAGATCGTGCCTGCGATCACGAAGCAGACCGCGAGGAGGGCCCACGGAGCCCACTTGGGCAGGTGGCCCGCACTCGTGGTGTGGGTGGTGGGGGCGACGGCGATGGCGGTCATGTCAGTTTGCTCCCGAGAACTCGGCACGACGCGACACGATCCAGCGTGCGACGAAGTTGACCGCGAAGGTCACGATGAAGAGGATCAGACCGGCCGCGATGAGCGTGTTGACGCCCGAATCGTGGGCCTCGGGGAACCGCAGCGCGATGATCGCGGGGATCGTCGTCGGGTTCTCCGGGTTCAGCAGGTTGAAGGTGACGATGCCGAGCGGCGAGAGCACGAGCGTGACAGCCATCGTCTCGCCAAGTGCGCGGCCGAGGCCGAGCATCGCGCCCGAGACGATGCCGCTGCGGGCGAAGGGGAGCACGGCCATCCGCACCATCTCCCAGCGGGTCGCTCCGAGGGCGAGTGCCGCCTCCTCGTGCAGCTTGGGCGTCTGGAGGAAGATCTCACGGCAGATGGCGGTCATGATGGGCAGGATCATGACGGCGAGGACCAGGGATGCCGTGAGGATGGTCTTACCTGTACCGGAAGGGGTGCCGGAGAAGATCGGGATCCAACCGAGGTTCGTGTTGAGCCACTTGTAGAACGGCACGAGCATCGGAGCGAACGTGAGGGCGCCCCATAGTCCGAACACGACAGACGGTACAGCCGCGAGCAGGTCGATGATGTAGCCCAGCAGGCCCGCGAGCCTGCGCGGCGCGTAGTGCGAGATGAACAGCGCGATGCCGATCGCGATCGGTGCGGCGATGACCAGAGCGATCAGGCTCGACCACAGCGTTCCGAAGACGAACGGCCACACCCAGGTGACGAACGACTGTCCTTCGAGGATGTGGTTGTCGGAGGTGTCAGGCGCGAAGGCCGGGATGGCCTGCACGACCAGGAAGACGGCGACCGCTGCCAGCGTGATGAGGATGATGATGCCGGCGCTGAGGGCGGTGCCGGAGAAGATGCGGTCTCCCGGGCGAAGCACGGCCTTCGGTGACACGGGCGAACGGGTGCTCTCGGTATCCGTCGTGGTGGTGGTCATCTGCGTGGCTCCACGGGTGTTCGGAGGGATGTGCGGGACGTGTTCATGCGTGTGCCCCCGCGGTGCTGGTTCGAGCGATTCGACCAGCGCCGCGGGGGCCTCAGCACGGCTCTCAGCTTAGGACTGAGGGACCGTGTTACTCAGTGACGATCGCGTCGATCGCGGCGTTGACCTTCTCGCGCAGGTCGTCCGAGATCGGGGCGCTGCCGGCAGCCTCTGCGGCGACGTCCTGGCCCTCGGTCGATGCGACGTACTGGAAGTAGCCCTTGACGAGCGCGGCGACTTCGGCGTCTTCGTAGTCCACGCAGCCGATGAGGTACGACACGAGCGCGATCGGGTACGAGCCGGCGGGAGCCGCAGCCGGGTCGACCGCGAATGCGAGGTCGTGAGCCGAACGGCCCTCTTCCAGCGGCGAAGCGGCGACCAGTGCGGAGGCGGCCTCAGCCGAGTAGGGGACGTATTCGCCCTCGACCTCGACCGCGACCTGACCGAGGTCGGCGGTCTGAGAAGCGTCGGCGAAGCCGATGTAGCCGACGCCGTTCGTGATGGCGCTCACGACACCGGAGGTGCCGTCTGCGGCCTCACCGGTCGACAGCGGCCACTCGTCGCTGGCCTCGTTCGTCCACACATCGGGCGCGACGGCCTCGAGGTAGCTGGTGAAGGTCTCCTGGGTGCCGGATGCGTCGGCACGGTGGACCGGTACGATCGCCTGGTCGGGAAGCGTGGCGTCCGGGTTCTGGTCGGCGATGGCCGCATCGTTCCAGTTGGTGATGGTGCCGGCGAAGATTCCGGCGATCGTCGCGCCGTCGAGGTTCAGGGTGTCCACGCCCTCGAGGTTGAACGCGACGGCGACCGGGGAGATGTAGACCGGGATCTCGACGATCTCGTCGGAAGTGCACGAGCCGAAGCCGCCGGCGGTGATCTCCTCAGCGTTGAATGCACGGTCGGAGCCGATGAAGTTCGACGATCCGGCGAGGAAGTTCTCGCGGCCGGTGCCGGAGCCGGTGGCGGTGTAGTTCACCGTCGTGTCGGGGTTTGCAGTCTGGAAGGCGGCGACCCAGGCCTGCTGGGCGGCTTCCTGCGAGGAGGCGCCGGTCGCTTCGACGGAGCCGGTGAGGGTCGAGGTGGAGGGCTCGCCCGAGCCCTCGGGCGTTCCGCCTTCGTTCGCGGCACAGCCGGCGAGAGCGAGAACTGCTGCGGCGCCGACGGCGCCGATGCGAGCGATTCGGGAGATCTTCACTGTGGATCCTTCGATCGTTGAATGGTTGAGGCCCGGTGCAGGGCACACAGTGACGCTATGCGCGGCGGTTAACGAGACTCTCCCGCGCTGGTAAACAGCAGGTGAACGACTGGTGGCGAACAAGAACTCGGCCCGGGGCCGCAGAACTGGGCGTCTGCGCCGTGAGGTCACACCTTGGGGACGTGCGTCTCGATCGAGATGATCCCGGAACCGGGGTTGGTCGCCGACAGATGCGCGACGGAGAACGCAGCGACCTCGAGCGATGAGGCGCTGCCCAGGTACGAACCCTGTATCGTGCCGGTCGCGAGGGCCAGTTCGCTGAGGAGGTCGGGCAGTACCGGACCATGGCTGCAGATGACGGCCGGCTTGCGCGCGCGCACGCGCTTGCCGATCACCGCTCGCACGTCGGATGCGCCCTCTTCCCAGGCATCCTGACTGATCAGCTCGGTCTCGACGGACTTGCGGTCCAAGGCTTTCGCGAGTGGCGCCACAGTCTGCACGCAGCGCACAGCATCGCTGGTGATGATCTTGCGGACACCGAATGCGCGCAGCGGGGCGACGATCGCCCTCGCCTGCCTCCGGCCCCGATCAGTGAGGATGCGCGATGCGTCGGGTCCGTCCCACTCCGCGCGTGAGACTGCCTTCGCGTGCCGGAGCGCGATGATCGGGAAGGTGTGCAGGACACCGTCGTCGACGAGACGCTCGAACTCGTCCAGAATCTCCAGATCGACCGGATAGCTGAGGTGCTTGCGTGCCTTCTTCGTACTCACCCACTCAAGAGCTGCGATCTCGTTGTTGGGAACGAAAGTCGAATCTCGGATGGCGTCTTCGGTGGCCTCAGCCGCCCAATAATGCACGACCTTCTGCCGCTTGGGGCGCATGAAGTAGCGGCTGACCCCCACAGGGACTCCGAGGTCCACCCGGATGCCGGTCTCCTCATGCACTTCGCGAACTGCGGTCTGCGCGAGCATCTCGCCCGGATCGACCTTGCCCTTCGGCAGCGTCACATCGCGGTACTTGGTGCGATGGATCAGCAGGATGCAGAGCTTGCCCTCTACGAGACGCCACACCACGGCGCCGGCCGCATACACGGCCTTGTCCGATGTGACCACATGACTCGCTTCCTGCGTCATCGTGGTCATCGCACCGTGCGCGTACGACGACGACGTCGGATCTGGCTCATGGTCTTATCCTGCAGGTCGATGAGCGGTTTCCCGTCGGCGTCTGCGGAGTGGCGCGTCCAGACGCCGTCATCGCCGAGGTGCCACGACACCGTGCCGTCATCCATCGCGAGGTCGAAGAAGGACAGCAGTTCTTTGACATGTGTGGGATCGGTGACCCGCACCAGCGCCTCGACGCGGCGGTCGAGGTTGCGATGCATCATGTCGGCACTGCCGATATGCACCTGCGGATCGCCGTCGTTGTCGAACGCGAAGATCCTGGAATGCTCCAGGTATCGTCCCAGGATGCTGCGCACGGTGATGTTGTCGCTGATTCCTGGCAGATCGACCTTGATGCTGCAGATGCCTCGCACCCAGACGTCGACTTTCACTCCGGCCTGACTCGCGCGGTAGAGCTGGTCGATGATCTCCTCATCGACCAAGGAGTTGATCTTGATGCGGATGTGCGCAGGCTTTCCGGCCTCGGCGTTCTTCCGCTCGTTGTCGATCTGCCGCAGCAGCCCCTTGCGCAGGTGCAGCGGTGCGACGAGCAGGCGTTTGAATTTCTTCTCGATCGCGTACCCGCTGAGTTCATTGAACAGGCGAGTGAGGTCCTTGCCGACCTGAGCGTCGGCCGTGAACAGGCCGAAGTCCTCGTAGACACGGCTCGTCTTCGGGTTGTAATTGCCGGTTCCGACGTGCGAGTAGTGCCGCAGCATCCCGTCTTCCTCGCGGATGACGAGCGCGAGCTTGCAGTGCGTCTTGAGGCCGACAAGCCCGTAGACGACGTGCACGCCGGCCTTCTCGAGTTTGCGCGCCCAGACGATGTTGTTGGCCTCGTCGAAGCGCGCCTTCACCTCGACCAGTGCGAGCACCTGCTTGCCGGCCTCTGCCGCGTCGATCAGCGCCTGCACGACCGGGCTGTCGCCAGAGGTGCGGTACAGCGTCTGCTTGATGGCGAGCACGTGCGGATCACGGGCGGCCTGCTCGAGGAACGCCTGCACGCTGGTCGCGAAGGACTCGTACGGGTGGTGCACCAGCACGTCGCCCTTGCGGATGGCGGCGAAGATGTCAGCACGGGTGCTCGTTCCCGTCGGCTGGAACGCCACGGCCGTGGTCGGAAGGTGCGGCGGGTAACGCAGGTCGGGACGGTTGACGCGCGACAGCGAGAACAGGCCGCGCAGATCGAGCGGGCTCGGCAGACGGTAGACCTCCTGGTCGGTGATGTCGAGCTCCTTGATCAGGAGATCGAGGGTCACCTCATCCATGTCGTCGGCGATCTCGAGGCGGATCGGTGGCCCGAAACGACGGCGCAGCAGCTCGGCCTCGAGCGCCTGGATCAGATTCTCGCTCTCGTCCTCCTCGATCTCCACATCTTCATTGCGAGTGAGGCGGAATGCGTGGTGGTCGAGCACCTCCATGCCCGGAAAGAGATCGCCGAGATGATTCGAGATCAGATCTTCCAGCGGCAGATACCGTGCGATCTCGCTGTCGCCGGGTACTTCGACGAGCCGCGGGAGCATCGGCGGCACCTTGAGTCGCGCGAACTCCTGTCGTCCGGTGCGCGCATTGCGGATGCGGATCGCGAGATTGAGCGACAGCCCGGAGATATAGGGAAAGGGGTGCGCGGGGTCGACCGCGAGCGGCATTAGCACCGGGAAGACGTGCAGCTGGAAGTACTCGGTGAGTGCCGCGCGCTCAGCCTCTGTGAGGGTGTGCCACTCGGTGATCTCTATTCCGGCATCCGCGAGAGCAGGACGCACCTGGTCCGTCCACGCGGCCGCATGGCGCAGCTGCAGGGCGTGCGCTTCGCGGGAGATGTCGGCGAGCACGTCCGCAGGGGAGCGGCCGACATTCGTCGGCACGGCGAGACCCGTCACGATGCGGCGTTTGAGCCCCGCGACACGGACCATGAAGAACTCGTCGAGGTTGCTCGCGAAGATCGCCAGGAAGTTCGCTCGTTCCAACTCCGGAAGCGTCGCATCCTCCGCGAGTTCCAGGACGCGCTGGTTGAAGGCGAGCCAGCTGATCTCGCGATCATGGTAGCGATGGTCGGGCAGTAGCGAGTCCGGGGATTCGATGGCGTCGAAGTCATCGTCTTCGGCATCACCGAGCCCGGCGTCAGCGAGCGCGGAATCGATCATGGAGTACATCTTGGCACCGCCAGATGACACGCGCGTGAACGAGTCGGCTCCGTGTCACCGCGAGACGGTCGCGTCACCGCATACGACGGCGTCACCGTGAAGCGGCGAGCTGATCCTCGTCGTACACGTTGAAGCGGTAACCGACATTGCGCACTGTGCCGATGATCTGCTCGGCGTCGCCGAGCTTGGCGCGCAGGCGTCGCACGTGCACGTCGACAGTTCGCGTACCGCCGAAGTAGTCGTATCCCCATACTTCGCTGAGCAGCTGCTCGCGGGTGAAGACGCGAGAGGGATGCGTGGCGAGGAAGTGCAGCAGCTGGAACTCCTTGTACGTGAGATCCAGAGCCTTCCCGTGCAGTTTTGCCGAGTACGACTGCTCATCGATGGTGACGCCGGATGCCTGCACCCGGGCGGGTTCTGCTGTGGCTTCACCGCGCGCGATCGCGAGGCGGATCCTGGCATCCGTCTCGGCCGGCCCCGCGTTCGTCAGCAGGACGTCGTCGATACCCCAGTCGCCGGAGACCGCGCTCATCCCGCCCTCGGTGACCACCAGCAGAAGCGGTGCGTCCTGGCCTGTCGTGCGCAGCAGCTTGCACAGCGACTTGGCTGCGGAGAGATCATGCCGTCCATCGACGATGACGATGTCGCTCTCCGGGGCGCTGACGAGCTGAGCGGGCTCCGCCGGGATCTGACGTACGCGGTGGCTCAAGAGTTCCAGGGCGGGCAGAACCTGCTCCGAAGCGGGAGCTGACGTCAGAACCAGGAGCAGGGCCACGCGTTTTCCTTCCGGGCTGCGGAAACCGTCGCCCTGAACGGCGATCGGGTACGACGCCGTGCGCCCTATAGTACCCAGCGACGCAGATGGTCATGACGCGCAGCGGCGGATCCGCCGTCGAATGGGTAACAATGGAGGCATGTCCGAACCTGCTCTCGCGCCACGCAGTCCCCTCGGGAGTGTCGTCATCGTGTGGGGTGCGGCGCTGATCGCCGCGATCGTCATCGGCATCTTCGTGCCGATGGAATGGCGCGTGCAGTGGCTGATCGTCGGCTTCGGCGGTGCGGTGCTGCTCTCCTTTGCTCTGCAGCTCTGGTACGGGCAGACGAAGGGCTTCATCTTCCGCACCGCCGCGAGCGTGACCGGCGCACTGCTGCTTCTCGGGGTGGTGTCGGCCGGCTTCGCGCTGGCGGCCCTGGTCCCCGCGTGACGCCCGCTCGCCGCGTGCATCGACCCCAGGGGTAGAGTGGGAGTCATGGATCTCGTCGCACTCGAACTCTTCTTCATCGGTCTGCTGGGCCTTGCGAGTCTCGCGATCGCCTTCGTTGCCGGGACCGTTCTCTGGAACCTGTTCCGCGGTCAGCGCTGATCCGAGTATCGATGCTCGAGCTCCCCACTGATCTTCCGGCCGATCTCGCGCCGCTGAGCTGGCTCATCGGCGTATGGGAAGGCACGGGTGTGATCGAGTACACCGCCGATGACCACCGCTTCCAGGGCGAGTTCTCCCATCGCGTGAGCTTCAGCCATGACGGTGCCGGCTACCTGAACTACTCGGCCACCGGCTGGATCCCCGGCGCCGAGGGCGAGCCCTCCGTCGCGCTGGTCGCCGAGACCGGATTCTGGCGCCTCTCCCGACCGGCCACGGGTTCCGACGCTGGTCCGGCGTTGCTTCCACCCGTCGAGAGCGGACCTGCGCGCACGGTGGACGACGTCGAGCAGCTGCGGGCCGCGTCCGGAGGCTTCCCGCTCGAGGTCTCCCTTGCGCACTCGGACGGCACGCTCGAGCTGTATCTGGGAGAGATCAACGGACCCCGCATCGACATCGCGACGGATGCGATCGTGCGCGGTGCCGGTGGCAAGGAGTACGGGGCGGCGAGCCGCATGTACGGTCTCGTGGACGGTCATCTGCTCTGGGCGTGGGATATCGCGGCGCTCGGCGCCGAACTCGCCTCGCACGCGTCGGCCCGTCTGGCAAAGGTCTGACGATGAGTGCATTCTCCGCTCTGCCGGGTGCAGTCTCCGAAGGCGACGCCGTCCTTCATCTCGGAGATCCGATCCGCGAGCAGCGGCGCCTCATCGCCGGCTCCGCGGTGGCTCCGCTCGGCGACCGCGCAGTCATCGAGGTAGCCGGAGAAGACCGTCTGAGCTGGCTGGACTCGATCACGTCGCAGTCGGTGGCCCGTCTCGCCGCAGGTGACAGCACCGAATTGCTGATCCTTGACCCGCAGGGCCGTGTCGAGCACGCCGCCGGCGTCTTCGAGGACGGCTCCTCGGTCTGGTTGATCGCGGATGCCGCGGATGCCGATTCGCTCGCCGCCTGGTTGCAGCGCATGGTGTTCCGCTCCCGCGCGACCGTCACGGTGCGCCCCGAACTCGATCTGGTCGGGTTCTTCTCCGGAGGAGACGCTGAGACGACGGTACGCGGGCTCGCCCTGTCGCCGAACGGGACTCCACTCGTATGGGCCGACCCCTGGGAGACGGTGCAGCTGGGAGGACACCAGTACGCGAACGTCGAGCGGCATCCGTCAGCCGAGTACGCCTGGCGGGTGGCGATCGTCGATGCTGACGCAGTGACATCGGTCGTCGGCCTCATCGAAGGCGCAGGCTTGGAAGCCGCCGGCCTTCTCGCGACCGAGGCGCTGCGCATCGCGGCCTGGCGGCCCCGTTGGGCGGGAGAGGTCGATGAGCGCTCTCTGCCGCACGAATCCGACTGGATCCGCAGTGCCGTGCATCTGAGCAAGGGATGCTATCGCGGCCAGGAGACCGTGGCGAAGGTGCACAATCTGGGCCATCCGCCGCGCCGGCTCGCAGCGCTGCACCTCGACGGCAGCGATGACGTGCTTCCGTCGCCGGGAGATGCGGTGTTCGCCGGTGACGACGAGGTCGGGCACATAACCTCGGTGGCTCGACACCACGAGGACGGCCCGATCGCGCTCGCGATACTCTCGCGCCGTGCGCCGATCGGCGATCTGATCGTCAAGGCCGGCGGTGTCGACGTCGCGGCGGCGCAGCAGGTTATCGTCCCAGCGGATGCCGGTGCGACAGCCGACGTGCCGCGACTGACGCGGCTCTCCCGACGTCCTACTGGTCAGGACCCGCGCTACGCCTGAACCGGTGCGACAGCATCCCACGGCACAGTGAGCTCGCCGAGCCTCCAGCGCCGCCGGCCGCCGAGAACCGGCCAGCCGTGCTCTTTGAGGCGTGCGACGGCCGCGAGGAATCGCTGCGTGGCGCCGAACGTCGACAGCGGCGCCGCCCGCTCCCACTCGCGGTCGAGGTCGACGAGCAGATCGTGGATGCGCTCGCCGGGCACATTGCGATGGATCAGGGCCTTGGGCAGCCGCTCGGCGACGATGCCGGGGCGTTCGAGCTCGGCCAGCCGCAGCGAGATCGTGAACTGCAGCGGGCGTCCGGATGCTGATACGTCGATCCAGCTCGCAATGCGGCCGATCTCGTCGCAGGTGCCCTCGACGAGCAGACCGTCGGGTGCGAGTCGTGCGGCCATGGATGCCCAGGCGGCGGGCACTTCGTCCTCGTCGTACTGGCGCAGCACGTTCATCGCTCTGATCACGGCGGGCCTGCGCGCTCCGTTCAGTGGCACCTCGAATCCACCGCGGGCGAAGGAGACCGGCAGATCGGGGGAGAAGGGGGTGCGCCCGGCGCGCACCTCTTCGAGTTGAGCACCGGCGGTGGCGACACGCTCCGGGTCGAGTTCGAAGCCGATCACCTCGGCATCCGGACGCACCCTCTTGAGCCGCGCCGCCAGCTCGAAAGCCGTCACACCGCTCGCTCCGTAACCGAGATCGATGACCAGAGGATCGGCGGCTGCCCGCAGTGCGCTGCTCGCTGCGATCCACCGGTCGATGCGGCGCAGACGGTTCGTCCCCGTGGTGCCCCTGGTGGGGTGACCGAGGGGAGATGGCGCCATGCATCCATTGTCCCAGACCTCATAGACTGGAGGCATGACTGCGACGCGCACCCTCATCCTGCTCCGCCACGGCCAGAGCGAGTGGAACGAACTGAATCTCTTCACAGGCTGGGTGGATGTCCGCCTCACCGAGCAGGGCAAGAACGAGGCACGTCGTGGCGGCGAGTTGCTCGCCGAGTCCGGTCTGCTTCCCGACGTGCTCCACACCTCACTGCTCAGCCGCGCCATTCAGACGGCCGACATCGCGCTGGACGCTGCCGATCGTCTCTGGATCCCGGTGACCCGCTCCTGGCGTCTCAACGAGCGCCACTACGGCGCGCTGCAGGGCAAGGACAAGGCGCAGACGCTGGAGGAGTTCGGCCCCGAGCAGTTCCAGCTGTGGCGCCGTTCGTTCGATGTGCCGCCGCCGCTGCTCGATGACGCGAGCGAATTCAGCCAGGTGAACGATCCTCGTTACGCCGGCATCGATGGAGAAGTTCCTCGCACCGAGTCGCTCAAGATCGTCATCGACCGGATGCTGCCGTACTGGGAGAGCGCGATCGTACCGGACCTGGAAGCGGGCAAGACGGTCCTCGTCGCCGCGCACGGCAACTCTTTGCGCGGAATGGTCAAGCACCTCGACGGCATCAGCGACGACGCCATCGCCGAACTGAACATTCCCACCGGCATTCCGCTGGTGTACGAGCTGGACGAGAACAATGCGCCCACCGGCCCCGGTCGCTACCTCGATCCCGAGGCCGCAGCCGCAGGCGCCGCCGCCGTAGCCTCGCAGGGAAAGAAGTAACCCTGCCGAGACCCCGTTCTATTGCCGAGACCCCAGGCTGCAAACGTCTGCAGCCTGGGGTCTCGGCGTGAAGTGGGGGTCTCGGCGAGGTGGATCAGGCCAGGCCCTGGCCTTCGGCCTCCTGGGCCTCCGCTGCGGCAAGTGCGATGTCTTCCTCATCCACGGCCCAGTCGCCGGTGGCGAGGTAGACGACCTTCTTGGCGATGGCGACGGCGTGATCGGCGAAGCGCTCGTGGTAACGGCTGGCGAGCGTGGCATCGACCGTGGCGCCCGCTTCGCCCTTCCAGTTGTCGCTGAGCACCTTCTCGAAGACCTTGGCGTGGAGCTCGTCCACGTCATCGTCCGAGTTGCGGATCGTGTCGGCGAAGCGCAGGTCCTGTGTACGCAGCAGCTCGCTGAGCGTTCGTGCGATCTCGACGTCGAGTTCACCCATCTGAGTGAACGTGCTCTTCAGCCCTTTCGGGATGGCGCGCTCCGGGAAGCGCAGACGCGCGAGCTGGGCGATGTGCTCCGACATGTCGCCCATGCGCTCCAAGGAGGCGCTCACGCGGAGTGCGAAAACGACGATGCGCAGGTCGCGGGCGACCGGCTGCTGGCGGGCGAGGATCTCGATCGCCTGCTCGTCGAGCTTCACCGCGAGCTCATCGATCTTCGCGTCGTCGGCGATGACCTCCTCCGCGAGCGCGACGTCGCCGGTGGCGAAGGCGCGGGTGGCCTTGTCGATGGAGACCGTGACGAGGTCGGCGATCTCCACGAGACGGGACTGCACATCCTCGAGGGACTGGTGGAAGAGTTCGCGCATGAGCGGCGCAACCTTTCGTTCGGAGCTCGGGCGGTCTGGCCGGCTGGTGGCGGGCGCTGCAGTGTGCGCACGCCCTAGGTGATTGTGTTCGTCGAAGGTTAACGAACGGTGCCCAGCACGTGAATACTAGTTCGCCAGGGTCCGAGATGGTGCGGAAACTCGCCGGACGCGAGGTGAACGCACTCTACGCTGGTCACATGACCTCGCCGCAGATCGCGCTGCTCGCCCTCGCCATCGGGCTGGCGATCGGCATCGGCCTGGCGATGCTCGTGTTCTGGGCGTATCGTGCTCGCGCCAAGGTGGCGGAGGAATCATCAGCAGTGGTTCCGCAAGGAGCAGTCGACGTGCTCGACAGCATGGACGACGCCGCATGCGTGGTCGATCCGTCCGGTCTGGTGCTCGCGATCTCCCATGCCGCGGCGCGCTTCGGCATCGAGGTCGGTGCGACGCTCGACGTCCCTGAGCTGCGCGAGCTGGTACGCGCGGTCCGCTCGAGCGGTGCGTCCACCACCGAGACGATGCGCATCACGCGCCCCGGCGTCAGCCTCGATCCGCGTCTGGTGTCGGCGCGCGCGAGCGCGCTGGGCGCGCGGCTCACTCTGCTCATCGTCCGCGACGTCACGGAGCAGGAGCGTCTGGACCAGGTGCGCCGCGACTTCGTCGCCAACACCAGCCATGAGTTGAAGACCCCGGTGGGGGCGGTGAGCCTGCTCGCAGAGGCCATCGAATCCGCCGCGGACGATCCGGCGCAGGTGCGGATCTTCGCCGCGCGCATCTCTGCGGAGGCGGCCAGGCTCGGGCAGCTCACCGGACGCATCATGAGCTTGTCGCGGCTGCAGGCCGCCGACGGGATCACCGACTTCGGTCCGGTCGCGATGGACGAGGTCGTCACCGCGTCCATCGAAGCGCATGCCGTACAGGCGGATTCCGCCGGCGTCGAGCTCATCCGCGGTGGCGACAGAGGCGCGTTCGTCCGCGGTGACGCACAGATACTCATCGAGGCGGTCGGCAATCTCATCGCCAACGCCATCGTCTACTCGCCGCGCGGCTCGCGCGTCGGCGTGGGGGTGAAGATCGAGGGCGAGACGCTCGAGGTCGCGGTGTCCGACCAGGGCATCGGCATCTCGGAGTCTGACCGCGAGCGCATCTTCGAGCGCTTCTACCGAGCGGACGAGGCGCGTTCACGCCGCACTGGCGGCACCGGCCTCGGACTCTCGATCGTGAAGCACGCCACGCAGCGGCACGGCGGTGAGGTGCGGGTGTGGTCCAGGCCGAGCCGCGGATCGACCTTCACGATCGTCCTGCCTCGCATCGAAGCTCCGGCGCCGGAGACGACTGATCGCAAGAACAAGAAGAAGCGCGCGAGGAAGACGGCCAAGGCCGCGGCCGCGCGCGCTCGAAACGGAGAGACCGTATGACCCGCATCCTTCTCGTCGAGGACGAGCCAGACCTTGCTGATCCGCTTGCCTACCTGTTGCGCCGCGAAGGCTATGAGGTGGAGATCGCGGAGGACGGCCCCGGCGCATTGACGGCTTTCAGGGAACGCGGCGCGGACATCGTCCTGCTGGACCTCATGCTGCCGGGGATGCCGGGTACCGAGGTGTGCCGGCAGATCCGCTCGACCTCGGCTGTGCCGATCATCATGCTCACGGCGAAGGACTCCGAGGTGGACATCGTCGTGGGGCTCGAACTCGGCGCTGATGACTACATCACCAAGCCGTACTCGTCTCGCGAGCTGCTCGCGCGCATGCGCGCCGTGCTTCGCCGCGTGGTGCAGGCCGACAGCGACCTCGATGAGCGTGTGCTCGACGGCGGACGCGTCACGCTCGACATCGATCGGCACACGGTGACGGTTGCCGGCGCCGAGATAAACATGCCGCTGAAGGAGTTCGAACTGCTCGAGGTGCTGATGCGCAACTCGGGACGAGTGCTCACCCGTGGCCAGCTCATCGACAGGGTGTGGGGCAGCGACTACTTCGGGGACACGAAGACGCTCGACGTGCACATCAAGCGCATCCGCTCCCGCATCGAGGAGAACCCCGGGGAGCCGGTCATGCTCGTCACCGTCCGCGGACTCGGGTATCGCTTCGAAGGCTGACGCCTGCTGATGACGAGAGGCCGGTCACCCTTCCGGGTGCCGGCCTCTCGTCGTAGCGGAGTTCAGCCGCTCAGGCGTCGTCTTCCTGCGGGACGAGATCGGCGTAATACGAGAGTTTGCCGTCGAGCACTGGCACGTCGGCGGCCGTGCCAGTGGCATCGCCGGACTGGAAATAGATCTTGATCGTCGCGCCCGGCATCGTGTCGAGGTCGTCGATGCGCAGAGGCTCGGCATTCGCGCCGAGGCTCAACGAGTCGCCGGCGCCCACCCTGACGGTGAGGGGGTCAAGACCATCGATCTCGACCGTGAGGGTCGCGGCCTTGTCGGTGGGGTTCACGATCGCGGCGACGAGGTTTCCGGTGGATCCGTCTTCGGTGGCGATGATCATCGCGTTGCGGATCTCGAGAGGTCCGTCGGAATCGGCGATGTTCACTCCGTCGGATGCCGAGAACTTGATCTCGGTCGACTGCGGGGTGATGAACGTGCATCCCGTGGCGCCGAGCAGAACGAGGGCGCTGAGGGCAGCAGACGCTACAAGGCGCGATTTCACGAATCCTCCTGGGAGTTTTGGGATATCCGCATCCATTCTATGGGTACAGGAGGGGTGGCCAGAGGACCATGCGGGGCAAACCTTAGTGCATGTCGCCTGTGGTATCCTGGAGGTTGCCGAAAGGACACGATTTTATGCTTTTTGAAGTTGGCGAGACGGTCGTCTATCCGCACCATGGGGCCGCGACGATCATCGAGGTCAAGGATCGCGTCATCAAGGGCGAGACGAAGAAGTACCTGAAGTTGAACGTCACACAGGGTGACCTCATCATCGAGGTTCCCGCAGAGAACGTCGACCTCGTCGGCGTTCGTGACGTCATCGGTCAGGAGGGCCTCGATCACGTGTTCGAGGTGCTGCGCGCTCCGTTCACCGAGGAGCCCACGAACTGGTCACGTCGCTACAAGGCGAACCTTGAGAAGCTCGCCTCCGGTGATGTGATCAAGGTCAGCGAGGTCGTGCGCGATCTGTGGCGCCGCGATCAGGATCGCGGCCTGTCCGCTGGTGAGAAGCGCATGCTCGCAAAGGCTCGTCAGATCCTCATCTCCGAGCTCGCGCTCGCCGAGAAGTGCGACGAGGACAAGGCCGGAGCCCTGCTCGACGAGGTCCTCGCTTCCTGATGGCAGGGGTCTGCGGGCCTCGCTAGTGTGAGGGTGTGACTCTCATTCCTGTGCCCACGACGGCGATCATCGTCGTCGCGGGCGGCTCCGGGACGCGTCTGGGCGCTGCGGCGCCGAAGGCGTTCGTCGGCATCGATGAGCACTCCGTGCTTCGGCATGCTCTCGACGGCGTGTTCGCTGCCGAGGCTGCGCAGGTGATCGTCGTCGCGCCCGCGGGACATGAGGGCGATGCGGAGACCGAGTTGCTCGCCGCAGCGGGAGATCGACACGAACTTGCTCGTGTCGTGACAGGCGGCGAGACCAGACAGCAGTCCGTTGCAGCAGGGCTTGCGGCGCTGTGGGGCGACGTCACCACCGTGCTCGTCCACGACGCCGCGCGCGCCCTGACTCCTGCAGTGCAGATCGACGCCGTCGCCAGAGCGGTGACGGCCGACGTGGGTGTGATTCCCGCGTTGCCGGTCATCGACACGATCAAGCGAGTGGATGCTGGTGACGTCGTCGCTGCCGTCGATCGCTCGGAACTCGCCGCTGCCCAGACTCCGCAGGGATTTCCTCGCGCGCTCCTTCAAGCGGCATACGACGCGGCGAGCGAATCGGGTGCGGAGTACACCGACGACGCCGCTCTGTTCGCCGCGGCGGGACATGCTGTACGGCATATCCCCGGCTCTGAGCGTGCGTTCAAGATCACCACGCCAGGGGATCTGGCGCGCGCCCGACAGATCCTCGATATGACGGGCCCTCCCGCGGCCGCGCTCGTCGCCCCGCGTGTCGGCATCGGCACCGATGTGCACGCGTTCGGCGGCGAAGGCGTGCTCTGGCTGGCCGGACTCGAATGGCCCGGCGAGCCGCCGCTGTCCGGGCATTCCGACGGCGACGCCGTCGCGCACGCCATGGTCGATGCTCTGCTGGGGGCCGCTGGACTCGGAGACATCGGTGAGCACTTCGGCACCTCGCATCCTGAGTACGCCGGAGCGCATGCCGATGTGTTCCTCGCGCGAACCGCCCAGATCCTGGCCGAGGCCGGCTTCACGATCGGAAATGTGTCGGTGCAGTTCCAGGGCAACAGGCCGCGATTCAGCGCTCGCCGCGAGGATGCGGAGCGTTCGCTGTCGTCGGCGCTCGGCGGGGCACCGGTCGCCGTGACGGCGACGACGACGGACGGCCTCGGTTTCACCGGCCGGGGCGAGGGTATCGCCGTCACAGCGGTGGCGCTCATATACCCCAGGTAGTCTGGTGCAGTGACACTCCGCCTCTACGACACCCGCGCACAGCAGCTGCGCGACTTCGTGCCGCTCGACCCCGAGAACGTCACGATGTACGTATGCGGACCGACTGTGCAGTCCGGCCCTCATATCGGGCACGTCCGCGCGGCCCTGAGCTTCGACATCCTCCGTCGCTGGCTCACTCGGCGCTTCGGTCGTGTGACCTTCGTGCGCAACGTCACGGACATCGACGACAAGGTTCTCGTCAACGCCACGGAGGCCGAGCCATGGTGGGCATTGGCCTACCGGATGGAGCGGGAGTTCACGGCGGCATATGCGGCTGTGGGCATCCTGCCTCCGACGTATGAGCCTCGTGCGACGGCATCCATCCCTCAGATGCAGGAGATCATCCAGACGCTGATCGAGCGCGGTCACGCGTATCCGGCGCCCGACGGTTCGGGCGACGTCTACTTCGACGTGCGATCCTGGCCGCAATACGGCGCTCTGACGCATCAGTCCGTCGACGCGATGGAGGCGGCCGAAGACGCGGACCCTCGAGGCAAGCGCAATCCGCAGGACTTCGCCCTCTGGAAGGGTTCCAAGCCCGATGAGCCGACCGACGCGATCTGGGCGTCGCCGTGGGGCGCGGGACGACCCGGTTGGCATATCGAGTGCTCGGCCATGGCGAAGCGCTACCTCGGTTCAGAGTTCGACATCCACGGCGGCGGGCTGGATCTGCGCTTTCCGCACCACGAGAACGAGCTCGCGCAGTCGACCGCTGCTGGTGAGGCTTTCGCGCGGTACTGGGTGCACAACGGCCTCGTGACTGTGGACGGACAGAAGATGTCGAAGTCGCTCGGCAACTTCACGCTCGCCTCCGAAGTGATTTCGGAGCACGATCCGCTCGTGGTCCGCTACGCACTGGCCGCCGCCCACTATCGCTCGAGCCTCGATCTCACCGAGTCGTCATGGCTCGAGGCGGAAGCCGCGCTAGGGCGCATCCGTGCCTTCCTCGAGCGGGGAGAACGAATGGCGAAGCCGGGCTGGGGTGAGGGCAAAGAAGGGCTTCCCACGGAGTTCTGGGATGCCATGAACGACGACCTCGGGGTACCGCGGGCGCTCGCCGTCATCCACGACAGCATCCGTTCGGGAAACGCGCTTCTGGATGCGGGGAACCACGATGCGGCCAAGCAGATGGTCTCGGATGTGAGTCAGATGACTCTCGTCCTCGGCCTCAACCCGTTGTCGCCTGAGTGGAGATCGACGGACGGCGGAGCCGCAGCATCCGCTCTCGATGCGCTCGTGCAGACGATGATCGCACAGCGCGCGCAGGCGCGCACGGACAAAGACTGGGCGGCCGCCGACCGCATCCGCGACGCGATCGCGGCGGCAGGTATCGCTCTTGAAGACACAGCAGACGGAACTCATTGGAGTATTGATGGTTAAGCCACAGCGCCCCGGCGCAAGCAACGGCAAGAAGAAGGGCCCTCTCAAGGGCACCGGCGGGCTCGGGCGCAAGTCGCTCGAGGGTCGCGGGCCGACCCCGAAGGCGGAGGACCGCGCCTGGCATCCGGCAGGCAAGCGCAAGGCCGCGGCGGAACGCTTTGCGGCATCCGGGGGCAAGGGCAGGCCTGGCGGGCGTCCCAACAGCGCGAGCAGCCAGAACCGCTCCTCGAAGGCGAAAGCCGGAGACGAGACGGAGAACGTCACCGGCCGCAATTCGGTGCTGGAGGCCTTGCGGGCCAAGATCCCCGCGACAGCGTTCTACATCGCGCAGCGCGTCGAGATGGACGATCGCGTCAAGGAGATGCTGTCGATCGCCACCCATCGCGGCATCCCCGTGATGGAGGTCACGCGTCAGGAACTCGACCGCATGGCCGGTTTCGACGGCGTGCACCAGGGCGTCGCGCTCAAAGTGCCTCCCTACGAGTACGCGCACCCGCAGGACCTGCTCGAGCAGGTCATCGATCGCGGCGATGTGCCGCTGTTCGTCGCCCTCGACGGCATCACCGACCCGCGCAACCTCGGTGCGATCATCCGCTCGACGGCCGCCTTCGGCGGACACGGCATCATCCTGCCGCAGCGTCGTTCGGCGGGCGTGAACTCGGCTGCCTGGAAGACGAGTGCAGGCGCTGCGGCCCGGATCCCCGTCGCAATGGCGACGAACCTGACCACGCAGCTGAAGGAGTTCAAGAAGCAGGGCGTGTTCGTGATCGGACTCGACGGCGGCGGCGACGTGTCGTTGCCCGCGCTCGAGCTGGCAGATCGACCGGTGGTCATCGTCGTGGGGTCGGAGGGCAAGGGACTCTCGCGTCTGGTCACCGAGAACTGCGACCAGATCGTGTCGATCCCGATCTCGACGGCCGCCGAATCGTTGAACGCCGGAATCGCGGCATCCGTCGCGCTGTATCAGGTGTCGACGGTGCGGGCGAAGCTCGCCGGGAACGAGTAGGAAGAGCTCATGGTTCGCATCGCCGTCATCGGAGGAACCGGATACGCCGGCTCGAACATCGTCGCTGAGGCCGTGTCGCGCGGACATTCAGTGGTTTCAGTGGCACGCTCCGTGCCGACTGAGAGGGTGGAAGGCGCCATCTACCTTGAGGGAACGATCCTCGACGTGCCCGGACTTCTGTCGCAGATCGACGAGGTCGACGTCGTGATCCAGGCGCTCTCGCCACGCGGGGACATGGCGGGGAAGGTTCGTCAGGCGACTGCCGAGCTCTTCGCGGCGCTCCCGGATGACGTGCGCCTCGGCGTCGTCGGGGGAGCGGGCGGGAGCCTGGTCGCACCGGACGGTCCGCGGCTTGTGGATGTCGACTTCCCGGATGAGTTCAAGGCAGAGGCGATGGAAGCCGTCGGCGTGCTGGAGGACCTTCGCAAGTCGCCGGAGACGAAGGACTGGTTCTTCGTGCATCCGGCAGCGGGTTTCGGCAACTGGGCGCCGGGGGAGCGCACGGGGACGTATCGCGACGGCGGCCAGGTGATGGTCACGGATGCCGCGGGTGAGTCGTTCATCTCCGGACGCGACCTCGGCGTCGCGTTCGTGGATGAGATAGAGAACCCGAAGCACCACCGCGAGAACTTCGCCGTCGGCTACTGATCCTCAGACGAGGTCGCGCCAGTCGACCTCACCGGTGTCTTCGGCGACCGCCACAGCGCCGGTCATCACCGGCAGCGACATGGTTTCCGTCGGTGGGCCCATGATGGTGGCCTCATCGCGGCGATGCCGCAGCACATCGTTGATGTACGACGTCAGCACCTCAGCGAGCGGGACGGATCTTCCATTCGCCTGCGAGAGGTACCAGCGGTGCTCCAGAACCTGGTGGAACACCTCTGCCGGCTCCAACTTGGCACGCAGGTCATAGGGGATCGCACGGACGACGGGCTCGAAGACTCGGGTGAGCCACTCGTGCGCGTACATCTCCTCATCGGCCCACTCCTTCTTCGAGCGCGCGCGGAACTCGTCGAGGTCGTTCAGCAGGCGCCTGGCCTGGTTCTCCTCGACATCGAGCCCGGTGAGACGGATGAGCCGGCGCTGGTGGTGACCAGCGTCCACCACCTTGGGCTGGATCTCGACGACGGTTCCATCACCGGTGGTCGTCATCGACATCTCGTCGATGTCGAAGCCGAGGGCGTTCAGCCGCTCGACCCGTTCTGTGATGCGCCACGTCTCGTTCGCCGAGAACGACTCCTCAGCGGTCAGGGCCGCCCACAGTGCGTGATACGACGAGACGATGCCGTCAGCGATCGCGACAGCATCCACGCCGTGCTCGAGGCGGCCGCCGGCGGCGAGGTCCATGATCTCGCCGGCGATGTTCGTGCGGGCGAGATCCAGGTCGTAGAGGCGCTGTCCTTCGGTGAGACCTTCTTCGTGCAGCTCGCCGGTCTCGGCATCCACCAGATAGGCGGCGAATGCGCCGGCATCCCGGCGGAAGAGGGTGTTCGACAGTGAGACATCGCCCCAGTAGAAACCGACGTTGTGCACCCGGACGAGCAGCAGCGCCAGAGCATCGACGAGCCGAGTGGCGGTGTCGGGGCGCAGCACGCGGGTGAACAGCGCCCGGTAGGGCATCGAGAAGCGCAGATGCGATGTCACCAGGACAGCCGGAAGCGGAGTGCCCGCGTCATCCGAGCGCCCGGCGATCACCGCGACGCGATCCACGCACGGCACGTCGAGCCGGGCGAGGTTGCCGAGCATGTCGTACTCGCGCTGCGCCATCTCGGCGGTCGTCTCCTTCACGGCGACGACACGGCCGGACAGATCGGCGAAGCGCACCAGGTGCCTGGAGAGTCCCTTGGGCAGCGAGACGATGCGCTCGGACGGCCATTTCGCGAGCGGCGTCGACCAGGGCAGAGAGAGCAGCTCGGGGTTGACCTTGCTGGCGGTGATGCGCAATGCGTCCTGCATGAGTCTCCCGGGGAAACGACACAGCGCGGGCGACCCGAAGGTCAGCCCGCGCCGTGTGCGATGGAACTTACGAAGCCGAGATGACCGGCTTGTCGTTCAGACGCAGACCGGACTCGATGTCGAACGCGTGGACGTGTCCGACCGATGCGGCGAGCGTGACCGTCTCGCCGGCGTTCGGGTGGCTGCGGCCGTCGACGCGAGCGACCAGGTCGGCGCGCTTGCCGTTGATCTCGGTGTGACCGTAGAGGTAGCCGTCAGCACCCAGCTCCTCGACGAGGTCGACCGTGACCGAGAGACCCTTGCCGTCGGCGGGGCCGACGACGATGTCCTCCGGGCGGACGCCGACCGTGACCTGGCTGCCGTTGGCGCGGCCGACGGTGTCGCGGTCGAGACCAACGACCTCGGTGCCGAACCGGACGCCACCCTCGGCGAGGTCTGCCGAGAAGAGGTTCATGGCGGGCGAGCCGATGAAGCCGGCGACGAACACGTTCTCCGGCTTCTCGTACAGGTCGCGGGGCGTGCCGACCTGCTGCAGGAGACCGTCCTTGAGGACGGCGATCCGGTCACCCATGGTGAGCGCCTCGGTCTGGTCGTGCGTGACGTAGACCGTGGTGACGCCGAGGCGACGCTGCAGAGAAGCGATCTGCGTGCGGGTCTGCACACGGAGCTTCGCATCGAGGTTCGACAGCGGCTCGTCCATGAGGAACACCTGCGGCTGGCGGACGATCGCGCGGCCCATGGCGACACGCTGACGCTGACCACCCGAGAGCGCCTTCGGCTTGCGGGTCAGGTACTCCTCGAGGTCGAGGAGCTTGGCAGCCTCGAGAACACGAGCGGCGCGCTCTTCCTTGTTGATGCCGGCGATCTTCAGAGCGAAGCCCATGTTCTCGGCGACGGTCATGTGCGGGTACAGCGCGTAGTTCTGGAAGACCATGGCGATGTCACGGTCCTTCGGCGGCACGTCGGTGACGTCGCGATCTCCGATGAGGATGCGGCCGTCGTTGACCTCTTCGAGGCCGGCGAGCATACGAAGCGAGGTGGACTTACCGCAACCGGAAGGGCCGACGAGGACGAGGAATTCGCCGTCTGCGACCTCAAGGTCGAGCTTGTCGACTGCGGGGCGGGTGCCGCCCGGGTACAGACGCGTGGCCGCGTCGAAAGTGACAGATGCCATTGTTTTCTCCTTCACCGGCAGGTACGTGCCGGACGATCCGTTGTGATGGATGCGGTGGGTATGAGCCACCGTGGCCCGCCATCGGGCCGAGTCAAGTATGGCACGGAGCGGCGGCACCTGGGTATTTCCCAGCCTGACTGGTTAACATCGAATGCGGTCCTGCTTGTGAAGAGGACATCGGGGAGCCCGTCCCCGCAAAGACTTTCAAGAGGAACGATGTCGAGCGACGAAACGCCGAACGTCCCCACCCCTCGCAATTCCCGTGAGGCGGTTCGGGAGAAGGCCCAGCAGGTGCACGCCAAGCAGTCCAGGGCGCGCATCATGCGACGGATCATCGTCGGCGCTGTCGCCGTCGTCGCTGTCGGCGCGGTCGGAACCGCCGTCGCGATGGCGGTGAGCTCGTCGGTCTCGAAGCCGACGATGAGCCCGAGCGGCATGGATGCTGACGGCATCGTCGTGAACACGGCGCCGAACGTCGGCGCAGAAGAGGTGCCGGAGACGCCTGCCCCGGAAGAGACCGGGACCGGCGCGACCGAGACGCCTGAGCCGACACCGGAGCCGACGGCATCGGCAGCGGCCGTCGATGTGCACATCTATGTCGACTACCTCTCGCCGGGTGCCGGAGAGTTCGAGCGTGCGAATGCTCGTCAGTTGGCAGGTTGGATCAATGAAGAAGCCGTCACCGTGACGTATCACCCGGTGTCGATGCTCACGGCCAGCTCGAACGGCACGAAGTACTCACTGCGTTCGGCAGCGGCGGCGGCCTGCGTCTCGACGTACTCTCCCGCGCAGTTCTACTCCTTCAACCACGAGCTGCTCGTCGACCAGCCCGAGGTCGACAGCAACGGACGCACCGATGTCGAACTCGCCGACCTGGCGATCGCAGTCGGCGTGGACGATGCCAAGGTGGTTCGAAACTGCATCGAGGATGGAGACTTCGCCTCCTGGGCGAAGGAGGCGACTTCGCGTGCGCTCGAGGGTCCGCTTGCAGGCTCCGACGACCTCGTGCTCACCAGCGCACCGATGATCGTCGTGAACGGCGAAGCCTATGTGGGGTCGCTGAAGGACCCTGTCGAGTTCGCGCAGTTCGTGCTCACCGTGGCCAATGACACCGAGTCCACCCCGACCCCCGCACCCACAACCACGCCTACGGCGACCGAGACCCCGGCCGCGTAGCCCGACGGATCGGAGCGGCCGCCGCCGTGTCATAGAATCGGTGGTGCGGCTTCGCTTCGGTGCGGCTTCGCCGACTTAGCTCAGCTGGTAGAGCACCTGTCTTGTAAACAGGATGTCACGGGTTCGAATCCCGTAGTCGGCTCCATCTTACGACCTGATCAACCGACCTTTTCCGGCAACGCTAGGCTCACGATCATGGCCGACGAGTACTGGTCCGTAACCTGGCCCGGGGTGCTGACGCGTGACGCCTTCGGTGCTCGTGCGGGTCGAGAGTCGGCCGTCGTCGATCCACCGGTAGATCTGGGGCACGTGGCGGTCGACGAGCACGGCGGCCTCGGCGACGGTGATCCACTCGTTCGCGATCTGTGGAACAGCGGGCATCGTTTGGTCGGTCATCGGGTCCTCCCCTGGTACTAGTTGGAAATAGTTCTTGCGGTGGATGTTTGCCGTGGTTCTGGCCCGTAGCGTTGTTGTTGTCGCCGTGAGCCAAGGGGCACGGCAGGGCCAGGCATTCGGGTAAGACCGGGCCCTGGGCGGGGTCAGCGATCGGGTTTGCGGCCCCGCCCCTTCTTCCCGCGTGACGGCGACTGAACGATGTCCGTCTCACGGGTGATGCGACGGCTCTTGCGCTTGCGTACCGTTGTGCACATGACCGAATCAGACGAGAGCTCGAAGAAGAAGCCAGGCCTTGGCGTCGCCCTCGGGATCGCAATCGGTCTCCCGATTGGTGCGGGGGCTGGGATGTTGCTCTTCGACAACGTCGGCGTGGGCGCCGCGTTAGGCCTCGCATTGGGCGTCGCGTTGGGTGCAGCGTGGGAATCCTCCGGACGGGGCGAGAAGTCCGAGTAGTTCACCGCCGCGCCCCTTCCTCGCCGACGACACCAGCAGCACTCAGAGCGGCAACGGCGCCGGGGTCCAAGCCAACGGGGCGTGTTCCCTGCGATAGTGATCCAGATCCCGCCATCGTCTCGTTCGAGCGTCACGCCTTCGTGCGTGAACAGGAACTCGGCCTGCGGCTCGGGTACTCGGAACGCCGGGAGCCCGAAGCGGTGGCCCTCTTGCCGTCGGACGGTGCCTGCGCCATGCTTTTGGCATGACTTCCAGCGACGCCAAGCCTTCCCGTCGCGGCGAGATCATCGGTCTGCTGTTCTTCGTGATCGGCACCCCGATCGCCGTGATGTTGCTCTTCCTGATGTTCTGACTCTGCGCCTTATTTGGCGCATTCCGTGCGGATGTCACGGGTTCGAATCCCGTAGTCGGCTCCACATTCTCACTCGCCAAGGGCCTAAGGGCGCCACTCCCCGCCGTCTGGCGACGATTCGGTCAGCCGGCCGAGCAGAGGATCAGGGTAGAGCTGACGTTGGCGCCCGTCTTCGCACCGGAGCCGCTGTAGCCGGGGGGAAGCGTCGCGACCGCGTTGAGCTGGAACGCGACTGTGATCGACAGCGTCGTGCGGAAGGCGATCGTCGCACCGGCCGGCAGCGGCGAAGTGAGGGTCACTTGACGGCTCGTGTTCGAGAGAACGGCAACGTTGGCGGTGCCGCCGCTGACGTCGAAGAAGCCGATGTCCGCGATTCCTGAACCGACGATCGTGATCGTAGTGCCGACGGGCAGCGGCGTGGTGGGCCCGGCCTGCAGCGTGAATCCAGGGCCGAGAAGGCCCAGGACACCGCAGGAACCGCGGAGCGCGAAGGCGCCCGCATCGACGACCGAGGCCGCGGCGAGCGGGGTTGCGACGGCCGCAGCCACGATCGGAACCGACCACGCTGCACCCTTGACGACAGTGCGACGCGAGGGGCCGGAAAGGGGCAGGTCGTCGTGCATGCTCATCGTGTCCAATCTGAGTCTTCGGAGAATCGGGGCCGTCTGACCAGGTCTGCCGGCACAGAAAGGCTAGCGGGATACCCCGCACGTGGGTAGCACGTGGCGCATCGCCGTCGAACACCGAAACGGCCCCCGCCCTAACCGAGGGCTGAGCGGGGGCCGTCTCGTTTGTCGTGCGTCGGCTTAGCGGAGGGTGACGTCGATCGTCTCCGTGAACGGCTCGATGTCCACGTTCGTGGTGATCGCGTAGCCGGATCCGGACGGTCCGGTGGGACGGATCTGGATGCGGACGTTTGTCACGTCAGCGGGGGTGACCGCGGTGATCGAGCCATCCGGGTTCAGGGTCGCCACGATGCCCGTGGCGCTCACGATTGCCAGAGTCACGCCGGCGTCCGGAACGATCGTCACGCTGCTGCCAGCCGGCAGAAGGGCAAGCTCGCCGTTTGCATCGCTGCCCTCGACCGTGAAGTTCGTGACGTTACCGCTCACAACGCTGACGGTCGCGCCGGTGGCCCAGAACGTGGCCTCCGGAGGTGCCGTCGATGCCGCTGCCAGCGGGGTTGCGACGGCCGCAGCCACGACCGGCACGGACCACGCCGCGCCTTTGATGACTGTGCGACGGGAGGGGCCGGAGGGCGGCGAGTCGTTATGCATGCTCATTGTGTCCAATCTGAGTCTTCGGAGGAGAGGTTCTCACCAGGCGCTAGGTGCAGAGAAAGAGTATCGGCATCGGCTCCACCGATGGACACTTTTCTTGCGAAACCCAATGTCGCGCGTCCGAATCCCGTAATCGGCTCTATGACATCCTTCGCACGGGTCCCGGAATGATCTCCGGCGAAGAAGTCAGACCGCCGGAGTCTCACCTTGCGCAGAAGACCTCTCGGCCCATGCACCTGGCGTTCGCTGAGGCAGCTGGAGCACAGCGCCGCGCGCGAACTGAGCGAGAAGGCGGCGGAAGATCTCGATGTCCTTGTCGTTCCAGGTAGAGAGGTTCTCTTCGAGACTCCTGGTCGATTCGGCGACGATGCGCATGCCGATGCTCCGCCCCGCAGGGGTGAGAGCGACGAGGATGCTGCGCTCGTCGTACGGCGAGTCGACGCGCCCGACGAGCCCGTGGGTTTCGAGTCTTCGGACGATCTTGCTGATGTTCGCCTTGGTCGTGCCGAGAACTGACGAGAGATCCGTCGGGCGCAACGCTCCGCGATACGCGAGTTGGTTGACGATGAGGAACATCGGGATGTCATCGAACGGGAAGTCGACCGCCTGCATCACGCGGAGTCGTACCTCTCGGCTGTCGGCCCAGTGCACGATCGATGTCAGCGAGAGGCGCATGTCGAGCGGGTCCGGTGGGAGGAGCGACGAAAGCTCCAGCGTGCTCGTGTCCGTGGTCTTGCTCATGGGTACCTCCTCATCGCCATCTTCGCAGGTTGCTCCTCGTGGCCCGGTGAACGCCGGGCCACGAGGACCTCGCCATCAATGCCGGGGAACAGCGACGAGCCGCACTGGACCGACCAGGCCGTGCTCTCGCACTCTGGTCACGTGGGTGCCCTCCTTGCCGACGAGGCCCAGTGCGATGTCCGGCAGTTCGTCGTAGTACCCGCGTGCGATCAGGCGATTGTTGAGCGAGCTGGACACCCGGATGACGACCTCGTTGTCTCCGGCACTCAGGTCGCGGGATGCATCGACGACAGGCTTCGACGTATCGAAACCACGTGCGGCGGCACCGTTGATCCTCACCGACCCCAGACCGCCGTTCGTGGAACCGAGCTCGAGCAGGTAGCGGTTCGAGATCGGATCGAACTCATCGACCCGCACGTGCGTCGTGTACTCGGCGACACCGGAGACCTTGGGGCCGATACCTCCCAGCTCGGCCCAGGGGAGAAGCCCGGAGCTCGAGACGGTGAGGCGCGTGACCGCAGTGTGGGGGAGGACCTCGCGCGTCTCGTACCCCAGACCGCGGTCCTCGACGATCAGCTCGTTCTCTCCGGCATCCCAGCTCTCGACGACGATGGACCAGTCGCTGAGGTCAGCCACGAGTGCCGGTGCGACGGCAGAACTCGGCGATCCGTCGAGTGATCGGTCGACGGTGAAGAGCGCCGTCTCGCCCGGGCTGAGCGCGAGTTCGATGTTCGTACGCCCGTCGTGACGGCTCGCACCCGAGTGGGGGTGGATTTCGCCCGACCACGCATCAGTTCGGAACACCGCACCATTGCCCGGCACCGAGAGCTGTACTTCGGTCGTTTCTCCGGTCTCGTACAGGAAGTGGTAGACGTACACGTGGAGCAGATCACCGTCTTCGCGAAGGTACGTGAGGATGTTCCGGTTCTCCTCGACGAATTCGGCGCGTCCTGTGACGCCGAGCCCGCGCAGTGCAGCCACCGTGTCCGCCGGCTCATGGGCCTCGGCGACGTTGGGGAGGTCGCGGAGTGCAGCGAGCGTCGCAGCCAACTCGGAATCCCTGCCGTCGAGTCCCGGCGTGCGTGACGCCACCCGCTCGTTGAACGTGAAAGTGCCCTCGAACTGAACCTTCACCTCTCGTGCACCGTTGACAAGCAGGATCTTCAGTCCGTCTCCTGCCCACTCGAGCAGCAGCAGGGCGACGTCGGGATCGAGCGCCTCTTGATAGACGATGAGCGCTTGGTACCCCGGGCCATCAGGTTGAACGACCTCTCCGTCGAAGCTGACGTCGGGGTGAGCGAGGAGGGAGCCGTCGAAGAACTCATAGCTCCAACCCGCGTCCTGCATTCCGAGATCCTGCCACCACTGGTTCTCGCGATTGCGCATCCAGAGTCTTCCGTACGCATCCTCATCTGCGACCCGGTTCCCCTCGCTGTCGAAGGCGGAAACGCCGATCATGTTGTCGATGAAGTGATCGGTGCGCAGGATGCCGATGTCGATGCGCGGGCGCCCCTGACGCAGCAGGTACTGGTAGCGGCCGATCGCCTCGTTCCACAACGGGTAGAACTCGCTGCCCGGCTGGCGGGTGTCGAATCGCTCCGAGAACAGTGGCCACATGCCCTCATGCCCTGGCCACGTGGTGACGCCCTCCGCTCCGGCGCGGCTGGCCCAGCCGTGCAGCACTGTCTTCGTGATTCCGGCGGCCAACTGCGTGGCGATGATCTGGTCGTAGAAACGGTGATCGAGCATGTGGTTCCGCGTCGTGGCACCGGTCTCCGACGAATACTGCCTGCCGAACAGATGGGCCGGGCCGGCAAGCATCCGATACGCGTCGATCTGCGAGGCGAACTCCAGAGACTCCGTCTCGATGCCGTCCACCTCGATGGCGGGCCGTGTGAGTTCGAACGGCAGACCATAGCTGACCTCGGCCCGCAGCAGCAGGCCGTTCTCGTGCAAGAACTCCGAGAACGGCCGGAGCATGTTCTCGATATACAGGTCTGTCAGCGTGCGCACATAGTCGAACCTGACCTTGTCGACTTCTGGCTGGTGCATCGCGTCGGGTTCGTAGCTGTAGGCCGTGGTCGCCGCGAACATGCCGGTGCGGCGGATGAGGAAGGGGAGCCAGGGGGCGATGTCGTACCCGCGTCGAGTGCGGAACTCCTCCTCGACGGTGCGCCCCCAGAACATCCCGCCGGCACCCCAGGTCGACAACTCCAGCGAGTCCATGTACATCTGCGCGCGAGGGTTGCGAGCGATCTCTCGCTTCAGTTGCGGTGTGAGGACCACATCGCGCCAGTACTCCATGACGGCGTCGATGCCATCGCGGTCGAGGTAGTTCACGGTGTAATTGACGCTCGCCGACGGCGATGCCGTCTGTCCGGTGCCGTGGGACCAGAAGACGAAGAGCCGCCAGCTCCGCGCATCCGGTGCCGTCCAGTCAAGTTCCTCCCCCTCGACCTCCGAGGTGAGGTCGACGACGTCGGCGACCGCCAAGGTGTCGTCCGTCCCAGCGATGAGCGGCGCGGCGATGACAGCCGTCAGGCGTTGTTCTCGAGGCGGCACCCGATGCCCTGGTACGGCTGAAGCCCCGCGCTCGGCCTGGAGATCTACTCGGGGGAGAGCACCGTGGCGGCGCGCTCCCGATGTGAGGTCCTCCACCTCGACGTTGAGCTCTTTCGCCGCTGCGGGGTGGTCGGGGTCGATCGTCGGCAGGTTGGCGTTCGACCAGTTCGTTCCGGACGTGAAGCTCACCGACATGCCCCTGGCCGTGGTCTCCGTCACGACGATCGCCGAGTCATGGACCCATTCCTCGGATCCCCATCCGTAGCGCGCATGGTCGATGTCTCCCTCATCCATCGCGAGGAACTCCATCCCGCCGAAGCCAAGGCGGTGTGCGGTCTCGATCTCGCTCCGAAGCGTCGCGTCGGTGTGCAGACCTTCGGCGAGCCACCATCGGAGCTCCGGCCGGAACTCGATCGGGGGATGAGCGAGTGCGTCACGATGATCGTCGAGCGAGGGCATGGTTCTCCTTCGAACTGGGGGATCTGGTGCTATTGGCACCCGAGTACCGGAACTCTATCTCGAAAGTGATTAACTCACGACACTAAAATGTTGACTGGATTGCCTCGACGTCGGACGCTTAAAACGATTCAGTTCCGCCTTCATCTGTGTGAGGATGTTTGGCATGGACTACACACACCTCGGTCGTACGGGCACATCTGTTTCACGAATCGTCTTGGGCACCATGAACTTCGGCGACCGCACCTCGGAAGAGGATTCGTTCGCGATCATGGATCGCGCGATCGAGCTGGGTGTGAACTTCTTCGACACGGCGAACGCCTACGGGGGCTCGGCCGGTCGTGGCGCAACCGAGGAGATCATCGGCCGGTGGTTCGCGGCTCGTCCCGGCGTGCGCGACGACATCGTGCTCGCGACGAAAGTGCATTCACCGATGGTCGCCCCCACTGTCGACGGCGATGTCGTCAATGCGCGCGGCGCGTCGGCATGGCAGGTCCGCCGAGAGGCAGCCGCATCGCTGCGCCGGCTGCAGACAGACCGGATCGACCTCTACCAGTTCCACCACATCGACCGCCACATCTCCTGGCAGGAGATGTGGCAGGCCATGGAGGTGCTGGTCGCTCAGGGCGAGGTCGTCTACACAGGCAGCTCGAACTTCGCGGCGTGGAACATCGCTCAGGCGAACGAGATCGCCCAGCAGCGCCATTTCCTCGGCCTGGTGAGCGAGCAGTCGCTGTACAACCTGGCGCAGCGGTCGATCGAGCTCGAAGTCATCCCCGCCGCCCAGAACTACGGTCTCGGCATCCTGCCGTGGTCGCCGCTGTCGGGCGGGCTGCTCAGCGGCGGGTCTTCGGATGCCAACGCGCGGTCGAACACGGGGCGGGCAGCCGCCATGCGTGCCGAGCACGGCGAGCAGGTCGACGCATACGAGCTCTTCGCTCAGGAGCGCGGATGGACTCCGTCGGCGCTGGGCCTCGCCTGGTTGCTGCACCAGCCCGCTGTCACCGGTCCGATCATCGGGCCGCGAACGGTCGCGCAGCTCGAGTCTGCGGTGTCGGCGTTGGAGATCACGCTCAGCGCAGAAGACCTCCGCGCACTCGACGAGCTCTTCCCCGGTCCGGGCGGACAGGCGCCGGAGGCATACGCCTGGTGACGACGGAACGCACTGGATGGCGCTCGGCGGCGTCGGCCGCTACTGCGCGCTGTTCGGCTTGCGTCCGCGACGCGGACGGTTGTGCCACGCCTCGATCGCCTCTGGAGTGAGGTCGTCTCGATCCCACAGGTAGCCGGAGACGTTTCCGATCGGGTCGATGAACGCGTCGCTCGCAGCCGATGCCTCACCGGAGTCGCGGCGGCGCATCGTCTGGCGAAGCGATACCGGCGTCACACCGAGCAGCTCCGCGACTTCGTCGATCGTCGCATAACGTGCGGCGAAGCGCGGTTCTGCCGTTCCGTCGCGCAGAGCGCGAGGACGGGCGCCGCTCACTTCAGATCCCATGCAAACTCCTCCGTGGGTGATGCCTCACGATAGCCGACACCGGTGCCGCCGTGGATAGCATGACCACATGGACGACCCCGTCACCCGCCTCGACGTACCGGGCACGCACAATTTCCGCGAGGTGGCTCCTGGCGTGTTGGCGCCCGGCGTGCTGTACCGCTCGGATGCGCTGCACCGGCTCACCCGTGAGGGGCGCGGAAGGCTGGAGCAGCTCGGCATTCGCCAGGTGATAGACCTGCGCTCGGCTTTCGATCGACGCATCGGGGGACGCGATCGACTTCGGGGAACCGGCGCGTCGCGGTTGTCCGTGCCGATCGATGGTGCCCCGCGCACGTTCGACCCCAGCACTCTCACGCTGCAGGACGTCTACGAGACGGTACTGACCCGTCATCAGCGCGACCTCGGACGCGTCATCCGCACAGTCGCGTCGGCGGACGGAGCCGTCGTCGTGCACTGCACCGCGGGCAAGGACCGCACGGGCCTGGTCGTCGCGCTCATACTCACGGCGCTCGACATCGACCGGGACATCATCCTGGCCGACTACTCGGCCACGGCGGCGAACCTGTCGGGGGAGTGGACAGAGCGGATGCTGCGCAAGATGCGGCGCTTCCGCGTTCCGGTCACGGACGCGCTCGTCGAGGTGCTGGCCGGATCCCCGGTCGAGGCGTTGAGCAGCGCCTTCGAATGGCTCGATCGTGAGCACGGAGGCGCCCTGGCCTATCTGGAGAAGGCGGGCGTCGACGAGGCGGTGCGCGATGCGCTGCGAACTCGGTTGATCCCTGGAGCTGAATGACGCGCAGCAGCGTCAGGCGGTCTCTTCCTCGAGCCGTCGCCGGTTCAGGAGCAACGGCGCGGCCAAGCCGTGCAACAGGATGCTGCCGACGACAGTGGCGACCATGATGGTCAGCACTATGACGCCGTCATCCTCGGGGAGAGCGTTGTAGGCGAGCAGCCCGAAGACGATCGACGCGGTGCCGCGGGGGCCGAGCGCGCCGATGAGGAGGCGATCACCTCTGCCCACCGAGCTGCGCACGAGCGACAGGTACACCGGGACGATGCGCAGCAGAGTCAGCGCCAGCACGGCGAGCAGCAGCATCCACCAGTCGATTCCCGAGGTGACCACGACGAGCATCGCTCCGCCGAGCACGAACCATATGAAGTTCGCGGCGAGCACCCCCACCTCCTCCACGAGAAGCAGTTCACTGTGGTCGATGCCGTCGGATCGATGACCCCTCGTGCGCGTCAGCCTGTACCCGATTCCGGCGACGAACGCCGCGACGAAACCGTTCGCGCTGAACACCGGGATACTCGCGACACCATAGGCGATGAGGGGCAGGATCAGCATCACGTAACGGGCCCCGAGGGCATCGGCGATCGAACGCGCACGAACGATGCGCACGAGATGCCCGATCCCTGCACCCAGGACGATGCCGATCACCACTGCGATCACGGTCGCCGGCACCGCATTGACGAACGCGGCGAAGAACTGGGCCATCGGGCCATCGAGCTTGTCTTCAGTGAGATCGGATGCCGGTGTGTTCACGATCGTCGACCAGATGACTGCCAGCGCCAGTGACATGCCGAACACCGGAGAGACCAGACCGTCGTTGTATCCGCTCTCCACATTCAGGATCTGACGCAATCGCGCGGGAACACGCCGATTGCGAAGAAGCGATGCGGCCGGTGCGAAATCGATCGGCAGGATGACACATGCGACGACGAGAAGCACGAGCACGCTCGCGTCAGGGATCAGCAGTACGCCCGCCAAGACGGTGAGCACGATCGACAGCGGGAGCGCGATGAGGACGAGGCGCGCGATCACCTTGCCTTCGCGACCGAAGATGCCGCCCTTGACCTCGGTGGCATCGGCGAAGAGCAGAATCGCGAGGATGACCTCGACGATCTTCTCGGAGATCGGGGAGTCGATCGCGGTGCTGAAAGCGTCGACGTCCCAGACGACCGTCACTGCCCCGAGCAGCAACAGGCCTATCGGCCCTGCGACTCCCCACCGCTCGAAGCGGTGGGACACCAGCGCCCACAGCAGGATCGCGATGAGGCCGACGAGAACCAGGTTGGGCACGGCGCGGGCCTAGGGGCGTGCCGAGACGGTGATGCGCTCGGCGAGCTCGCCGGAGGCGAGAATCGCCTCGTCCATCAGATCTCTGCTCGGAGGAGCGGTAAGCCACTCGTGCGTCAGGTGGGGAGGGATGAGTACTGGCATCCGGTCATGGAACTCTTTGAGATGATCCGCAGCCGGAGCCATCACGACCGAATAGCACGTGATCCATTCCCCCTCCGGAGTGCGGCCTCTCTGCGTGACGGCGGCCATTCCGAACAGCGCCTGGTTCTCGAGGGCGAACTCATGCCACACGCGGGCAGGCTTCTGCATCTCGAACCATCCGGTCGACGGCACGATCGCGCGAGTCTTCAGGCCGGCCGGACGCTCCTGCAGGCGTTCGGAGCGAGTGTTGATCGACGGGAACTTCGCCGGCTCGCCGTTCACGAGGTAACCCCACCACGACGGCTCGAGGGCCATCTTCTCGTCGTGCGCCAGGAGCAGCGGATTCAGGTTCCGCAGGTTCTTTCCGGTGGGGCGCAGGGTCTCGCCCGCGTTCTGCTCCGCCCAGATGCGGAGTCCTTCGATGACCTCGGCGTCGGCCTCGGCAAGCAGCTCGTCATCGGTGAAGCGGGGATCCAATCCGTAGCTCGCGCACATGCCGCAAGAATAGTCCCGACCGGCGACTTCGAGTGCGCCCGTCTGCTCGGGTAGTGTGCTCGAGTGACCGCGACCCGAAGTATTCCCGCGCCCGTGGCACTGGGCGGCGCTGTCGCGATCGGTGCCATGACCGCGATCCAGGCGCGCATCAACGGAGTGCTCGGCGTAAGCATCGACGACGGCATAGTGGCAGGACTCGTGTCGTTCGGCGTCGGTCTCGTGATCCTCATCATCGTCACGCTCGCCCTGCCGTCGGCGCGTGCCGGTGCCGGTCGCCTCTGGCGCGGCATCCGTGCGCGCACGATCCCGAACTGGATGCTGCTGGGCGGCGCCTGCGGTGCACTCACCGTGTCGACGCAGGGTGTGACCGCCGGCGTGCTCGGCGTCTCGCTGTTCACTGTCGGCGTCGTCGCAGGACAGACGGTGCACGGACTCGTTCTGGACCGGATCGGTTTCGGGCCGGCCGGCGTCGTCGCCGTGACGCCTGGGCGCGTACTCGGCGGCGTGTTCGCGCTCGCCGCCGTCGGCGTCTCGCTCAGTGGAGATGTGATCGCGAGCACGCCGCTGTGGTTGCTGCTGCTGCCGTTCGCAGCAGGCGTCGGCATCGCCTGGCAGACCGCTGCGAACGGCCGCCTCGCCCAGCGTGTGAGCTCTCCCATGACCGCGACGCTCATGAGCTTCATCACCGGGACAGCGGTGCTCGTCGTCGCGGCATCCGTCAGCGTCGCGGTGCGAGGCCTGCCCGAGGCTCTGCCCGTCGAACCGTGGCTGTATCTCGGTGGCCTGCTCGGCTTCGCCTACATCCTGCTGGGAGCGGCGATCGTCGCGCACACCGGGGTCCTGCTGCTCGGACTCGGCTCCGTGCTCGGGCAGTTGACGACCTCAGTGGTGATCGACCTGCTCTGGCCGCCGGCATCCGGTCCCGCGCATTGGCAGCTCATCGTGATGATCTCCGTCGCCGTGGCATCCGTCGCCGTGGCGCTGCCTTGGCGCCGACGGCGGCGCTGACTACTTGGTCTTCTTCTTCTTCGCCTTCGCAGGCATCTTCGTCAGCTGCGCGCGGGCATCGACGCTCCTGCGGCGTCCTGGCTTCTTGCCGGCCGGTTTGCCTCCGACGTAGAGCCAGCCGAGCAACTCCTCGTCCTTCTTCAGCCCGTGTGCCTTTGCGACTGATTTCGACCGTGTGTACTCGCCGGTGCGCCAGAGGACACCCCAGCCGGCCTCGTCGAGCAGCAGGCTCAGTGTGTGCGCGACGCCGGAGGCGACAGCCTCCTGCTCCCACCGGGGCACCTTGTCGCTTTTCCGGAAACTCGCGACCACCGCGATCAGCAGAGGCGCGCGCATCGGCTTGGACGAAGGCTCTTTGTCGCCCTGGGCTTTGGCGATCGCCTTCCCGAGGGCCAGTCGATCATCGCCCCGCAATTCGATCAGACGCCACGGCCGCAGCGAAGAGTGATCGGCGACGCGACCAGCGGCGGCGACCAGCGTCAGCAGCTCTTCACGAGTAGGCGCCGCCTCGGTGACCTTCGACCAGGAATGCCGCGCCCGCACGGCATCGAGAGCGCTCACGCCTCGGCGTCGCCGGGAGTGAAGTTCAGCGCCAGGGAGTTCATGCAGTAGCGGTCGCCGGTCGGAGTGCCGAACCCGTCGGGGAACACATGGCCGAGGTGCGAGCCGCAGTTCGCGCAGCGGACCTCTGTGCGCGACATACCCAGGGTGTTGTCCTCGATGAGCTGCACCGCCTCGGGCCGGATCGACTCGTAGAAGCTCGGCCACCCGCATCCGGAGTCGAACTTGGTGCCGCTCTTGAACAGCTCCACGCCGCACGCGCCGCAGGTGTAGAGACCGGCTCGTGTCTCGTCGAGCAGTTCACCGGTCCAGGCACGCTCCGTGGCCGCCTGGCGCAGCACTGCGTACTGCTCATCGCCGAGTTCCGCGCGCCACTCGTCTTCGGTCTTCTTCACGCTGTAGTCCATGAGGCCTCCTGAGTCCCTTCCATTCTGCCCCTCCCACGGCGTCGTGGCGTCGCAGTGAGGCAATGCCGCGCGCGAGAATGAAGAGATGACGGATTCTGTACGCGAACGCTACGGACGATTCGGTAGAGAAGAGGCGCCGGGACGCTCGGCTATCTACGAGGAGTGGGCGATCGGTGTCGAGCGCGACACGGCCGTGCAAGCAGTGCTGGCGCGCATCCCTGCGACGCATCGGCAGCCCCCGCTCGTCTTCGCGGTGACGCGGATGCTGGGCGCACCTCTCGCAGGTTTCGATCAGTGGCGGGCCTTCCTGCTCGCACACGCGGATGAGATCGTCGCAGAGTGCGCAGTTCGCCGAGTGCAGACCAATGAACCGCTGCGGCTCGCGCCGCTGCTGCCGGTGCTCTCCGAGATCGACGGTCCCATCGCGCTGCTGGAGATCGGAGCATCCGCCGGTCTCTGCCTGTACCCCGACCGGTACTCGTACCGTTTCGTCGACGCGCATGGCGACCTGCGCACGACGCTCGACCCGGTCGATGGTGTCTCCGGCGTCGTACTGACGAGCGAGGTGCGCGGCGACATGCCGTCGGTTCGGATCCCGCAGGTCGTGTGGCGCGCGGGCATCGACCTCGATCCGATCGATGCGCGCGAGCCACGCGATCGTGCGTGGCTGCAGGGTCTGGTCTGGCCGGGGGAGGCGGGGCGGGCTGAACGCATCACAGCCGCTCTCGACATCGCCGCCGCAGACCCGCCCGAGCTCGTGAGGGGCGATGCCGGCGTGCAGCTCGAGGAGCTCGCAGCGTCAGCGCCGCACGACGCGACTCTCGTGATCACGACACCGGGAGTGCTCGCGCACATTCCGTGGGCAGCGCGCCAGGCGCTCATCGCTCAGGTGCAGGACATGCCTGCCCGGTGGATCACGATCGATTCCCCGTCACTGCACCACGCGTGGCGTCCGCCGGTGGATGCCGACACGTGGCCGGGTTTCGTCGTCGCGCTCGACGGCATCGTGCACGCGGCTGCCGATCCATTGGGGCGCTGGTGGGAGTGGCGCGCGGGTGCGAGCGATCTTCGCCCTTAGCCTGGATGCATGCTCGGAGACCTCACCGATCGCGACCGCGCGATCCTCGCGCTCGAGGCGCGCTGGCCGCGGCACGGCGGGTCGAAGGAAGAAGCGATCCGCAGCACCCTCGGAATGAGCCCCGCCCGCTACTACCAGCTGCTCGGCCGACTCATCGACACCGAGCAGGCGCTCGAGCACGACCCGCTTCTGATCCGCCGTCTGCGCCGTCTTCGCGAGAGCAGGGCCGATCAGCGGGCGTCGCGGATGCGCGGATTCGCCGGCTGACGCACCGGAGCGCACCTGCTGTGAGTGGATTCTCGGCGAGGGGCAGATAGCATCGACGGGTGTCCAAGTCCGTGAGAGATCGATTCGATGATGTTGCCCATGCCTCCGGACGAGTGGGAGCGCATCGCGCCGAAGCCCCGGGGATGAACGGCTGGGTCGTGCTGCTGTGGTCGTTCGTCGCTGCGCTCGTCCTCATCGTCGTCGGGATCTTCGTCGCCCTCGTGCTGATGGGACGCATCAATCTGTTCCCGTCGGCCGAGCCGTCCATCGCTCCGACGCCCGAGGTCACCGGCGTCATCGACCCGACGTACTCGGTGCTCGTGCTGAACGCCACCGGCGAAGAAGGCCTGGATGTCGACCTGCGCGACACGATCATCAACAGCGGCTGGGCTGCGGAATCGGTGAGCTACGGTGCTGCCGGCTCGCAGGACTTCGCCGACACGACGGTGTACTACGTCTCCGAAGCCGATGAGCTGGCCGCGATCGGTCTCGCGGACGTGATCGGCGGAGCGGAGATCGTGCAGGACGATTTCTACGCGGACCCGAACGATCCCGAGCAGAAGCAGCTCGTGGTCGTCATCGGTACCGATCGTTCGACTGCGGCGCCCGATCCCGCAGAGACTCCTGCCGAATAGACGTCGCCCGCGGCTTGCACTCGATGGGGTCGAGTGCCAGAATGGGCGTTAGCACTCGCATACCCTGAGTGCTAATCAGAACGTCTACGTCCAGGAGGGACGACAAAACTCATGGCAAAGATCATCGCTTTCGATGAAGAGGCCCGCCGCGGCCTCGAGCGTGGCCTGAACATCCTCGCCGACGCAGTCAAGGTGACCCTCGGCCCGCGCGGTCGCAACGTCGTGCTCGAGAAGAAGTGGGGCGCCCCCACGATCACGAACGACGGCGTCTCGATCGCCAAGGAGATCGAGCTGGACGACCCGTACGAGAAGATCGGCGCGGAGCTCGTCAAGGAGGTCGCCAAGAAGACCGACGACGTCGCAGGTGACGGAACCACCACCGCGACCGTCCTCGCTCAGGCGCTCGTCCGCGAAGGCCTGCGCAACGTCGCAGCCGGCGCCGACCCGATCTCGCTCAAGCGCGGCATCGAGAAGGCCGTTGCGGCGATCACCGCGGAGCTGCTGGCCAGCGCCAAGGAGATCGACTCGAAGGAGCAGATCGCCGCCACGGCATCCATCTCCGCCGCTGACGCCGAGATCGGCGAGCTCATCGCCGAAGCTATCGACAAGGTCGGCAAGGAAGGCGTCGTCACCGTCGAGGAGTCGCAGACCTTCGGCACCGAGCTCGAGCTCACCGAGGGCATGCGCTTCGACAAGGGCTACCTGAACCCGTACTTCGTGACGGATGCAGACCGCCAGGAGGCCGTGTTCGAGGAGCCCTACATCCTCATCGCGAACTCGAAGATCTCGAACATCAAGGATCTTCTCCCGGTCGTCGACAAGGTGATCCAGGACGGCAAGGAACTCGTCATCATCGCCGAGGACGTCGAGGGCGAGGCTCTCGCGACTCTCGTGCTCAACAAGATCCGCGGCATCTTCAAGTCGGCTGCCGTCAAGGCTCCCGGCTTCGGCGACCGTCGCAAGGCTCAGCTGCAGGACATCGCGATCCTCACCGGTGGTCAGGTCATCACTGAAGAGGTCGGTCTCAAGCTCGAGAACACGACGCTCGACCTTCTGGGCCGTGCACGCAAGGTCATCATCACCAAGGACGAGACCACCATCGTCGAGGGTGCTGGCGAGACCGAGCAGATCGAGGGTCGCGTTACCCAGATCCGCCGCGAGATCGAGAACACGGACAGCGACTACGACCGCGAGAAGCTCCAGGAGCGTCTCGCCAAGCTCGCCGGTGGCGTTGCGGTCATCAAGGCCGGAGCAGCGACCGAGGTCGAGCTCAAGGAGCGCAAGCACCGCATCGAGGACGCCGTTCGCAACGCGAAGGCAGCCGTCGAAGAGGGCATCGTCCCCGGCGGTGGCGTCGCACTCATCCAGGCCGGCACGAAGGCGCTCGACGCGCTGACGCTGTCGGGTGACGAGGCGACCGGTGCGAACATCGTTCGCGTCGCCATCTCGGCTCCGCTCAAGCAGATCGCGCTCAACGCCGGACTCGAGCCGGGTGTCGTCGCACACAAGGTCTCCGAACTGCCCAGCGGTCACGGCCTCAACGCCGCTACCGGTGAGTACGTGGAGATGTTCGCGGCAGGCATCATCGACCCCGCCAAGGTGACGCGCTCAGCGCTGCAGAACGCAGCTTCGATCGCCGGCCTCTTCCTCACCACTGAGGTCGTCGTCGCCGACAAGCCCGAGAAGGCCGCCGCTCCGGCAGGCGACCCGACGGGTGGCATGGACTTCTGAGTCCACGACGCTGACAGAAACGCCCCGGCCTCGGCCGGGGCGTTTCTGCGTTCCGGGGGGGTAACGGAACAGGCTCGCGTCAGCGGAACAGACTCGCGGAATACTGGTCGGCGTCCGAGTACTGCGTCGCGGCGGAGCCGAGGGCACCGCTGATCGACTCCAGCACCTGTTCGACGTGCAGCTGTGCGGCACTCCACTGCTCACTGCAGCCCTGGAACGCCACCGATGCTGTGCCGGTCCAGGACGACTGCAGCTGTGTGAGCTGCGCCTTCAGCGCGAGCGACTCGCTGCGCAGCCTCTCCATGGTGGCTCGGGTGGCACCGGTGGCAGCGAAGACTGCTTCGGTGTCGACGGTGTAGACGGACATGGGAACTCCTCTCGTCGGAATTCTGACGATACGAGCGCGGCTGCGTACGCAGTCGCCGATATCCGGCATCCGTGGACGAGACTCCTGGTATTGCGGCCGTGCAGAGAGAGTCAGAGCCTGTCGAGGTCGAGGCGCTCCAGCGGCTGGGTGTCTTCCAACAGGTGCTCGGGAGTCGCGTGTGCGGGCGCGAGCGGGAACGTCACTGTGAAGGTCGCTCCACCGCCAGGCGTCTCATCGACTCGCACGCTGCCATGCAGAGCAGACACGATCGATGCGACGATCGCCAGGCCGAGTCCTGATCCTCCGGTCTCCCGTGCACGAGAGGTGTCAGCGCGCCAGAAGCGTTCGAAGATCTGCTCGCGGATCTGCGGGGGGATGCCGTCGCCGTGATCGACGATCGCGATGCTGCCGGTGCCGGCGGCGCGATCGGAGTCGACGATGAGTTCGATCGGACTGTCCTCAGTGGAGAACCGGCGAGCGTTGCCGAGCAGGTTCGCCACGACCTGACGCACCTTGTTCTCTTCGCCGAGGACTATCGGTGGCGTGCGCACCGGGGTGTCCTGAGCTTCGGTGAAGTCGATCTCAGGCCGCTCCGGCTCGACATTGCGTGGTCGGCGACGCAACCGGGCGAGAGCACCCGTGCGATTCCTCCCTGTCGCCGGTGTGCTCGATGTCGGGGTGCCCGATGCGGTCGTGCTCGTATGCGGCGCCTGCGGGCGTTGCGGTTCGCTGGTGACGGCATGCGCCGTTCTGTCGACGACGGTGATGGTGCGACCGGGGGCAGCGGCGCGCACATCGAGCGCGGCGTCTCTCGCGACCGGTCGCAGATCGAGCGGCGCGATCTCCGGTTCGCGCTCCTCATCGAGGCGGGCGAGCGCGAGCAGGTCCTCGACGAGAACACCCATCCGGATCGCTTCCTTCTCGATGCGCTCCATCGCCCTGGCGGTATCCTCCTCGCCGCGGATGGCGCCCATCCGGTAGAGCTCGGCGTAGCCGCGGACGCTCACCAGCGGAGTGCGCAGCTCGTGGCTCGCATCGCCGATGAAGCGGCGCATGTGCTGCACGGTGCGGTCGCGTTCGGCGATGGAGTGATCGATGCGTTCGAGCATCGTGTTGATCGCGAAATTGAGACGACCCACTTCGGTGCTGGGCTCGAGGTCGGTGAGGCGCTGGCTGAAGTCGCCGGAGGCGATCAGCATCGCTGTGGACTCGACCTGACTGAGCCGGCGGAACGTGAGCGTGACCAGCCCGCGGATCAGCAGAGCCGCGATCAGGATCGTCACCAGGGCGACTGTGGTATACACGCCGAAGTAGGTGGCGATGATGTGATCGGCCTCCTCCAGGGGAAGCGCGACGTACTGCACGTACAGCGTTCCTCCGGGGCCGTCGCTGACCACTACCGCGCCGTGGAAGGCACTGCCGTCAGCGCCTTGCAGTGGGATCGGCTCCTGCTCTTCCTGGGCGTGCGCCTGCGCGATCGTCATCGTCTCCGGGAACACCGGACCTGTTGCTCCTACGGCACCGCCGGCCTCTGCGAGCAACGTGCCGTCAGCGGCGTAGATCGCGAAGAAGTAGTCCGACGAGCGGGGGGCGTTCTCCGATTCGGAGAGCTGTACGGCGCCGTCGACCAGCTCCATGTCGAACCAGCGACTGGCGAGGTCGCTCGTGACGAGAGAGGGGAGTTGCGCGTCGATGTTGCTGATCAGGGAGTTGCGCAGCAGCGGCACCGTACCGATCCCTGCGACCACCAGGCCCAGCGCGAGCACTGCGACCGTGACGCCGGTGACCTTCGCGCGGAGGCTGATCCGCCGCCACCAGCCGGTGACCGCGTCAGGCTTGTGCCCCATGCGGCTCCCTTTCGAGGGTTACTTCCCCACCTTCAGCATGTAGCCGAAGCCGCGCTTGGTCTGGATGACGGATTCCTCCGTGTGAGGGTCGATCTTGCGGCGCAGGTACGAGATGTAGCTCTCGACGATGCCCGCATCGCCGTTGAAGTCGTACTCCCACACATGATCGAGGATCTGCGCCTTCGAGAGCACTCGATTCGGATTGAGCATGAGGTAGCGCAACAGCTTGAACTCGGTCGGGCTGAGTTCGATCGGCTCCTTGCCGACGAACACGTCGTGAGTGTCCTGGTCCATCGACAGCTCGCCGGCGCGGATGATCGACTCCTCATCGGCCTGCATGGTGCGGCGGAGGATGGCCTGAGCTCGGGCCACGATCTCGTCGAGCGCGAACGGCTTGGTGACGTAGTCGTCGCCGCCCGCGTTGAGGCCCTCGATCTTGTCCTGCGTGTCGTCCTTCGCTGTGAGGAACAGGATGGGTGCGGTGAATCCCGCGCCGCGGAGGCGCTTGGTCACACTGAACCCGTTCATGTCGGGCAGCATCACATCGAGGATGATGAGATCGGGTTCTTCCTCGAGTACTGCAGAGATCGTAGCGGCGCCGTTGGCGACCGTCTTCACCTGAAATCCGGCGAAGCTGAGACCTGTGGAAAGCAGGTCGCGGATGTTCGGCTCGTCGTCGACGACCAGGATGCGCGCATCAGTCATGTCCCCATTATGGTGACTTCGCTGATGCAGTGGCTGATCATTTGCCGGAGCGGCGCTCAGACGACCCGCGGTCTCAGGCCGCGGCCAGGGCGTCAGCGTCGAGAATCGTGTAGCTGTAACCCTGCTCCGCGAGGAAGCGCTGGCGGTTCTGCGCGTAGTCCTGATCGACCGTGTCGCGGGCGATGAGCGTGTAGAAGCTGGCCGTGTGGCCGGACTCCTTCGGGCGCAGCAACCGGCCGAGGCGCTGAGCCTCCTCCTGGCGGGAGCCGAACGAACCGGACACCTGGATCGCGACGGATGCCTCCGGCAGATCGATCGAGAAGTTCGCGACCTTCGACACCACGAGCAGCTCGATCTCGCCTTCACGGAACTGCTGGTACAGCTCTTCGCGTTCGTCCACGGGAGTCGCGCCGGTGATCTGCGGGGCGTTCAGGGCTTCTGAAAGCGTCTCGAGCTGATCCAGGTACTGACCGATCACGAGGATGCGCTCGCCAGGATGCTTCGCGATCAGCTCGCGGACCGCGTCGATCTTCGCCGGCGCGGATGCCGCGAGACGATACCGCTCATCATCCGTCGCCGCCGCGTACTCGAGGCGGTCGTATGCGGGCAGGTCGACGCGCACTTCGTAGCAGGCGGCGGGGGAGATGAAGCCCTGCGCTTCGATCTGCTTCCAGGGTGCATCGAATCGCTTCGGTCCGATCAGGCTGAACACATCGCCCTCGCGACCGTCCTCGCGGACGAGCGTCGCCGTGAGCCCGATGCGGCGGCGCGCCTGGAGATCTGCGGTCAGCTTGAACACGGGGGCGGGGAGCAGATGAACCTCGTCGTAGATGATGAGGCCCCAGTCCAGTGCATCCAGCAGCGCCAGATGGGCGTACTCGCCCTTCCGCTTGGCGGTGAGGATCTGATAGGTCGCGATGGTGACCGGTTTGACCTCCTTGACCTGACCGGAGTATTCGCCGATCTCCTCGGCGGTCAGGCTGGTCCGCTTGAGCAGTTCGTCGCGCCACTGCCGAGCCGAGACCGTGTTGGTGACCAGGATGAGGGTCGTCGTCTTGGTCGCGGCCATGGCACCCGCGCCGACGATCGTCTTACCTGCTCCACACGGCAGCACGACCACGCCCGAACCGTCCTTCGAGAATGCGTCCACGGCATCCTGCTGGTACGGGCGCACATGCCAGCCATCCTCGGCGAGCTCGATCTCATGCGGGGTACCCGGCGTATAGCCGGCGAGGTCCTCGGCCGGCCAGCCGATCTTCAGCAGCTCCTGCTTGATCTGGCCGCGTGCCCAGGCGTCGACCGCATAGCGGTCGGGGGCAGGATGCCCGATCAGCAACGGTTGGATGCGCTTGTTGTTCGCCACCTGGGCGAGAACAGCCGGGTCCGTCGAACTCAGCAGCAGCACGCCCTCGTCGTCGCGCTCGATGACCAGTCGGCCGTAGCGGCCCACAGTCTCACGCAGATCGACCGACACCGAAGGGGGCACCGGGAAGCGCGACCAGCGGTCGAGGGTCTCCAGCATGTCCTCGGCGGTGTGCCCCGCTGCGCGGGCGTTCCACAGTCCCAGCCGGGTGATCCGATACGTATGGATGTGCTCCGGCGCGCGCTCCAGCTCGGCGAAGATCGCGAGTTCGTGGCGGGCGCTCTCCGCATCCGCGTGCGCGACTTCGAGCAGGACGGTGCGGTCGCTCTGGACGATCAGTGGGCCATCAGACATAGCTGACCAGTCTACCGCGCTCGGGTGTCATGGGCTCGACGTCGTCGGTGGGATCAGTGACGGATCGAACACCCGCGCTGAGCGGATGCTCTTGACCGGCAGCGTGCGCTCCACATCGGCTGCGCGATCGCGCCCGCGCAACCGGCCGCCTCCGAGACCGCTGGCCTCCAGCAGCAGTTCGCGCGTTGATCCATCAGGCATGGCGACCTCGACGACGAGCACGGCTTTGGTCCGCACCGCGGCTTCGAGTTCACGGTCGAGCCACGCGGCATCCGCGTCCGGTCCCTGCTGGCGGCGCAGCCGCGCGATGAGTGCGTCGTAGGAAACCGCCTTCGATGCATCGGGCGAGGGCGGAGGGTTTCGATCCACGACCTGCGGCCGCCCGTCGGCACCGACGATCGTTGCGGGGTAGCGTGCATCCGTCAGCGCCCAATAGACGGTGTCGCGGCCGACCCGCGAGGTGAGTCCGGCTGCATCCCGCGACAACCCGAGCGGTCGCAGCGACTGGTCGACGCCCATCGCGTCGAGCAGCGTGGCGTCGTCGCTGGCGACGCGCGTGCGCTCCGTCACGTCATCGGTGAACACCCGCACGAGCCCGTGTCGCTGAGCTGTCTGAGCCACCAGATACTCCAGCGGCTGCGGAATGCCCGTCAGCGAGAGCTGCTCGAGGAAATCGAGGATAGAGGATGCTGTCTCCCCGGACGCGAGGCCGTGCGAGACCGATTCGACCGTGAACCTGTATGACGAGGCCTGGGCCGCGGACTCCCGCGCGGCGATCCCCCGCAATCGCACGTCCAGTGCGGGCGCAAGGGGGCCAGGAGCGATGGCGGAGAGGTCGTTCTGCAGGAATATCCGATCCACCTCGGCCGGAAGCAACTGCCGCAGGGCGGCAGGCTCGGCTCGGCGCCCCCCACGGATCGGCACGGCCCAAGCCGGCTCGCTGCTGTCATCGGCGATCAGTCCGAGAAGACGTGCGCTTTCGCGGAGCGCGGCGGATCGTTCGGGCCATGACGGGTCCCAGGGATGCTGGTGCTCCCACAGCGGCACCGGCACCCAGCCACCATCGGCGCTGCGCAGGCCTCGTGGCAGCGCCGCACGGTAGGCCTCACTGAGCTGGGCCCACCGTTCAAGGGCCGTGAGTCGCAGCCAGCTCTCTCCGAGAGGCGTGAGGCGGAGCTGTCGGTTGGTTGTCGTGACGAGCGCAGCATCCGCTGCGAGCACGACGAGCGCATCCACGATGTCGACCGGGAGGCCGGCGTCCGCCATGCGCCGCTTCTCCCCGGCAGCAACGTTCCCGCTGGTCAGGACCGTCAGCGGCGTGTCTCTCGCCATCATGAGCACATCGGCGAGGGCCGCAACGCTGGTGAAGGCGCGCTCCGCAGCGTGTGCCTCGGCGATCTGAGTTGCGGGCGCCGCGGCCGAGAGCGCGAGGGGCGGAGGCGGGGCATCCCGAGCTGCCACGGCTTCGACGACTGGAGGGTACGCGGTGCCATCAGGGCGCAGCAGCGCGAGTGCGATCAGCGCCGCCGATTCGTCGGTCGGATCACCAACATCAGCGGTATCGCTGCCGTCGGCCTCGAGCGCGCCCGCGACTGCGCGGTGCAGTGCGGTCGCCTCCGGAAGGGTCAGGCGCGGCAGCATCCGGTCTATGGATGCCGGATCGAGCAGCTCTTCCGCCGCGTCGAAGAAGTCGGACCACGATGAATCGGGGCGCACGCTGCGCGCCCCGAAGAGGTCGGACAACTGCGAATCGCTCGCAGCAGCCAACCACACAGCGAGCGGGCGGGCATGCGTGCTCATCGTCAGGAGCGCTTGGCGGCGCGACCCTTCCTCACGAAGTTCATCACGAGCAGCGCGATGATCATCGCGAACGCGATCGGCAGACCGTACGGCGGGATCGCGACGACGAACGGCCAGAGGCCCTCGGAGAAGGATTCCTGCGTCATGCCGGCCGCGCTGCCGATGATGATCGCGAAGAAGCAGATGACAGAGAGTGCGGCGAGCGTCAATGCCGTTAGGGCGAGGATGCGATCCAGGCGTCGGACGGGAACGTCCGGTCCGGAATTCTGCGTGCTCATCCGTCTCAGCTTAGTCCCTTGAACACCGGTAGGCTGGGGGTGGCCGCGTACGCGCGCGCCTTCTTTCCGGCACCATCACACAACGCGAGGTTCTCCATGCCCACCGGCAAGGTCAGGTTCTACGACGACGAGAAGGGCTTCGGCTTCATCGCCAGCGATGACGGCCAGGATGTCTTCCTCCACGCCTCCGCTCTGCCTGCGGGCGCGACGGTCAAGCAGGGAGCACGCGTCGAGTTCGGCGTAGCCGACGGCAAACGCGGACTTCAGGCACTCTCGGTGCGCGTGCTCGACGCCCCGGTCAGCCTCGCGAAGGCGAAGCGCAAACCCGCAGACGATATGGCGATCATCATCGAGGATCTCGTGAAGGTCCTCGACGGCATCGGTGGCGATCTGCGCCGCGGCCGCTATCCGGCATCGAGCCACGGACGCAAGATCGCGGCGATGCTGCGCAAGGTTGCCGAGGACCTAGATGCCTGATGCCGACGCACGCCTGATCGGCGCGCACGATCTCGCGCTCGCTGCGCTGCACGAGATCACTCCCGCCTCGACGGTCGGTCCCGCAGCGGGCTACGTCGTCGAGGATGACGGATCGGTTTCGTTGCGCTTCGAGAATCGGCTGCCCGGGTATCCGGGATGGTACTGGACGGTCACGGTCGCTCGTGTCGACGACGCCGAGCCGACCGTGCTCGAGGTGGAACTGATGCCGACGGACGGCGCACTTCTCGCGCCGGAGTGGGTGCCGTGGGCCGAGCGCCTCGCCGAATATCGTGCGCACCAGGTCGAACTCGCTGAGCAGGCGGCGGCTGATGCGGCCGACGCCGGGGGATCGGCCGCGGCCGAAACCGCTTCCGACGGGGACGATGAAGACGATGAAGAAGACGGCGACGACTTCGACGACGAGGACGATGACGACGATGACACGTCCGAGTCGCGTACGCTGCACGCCGGCGACCTGGACGGAGTCGACATCGATGAGCTCGATGACTCCGCCGAACTCGATGACTCTGACGAGGACGACGAGTCTGCCGAGGACGACGAGTCTGCAGACGACGACTCTGCAGACGACGACTCTGCAGACGACGACTCTGCAGACGACGACTCTGCAGACGACGACTCCGACGAGGAGTAGTCCTCGAGCCGGGCTCAGGCCCCGGTGTTCGCCAGCACGTAATCGATCGAGCGGATGAGCTGGCGCACGTCGTCGGGTTCGATCGAGACGAAGGTCGCGACGCGCAGCTGATTGCGGCCCAGCTTGCGGTAGGGCTCGGTGTCGACGATGCCGTTGGCGCGCAGCGTCTTCGCAATACCTGCCGCATCGATGCTGTCGTCGAAGTCGATCGTGACGACTACGGGTGAGCGGTGCGCTGGGTCTGTGACGAACGGAGTCGCCACTGCTGAGGCCTCTGCCCAGTCGTAGAGCGCCTGCGAAGACTCGGCGGTGCGGGCGCCTGCCCAGGCGAGTCCACCGCTCTCGTTGATCCACTTCAGCTGGCTGTCGAGCAGGTGCAGAGTTGCGATCGCCGGTGTGTTCAGCGTTTGATTCAGCCGCGAGTTGTCGACGGCGTTCTTCAGGCTCAGGAACTCGGGGATGTAACGGTCGGATGCCGCGATCCGCTCGATCCGTTCGATGGCGGCCGGCGACACCGCAGCGAACCAGAGTCCGCCGTCGGAGCCGAGGTTCTTCTGCGGCGCGAAGTAGTACACATCCGCCTGACTCACGTCGATGTCGATGCCGCCGGCGGCGCTGGTCGCGTCGATCACAGTGAGTGCACCATCTGCGGCGATGCGCTCGACGGGAGCAGCGACACCCGTCGATGTCTCGTTGTGCGGCCAGGCGTACACGTCGATGCCCTCGACGATCTCCGCGGCCACGCGGGATCCGGGCACCGCCGTGCGCACATCGGGAGCCTGCAGCCACGGGGCTCCAGCGGCCTTGGCGAATTTGCCGCCGAACTCGCCGAACGTGAGGTTCTGACTGCGACGTTCGATGAGGCCGAACGCTGCAGCATCCCAGAATGCGGTCGACCCGCCGTTGCCGAGCAGGATCTCGTACCCCTCGGGAAGGCGGAACAGGCTCGCGAACTGCTCGCGGACGCTGCCGACGAGATTCTTCACCGGCGCCTGACGATGCGAGGTGCCGAAGATGCTCGCACCGGAGGTGACCAGCGCCTCGAGCTGCGCTGGGCGCACCTTCGAGGGACCGCAGCCGAAGCGGCCGTCGACGGGCAGGAGGTCACGGGGAATCTCGATCGCCATGCGTCGATTCTAGGGCCGTGGCCGTGCAGTGATTTCTCCCTATGACCGGCTCTGATGCTCACGTGAGAATGTAGGCTTACCTAAGAAGACCCGGAGGGCCTAATGACGGACTTGATCGACACCACGGAGATGTACCTCCGTACCATCCTCGAGCTGGAGGAGGAGAACATCGTCCCGCTGCGCGCGCGGATCTCCGAGCGGCTCGGCCACTCCGGCCCCACCGTCTCGCAGACGGTCGGGCGGATGGAGCGCGACGGACTCGTCGTCGTCTCCGAGGATCGGACGCTCGAGCTCACCGACGCCGGACGCCGGAAGGCCGTCGACGTGATGCGCAAGCATCGGCTGGCCGAGCGGCTGCTCTCGGATGTGATCGGGCTGGACTGGGCGTTCGTGCACGAGGAGGCGTGCCGCTGGGAGCACGTGATGAGCGAGCAGGTGGAACGCCGGCTCGTCGAACTGCTGGGGCACCCCACGGAGTCGCCGTACGGCAACCCCATCCCCGGCCTCGACCAGTTGGGCGATATTCCTGCCCGCACGTTCGACGAGGGCGTGATCGGCCTCGTGAAGAAGCTGAACGCCGCGAATGAGCCGATCGAGGGCACGGTTCGACGCCTCGCAGAACCCGCACAGGTCGACCCTGAGCTGCTCGAGCAGCTGCGTGACGCGGGTGTCGTGCCCGGCGCGCGCGGCAACTACCGCTTCAACGAGGGCTATGTGCTGATCCAGATGGACGGCGTCGACGAGGGACTCGAGCTGCCAGTGGAACTCGCTTCGCATATCTTCCTGGTGGGCGAGCCTGCCTGACGTCTGATCACGCCGGAATGGTCCGATACGACCCGTTCGGGAGATTGCCAGTGTCTCAGGGTGACAGAATCGTTATCTTCCGGTAGCCTCGGACAGGTCGTCAGTGAAGAAGCCCGCTGGCGGCATTTCCGCGAAGATCGCCTCACCGGCTCGTCCTCTCCGCGGACAATCCGCACAAAATGTCACCGAACAGGTGGCACGAGTAGCAGAGTGAAGACGAGCCAGCGCACCCGAGCGTCGAGGCACTGGAGGATTCCCTTTTGGCCGCAGATATCGAACCGACCGCGAACACATCTGAAAAGTCTCTGAAGCGAAGTCGCACTGCCGCCCCTCGCGACGTCGCGCGCAAGATGATCAAACCGATGCGGTCGATCGCCATCTTCGGCGCAGTCGGCGCACTGGTCGCAGCCGTGGCGCTGCCCGCATACGCGGCATCTTCGACGCCGGTCGACGCGACCGCCACACTTCAGCAGGTCGCAGCCGACGACTCTCAATCCCTCGTCGTGGCATCCGCCGCGACAGCCGCTCCGCTTGACCGGTCGACGTACAGCGCGACCACGCAGGAGGAGATCGACAAGAAGAAGGCTGAGGAGGCTGCCGCAGCTGCAGCCGCCGAAGCAGCTTCCAGGGCCGCCGCATCGGCGTCGTCCGGTGCATCAGGGGGAAGCATCGACATCGGGAGCTACGCGCTCGTTTCTCCCGGATCCGGCGAGGTCCGCTATCCCCTTCCGCGGGGCTCGTATACCGAGGGACGCACGACGGTCGGCCCGGACAGCGGTGGTCACGACGGTGCAGACATGCTCGCGCCGGCGGGTACACCGATCTACGCGGCAGCAGCCGGAGTCGTCCGGGTGTCGTCGGAGAGTTATTACGGGTACGGCGTCGCCGTCGTGATCGACCACGTCATCGGCGGTCAGGCCGTTTCGACGACGTACGCTCACATGACGAATGGCACGCGCCAGGTCTCGGCAGGGCAGACGGTGGCGGCCGGTCAGCTCATCGGCGGGGTCGGCAGCACAGGCAGCTCCACCGCGAATCACCTCCATTTCGAGGTGCACGTTAACGGCAATATCCTTGAGCCGTACTCCTGGCTCGCTGCGAACGCCGGCTGACCGTCCGGTCTTGTTCTCGGTGCGACACGCGCCTGAGTGTTCACCAGTCGTTTCGTCATCCGTCGGTGCGATGGGCTAATCTGATCCCGTCGTCGCACGAACGGGAGAAGCCGATGGAACGAATACCGAGCATCCGCACCATGGATGCGCTCGGTCGTTATGTCCTTCGGCATTGCCCGCAGGGATGCACCGATGTTGTCGTGTGCGAAAGGCGCTGTCTCTGAGACGGCGCCTTTTTTCGTCCCTGCGTAAGTTCTGTCGTTTGAACGGCGTCGTGTGATTCGAGAGTGCCGGGAAGCCGTCCCGGCGGATCGAGAGGATGACGATGCGCACACTTGTTCTGAACGCCGGGTATGAGCCGCTTGCCGTGGTCTCGTTCAAGCGAGCCCTGGTGCTCGTGATGAATCAGAAGGCCACTGTGATCGAACGCGTGGAAGACGATCCGGTCTGGGGTGCACGAGGGCCCTACGATCGTCCGGCCGTGATCATCCTCCGCAGATACGTGCGGCTGCCGATGAGCAGACGTGTCCCGGTCACGCGGCGCGGAGTGCTGCGCCGCGACAATCACCGTTGCGGGTACTGCGGAAAGTCGGCGTCCACGATCGATCATGTGCTGCCGCGTTCGCGCGGGGGAGCGGACTCGTGGGAGAACCTCGTCGCCTGCTGTCTGCGCTGCAACAATGTCAAGAGCGACCGCACACCGCAGGAGATGCGTTGGGAGCTGAGATTCGCTCCGCGACCCCCGCATGGTGCGGGTTGGACCGTACGAGGAACGGAGCGCAGCGACCCGTGCTGGGAGCCGTATCTCGCGCTGGCGGCGTGACAACGACAGTACGTCTGAGTGGATAGACTTGTCTGGCCAGCCTCTGTAGCTCAATGGAAGAGCAGTTGCGTCCTAAGCAAACGGTTGGGGGTTCGAGTCCCTCCAGGGGCACCGATCCTACCTAGAGGGGTCAGGTGTTCTCCTCGTCCATCTCGGTTTGAGGTCGGCCGATGATTCCGATACCAACCGCTTCATGGCTCGGCTCCGGCTCTGTCCTGTCGGGAGCCTTGGGCTCCTCACCGGGCGCTTTCTCGGTGCTCGGCTCCTGGAGGTCTTCCGTCGTGGGCTCTTCGGCATCGTCCGGCGGATTCGGCTCCCCGGCCTTGTTCGCCGTCGTCGCCTCTTCGCCCGACGTCTCCTCGTGCTCCGCCGATGATCGCGGATCAACCGGAACAGTCATCGCGCGTCCCCGTCCTGTTGGTCTTCCCCTTCGGCCTGTGACGGGTGACCGGGTAGAACAGGATCCGGATGCGTGTCGGTGCGGGGAGGATCCTCTCCCTCTGCCTGAGAAGTGTGGCCGAGGCGTGACGGATCGGGATGCGTCCCTGCGCGAGAGCCGTCCTCGCTCTCTGATTCCGCTGATGCCGACTCGCCCTGAGCGCGCCGTCCCTGTTCTTCGGAATCGTCGGCGGGCGCCGGTTCGACGTTCTCCGGGCGCAGGCCCTGATCTTCGATGCCGCTCATGAGCTGTCCATCCTCTCGATCGACGTGGTGCTGCCACGGTAGATCCGCGAGACGCACGACACGACCCGGTTGACCGGAGCCTGGCAACGCGTTATACGCAATACGATGATCACGTGCAGATCATCGACACCCTCGCCGCGGTCGGCGAGGCGATGTCGTGGATCGGGCTCGGCGTCGGCATCCCCCTGCTCATCGTCGCCGGTATGGTCGCGCTCACCGAGGGTACCTGGGAGCGCGTCGACATCGCCGTCATCCAGCGCGACGACGTTCCGATCGCACGCTGGTTCGCCCGCGGAGATTTCCATGAGCGGCCGCTGCGCGGGTCGGAGTTGACCGCGGAAGACTGGCACAGCGGGTATGTCAGCGCCAGGAATCCAGATAATGCGCGGATTCATCCGCCGATGGGTAGACGCGTGCTGCTCACGCTGGGCGTCATCTTCACTTCCGCCGGGGTCATCGGGTTCGTCGTCTCGTTCCTGCCCGCCTTCGTCTGACGGGAACGTGCTCAGACCCGGCTGGCAGCGAGTTGCCGCTCCAGCCGCAGCAGCAGCGCGCGCAGCTGTCGACCTGCGGTCCTCGGATGCTCCGGATGCCACTGCACGCCGGTGATCGGCGCGGACTCGTGCAGGATCGCCTCGACCACACCGTCCACCGAGCGTCCCGCGACCACGAGGCCGTTGCCGAGAATCTCGACAGCCTGGTGGTGGGTGCACATGACCGGATCCGCGGCATCCACATCGCGATCGAGATCGGATTCCGGCTCGAGGGTGACGAGATTCGTGACGAAGCCTTCGCCGGAACTCGGAATGCCCCTATGGCCGGCGACCGTCGGCAGATGCTGCACGAGAGTTCCGCCGAGGGCGACATTGATCAGCTGGACACCGCGGCAGATCCCCAACAGAGGCTTGCCGTGCTGCATCGCCTCCAGAACGACAGCTATCTGCGTGCTGTCCGCGCGCGACTCATGGTGACCGGAACCCGGATAGTCGGGGTTGTCACCGTACAGTCGCGGATCCACATCCTCGCCACCCATCAGCACGACCATGTCTGCCTCACGAGCAGCAGTCAGACTCTCGATCACGGGGCGTTCCGCGGTGGCGACGACCTGAGCGCTCCAGCCGAGCGATTCGATCGTCGCCACGGCGACGGAGTTCAGCATGTCGAGCTCACGCTGATATCGCGGATTGCTCGGCCGCCGCGTTCGAAGGTGCAGAACGGCGACGCGGCGAGCTGGGAAGGACACCCACCCATCTTGGGCGGTCAGTTTTGCGCAGCGGCGTCGGCGGTGTTTCCGATGTGTTTCCGGGGCGATCCCGCGATGCGACCGGCTCGGCGCAGCGCGTTCGATGTCGCCTCCTGTTCGTCGGCGGATCTTCCGGCGACCCATCGCGTTTCAGTGCCATCGCGGAATTCGACCAGTGTGAGCGCTCCGACGGTGCCGTCTGCGTCGACGCTCGTCCGGTGAATGCTCACGATGTCGAGCGCGGACGTCGGCGGCTCTGCGGTGATCGATGGCATCGGCATCAGATAGGCGTCGTCGAAGATCTCGCGCAGCGTCTCCGCGGACACTTCGTCGCCGTGCGCATCCGCGTGCTGCTGGACGCGGCGAGCGAGGTCGATCTCCAGCCGACGCGGCAACCGCATGCCGAACTCGGTCTCGAGCAGGTACGCGATCCCGCCCTTCCCCGACTGCGAGTTGACGCGGATCACTGCGTCATAGCTCCGCCCGATGTCTGCCGGGTCGATCGGCAGATAAGGCACGCGCCAGGCGATCTCTCGCGCCGAACGGCCCTCGCTCATCGCCCGCTCGCCGTGCTCGGCGAACCCTTTTCGAATCGCATCCTGATGCGTTCCGCTGAATGCCGTGTGCACGAGATCTCCGACGTACGGATGCCGCGGATGCAGTTCGAGTCGGTTGCAGTCCTCGACGATCCTCCTGATCTCGTCGATGTCCGAGAAATCGATCATCGGGTCGATTCCCTGCGCATGCATGTTCAAGGCCAGGGTGACGATGTCGACGTTACCGGTGCGTTCGCCGTTGCCGAACAGGCATCCCTCCACACGCTGTGCTCCGGCCAGCACGGCGAGCTCCGCACAGGCGATCCCGGTGCCGCGGTCGTTGTGCGGGTGCACGGACAGGATCACGCTGTCGCGACGGGACAGATGCCGGTGCATGTACTCGATCTGATCGGCGTACACGTTCGGTGTGGCGATCTCGACGGTGGCCGGCAGGTTGAGGATGACGGGACGGTCAGGTGACGCGTCCCACAACGTGGTCACGGCATCGCAGATCTCGAGCGCGAAGTCGGGCTCAGTGAGGTTGAAGACCTCGGGAGAGAACTCGAAGCGCACGTTGGGAAGACCGTCTGCGCATCGCTGCACATCGTCCGCACCGCGCAGGATCAGGTCTTTCAGCTGATCGCGGTCGCGGCCGAGGACGACGTCGCGCCAGATCGGCGCTGTGGCGGTGTACATGTGGATGACGACCGGATTGCGGATGCCACGGATCGACTCCACGGTCCGCTCGATGAGGTCGCGTCGCGCCGGGGTGAACACGACGATGGTCACATCGCTCGGTGCGAGATCGGTGTCGGCGAGCTGCCTGACGAAGTCGTGGTCGGTCTGGGAGGACGAGGGATACCCCACCTCGATCTCCTTGTAGCCCATTGTGACCATCAACTCGAAGAAGCGGCGCTTCCGCACCGGATCCATCGGCTCCGCCAGGGCCTGGTTCCCGTCGCGGAGATCGACGGGTACCCAGAGCGGGGCTTCAGTGAGTCGTCTCATGGGCCAGGTGCGATCGACGAGGGGGACGTCGACACGGGCGTGCACGTCGGCGTAGCGATGCGACGGCATCTGCGAGTGCTGTTGACGATTCCAGGGCGCGGAGGTCGCGGGGACGCCGCCTGCTGGAGCGCTGATGGTGGGGAACGGTGAGATCGACATGGTGGGTCCGTACTTCTTCTGAGGGGTGACCGGCGCGCCATCGACTCCACGACGGGGGACCGGTCAGGTCACCTCCCGCCGTGGCAGAGAAGAAGCTGAAGTGCGAGCACAGCGCAACGCTAACATAACTCCTCAGACAAGTAGAGCGGTTAGGGTGGAGGGATGCCTCAGCTGCAACGGACACCGCTCGCCGATCAGGCCGCCGACTTCCTCCTCGAACGCATCCGCGCCGGCGAGTGGTCACTCGGACAGAAGCTTCCCGGCGAGACGACGCTTGCGCCGCAACTCGGTGTCGGGCGATCCACCGTCCGCGAGGCGATCCGCGTGCTCGCCGGCCGCGGGGTGCTCACGACGAGGCAGGGCGCCGGCGTGTTCCTCGCCGCACTGGACGTGCCGGAGGACTGGGACGCCGTGCTTCGCCGTGCCGACATCATCTCGGTGATCGAGGCACGCATCGCGATCGAGTCCGAGGCCGCCGGTCTCGCATCCCAGCGGCGCACCGCATCCGATCTGCGCGCTATCCGTCGCGCCCTCCAGGAGCGAGCGGATCACGCGCCGGGTCTGGAAGCGCGCGTGGATGCCGACACTGCATTTCACCGCAGCATCATCGTGGCAGCACATAATCCGGTCCTGCTGGAGCTCTTCGACGGGTTCACGCCGAGGCTGCGGCAGGCGATGATCGAGATGCTGCGCATCCGCGCGGATCATGGCGGCGCTGACGACCATGACCGGCATGTGCGGATGGCGGACGCCGTCGCCGAGCGCGACGCGAGTGCTGCCGCGGCCGAGAGCCGAGGCCACCTGTCGGAGCTGAAGGCGGCTCTGGCGTGAACGACGCGGTGCTGCGCCTCGACAGCGTCGTCTTCCGGCGCAACGGCAGGGGGATCCTGCACGGCGTGGATCTCACCGTCCGCCGCGGGGAGCACTGGGCGCTGCTCGGACCGAACGGCGCGGGCAAGAGCACGATCCTCGGATTCTGCGGCGCGCAGACGCATCCCACGTCAGGCGTCGTCGAGGTGCTCGGGCATCGGCTGGGGCGTGTGGATATGCAGGAGCTGCGCCGTCACATCGGGCACGTGAATCCTCGGCATCCGATCCGCTCGGACCTCACGATCGAAGAGGTCGTGCTCACGGGGTTCACCGGCACCGTCGAACCGATGATGCGCTGGGAGCCGACCGTCGACCAGCGAGTGCGCACCGCTGAACTCGTCGCACTCGTCGGTCTGGAAGGTCGCACAGATGCGCACTGGCCGACCATGTCGCAGGGGGAGCGTGGTCGCGCGCTCATCGCCAGGGGGCTCGCGGCCTCGCCCTCGCTGCTCCTGCTCGACGAGCCGACCACCGGGCTGGATGTGGCGGCGCGCGAACAGTTGCTGGAAACGATCGATGATCTCTCCCGCACCGAGTCGGGTCTCGCCTCGATCCTCGTCACGCACCACCTCGAGGAGCTGCCGGAGAGCACCACGCACGCACTGGTCATCTCCGATGGGCGCGTACTCGTCTCGGGGCGCATCGGCGACGTCGTCACCTCCGAGACGATCAGCGAGGCGTTTCGGCATCCGATCGAAGTCGCGCACGACGAGGGCCGTTGGAGCGCGCGAACCCGTCGCCGTGCGTCCGTCTGATCAGTTCTCGCCGCGCCCCAGCTTCGACGGCCACCAGACCTTGCGGCCGATGTCGTACGCCAACGCCGGTACGAGCAGCGAACGTACGATGAACGTGTCGAGCAGCACTCCGAAGGCGACGATGAATGCCAGCTGCACCAGGAAGAGGATCGGGATCACCGACAGGGCCGCGAACGTCGCAGCGAGCACGAGACCCGCCGACGTGATCACACCGCCGGTGATGGCGAGTCCGCGAAGGACGCCCTGTCGCGTGCCATGTGCGATCGACTCCTCGCGCACGCGCGTCATCAGGAAGATGTTGTAGTCGATGCCGAGCGCGACCAGGAATACGAAGCCGTACAGCGGCACCACTGGATCCGCACCGGGGAAGTCGAAGATCCCGTTGAAGACGAGTGCCGAGACCCCCATCGCGGTGCCGAACGAGAGCACCGTGGTGAGGATCAGCAGCACGGGCGCGAGGATCGAGCGCAGCAGGAGCATCAGGATCAGCATGATGACGAAGAGGATCACCGGGATGATCAGATTGCGGTCGTGGATGGATGCGTCATTCGTGTCGACAGCCGTGGCTGTCACTCCGCCCACCAGGGCATCGAGATCCGCGAGCTCTGTGCGCAGATCTCGTACCGTCTCCGCGGCGGCATCCGAATCAGCCGCGTCCGTGAGAGTGCCCTGCAGCATGACGTCGCCGTCGACCACTGTCGGCTCCGGAACCGGGGTTCCGGGCGGCCCGAACGCAGTGATGCCGTCCGCCGTGACACCGGCGGTGCCGCTCGGGGAGCCGGAAGCGTTCACCGCGACAGAGTCGATCCCGTCGTTCGCGAGAAGCACGTCAGCGGTGTCCTGCAGTGCGGCTTCATCGACGACGACGTAGACCGGGCTGCCGGATCCACCGGGGAAATGCTCGCCGAGGGCCACCTGTCCGTCGCGGGCCTCCGATGTCCCGATGACGAGATCGGACTGCGGGATACCGGAGGCCTTCAGCTGAGTGAAGCCCGCTGCGCCGGCGAGCAGCACCAGAGTCGTGAGGATCCAGATGATGCGCGGGTGGCGCTTGATGAGTTTCGCGAGCCGTGCCCAGAGGCCCTTGGTCGGCATGCCGTTCTCGGCGGCCACGACCTGAGGCTCGAACTTCGGGCGGGTCGGCCAGAACACGGCGCGGCCGAACGTGAACAGCAGCGCGGGAAGCAAGGTGAGGGCAGACAGCATGGCGAACAGAATGCCGATGGCGGCGACCGGGCCCAAAGTGCTGTTGGATTTCAGATCGCTGAGCAGGAGGCAGAGCAGCCCGGCGATCACGGTGCCGCCGGAGGCCAGGATCGGTTCGAAAGATCCCTTCCACGCCTGCATCGTGGCAGCGCCCTTGTCTTTGGTCACACGCAGCTCCTCGCGGAAGCGCGCCACGAACAGCAGCGAATAGTCCGTCGCGGCGCCGATGACGAGGATGAAGAGAATGCCCTGGGTCTGCCCGCTGAGCAGCAGGATCTCCCACTTCGCCATCCACCACACGACCAGGAGGGCCACGCACAGGGCGAACAGGCTGGTGGACAGCACGACGATCGGCAGCAGCAGCGAGCGATACACCAGGATCAGGATGAGGAACACCGCGAGCAGGGCGACGCCGAGCAGGAGGCCGTCGATCCCTGCGAACCCGGCCACGAGGTCGGCGGAGAAACCCGCAGGACCGGTGACATACACCGCGACTCCGTCCGGGACTGCCTCTCTGAGCTCATCGCCCAGGGCCGTCACCGTGTCGCCGAGGTCGGCATCGCTGAGGATCGGCACGAACGCTTGAACGGCCTTGCCGTCGTCGGACGGGATCGCGGGGGAGATCTCGTCCGAAACGCCCTCGATGCTCGGAGCGTTCTCCAGTGCATCCGCGATGCCGGCCAGCTGATCCTCGTCGAGGTCATCGTCACCGACGAACACGATGATCGCCGGGATCGCATCCGAATCGTTGAAGTCGCCCAGCAGCGCCTGCACCTTCGTGGCGTCGGCGGACTCAGGCAGGTAGGTGGTCTGATCGTTCGATGAGACCTCGCTGACCTTGCCGAACAGTGGTCCGCCGAGACCGGCGCCGATCAACCAGGCGAGGATCAGCACCACGGGGATGAGCACGCGCGCCCATGAGCGGCGGCGCACGCGAACACGTTCGGTCTTCTCGATCTCGTTGGCCATCTCGTCCTCAATTTAGCTAGCCTGGCGAGAAGAAACCCTAGCATGAATAAATTCGAGGAGATAGCATCGTCCTCATGCCCGCACCAGACGAAGCCGAACCAGCACCGTTCGCCTTCGGCTCGGCGATATACGACGTCGACGTCAGCGACCCCACCGGCGAACTCGTCGACCGTGCGGGAATGTCGCAGGCCGACATCAGCGACATCAGCGAACTCATGCGGGCGCTCGGTGGACTTCGAGATGCGGAGCAGAAGCTCTCCGAGGCGTCACTTCGCTACATGAAGCTCAACCAGACCGACATGCGCGCCCTGCACTTCCTCATCGCGTGCGAGAACAGCGGTGTCACGGCGACGCCGGGCGCGATCTCGGCGCATCTCGGCATCTCCACGGCTTCCACGACGAAGCTGCTCGATCGGTTAGAACGCGGCGGTCACATCAGGCGCTCGCCGCACCCGTCCGACCGCCGCGCGCTGGCGATCGCGATCACTCCGACGACACGCCGTTCAGCCATCGAGACGGTCGGCCGGCAGCACGCGCGCCGATTCATCGCGGCCGCCCGGCTGTCGACAGAAGAGCGGAACATCGTCAGGCGGTTCCTCGACGACATGACAACGGAGATCGCCCTCGGCGATGAACCGTGGGCGACCTCCGCAGAAGAGTGATCAGCGCCGCGCGCTGCGTGCGATGAGCGACGAGTCAGTGCGCAGCGCGATACGCGTCCACGATGGTCCCAGGAACGCGACCGCGTTCGGAGACCGTGTAGCCGTTGGCGTTGGCCCACTCGCGGATCGCGGCGGTCTCAGGTGAGCCTGCCGACCGCTTGCGCGAGGTTCCGCCTCGAGAAGACGAAGCAGAAGACGAGCGCCGGGCGACGGAGATGTACGGCTCCAGTGCTTCACGGAATGCGTCAGCATTCTCCGAAGTCAGATCGATCTCATATGCCGTGCTGTTGAGAGAGAAATGGACGGTTTCGCCCTCTCCGATTCCCAGCACCGTTCCATCGATGTCGTCTACCAGCTGATGCACAATACGTCGGGCCATTTCGTCAGCTTACGCAGGAAAGAAAGCAGCGACAACGATTCAGACGCTATTCATGACCGGGGTCGATGAGTTTCAGGCCGACGATGCAGCCGACAAGGCCGAGCAGTAGCAGAATTCGCAACCAGGAGATATCGGTGTCGCCGGTGATCATCGCGTACACGACGGTCAGCGAGGCACCTATTCCGACCCATACCGCATATGCGGTACCGGTGGATATGTCCTTCATCGCCCATGCGAGGCCGAACATCGACAGGGCGAGTCCGACGAAGAATATGACACTCGGCCAGAGCTTCGACAATCCGTCGGACTTACCCAATGCGGTCGCCCAGACGGCTTCGAGAACTCCGGAGATGATAAGGATGATCCACGACATGATGTGCTCCTTCGGAGCCAGTCTTGTCGCATTCCGGGTACTGGTCCACCTCGTCCGGGGCCGCAGAAAGCGGCCTCAGTCAGGATATCCGTTGAACCTGGGCAATGTCAGGGCAGCAACCCTGCTCGCCGTGCCCGCGCGACGGCGGCATGCCTGGTGGAGGCATCGAGCTTCGACATCGCCGTGCCGAGATAGGCCTTGACAGTTCCTTCGCGAAGTCTGAGTTGCGATGCGATCTCGGCGTTCGTCGCTCCGAGTGCCGCGCACGCCAGGACGTCCGTCTCGCGGGGAGAGAGATGCACAGTCGGAACGGGAGCGGTCGTGACGGGCGGCTCGTCACCGGCGACGGTGAGCAGCCGACGCTCGAGCAGGGAAAGCCGTTCCCTCATTCCGGCGTCCGTGATGTCAGCGGAGATGCTGCGCAGATCTGCGAAGCTCTCGCGCAATTCCTCGAGCCGTGAGGGGGAGAACGTCTGGGGACGTGGAGAGAACGAACGCATGCGTCGTTCCACTTCGTCGCGGATGCGCAGTTCGGATGCCACGGATTCGGCGACGGTCATCGCGGGTGCAGTGCTCACCCCGCCGACGGGCGTCTCCTCCCACGCACCGGCGTAGAGCACTCCACGGGAGCGCCCTCCTACGACGATCGGGATGGCCAGGAGGGTGCGTAGCCCCTCCCCGAGAATGAAACCGTCGTAGTCGTGAGTGATCTGCTGCGAGGCGCCGTAGTCGCTGGTCATGCGGGGACGCAGTTCAGTCATCGCGCGGCCGCCCAGACCACGCTCCGGGCGCACGCGGAGTCCCTCAAGACTGTGCGTGCGGCTGCCGATGATGCTGGTCACCGAGACGACGCCGTCTTCGATGAGGCCGCCGAATGCGACGGGGAAGCGGGTGCGACGAGACAGCTCGCGCACCGCATGAGCGACGAGATCTGCTTCTGCATCCAATGGGATCGTGCTGCTCACCAAAGTACCTACTTTCGGGGGTGACGACGCCGCTCCCCGTTTCGTAGCGTCGACCCTACCACCCGCACGGCACTACTGTGCGGGCTCCCGACATGTGGCAAGGAGGCCCCATGACCGACCGAATCGACTCTGAACCGGCAGGTGGAATCGACTACATCGCCGTCGAGGAATCACCGCGGTTCCAGAAGCTGAAGAAGACCCAGCGTTCATTCATATTCCCGATGGCCGCGTTCTTCCTCATCTGGTATTTCGCGTATGTGCTGCTGGCGGCATTCGCGACCGATTTCATGGCCCAGCGCGTATGGGGCGATATCACCGTCGGATTGCTGTTGGGATTGGGGCAGTTCGTCTCGACGTTCGTGATCACGATGGCCTATGTCTCGTTCGCGAACCGGAAACTGGATCCGAAAGCGCAGGAGATTCGTGAAGAGCTCGAGAGGACAGAGGCGCAGGCATGAACGCACTCCCCATGACGGCGACACCCGACGCCGACAACAACCCCATTCTCAACATCGCGATCTTCGCGGCATTCGTCGCCGTGACCCTCTTCATCGTCATCCGCGCCAGCCGGAACAACAAGACGGCAGCCGACTACTACGCAGCAGGCAGATCATTCACCGGGCCGCAGAACGGGTTCGCGATCGCCGGCGATTATCTGTCAGCGGCATCCTTTCTCGGCATCTGCGGTGCGATCGCCGTGAACGGATATGACGGTTTTCTCTACTCGATCGGATTCCTGGTCGCCTGGCTCGTCGCGCTGCTCCTCGTCGCAGAGCTCATGCGCAACACCGGCAAATTCACCATGGCGGATGTGCTCTCGTTCCGTCTGAAGCAGCGCCCCATCCGCCTCGCCGCAGCGCTCACGACACTGGCCGTGTGCTTCTTCTATCTGCTCGCGCAGATGGCGGGCGCCGGCGGGCTGGTCTCGCTGCTGCTCGGCATCGATGGACGCCTCGGGCAGTCGATCGTCATCGGCGTGGTCGGTGTGCTGATGATCGTCTACGTGCTCATCGGCGGGATGAAGGGCACCACTTGGGTGCAGATCGTCAAGGCCGTCCTGCTCATCGCCGGCGCCATCGTCATGACCATCTGGGTGCTCGCGCTGAACGGCTTCAACCTGAACACGCTGCTCGAGGCCGCAGTCGCGAAGTCCCCGCAGGGTGAGGCGATACTCGCACCCGGGCTGCAGTACGGCGCGAATCCGCTCGACTTCCTCTCGCTCGGCATGGCCCTGGTGCTCGGCACCGCCGGTCTGCCCCACGTGCTGATGCGGTTCTACACGGTGCCGACGGCGAAGGAGGCGCGACGTTCGGTGGTGTGGGCCATCTGGCTCATCGGCGGGTTCTACCTGTTGACGCTGGTGCTCGGTTACGGCGCAGGAGCCCTGGTCGGGCCAGAGGTCATCACGGCGGCGCCAGGCGGCGTGAACTCGGCCGCTCCTCTGCTCGCGCAGTATCTGGGCGGACCGCTGCTGCTGGGCTTCATCTCGGCCGTCGCCTTTGCGACGATCCTTGCGGTGGTCGCCGGGCTGACCATCACAGCGGCAGCGTCGTTCGCGCACGACATCTATGCGAACGTCATCCAGAAGGGGCGGAAGAAGACCGATGGCACCCCGGTCGACGCCGACCCCAACGCGGAGGTCAGAGTCGCCAGACGAACGGTGATCGTCATCGGCATTCTCGCGATCCTCGGAGGCATCGGCGCGCAGGGGCAGAACATCGCCTTCCTCGTCGCGCTCGCCTTCGCCGTCGCGGCATCGGCGAACCTGCCTACGATCCTGTATTCGCTCTTCTGGCGCCGCTTCAACACCCGCGGGGCCGTGTGGAGCATGTACGGCGGTCTCGCATCGGCGATCATCCTGATCGTCCTGTCGCCGGTGTTCTCCGGTTCGGAGACCGCGATGATCCCTGGCATCGATATCGCCATCTGGCCTCTGAACAACCCCGGAATCGTGTCGATCCCGCTCGGCTTCATCCTGGGGTGGCTCGGCACCATCACGAGCCGTACGGCCGAGTCGCCGCAGCTCGCGGCCGAGATGGACGTGCGCTCGCTCACCGGCTTCGGCGCGGAGAAGGCGACGGAGCACTAGCAGCGGTCATCCACCATCAGCAGGAACCCCCGGGGGCCCACTCCCCGGGGGTTCCTGTCGTCTATCGCTCCAGATCGAGCAGATAGCGCTTGTGCTCCGGATGAGCGCCGTACTGACCGGGACTGCCGTCCGAGCGCACGACGCGGTGCACCGGCACGATGATCGAGAACGGCGTCAGCCGGCACGCCGTGCCGACGGCTCGTGCCGCACCGGGGCTGCCAGCGACCACGGCGACCTCACCGTAGCTCATGGTCTGGCCCCACTCGATGGAAGTGATCGCCTGCAGGGCAGTGCGGTGGAAACCGTCGATCAGACGCCAGTCGAGCCGCACGTGATCGGCGAACCGCACCGCGTCGCCGGCGAAGTAGTCGTCGAGCAGATGCGCGAGCTCATCCGCGGCGCCAGGGTCGGGAACCGGCACCGCGTGAAGGCGGGAGGAGATGTCTTCAAGGAGCCACGGGACAGTGGGATCGACGGATTCGGACAGATCGAAGCGCACGATCCCCTCGTCGGAGAAGACCACGAGCGCATCGCCGAACGGGGTGGGGGCGAAGTCGTAGCGGAACGTCATGACCCATCCTGACGTGCGCGGCCGACGCGCGTGCATTCGGCGCCGCGGGTGGGGGAGAAGCATCGGTGAGAGGCCGAATGTGCAGGAAAAGTGGGCCAATCCGGTGAAACCCGCCCGGGATACAGGGAGTGCGCGGGGTCGGAGCCTAGTCTGTCCTGTGTGTGGCGACGTGAAGAGAAGGCTGCGGATGCCGCGGCAGCGGAAGCCGCGATGACTCTCGGCGACCAGCAGGGCGACCAGACGGCCATCGCGGTCGCACACATCGCCGACGCCGAACGCACCAGACTTCGCGCCGAAGCCGCGGACCTCGGCGGACCATCGCCGCTGGTCACCTATCGCGACACGGTCGAGGGCGGGATCGACATCTCCCGCGCGCACCCGGGGAGCCTGCCGCAATTCATCACCGGCAGATCCACTCTGCTCTCCAACCTGTTCCGTGACGAAGTGGGATTGCGCACCGCTCGCCTGGCCGCAGAGCGCATCACCGCGAAGCACACCGAATTGCGCACCGTGCGGGGCATCGAGGCGGTGCACCTCGCCGTCGGGCTTGCCGGATGGCGCATCGGAGGAGCGGACTTCGCAGCTCCTGTTCTGCTGCGCCCGCTCGCCATCCGCCGGCATCACACCGACTTCGAGTTGAAGCTGCAGGGCGCCTTCATCGTCAACCCCGAGCTCGTGCGCGTCACCCGCGAGCACTTCGGCATCACTATCGATGCCGATGCCCTTGCCTCCCTCGCCTACGACGGCGGCATCTTCAAACCGCAGCCGGTCATCGACAGTCTTCGCGCGGCGACCCAATCCATCGACACCTTCACCGTGCTGCCACGACTGGTCGTCTCGACTTTCGCGGACGTCGGTGCGGCGATGGCTCGCGACAGCAGGTCGCTCGATCACACACTTCTCAATGCGCTCGCAGGCCACGTAGCCGACCGTGAGCAGGTCACCGCGGCTCGGGCGGAACCGCACGTCACGAGTGCGGATGATCGCGCACCAGCCTCGGACACACTGCTGCTCGACGCCGATGCCGAACAGGAGTCTGTGCTCGCTCGCATCTCCGCCGGGCACTCGCTGGTGGTCGCCACGCTTCCAGGAACCGGCGGAACGCAGACGGTGATCAACGCGCTCGGTGAGCTGGTGCGGGCCGGGAAGCGCGTTCTCATCGTCTCCGCCCGACGCTCGACGCTCGACGGCGTGCGTCACAGACTGGCAGGGATCGCCCTGGACAGCCTGGCTGTCTCGCCGGCAGGAATCCGCCGCGATCTCGTCCGTGCGATCGGACGCAATGAGAAGGCGACCTCGCCCAAGGTCAGTGACGTCGACGACGCGCTGGTGCGCCTGCGCACCGTGCTGCGCGACTACCGCAAGGCCCTGACGACCCCGGTGGCAGGGCTCGACGTGTCGGTGCTGGATGCCACCCGCCACCTCGCCAGGCTCGCATCGCTCCCCACGCCGCCATCGACCACGGCACGACTGAGCACCGAGACGCTCCGCCGTCTCGCCGGAGACCGTACCGCCGCCGCTGCCGCGCTGGTGCAGGCGGCTCGGCTCGGAGAGTTCCGCTTCGGTCCGAATGACTCGCCCTGGTACGGAGTGACCTTCAGCAGTACCGAGGCCGCGCGCTCGGCGCATGAGCTCGCCGGCAGACTGCACGCCTCCAGCGTTCCTGCGTTGCTGGAACGGGGTTACGAGCTCATATCCCAGACCCGCATGCGCCCGTTCGCGACGATCGATGAGCTGGGCGAATACCTGCGGCTGATCGAGGGCATCCGCGACTCGCTCGACCGCTTCAGCCCGACCGTCTTCGAGCGCCCGCTGGGTGAGCTCATCCAGGCACACGGCTCACGTCGTGACACGCCAGGCATGTCCGGCGCGAATCGACGTCGTCTGCGCCGCCTCGCCAAGGAGTACGTGCGCCCCGGCGTGCACATCACAGAGATGCACGAGGCGCTGCTGCGAATCCAGCAGCAGCGTACGCAGTGGCAGCGGTTCGTCGACGCGGGTGTGGCCCCGGAGATCCCGCTCGGTCTCTCCGATGTCTATGGATCGTGGCAGCGCGTGAGCGCCGAGCTGGCAGAGCTCGACGTCGCACTCGGGCGGCGTGAGCCGCTGGCCTCGCTGCCCGTCGAGCGACTGGTGCGCACCCTCGCAGGCCTCGCCGCGCGCTCCGACGTGTTCGACAATCTCGTCGAGCGGGCGACGATCCGTGACACGCTGGCGACGCTCGGCCTCGAACCGCTGCTCGCAGAGCTCTCGGTGCGTCACGTCGCCGAGGACCAGGTTGCGGAGGAGCTGGAGTTCGCCTGGTGGCAGTCTCTTCTCGAGCGGGCGCTGCAGGACGACCGCGCCCTGCTCGGCGCGAACACCGCGGTCGTCGATCGGCTGGAGCGCGACTTCCGTCTCGTGGACGAGGCGCACGCATCGATGGCCGGTCCGCTCCTGGCCTGGCAGCTGGCGAATCAGTGGCGCATCGCCATCGTCGATGAGCCCACGGAATCACAGCATCTGCGGCGCGCTCTCACCCAGGGCGTGCCGTCGACCGCCGAGATCATCGGCGCCGCACCGACCCTCATGAACGTGCTCGCCCCGGCATGGATCTCGTCGCCGTACCAGGTGCCTGAGATCCCCGACTCTGTCGAGTTCGACGCCGTGCTGCTGGTGGATGCCGCGGCCATCAACCTCGCCGAGGCTGCGCCGGCGATCCGGAGGGCCCGCCAGGTGGTCGCCTTCGGCGACCCGGTCACGCAGCGCCCCACCCCGTTCGAGGTCGCTGTCGATGCCGACCGGGAATGGGAGGCGGAGGTGCCGTTCGACGACGTCTCGGTGTTCGAGCGCCTCGCTGAACTGCTTCCTGTCATGACGCTCACCCGCAGCTATCGTGCCGGGGGAGAAGACCTCGCGGAACTCATCAACGATGCGTTCTACGGCGGCGAGATCATCTCGCTGCCATGGGCCGGTTCCTATCTCGGGCGCGGCAGTCTCACTGTCGACTACGTCGAGGGCGGGGTCGGCGCACCCGATCCGATCTCGGGTGCGGTCGAAAGCCCTGACGCCGAGGTCGCTCGCGTGGTGACGCTCGTCGTCGAGCATGCGGTGCACCGCCCCTCTGAATCGCTCATGGTCATCACCGCGAGCGCTCGCCACTCCGAGCGTGTGAGGGCTGCCGTGACCAGCGCGTTCGCGGGCAGATCGGATGTCGCCGACTTCGTCGGCCGCGACACGGCTGAGCCGTTCGCTGTTCTCACCCTCGAGGAATCGGTGGCCGAGAGTCGCGACCGCGTCATCTTCTCGCTGGGCTACGGTCTGACGAAGCACGGCCGCGTGCTCAGCGACTTCGGTGACCTGTCCACGCCGGACGGGGAGCGGCTGTTGACGGTCGGGATGACCAGGGCGCGCCGTTCGATGGTGCTGGTCTCGTCGATACGTCCCTCGTCGTTCGACGACGGACGGCTGGAGCACGGCGCATCCACTCTCATGTCGATCCTCGGCGGACTCGCCACCCGCAGCCGCGATTCGCGCCTTGAGGACCTCGCCGACCCGCTCACGCTCGCTCTCGCGCGCGAACTGCGCCGACTCGGCGCATCGGTCGACGTCGACTACCGCGGTCTTCTGCCGCTTGTCGCGCAGCATGGCGGCAAGGCGGTCGTCATCGAGTCCGATCCGGAGTCGCGCGGAGAGTCGCTGCGGGAGACGCTCCGCCTGCGCCCGCACGTGCTGCGCCGCCTGGGATGGCACTACGTGCGCGTGCACGCATTCGACCTCTACAGCGACCCGGTGACAGCGGCATCGCGCATCGCGGCGGTGCTCGGCATCGCTGCGGATGCCGTGAAGTCCGACACCGACACGCAGCCGATCGACCTTCCCGGCGATGTCTGACCAGACATCACCGGAGCCCGAACGACAGCGGATCGTGCGGGTGCCGGGTAGTCGTCGCGCCCGTCTCACCCCGGCCCCTGGCACCGACCCGTCACCGGAGGTGGCGACGAACCCTGCGCGCGAGAAGAAGATCGGCCGTGACGCCGGCCCGAACGATGCTCGCATGCAGGAAGACGTGCCCCCGCACTATTGAAAGGCCCCCACCTCCGCGTGGAGATGAGGGCCTCGAACTGGGAAATCGCGTCAGTTCAGTGCGTCCTTGCGGAGCAGATCGCGGATCTCGATGAGCAGTTCCTGCTCGCTCGGCAGAGTGTCCTCCTCGACGGCGGGGTTGCGTGCCGCCTGGCGCTCCTTGTACGTGTTCATCGGCACGACGAACACGAAGTACACGACGAGCGCGACCGCCAGGAAGCTGATCAGCGCGGTGATCAGGTTGCCCAGAGGAAAGGTGACCGACTGGCCGTAGATGCCGGTGAGCGTCGGTCCGATGTTGCCCGATGCGTCCGGCTGATAGAACAGCGCGACGAGAGGCGTGATGATGCTGTCCACGACAGCGGTCACGATCGCTGTGAACGCACCGCCGATGACGACGGCCACAGCAAGGTCGATGACATTGCCCTTGGTGATGAATTCTTTGAATCCCTGGAACACGGGAACCCCCATTTGTCGAAGCAGACCTCAGGTCGAGGCTGGAGTCGCTGCGGGCGCCGGGGCGGAACTCGTCGACGTCTCCGACTTCGATGATGACGAAGAGTTCGGCTTTTCGCCGCCGCCACTCCGCGAATCGGTGCGATAGAAGCCCGAGCCGTTGAACGTCACGCCGATCGATCCATACTGCTTCCGCAACGCTCCGCCGCACTCCGGGCAGATGGCGAGGGCGTCCTCGGAAAAGCTCTGGACGGCGTCGAACTGGTGGCCGCACGACGTGCAGGCATAGGCATAGGTGGGCATATCGTCTCGGATGGATCAGTGCCGCGCTGGCGACAGGGTGAGGGTGCGAGTGGGGGTCACGACGCCGGTGACCGGCTGGTCGTGCACTTCTCGCGGAAGGGAATCGAGTACTTCGGAATCATAGATCACCGCATACACCGGAGGGCATTTCTCCATGGAACCGATGGTCTTGTCGAAATAGCCACGACCCCACCCGAGGCGCATGCCGGTCAGGTCGACGGCGGCCGCGGGGATGATCATGAGGTCGACGTCGTTCACCGCGATGGGGCCGAGCACTTCGCCGGTCGGCTCCGGAAGCCCGAACAGTCCCTCGGCGACGTCGCCTTCTTCGTCAGCGACCGCCCAGTCCAGCAGCCCGTCGGCTCGCGTGACGGGCAACAGCACGCGGATGCCCCGCTGAACGGCTGCGGTGACGAATGCCCGGGTGCCGGGCTCTGTCGTGGCGGAGAGGAAGCATGAGATCGATGCGGCCGAGTGCGCATCGACGAGAGCATCGAGCTGATCGTGGATGCCGGAGGCTGCAGCCGCGCGCTGAGCGTCGGAGAGCAGCTGTCGACGCTCACGCAGCTCCGCACGCAAGGCGCGCTTCTCCTGCTCGATGTCGGTGGACATGCCTCGAGTCTACGGGTCTATGCCGTGAGGGCCCCCGCTAAGCTGGCCAGATGGGACACCAGAAAATGAAGGCAGTCATTCCGGCAGCCGGCCTCGGCACGCGCTTCCTTCCTGCGACCAAGGCGATGCCGAAGGAGATGCTTCCGGTGGTGGACAAGCCGGCTATCCAGTACGTGGTCGAAGAAGCCGCCGCCGCCGGTATCGATGACATCCTCGTGATCATCGGCCGCAACAAGAACATGATCTCCAATCACTTCGACTCCGTGCCGGAACTCGAAGTGAAGCTCACGGAGAAGGGCGATATGGCCCGCCTCGAGCGCGTCATGAAGTCCAGCGATCTGGCTGACATCCATTACCTTCGCCAGGGTGAGCCCAAGGGCCTGGGGCACGCCGTGCTGCGGGCCAAGGCGCACGTCGGCGACAGCTCGTTCGCGGTGCTTCTCGGCGACGATCTCATCGACGAGCGCGATGAGCTGCTGACCACCATGATCGAGATCAACGAGCGCACCGGGGCGACCGTCGTCGCATTGATGGAGGTCGAGCCCTCAAGCATCCACCTCTACGGTGCTGCCGCCGTCGAGGCGACCGACGATGCCGACATCGTGCGCGTCACTGACCTCGTGGAGAAGCCCGCTCCCGAGGACGCACCCTCCAACCTCGCGATCATCGGCCGTTACATCCTGCCGGCCGCGGTCTTCCCGATCCTGGAGCGCACGGAGCCGGGCAAGGGCGGCGAGATCCAGCTCACCGACGCGTTGCAGGAACTCGCGGCAGACGCAGAGGGCCCTGGCGTGATCGGCGTGATCTTCCGAGGACGGCGCTACGACACAGGCGATCGCGTCGACTACATCAAGGCGATCGTGCAGCTCGCGACCGACCGAGATGACCTCGGCGCAGAGCTGCGGCCGTGGCTGAAGGAATTCAGCGAGCGCCTCTAGGCGTTCCGGAGCGCGAGGTGCGTATGGACTTGCTGCAGGGGCACCGTCACGGTCCGGTCGAGCTTCGGCTCATCCGAACTCGTGATGCCCGCGTGCTGCAGCACGAGCTGCTGAGCAACCGTGCATGGCTGCAGCGCTGGGAGGCGACGATCCCGAACGGATCGGCGTCGTTCGACATGCGCGTCAGCATCCGTCGCCTGCTGCAGCAGTACCGTGACGGCGGGGGATACCCGTTCGTGATGGAACACGAGGGTGAGATCGCCGGGCAGCTGAATGTCTGGGGTGTGGCGCGCGGATCTCTCTGCTCGGCCACCATCGGCTATTGGGTCAGTGAGCGATTCGCCGGTAAGGGCATCACGCCGACGGCCGTGGCGCTCGCGACGGACGCGTCGTTCAGAGAATTCGGACTGCACCGGATGGAGATCTGCATCCGGCCGGAGAATGAGGCGAGCCTGCGCGTCGTCCAGAAGCTCGGCTTCCGATACGAGGGGCTGCGGCGTCGCTACATCCACATCGATGGCGACTGGCGTGATCATTACGCCTTCGCGCTCACTCGTGAGGACGCCCCGGAGGGCGTGCTCGCGCGTTGGGTGAGCGGGCGCGCGCCGCAGGAAGCCGCGATGGTTCCGCCCTCGGACCGTCTCTCGATCTGAGATTCTCTTCGCGCCGTGGCGACACGCGCCCGGGACTGAGGGGCAGGCGGCGCCCGGTCGCATACCGTTGACCCTATGGATGGGCCGGTGCTGAGTGGGGGCGTTATCGTCCTCGTCGCCGTGCTGCTCTGGATGCTGTATCTGCTGCCGTCGTGGCGCGGACGCTACCAGTACAACGCCTCCGAGCGGAACGCAGTGCGGCTGAACCAGGCCCTGCGCGTGCTCGCGGAGACGAGTGAGACGCCGGCAGAGGTGCATCTCGAGCTCAACGCACGCACCGCGCACGCGCAGCAGAAGCTCGCGAAGCGACTGCAGTCGGAGAAGGAAGCGGTCGAACTGGTGCGGCTCCGTGAGGAGTTGGCCGCGACACGCGCCGACCCCGTGGTGCGACAGGCGCGTGCCCGCCGGCGCGTGCGGGTGGTCGGCACCGTGCTGTTGTCGGCCGGCCTCGCCGTGGCGGGGCTGGGTGTGTGGCAGCTGCTGATCGGTGGCACACAACTGCTGATCTGGGTCGGCGGTGCCCTCGCGTTCGTGGCTGCTGCGACCCTGCAGAAGATGGCATCGGTGGCTCGCCGTGCCGCGAACCGGCCTGCGCCCGTCGTCATCGAGGACGCACCGGTGCGGGTCTCTCCTCCGTTGCATGATCAAGGTCGGGCGTCTTGGACGCCGCGGCGGTTGCCCGAGCCGCTGGTGGCTGTCGCCGGGTCAGCCGCCCAGATCGCGAGGGCGGAGATCGAGGCGCAGCAGGAGCTGCGTCGCGCCGCTCGAGTGGCCGCACTTCGGGAGCGCGCGGAGCAGATGGCGGCGCCGGCACCGGTGCCGTTGCCCGCTGCCAAGGAAGCCTCCTCTCCATATGCCCGGATGGGGTTCGTGGATGACGCAGAGATCGAACAGCACGTGCGACAGCTTCTCGAGCGCCGTGCTGCTGGCTGAGCACCGCCTCGGCGCGGCGCACCTTTCGAGCGTGATAATCTAGCTGAGGTTCACGGGCCTATGGCGCAGTTGGTAGCGCGCCTCGTTCGCATCGAGGAGGTCAGGGGTTCGAATCCCCTTAGGTCCACACTGTGTTGAGACAGTGAAGAACAGGCTCCGCTTCGGCGGGGCCTGTTCTGTTTCCGCGGGGCCTGTCGTGTTTCGTGCGGCCCGGCATCGAGGCGGAAGCCCACTGCATACCGCGACCGCGAAGCGCGTGCAGTCGGTGCGCCCAGGCCTCATATCGTTTCCGTATCCGAATCCGGATACGCTGCGGCAACACGCTGATCATTTGACTTGATCCCATGCGATCACCCGCCTCGGAACTCATCGTCCATGACGATGCGATCCGTGAGAACACCAAGCGATTTCACGCATTGACCGGGGGACGGCTCATGGCCGTCCTCAAGGCTGACGCATTCGGGCACGGGGACGTCGCTCGCTCGGTGCTCGAGTCCGGGGCGGGCTCGATCGGCGTGACCTGCATCGACGAGGCGCTCGCGCTGCGTGCAGTGGGCATCGATTCCCCGATCCTGAGCTGGCTCAACACCCTGGACGCGGACTTCGAGACGGCACTGCGCGAGCGCATCGAACTGGCCGTACCGAGTCTCGAACTGCTGTACGCCGTCGCCAGGGCGGCACGGCACGCGGGAACAACGGCACGGGTGCATCTGCACATCGACGTAGGTATCGGCCGGGACGGCTGCGCGGCACGCGACTGGCCGGCGCTGTGCACGCTCGCGCGAGAGTACGAGGCGGCCGGCATCATCCGTGTGGTCGGGGTGATGGGGCACATGTCGTGCGCGGATGACCCGGGCAATCCGCAGAACGCGCGCGAACGCCTGGTCTTCGAGAATGCGGTGCGCACTGCCAGACGCCGCGCTCTGAACCCGCACATGCTCCATCTCGCCGCGACCGCGGCGACGCTGACAGGTGAGGGAAGCGGGTTCGGTATCCATCGGATCGGCGCGGGTCTCTTCGGGGTCGATCCGTCCCGCACGACCGACTTCCTGCAGCCCGCGCTGACCCTGACCTCGACGGTCGTGTCCTCCCGCGAGGTGGCGGCGGGCACCGGTGTGGGCTACGGGCATGACTTCACCACACCGGCCCGCACCCATCTGGTGCTCCTGCCTATCGGGTACGGCGATGGTCTTCCCCGCGCCGCGTCCGGGCGGGCGCAGGTGTTCGCACGAGGCAGGCGGCGCTCGTTGGTGGGCAGGATCTCGATGGACATGGTCGTCGTCGACACCGGCGACGAACTGCTGCAGCCCGGCGAGACGGTGACGATCTTCGGCCCCGGACGGGACGGCGAGCCCACCGTCGCGGAGTGGGCCGAATGGTCGCACACGATCGAACACGAGATGCTCACCCGCGTCGGCACCCGCGCCCATCGCATTCACCGCACCCTCGACGCGACACAGCGCGAATCGCACCAGCTGCAAGGAGACACCTCATGTCACAGTCCACGCCCATTCGGATCGCCGTCGTCGGTGGTGGCTCGAATGACGAGCACGCCGTCTCCCGCGCATCCGCTGCCTCCGTCGTTCGCGCGATCCGCGAGCTGAACCACACGGCTGTCCCGCTGAGCATCGGCGAAGACGGATCCTGGCAGGACGAGCACGGCACCGTTCTGCCCGCGTATCGCGCCGTCGAGACGCTCACCGGCTGTGACATCGCGTTTCCCGTGCTGCACGGAGTCGGTGGTGAGGACGGTGCGATCGCGGGCCTGCTCGAACTGTGCGGCGTCCCCTACGCGGGCTCTCCAGTGCGCGCCGGGGCGCTCGGGATGGATAAGCACGCCACGAAACTGATCGCCGAATCGCTCGGCATCGCGACGGCGAAGGCGCGGGTCGCCAGGCCAGGAATCGATGCCGCTGTGATGGGCCTGCAACCTCCGTTCGTCGTCAAGCCCGCAGCCGGCGGTTCCAGCAACGGCGTCTTCGTCGTCGCCGATCCGAACGGCGTCGCCCAGGCGGTGAGCCGGGCACGGGTGTTCGGCGACACCGTGCTGATCGAGGAGTACGTGGCCGGGAGGGAAGTGGACATCGCGGTCTTCCGCGATCGTCACGGCGTACTGCGCTTCGGGGCCGCACTCGAGATCGGCGTCACCCCTGGCAGCGTGTTCGGCGCAGCGGAGAAGTACGACGGCAGTGCGAAGTTCACTGTGCCCGCGCCGATCAGCGACGCCGACGAGACGGCGATCCGTCACGCGGCCGTGCTGATGTACGAGGGGCTCGGGTGCGCCGGTGTGGCACGCTTCGATTTCTTCCTCACCGACCGAGGCCCTGTGCTCAACGAGGTGAACACCGCACCCGGGATGACCGAACGGTCCCAGGTGCCTTTGATGTATGCGGCGACCGGCCTCGACTACGCCGGATTCATCGCCGAGCTCCTTCACGCCGTCGGGCATCGGCCGCAGCAGGGTGCGGTACTCGCGCCGATCGGGCAGCCTGAGTGATCGGCCCTGCGGCGGGCCCTGGTGCCCGACTGGCCTGGGCGGACACAGCTAAAGGCCTGCTGATCATCCTCGTCGTCTTCTGGCATGTCGTATTGAAGACCTACCTGCAGATCGACTGGCGCATCGGTGTCCCCATCCCCGGGGTCTGGGGCGTGATCGCCGACGTCACCTACCCGGTGCGGATGCCGCTCTTCTTCCTCATCTCCGGCTGCTTCGCCGCGAGTGCGGTCGAGCGGTCCTGGGCCGCGTGCTTCCGGGGGCGCGTCGTGCGCTACCTGTATCTGTACGTGCTGTGGACACTCATCCATACGGCGGCGCTCTGGGCGTTTCCCGATTTCCCCACCCTTGTCCCACGCAGCGTGGCCGAGTTCATAGAAGCCGTGACGATCAGCCCGCCGAATGTCTGGTACCTCTACGCGCTCGCCCTGTACTTCATCGTGGCCAAGGGGCTGCGGCGACTGCCGTCATGGCTTCTGCTCACCGGTGCTGCGGCGCTGTCCGTCGCGGTCGCAGCGGGTCTCATCGACATCGTGAGCAACCGAGGCTCACTGATCGCCAACCTGCTCTTCTTCCTGATCGGCACCCGCTTCTCGACACAGATCCGCCGATTCGCCTCTCGCGTCCGTCCGCGCTTCGCGGCGGCGTCCCTCATGGTCTACCTGGCAGCCTTCGCAGTCGTACGGGTCGTGGGACTGGAGACGGTACCCGGCGTCTGGCTCGCCGTCTCGCTGCTCGGCGTCGCCGCAGGGGTCGCGATCGCACCCCTGCTGGCTGAGGTCGCGCAGCTCGGGCGGGGCCTGGCCTGGCTTGGCAGGCGGACGCTTCCGATCTACGTCATCCACATGCCCGTCCTCGCTCTTGCGGATGCCGTGCTGGTGGGTTGGATCTCGGATGCCAGGATGGCCGTGCAACTGATCGCTGCCGTCCTGCTTCCCGTCGTGCTCACCACGGTCGTCATCGCCGTCAGCGCGGCGATCGGCGACTTCATCTCCCGTGATCGGCTGTCCTGGCTGCTCGACCTGCCCGCTCGCCGGCTGACGCGGCCACCTGCCAGGGCGGGTGACGTGCACCGCCCTGCGCATCGTCTCCCGTGGCGCACCCCGGCGATGATCCTCATCCTCGCGGCGATCGGCATCTCGGCAACCAGTGCCGCAGCGGTGCCGCCCCACACCTCCGAGATCACGACCCAGCCCGCTTCGCGCGCCGGGGAGGTCAGCATCGGGGCCGTGGGCGACATCCTGCTCTACGACGTCGGACACGCAGTCCCGGCCGACCACGGCGCCAGCCACTTCGAGAGCGTGCGCCCATGGTTCACACAGGACATCGTCACCGGAAATCTGGAGCAGGCGATCTCCCCGGACACGGGATACGACAAATGCGGACAGAGTTCAGATTGCTTCGCCTTCCGCAGCGACCCCGTCGCAGCCGAAGGTCTGGTCGGGTTCGACATCCTGAACCTTGCGAACAACCACAGTCGCGACTTCGGGCAGGCGGGGTACGAGAAGACGCGAGCCGCACTCGACGCCGTCGGCATCCGCACCGTGGGCGACCGCGATGAGATCGAATACACTCAGGTGGGCGACGTCACCGTTGCGATGATCGGGTTCGCGCCGTATGCGGACTTCAACCGGGTCACCGACTTGCGCCACGTGCGCTCGATCGTGCGCACCGCCACCGAACATGCGGACATCGTGGTCGTGCAGGCGCACATGGGCGCCGAAGGCGCTGCCGCGGATGTCGTGACGCCCGGCACCGAATACATGTACGGCGAAAACCGCGGCGATCCGGTCGCGTTCGCCCACGCAGCCATCGACACGGGCGCGGACCTTGTCATCGGTCATGGACCGCACGTGCTGCGCGGCATGGAGTGGTACCGCGGCCGACTCATCGCCTACAGTCTTGGCAATTTCGGCGGCGGCGGAGTCTTCGGAGTCGACGCCTCGACGCGTTACGGCGCCTACTTGTCCGTGCGGCTCCGCGCCGACGGGACGATGATCGACGGACAACTCCACTCCGTCCGGTTCGGCTACGACGACGGCGTGCCCATGCCCGACCCCGACACTCGGGCGGCCGAACTCATGAACGAGCGAGGTCGCCGTGACTTCGCCGAGAATGCCGTGACCGTCGGCCCGGGCAACACGATCACAGTGCCGTAGTGAGATCCACCAGGCTGCGTCAACTTGCGCGTCCCGCCTCCTGGATGATCTGCGCGACGACATCGGCGTCGTAATGGAAGACGACGTCGTCGGGCGTCAGACGTTCGAGGAACGGTACGACGCGCACGCTGTCGTGCTCGACGGTCACGACGGCGCCTCCGAAGCCGTCGATCGCGGACTCCTCAGCCGGATCTGCGAATGCGCGTGAGATGTTCGTCACGCCGGGTGCCACGGTCACGGGCACGCCGGCGACGATCTCGGTGATCGGGAGGTGATAGTGGCCGCTGAGGATGACACGCACGTCCGTGCCCCGGACGACGTCGAGGAGCGCTCGCCCGTCGTGCTCGTCCAGCGCAAGCGCCTGCAGCAGCTCGGTCTGCGCGCGCAGCGGCGGGTGGTGCACGACCACCACTGTGCCGTGAACGGCGGGTGCGGCGACGGCCTCCTTCAGGAAGGCGAGCTGCTCGGGTTCCAGGCTGCCGTACCCGGCGCCCGGAACCGAGCTGTCAAGGACCACGATTCGCCAGCCGTCGTGGTCGACGACCGATGCCACCGGGCGGTCGAGGTCGATTCCGGGCAACTGCCGCTCATCGGCATCCGGTTGTCCGTCGCCCAGCACCGCGCGGAAGGCGTCGCGCCGATCGTGATTGCCCATCGCGAAGACGGCGCGAGCTCCTCGGGCGAGGGCCCACGGTGTGACAGCATCCCGAATCTGAATGTATGACTCCTCCGAACCGTCCTGGCTGATGTCGCCGGAGACGACGACCAGATCGAACGTGAGGTGCCCGACGTGGGAGAGAGCACGCCGAAGGTGCTCGCCGGTGTCGACCACGCCGTAGTGGCGGCCGCCGTCACCGGAGAAGTGCGTATCGCTGAGGTGCAGGATGCGGAGTGCGCTCATGCTCACACTCTTGCAGGCCCGCCCGCTCAACCCAAGAGCACTAACCCAGCAGCAGCGTCGCGGCCAGCAGCACCGGAACGCAACCTACCGTCGTGATGAACACCGTGTCTCGCGAGATCGATTCGCCGATGTCGTAGCGCTGCGAGTAGTTGAAGACGTTCTGCGCGGTGGGCAGAGCCGCGAGCACCACGACGATCAGTACCTCGTGTGCGGACAGACCGAAGACGAACTGGGCGACGACCCAGGCGATGACCGGCATGACGATCAGCTTCAACGAGCTGGCCAGAAGCACATCGCGGCGGTGGTGGGAGGAGCTGAGAACTCGCTGCCCGTGCAGGGAGATCCCGTAGCTGATCAGCAGCACCGGGACGCAGGCGTTCGCCAGCAGGACGGCCGGCTCCATCACTATCGCGGGCAGATCGATGCCGAGCACCGACACGAGCGTGCCGAGAGCGGAGCCCAGGATGATCGGGTTGGTAGCCGTGCGCACGAAGGTGCGCCACGCCGACGTCTTCCCGCTCGTGACGGCGTCGAGGATCGTCAATGAGATCGGTGTGAACACGAGGAGTTGCAGCAGGATCACCGGTGCCGGATACGCGGCACTGCCGAGCAGGTACAGCGACAGCGGGATGCCGATGTTGTTCGAGTTGACCTGCCCGGCGGAAAGCGCGCCGATCACGGTCTCGCCGACGTTGCGCTTCCAGATCAGTCTGGCTATCAGCGTGTACGCCGCGATCACGACCACCGCGGCGATGGCAGACACCGGCAGCAATGACGAGAACAGCACCCTGGCATCGGCCTGGGCGAGCACCGTGAACAGCAGGAACGGCGAGAGCACGAAGAATGTCAGGCGTCCGAGGACGTAGCGGGCGTGCTCGCCGAGCAGGTCGATGCGACCGACGATGTACCCGACGGCGATGGCGAGTCCCACGACGACGAATCCGGTGAGAGTATCGAGCACCCTTCGAGCGTAACGCTCGCCGGATCAGCCGACGGAACACGCGGCAATTTTTTCGCCTCTCACCGGGTGATTTGACTTCGGGTGGGTACCGGCTATGGTCGGAGGTCACGCACGCCAGCCAACCGGAGGGGAAGCGAGTCAGATGTCAGGCAAAGCACCATCAGCAAAGGGAAGCAAGAAGGTCGCTCAGACCTCACTGAAGGAGAAGCGCGCGGCCAAGCGTGCGAAGCAGGAGCCCGAATCGTTCATCAAGCCTCGCAAGGGTGCGAACGGCTGACCAGCGCGATCGGGTTCCCTCGGGCCGGTCACTGCAGGCATCGACATTCGTCGATTTCCTGCGTGGCCGGCCCCTCTTGTCAGAGTCTTGTCAGAGCGGGGCGAACGAGGAGGCGGCGAGGATCTAGCCGGGCCAGGAGCGCATCGCCGCGTCTGCTGCGGCTACGAGCTGGACGTGATCTGCACCGTAGCGAGCCTGAGCGGACAGACCGCTGAGGACGACTGTGATGTAGTCCGCGAGCGCGTTGATATCGACTTCCGCGTCGAGGTCGCCGTCGGTGCGTCCTTGCTCGAGGCGCTCGGTCAGCGCTCGGCGAGATTGTTCCCTGTGGCGCCCGAGCAGAGGTTCCGACAGGATCAGGCATCCTCTCGGCTGGCCGGTCTTCGTGTACTCCAAGGCGGCATCGTGCAGAAGCCGGGCGATCGCCGCTCGTGCGGTCGGCTCGAGCAGCGCTCGTGTCGCGAACGAGGCCGGATGGCTCTGGTACAGATCTGCGGCCTCGTCGAACAGCTGCCGCTTGTCACCGAACGCTGCATACAGACTCGGCGGCGCGATGCCCATCGTGGTCGTGAGATCGCTGATCGAGGTGCCCTGGTAGCCGTTGCGCCAGAACAGCTGCATCGCGGACGCGAGTGCGGTGTCACGGTCGAACGTACGTGGGCGGCCCATAGTTGAACTGTAGCGGTCGATACATTAATGCGCTATGTTTCATTTTGTAGTGATCAATACACAAAAGGAGATGTGCAATGGGTGGACTCGACGGTAAGACGGCCCTGGTGACAGGTGGGTCCCGGGGGATCGGGCGTGCGATCAGCGAACGACTGGCCGCGGATGGTGCGCTGGTCGCCGTGCATGGAAGGGATGCGGACTCCGGGCGCGACGTCGTCGCTGCGATCACGTCAGCGGGCGGGCGCGCGTTCACCGTGGGAGCGGACCTCAGCGCCCCGAGCGGCACGGACGTCCTGTTCGCTCAGCTCGACGCCGAACTTCGCGAGCGAACCGGATCGACAGGCTTGGACATTCTCGTCGCGAACGCCGGCGTCGCCGGAGCCGGGTCGCTGGCGTCCACGAGTGCCGAGTGGTTCGACGAGCTCTTCGCGGTGAACACGCGATCCGTCTTCTTCCTGCTGCAGCAGGCGCAGAACAGACTGGCGGACGGCGGTCGCGTCGTGACCATGTCCACAGGGCTGACCAAGCGCGCCGATCCGGATCTCCTGGCGTACTCGATGTCGAAGGCAGCGCTGGACACCATGATCCTCGGTGCCGCGAAGGATCTGGGCTCGCGGGGCATCACCGTGAACGCGGTGGCCCCCGGAGTGATCGACACCGACATGAACGCGGGGTGGCTGCGCACGAGCACCGACGCGCGGGATGCGGTCTCGGCCATGTCTCCTTTCAATCGCATCGGCACGCCACCCGACGTCGCCGATGTCGTGGCCTTCCTGGTCTCGAACGACGCGCGCTGGGTCACTGGTCAGTATCTGGATGCGACAGGCGGCGCGTTGCTCTGACGCGGAAGTCAGGTTCCGGTTCGGCCTTGAAGTCGCCTGGCGAGTTCGCGCGCGGTGTCGTCGACCACCGCGGCGAGCTCGTCGACGTCGCGTCGGGCCGTCTGATCCTCCGGCCACGTGACGGCCACGGCGGCAACCGGCCAGCCGGAGCGGTCGATGACAGCGACGCCGACGGAGGAGAGACCGGCGCTCACCTGGCCGTCTTCGGTGGCAAAACCGGTGGCGCGGATGCTGCGCAGCAGTTCACGCAGTTCGCTCGGACGAGTGGGGCCGAGTCCCGTTCGCGAGGGGAAGGCGGAGGCATCCGGATAAAGCGCTCGCACCTGCTCGCGGGGGAGGGCGGCGAGCATCGCACGACCCGTCGCTGTGAGGTGCGCCGGCAGCCGCACACCGACCTCCGTCACCAGCGCCGGACGTCGCGGGGCGCGTTCCTCGACGATGTAGAGCACATCGCTTCCGCTCATCACGGCGAGGTGCGCGCTCTCACCGATCCGATCGGCGAGTGACGCGATGAGCGGTCGCCCGAGCCGGGCGAGGGGCTGCTGGCGTGCGTAGCCACCGGCCAGTTCGAAGGCCGACGTGCCCAGACCCCAGCGCTGCTCTTCGCGAAGATGGAGCACGAACCCGTACGCTGCGAGCGTCGTGAGCAGGTGATATACGGTGGATCGGGGCAGGCCGAGGTCCCGTGCGATCGCGGATGCCGCTACGGGAGCGGTGCGCGCGGCGAGATGACGCAGAATGCGCAGCGTGTGCTCGGCGGCCGGCACCTGCGGATGCTCGCTGTCTGGGATCACAGACAAAGGATGTCACCAACCCCTGTCCGGCGCCAGCGCGTCGGTGTGGAATCAGAGCATGACTGATTCCGTTCTCGTCGGCGCTGCGCCGCTGTCACCTGCAGATGTCGTCGCCGTCGCCCGTCACGGGGAGCGCGTCGCACTCGATCCCGCAGCGCTGGAACGTGTGACGCAGACCAGGGGAGTCGTCGACGCGCTCGCCGCGGATCCGCACCCGCATTACGGCGTCTCGACCGGATTCGGCGCACTCGCCACCACGTTCATCGTCCCCGAGCGCCGTCATCAGCTGCAGGCGAGCCTCATCCGATCGCATGCGGCAGGCACTGGCGCCGAGGTCGAGACCGAGGTCGTGCGGGCGTTGCAGCTGCTGAGATTGCAGACTCTTGCATCCGGCCGCACTGGCGTGCGCCGTCTCGTCGTGGAGACGTACGCCGCAATGCTGAACGCCGGCATCACGCCGGTGGTGCGCGAATACGGCTCGCTGGGCTGCTCGGGAGACCTCGCCCCGCTCGCGCATATCGCGCTCGCTGCACTCGGAGAAGGGGATGTGCGCGATGCATCCGGAGCCCTCGTGCGAGCATCCGAAGCACTCGCCGCCGCGGGCATCGAACCGCTCGTGCTGGTCGAGAAGGAGGGCCTCGCTCTCATCAACGGCACCGACGGGATGCTGGGCATGCTCGTGCTCGCGCTGCATGATCTCGAGATGCTGCTCGCCACCGCAGACCTCGCCGCGGCGATGTCCATCGAGAGCCAGTTCGGCACGGACGCCGTGTTCGCCGCCGATCTCATGGCGCTGCGTCCGCAGAGCGGTCAGGCGCTCTCGGCCGCGAACCTTCGGGCGTTCCTCGCCGACTCCCCGATCGTGTCCAGCCACGCGGGCCCCGAGGACGGTCGTGTGCAGGACGCCTACTCGCTGCGTTGTTCACCGCAAGTGCACGGCACCGCTCGCGACACGATGGAACACGCCGCGACCATCGCATCGCGCGAACTCGCCAGCGTCATCGACAACCCGGTCATCACCGTCGACGGGCGCATCGAGTCGAACGGCAACTTCCATGGCGCGCCCGTCGCCGCCGTGCTGGACTTCCTCGCGATCAGCGTCGCCGATGTCGCAAGCATTTCCGAGCGCCGCACCGACCGCGCCCTCGACCCGGCGCGCAGCCGCGGCCTGCCGCCGTTCCTCGCCCACGAGGTGGGCGTCGATTCCGGACTGATGATCGCGCAGTACGCCGCGGCGGGGATCGTCTCCGAGCTCAAGCGCCTCGCCGTGCCGGCATCCGTCGACTCCATCCCGTCATCGGCGATGCAGGAGGACCACGTGTCGATGGGCTGGTCAGCCGCCCGCAAGCTGCGCCGCGCGATCGACGGTCTCACTCGTGTGCTCGCCATCGAAGTGCTCACCGGCGCTCGCGCTCTCGACCTGCGGGCGCCACTGCAGGCCGGGCCGGCCACCGCGGCGGTGCGCGACCTCGTGCGAACCGTCGCCGAAGGACCAGGGCCCGATCGCTTCCTCTCGCCGGAGATGGAAGCCGTCACCGAACTCGTCCGATCGGGCGCCGTCGCCCGGACTGCGAAGGAGAACGCACATGTCTGAGTCCCGCATCGTCCGCGCCGCCCGCGGCCCCGAGCGCACCGCGAAGAGCTGGGGTGCAGAGGCCGCCAAGCGGATGCTGATGAACAACCTCGACCCAGAGGTCGCGGAGCACCCGGAAGATCTCGTCGTGTACGGCGGCACCGGGAAGGCTGCGCGCTCGTGGGAGGCCTATGAAGCGATCGTGCGCACGCTCGACGAGCTCGAGCCGGACGAGACGCTGCTGGTGCAATCGGGGAAGCCGGTCGGCGTGTTCCGCACCCACGCGTGGGCACCGCGCGTGCTGATCGCGAACTCGAACCTCGTGGGTGACTGGGCGACCTGGCCGGAGTTCCGGCGGCTGGAAGCGCTGGGCCTGACCATGTACGGGCAGATGACCGCCGGGTCATGGATCTATATCGGCACGCAGGGCATCCTTCAGGGAACGTACGAGACCTTCGCCGCCGTGGCACGCTCACTCGGACGCGAATCTCTCACCGGCACGCTCACCCTCACCGGTGGCGCCGGGGGCATGGGCGGGGCACAACCATTGGCCGTCACCATGAACGACGGCGTCGTGCTCATCGTCGACGTCGATGAGACGCGCCTGGCACGCCGTGTGGAGCACGGATACCTTGACGAATACACCTCCGACCTCGATGTCGCGGTGACACGGGTTGTCGCAGCGAAGGAGGCCGGCGAGGCGCTTTCTGTCGGAGTCGTCGGCAACGCGGCCGAGGTCTTCCCCGAGCTGCTGCGCCGCGGAGTACCGATCGACATCGTGACCGACCAGACCAGCGCGCACGACCCACTGGCATATCTGCCGGCCGGCATGTCGGTGGCGGAGTGGAAGAGCGCGGCGGAGCGGGATCCGGAGGAGTTCACTCGTCGCTCACGCGAGTCGATGGCTCAGCACGTGGCTGCGATGGTGGGATTCCAGGATGCCGGCGCCGCCGTCTTCGACTATGGGAACTCGATTCGCCGGGAGGCCGAGCTCGGCGGCTTCGAGCGCGCCTTCGAGTTCCCCGGCTTCGTCCCGGCATACATCCGGCCGCAGTTCGAAGAGGGACGCGGTCCGTTCCGCTGGGTGGCGCTCTCAGGCGACCCGGAGGACATCTTCAAGACCGACCGTGCGATCGCAGAGCTTTTCCCCGAAGACGCCGCCCTCCACCGCTGGTTGCAGCGGGCGGGAGAGAAGGTGCACTTCGAGGGGCTGCCGGCTCGTATCTGCTGGCTCGGTTACAAGGAGAGGCACCTTGCAGGACTGAAGTTCAATGAGATGGTCGCGTCGGGCGAGCTGAAAGCGCCGATCGTGATCGGCCGTGACCACCTCGACTCGGGCTCCGTCGCCTCGCCGTATCGCGAGACCGAGGCCATGAAGGACGGTTCGGATGCCATCGCCGACTGGCCGATGCTGAACGCGCTGCTCAACACGGCATCCGGTGCGTCCTGGGTGTCGTTGCACCACGGCGGAGGCGTCGGCATCGGGCGCAGCATCCATGCCGGCCAGGTGTGCGTCGCCGACGGCACCGCGCTCGCCGCCGAGAAGCTCGAGCGCGTGCTCACCAACGACCCTGGCACCGGCGTCATGCGCCACGTCGATGCCGGCTACGAGCATGCACGTGACGTCGCCCGTGAACGCGGGCTGAAGATCCCGATGCTATGAGCACCCTCATCACGAACATCGGAGAACTGACGACCTGCACCGACGTCGGAACGCTGCACGACGCCGCAGTGATGATCGAGAACGAGCGGATCTCGTGGATGGGGGCGGCTGAGGACGCTCTTTCGGCGGGCGGGGCCGAGGTGGTCGATGCGGCCGGTCGCGCCGTCATCCCCGGTTTCGTGGACAGCCACAGCCACCTCGTGTTCGCCGGCGATCGAGCCGCAGAGTTCGAAGCCCGCATGGCGGGGCAGAAGTATGCTGCAGGCGGCATCCGATCCACGGTCGCGGCGACGCGCGCGGCGCCAGACGAGGAGTTGCGCTCTCGCCTGCACGGATTCGTCGATGAGATGCACGCGCAGGGCACGACGACGGTGGAGATCAAGAGCGGCTACGGGCTCACCGTCGCCGATGAGCAGCGTCTCGTGCGCCTCGCCGCAGAGGTCACCCCAGAGGTCACATTCCTCGGCGCGCATGTGGTCCCGGCGGAGTACGCGGACCGCTCTGACGAGTACGTCGATCTGGTGACGGGGCCGATGCTGGATGCCTGCGCACCGTACGCGCGATGGATCGATGTCTTCTGCGAAACGGGCGCCTTCACTGTCGATCAGTCCCGCAGGGTGCTGGAAGCCGGAATCGCGCGTGGGCTGTCCCCGCGGGTGCACGCCAGCCAACTCGGCCCTGGGGGCGGCGTGAGGCTCGCGGTCGAACTCGGCGCTGCATCCGTCGATCACGGCACCTACCTGACCGATGACGACGTCGCGGCGCTCGCAGGCTCACACACCGTGCTCACGCTGCTGCCCGGCGTAGAGTTCTCCACCCGCCAGCCCTATCCCGATGCACGGCGGCTGATCGACGCCGGCATCACTGTCGCGCTCGCGTGCGACACCAACCCCGGCTCGAGCTTCACCTCGTCCATGCCGTTCTGCATCGCGATCGCCGTGCGCGACATGGGCATGACTCCGACCGAGGCGCTGTGGGCGGCGACCGCCGGAGGAGCGCGTGCGCTGCGCCGCGACGACATCGGTGTGATCGCGCCAGGCGCACGCGCCGACCTCGTACTGCTCGAGGCGCCGACCCAAGTGCACCTCGCCTATCGACCAGGGGTGCCGCTCATCACTCGGGTATGGAAGGACGGCGAGGTCAGGTCCGGCGGGTGAAGAGGATGCCGTGCTGCGTCGCCGCGGCCGCCAGGAGTTGCAGCACGTGGTGCACCTCATCGGCACTTCGGCCGTGCAAGCCCACGTGCACAGTCGCGGCGCCTCCGAGCATCGGTTCGAAAAGGACCATTCGGCGGGGTTTGGTGGTCGCGCGGGCCTTGACGGAAGGGTAGTCGCGCAGCGAGATCGTCAGCGCCTTCATGGAACGATCCACACCGGCTTCGTCGAGCATCCGTCCCGAGGCGTTCGCAGCCGCAGCCGCGAGTCCGCCCGTGTAGGTGACCGGCGCATTCCAGGTGTAGGCGATCTCTGAGATCTCGTTCCAGAGCACCGGTAGGCCGCCCTGAACCAGCACGCCCTCGTCCGCGACGACGATCTCGATCAGATCCTCGCCCGTCATCGAACTCGCAGCCCGTGCGTTCGCTGAGACGATGATCCATGCGACGGCGCCGATCGCACCGAGAACCAGCAGGATGATGCCCGCCATCGGCTGCCCCAGCACGAGCAGGAGAGCACCGAGAGCCAGGCCGACCACACAGACCGCCACGAGTATGACGCCCTTCATCCCGAGCGCTTTCTGCGCTGTGGGGTCGGTCGCGAGTCGCAGGCGCTCGGTCCAATGGGCAGGGTCGAACGCCGGCGGCAGTGTCATGGAGACATACTATGGTCGACCGCCGAAGCGTGCGCCCGTGAGACGGCTCAGCGTCGCGCGGAGAGCCCAGAGAGCAGTTCCATGACGCACAGGGCCGCGAGGCGTACCGTGCGAGCATCGTCGGCGTCCGACGTCGAATCGACCTCGGCGAGATCGGCGCTGACGACGCTGGCGTCGGATGCCACGCCACGGGTGAGTGCGCGAAGCTCCCACGCCTGCAGGCCGCCAGGGATGCTGGCCGGGCATCCTGGTGCGACCGAGCGATCGCAGACATCGACGTCGATGTCGAGGTGGATGCGAGCCCCCGACCCGGCGCCTGCGACTTCGAGAGCCTCGGCCACCACGTCGTCGATGCCGCGGCGGCGGAGTTCGTCGAGCGTGATCACCCGGATGCCCCAGTCGGCCGCGCGCTGCGCGTAGGCGGCGGAGTTCGCGAAGTCGGCGATACCGATCTGCGCGATCCGGGTGGGATCGATCCGCGAGGTTCTCAATTCCGAGGCCGCAGGGACGTCTTCGATGAGGCGACGCACCGGGGTGCCATTGGACACGCCGTCGCGGAGATCGAAGTGCGCATCGAAAGTGATGAGCCCGGTGGCCTCGGCGCCGAGCGCGACGGGATATGTCAGGGAGTTGTCGCCACCGAGGGCGATGATCAGGTCGCTGCCGTCGGCGATCTCGCGGACGCGCGCGATCACGTCGGCTTCGCCGGAATCGCCATCCGGATCCGCGACGTCTCCGGCATCAGCGATGCTGAGCACTTCGTTCAGATCCGTGATCGGCGGGCCCATGAGCGCGGTGCTGTACCGCTGGAGTGCGTCTCGAACCGCAGCTGGCGTCGCGTGGGCACCGGTGGGGGAGAGCGATGTCCGCCACGTGGGGACGCCGAGGAGCACAGCATCCGCCGAACTCTCGAACGCGGGCCAGGCTCCGGCGCGTGGCCATAGGGGATCGTGGGACAGTGCCATGTCAGACTCCGGGAATCACGGCGTGAGCGATGCTGAAGATCACGAGCCCTGCGAGTGCGCCGACCACGGTGCCGTTTAGTCGGATGTACTGCAGATCGCGGCCGACCATGAGCTCGATCTTCTCGGTGGTCTCCGCCGGATCCCAGCGCTCGACCGTGTCGGTGATGATCGACGCGATGTCGTGGCGGTAGCGGTCGACGAGGAACACTGCGGCCTCAGACACCCAGGTGTCCACGCGGTTCTGCAGAGCGGCATCCGTCGTCAGCCGCTCGCCGACCTCCTGCACGGCGCGCGCGGCGCGCACGCGCAGCCCGCTCTCCGGATCTGCCAGGGATCTCAGCAGACCCGCCTTCGCGGTGTTCCACGCCTCAGCGGCCAGCGCACCGACCCGGGGGCTGTCGAAGAGTGAGGCTTTCGCATTCTCGAGCTTCGCGCGCGTCGCCGGGTCGTTCTGCAGGTTGTCGGCGAGGCGAGCGAGATATCCGTCGATCGCGAGACGGGCCGGATGCCGCGGATCCGCCTGCACCGCATGCACGAACTTGACCGCCTCGTGGTAGACGGTGTCGTCGACGAATCGGTGTGCCAGGCGCGGCACCCATGACGGGAGGCGCCGGGAGACCAGACCGGTGAAGGACTCGGCGTTCGCGTCCAGCCACGTCGCGATGCTGTCGGCGGCGAGATCGACCGCGCCGTGGTGAGCGTCGGCATCGACGATCTTCTCCAGCCAGACGCCCGCGGGAGGCCCCCACTCCGGTTGCACGAGATGCTCACGGGCGAGATCTGTGATGAGATCACGCACGTCGTCGTCGCTGAGAGCGTTCAGCACGGCGGTCGCGATCGTCGCGCCCTCCGCGGAGACCCGTTCGGCGTGCGGCATCTGCTGCAGCCACTCGCCGGCGCGCTGGGCGATCGCGGTCGCCTGGAGCTTGGTGCGCACGACGTCAGCGGCGAGGAAGTTCGTCTCCACGAACTCGCCGAGCGTGCGTCCGATCTCGTCCTTGCGGTTGGGGATGATCGCAGTGTGCGGGATCGGAAGGCCGAGCGGGTGGCGGAACAGTGCGGTGACCGCGAACCAGTCGGCGAGCGCGCCGACCATGCCGCCCTCGGCGGCCGCACGGACATAGGAGAGCCAGGGCTGCCGGCTCTCCAGCCAGAACGCGATGACGAACAGTACCGCCATGAAAACCAATGCGCCGATCGCGATCGCCTTCATGCGTCGCAGGGCGCGCAGGCGCTCCTGATCAGCGGGCGAGAGGAGGGCCATCGGGGTGCGCGGCATGTGTGTCATCCTCGCATGGTCATCGCTGCGCTCTCACGCCAGAGCGCAGCGGCCAGTCGATCGTCTGTGCTCTGCGGGTTGACTCGCCGAGCGATGGATCGTTTCTCGTAGTAGCTACCGGACTTCCACGCCGAGCCGGGGAGCGATTCGGCCAGCCAGACGAGTTGATCGGCGCCGGCATCGGAACTGCGGAGAAATCTCTTCGCCACGGGGTTCGTGTAGAGGAACTTCATCGCGGAGTTGGTCGAGCCGGCCGCGAAGCCCGTGGCGATGACGCCGGGGTGGAAAGCGGCGGTGCTCACACCGCGGGCGTGGAATCGGGTATGCAGCTCACGGGTGAAGAGGATGTTCGCGAGCTTGGCGTCACCGTATGCCTTGAGAGGGCTGTACGCCCGCTCGTTGTTGAGGTCGGCCATGTCGATGTGGCCGAACAGCCGAGCGGCCACACTCGCCGTCTGTATGACGGTCGCGCCGCTGGCGATCAGGGTGTCCTGCAGGAGATTCGTGAGAAGGAACGGAGCAAGATGATTGACCTGAAATGTCTGCTCGAACCCATCCACGGTTTCGACTCGTGCGCCGAGCATTCCACCGGCATTGTTGGCGAGGACGTCGATTCTCGGATGCTTCGCGGTGAGCGCCGCGGCGAGGTCCCTGACGTCGTCCAGACGTGCGAAGTCGGACAGGAAGTATTCCGCTCCGACCTCATGGGCGACGGCACGGGTCTTGTCCGGGGAGCGCCCGACGAGGACGACCTGGTGGCCGTCGGCGTGCAGCCGGCGCGCACCGGCAGCACCGATCCCGTCACTTCCGCCAGTGATGACGATGACCTTCTTGTCGCTCATATCGTCCTCCTGAACGTTCAGCGTCCAAAGCATCTAGTCTCGTTATGTGATCGAAGACATCAAGAAGCGTGCTCTGCACCGCACCAGCATCCTTGAAGGTCAGCTGCGCGGGGTCGCCAGGATGATCGACAACGAGGAATACTGCATGGACATCATCACGCAGTCCCGCGCGATCCAGAAATCCCTGGAGTCCCTCAACCGCCTGCTGCTCGAGAACCACCTGCGCACGCACGTGACGCACATGTTCGAGCAAGGCGGCGACGAACGCGAGCAGGCTGTCGGAGAACTGCTGAAGGCGTTCGAGTTCGACCGGAAGTAGTCAGCCCTCCAGCGGCCCGAGCAGCGCGTTCGCTGCCGTGGCGTGCGCCGACTCCGGATCGGACGGGTGGAACATGCCCGCCAGCACATCGCGGTACAGCCGGGAGAGCTCGTTGGTGGAGAAGTACGATCCGCCGCCGGCCGTGAGGATCGCCTCGTCGACGACCTGCTTCGCCATGACCACGGCGCGGTGCTTGACCCCGGACAGCAGCGTGAACCAGCGCGCGCCGTGGTCGGCCCGCTCGTCGACGTCGCGTGCAAGAGCGGTGATCTGCGGGGGAAGAGCGTAGTAGAGGAGACTCATGCCGGCGATGCGCCAACGTATGTCGGGATCCTGACTGTATGTCAGGCCCGTCTTCTTCGACGTGCGCTTCTGCACTGTCTCGACGGCGAGATCCAGCGCACGGCGGGCGACTCCCGTGTAGACCGAGGCGAGGAGCAGCTCGAAGACGCTGAAGATGCCGAAGACGATCGGATCAGGGCTCGGGCCGGGGTCGATGCGGCGCACCACGTGCTCGGCCGCAGCGGCGGCGCCGTCGAGACGGGTGGTGCGGCTCTGCGTCGCGCGCATTCCGAGGGTGTCCCAGTCATCGCTCGTCGTGACGGCATCCGTGCGGTCGATGAAGGCGAAAACGAGCTTCGGGGCGTCCGGAGAAGTCGTGTCGAGGCCGTGCAGACCGAGCTTCGTCCACACCGGTGCGAGAGAAGTGAAGATCTTCGTGCCGGTGAACGCGTACCCGCCGTCGTCCAGCGGGACGGCCACGGTGTTGCTGCCGAAGAGGACGAGGTCGTTGCCGCCCTCGCTGATCCCGAACGCGAAGACCTCCCCGCGTGCGGCGCCGTCCTGCACGAACTCCAGACCGGGCACGCTGCGGTCGCTGAAGACCTTCGCGACTCCCGTCCACACCAGGTGCATGTTGATCGCGAGAGCGGTGGCGGGCGCCGCGGTGGCGAGGCGCTGCTGCAGGACAGCCGCCTGTTCCAGGCCGAGACCTGCGCCGCCGCGTGCGACCGGTACGAGGATCTTCAGGTATCCGGCATCCCGAAGCTCTTCCAGATCCTGTTCGGGGAACGTGTTCTCCCGGTCGTGGATCGGTGCCCGTTCGCGGATGCGAGCGAGCAGGTCGTCTGGCAGGAACGCCGCGGGGTCGAAGGTCATGAGAGTGCCTCCAGCAGTTGGCGGATGGTCTCATCCGGCTTGTCACGGAAAGGGGAGTGCCCGGCTCCGGGGACGATCGACATCGAGATGTGCTCATTCGATGCGAGCACCGCGTCTGCGGTCCTGCCGGTGAACAGGCTGTACACGGCGGGGTCGGCGCCGAGGATGTGCGTGGGCACGGTCAAGCGCGCAGCATCCGCTCGCACGTCCCAGGGCTGATTCTGCGTGCTGGTCTGCTCGACCGCCCATTTGCTCGCCCGCAGGACGGCATCGACTTTCAGCTCGAGATCCTGCGGATGCCAATGCGGATGCTCTGCCTGCACGACCTCGACGCGATTGTCGGCGAACGCGCGTTCCTGGCTGCGACGTACGATCGACGCGTCTCTGGATTCGACGAGGATGGCAGGGTCGATCAGGATGAGCCTGCTCGACCAGCGGGGATCGGATGCTGCGGCCACTGTGCTCGCCGCGCCGCCGAGCGAGTGGCCGATGACCGCATCCCAGGCGCCGCCGCGGGTAGGGGATGTCGTGGCGAGGTCTGCGGCGTAGGCGCCCACCGTGTAGTCGAGAGCGCGGGGTGCATCGCCGTGGCCGCGGAGGTCGATCGCTACGGCGTGCCAGCCCGCGTTCGCGAGCGCGTCGCCCAACCGCCACATGAGAGCGCCGGAGGATCCGAGACCGTGGACGAGCAGCGCGGTGTTCCGAGCGTCGGGATCACCCCAAGCGAGGTGCGGCAACTGAACCGGAACGGGCATGCCCTCAGCCTACGAGTGCAATCGACGACCGAGTTCGGAAAACCCAGACCGTCTAGTGTGTCGGCGGCGTGTCAGCCGGAGACACACCGGGTTCGAGCCGTGTTGCTCTCCGTTTTCCGCCGGACCGTCAGTTGATCGGAGGCATGTCCGCGGCGATCGTGAGCACGCGCTCTGCCGCTGTGTGCCCCGCCGACAGGCGCTCGGCGAGCGGCCTGCCCTCCAGGGTCGCCGAGAGGAAACCGCTCGCGAAGGCATCACCGGCGCCGACCGGCTCGACGACGTCGACCACAGGTGCAGGCACGAACACGGGCTCGGCGTCACCGTCGAAGGCCGTCGCTCCCACGTCCCCGTCCTTCACGACGAGCATGCGGCAGTCCGGCAGGAACGCCCTGATCTCGTCGGCCGTCGCCGTGCCCCAGATGCGCTCGGCCTCGTCGCGGCCGACCAGGGCGATGTCGGCGGCGTTCGCCAGCCGCGCGAGTGTGGCCGCGGCATCCTCCATCGGCCACAGCGCGCGACGGTCGTTGACGTCGAACGACACCAGTGCACCGGCGGCGCGGGCATCTTCGAACAGGCGATCGACCATGTCACGGGTGGAGGGGGAGAGGGCGGGGGTGATGCCGGTCGTGTGGACGATCTTCACACCGGCGAGCCGTTCGACGGACAGCTGTCCCGGCCCCATCCGCGAAGCGGCCGAACCGCGGCGGTAGTAGTAGACGGATGAGCCTTCGGCACCTGGATCCTTGAACATGACTCCGGTGGGGGCGTCCTGATCGAGCTCGACCCACAGTTCGATCCCGCGTCTGGTGAGCTCCGATGAGATGCGCGCGCCGAGCGGATCATCGCCGAGCCGTGAGGCCCAGACGGCCCGGTGCCCGGCGGCGGCCAGCCCTGCAGCGACGTTCGACTCTGCGCCGGCGAGGCCGAGTGAGGCCACCTGTGCGTGGGAGAGCGCGCCGTCGGTGGGTGTGACCAGCGCCATCGTCTCGCCGATGCAGACGACCTCCGGGGCGGAATCGGGCGTGCGCGTGCCTGAAAGGGAAGAAGTGCTCATGAAGGGGTGACCGCCACTGGTTCGGTATCAGGGAAAGGACTGGGATCGCGATCGCGGAGATCGGGCAGCGCCCGGACGAAGATCACGGAGACCATCACACCGACGATAGCGAACAGGACCGCGGCCAAGTACGCGCCCTGCGGGCCGCCCGTGCCATCGACGAGGAAACCGGCGATGGCGGAGCCGGCCGCCGCACCGATCAACTGTCCCGTGCCCGCCCAGCCGAACGCTTCGGCGGTCTCGCTGAACTTCACGCTCGCCGTCGTGATGGCGAAGAGCACGGCGAGAGCGGGAGCGATGCCGAGCCCGGCGAGAAAGAGCGCCCCGCCCAGCCAGTAGGCGTTGAGCATGACCATGGTGAGGGTGAGGCCGACGGTGACGATGACCAGGCGCCGTGCCATCGCCCACGGGCCGATCGGTATGTGGCCGAAGGACAACCCGCCCACGAGGCTGCCGCAGGCGAAGACGCCGAGCACGACACCCGCTTCGAGACTGCCGTGCTCGAAAGTCGCGACGACGCCGACCTCCACTGCCGAACACGCGCCGATCACGAGAAAGCCGATCGCGGTGGCGAGCGCAACCGGGGGCTTGAGAAGCACGCGTCCCAGTGCCCGCCGGCTGCGAGGGATGCGCACTCGACCCACTTCAGGGCTGAGGATGAACCATCCGCAGCCGAGTACCAGAATGATCGCCACCAGGACGAGGCCCTCGGTCGTGCCGACCTGCGTCGAGACCAGAGTGATGACCACAGGGGCGAGGATCCAGATGATCTCCTGCAGTGATGCGTCCAGAGAGAACAGCGGCGTCAGTTGAGAGGAGTTCACCAGCTTCGGATAGATCGTGCGCACGGCTGACTGGATCGGCGGTGTCGACAGCCCCGCTATGAGGCCGAACGCCATGTAGCCGGCGAGATTCAGAGGCAGCAGGCCGAGACAGAGCACGGCGAGTGTGCAGACGGCAGCGGTCAGGGTGAGGACCCTGCGCATGCCCCACGCGCCCATCCACCGGCTCGTGACAGGTCCGGAGACTGCTTGGCCGACGGAGGTCGCGGCGAGGACGAGTCCCGCGGAGCCGTATGAGCCGGTCTGCTGTTCGACATGCAGCAGGATCGCCAGCGATGCCATGCCACTGGGGAAGCGTGCCGTCAGCTGAGCGGCGATCATGCGCCCGACCCCTGGGGTGCGAAGAAGGTCCCGATATCCCGCCACGAGACAACGATACCGGCACCGCTCGGTCGCGGCGAAGGAGCGGAGCCGGGCGATGGCACCATGGTTGCGGCTACTAGTAGTGCCATATACTGTTTATGACGGTACTAGTAATTTATTCGTCTCAGGAGGACGCAGATGACTCACACCAACTCGCACGGCTTCGATGGGCGAACGGCCATCGTCACGGGTTCCGGCTCCGGAATCGGGTGGGCCTCGACGCAGATCCTCGCCCGTGCGGGGGCGACGGTGATCGCCACCGACATCGCAGAAGACCGACTGCAGGCACTCACCACTGACCTCGCCGGGTTCGATGTGAAGGCGATCGCCGGCGACATCACCAGTGAGGAGACGGTGCAGCAGATAGTCAGCGCCGCAGGCGGGAAGGTCGACATCCTCGCGAATGTCGCGGGCATCATGGACGGCGTGCTCCCGGCGGACGAGGTCGACGACGCGACGTGGCAGCGGGTCTTCGACATCAACGTCACCGCCGTACTGCGAACGACGCGCGCCGTCCTCCCGCTGATGCGCGAACACGGATCGGGATCGATCGTCAACATCGCGTCGGAAGCGGCATTCCGCGGATCAGTGGGTGGCGCCGCGTACACGGCGTCCAAGCACGCTGTGGTCGGTCTCACGAAGAGCAGCGCGTTCATGTACGGACCGCAGGGAATCCGTACGAACGCCGTCGCCCCCGGCGCGGTGCTGACGGGCCTGGACATGTCGTGGAAATCCGAATACGGCGTGAGCCGTACGGGTCCCGTTCTCCAGGCGACGATGTCGCCCCCGGCGGAGGCTGAGCAGATCGCGAGCACGGTCGTCTGGCTGGCGAGCGACGCGGCAGCCAACATCAACGGCGTGATCCTGGCGTCCGATGGTGGTTGGTCAACGGTCTGACCGCGCTTGGAAGGTCTCGGCTTCGGCGGCGTTCTCGACTGAGGCCGAGACCTATGCTGGAACGCGCAGAAGGGAGGCGACGTGGTTCACGACGAGGCGAAGCCCGAATGGTCGCGAGGAATTGCCCTCGCATGGGGCGTCGCGCCTCCCGCCCAGCGGGGGCCGAAACGCGAGTTCACGCTCGACCAGGTGATCGACGCGGCGCTCGCCATCGCCGACGCTGATGACATCGATGCGGTGACGATGCCTTCCGTCGCTGCGTCTCTCGGACTCACAGCGATGTCGCTCTATCGATACGTGGGCTCCAAGGAGATCCTCCTGCTTCTTCTGCAGGAGCGTGGGATGGGCACGCCTCCGAGCTCGATCGCCGATGCTGACGGGTGGCGCGCCGGACTCGAGGCTCACGCCGCGGCGGCGGCGGAGGTCTACCGCCTTCACCCGTGGATGCTGGACATCACGATCAGGGGCATCGCGACGACACCGAACAATCTTGCGTGGCTGGAGGCCGGGCTCGCCGCACTCGAATCGACATCGCTGACTCGCAAGGAACGCGTCGCGGTCGTGCTGCAGGTCTCGGGGCATGCGCGATTCCGTGCGCTCGTGGAGCGCGGCTATGGCGAACGCGTCACCGAGGCTGAGGCGGCGCTGAGCGCGGTCGTTCGTGACGAAGCGGAGTTGATCCGCGGCCTCATCACCGATGAGCGATTCCCGGAGCTGCACGCGACGCTGGCGACGGGGGCGCTCGTCGATGAGGACTTCGACAACTTCGACTTCGGCCTCGCGAGGATCCTCGACGGAGTCGCGCAGTATCTCGCTCGTTGATCCGGTCGGGGATCGCGGGTCTCGACTGGCCGCGAGCGACCTCTTCCAGAGGGGCTGTGAGGGCTTCGATCGCGACACGCCGCGACACGCCGAAGAGCGCTCTCCACAGGAAATCGGATGTCCGAACCCCGGCGTAGCGTGCGACCTGTGGATGGATTGCTGAAGACCACCTGAGAACCGCGAGATCATGCGCTTCGCGACCCTCGAAACAAGGTCGCGATCTGTGGATGAAATGGTGGACAACCTGTGTTGTATCAGTGGAGAGCGGTGGAAAACTACACGGATGTAACTACTAGCCCTTGTGGTCGCCCTCAATGTCCGTACCTATATGTAGTATTGAACTCCCGGCGGGGGGCCTGCCGGAAAACCAAGATCTGAGGGGAAAGAAATGTCGATCACGGTCTACACCAAGCCTTCGTGCGTTCAGTGCAACGCGACGTATCGCGCTCTGGATGCGAAGGGCATCGAATACGAGATTCACGACCTCTCTGAAGACGCTTCGGCGCTTGAGCAGGTCAAGGCGCTGGGCTACATGCAGGCGCCCGTCGTCGTCACCGACGAGGACCACTGGTCGGGCTTCCGTCCCGACAAGATCGACGCTCTCGCCTCTCGTCTGGCATAGAGCCTTCGGACAGCTCAGGAAGCGGGGTGGGTCATGACAGCAGTCGCGACGGACACGCCGCTCCTGGTCTTCTTCTCCAGCACCTCGGGCAACACGGCCCGGTTCATCGAGAAGCTCGGCATGCCGGCGCAGCGAATCCCGCTGCATCGGGGTGACGGCGACCTCAAGGTCGACGAACCCTTCGTGCTCGTCACACCCACTTATGGCGGAGGCCAGGGGCGTGGCGAGGAGAAGGGCGCTGTGCCCAAGCAGGTCATCCGGTTCCTCAACGACGAGGACAACCGGCGCAACATCCGCGGAGTGATATCCGCAGGCAACACCAACTTCGGCGACTCCTTCGGCGTCGCCGGTGACATCATCAGCCGCAAGTGTCATGTGCCGCACTTGTACCGGTTCGAAGTATTCGGCACGCAGGACGACGTAGATCGCGTGAGCGACGGATTGGAACGATGGTGGGTATCGCAGTCGACGAGCACGAGTCAGTGACAGAGCAGGCAGCATTCAAGGCGAACGCTGCGTATGAGGGCCTCGATTATCACGCCCTCAACGCGATGCTGAACCTCTACGACGCGGACGGGAAGATCCAGTTCGACGCCGACAAGCGCGCAGCGCGGGAGTACTTCCTGCAGCACGTCAACCAGAACACGGTGTTCTTCCACTCCCTCAAGGAGCGTCTCGACTATCTGGTCGAGAAGGAGTATTACGACGGTGCCCTCCTCGAGAAGTACTCGCACGAGTTCGTCCAGAAGCTCAACGACCTCGCCTACGGCAAGAAGTTCCGTTTCGAGACGTTCCTCGGCGCGTTCAAGTACTACACCAGCTACACGCTGAAGACGTTCGACGGCAAGCGCTACCTCGAGCGTTTCGAGGACCGCGTCGTGATGACAGCCCTCGGCCTCGCCGACGGCGACGAGCAGGTGGCGATCAACCTCGTCGAGGAGATCATCTCCGGGCGCTTCCAGCCGGCGACGCCGACCTTCCTCAACGCCGGCAAGGCGCAGCGCGGAGAACTCGTCAGCTGCTTCCTGCTGCGCATCGAAGACAACATGGAGTCGATCTCGCGCGGCATCAACTCGTCGCTGCAGTTGAGCAAGCGCGGTGGTGGCGTGGCGCTGCTGCTGTCGAACATCCGTGAGTCGGGTGCACCGATCAAGCAGATCGAGAACCAGTCCAGCGGCATCATCCCCGTCATGAAGCTCCTCGAAGACAGCTTCAGCTACGCGAACCAGCTGGGTGCCCGTCAGGGCGCAGGTGCCGTCTACCTCAACGCGCACCACCCGGACATCATGCGCTTCCTCGACACGAAGCGCGAGAACGCCGACGAGAAGATCCGCATCAAGACGCTGTCGCTGGGCGTCGTCGTGCCCGACATCACCTTCGAACTCGCCAAGAACGGCGAAGACATGTACCTGTTCTCGCCGTACGACGTCGAGAAGGTCTACGGCGTGCCGTTCGGTGACATCTCCGTCACCGAGAAGTACCGCGAGATGGTCGACAACCCGCGCATCAAGAAGACCAAGATCAACGCGCGCGAGTTCTTCCAGACCATCGCCGAGATCCAGTTCGAGTCGGGCTACCCGTACATCATGTTCGAGGACACGGTGAACAAGGCGAACCCGATCAAGGGCCGCATCAACATGTCCAACCTCTGCAGCGAGATCCTGCAGGTGAACACGCCGACCACGTACAACGAAGACCTCTCGTACGACCAGATCGGCAAGGACATCTCGTGCAACCTCGGCTCGATGAACATCGCGCTGGCGATGGATGCCGATGACCTGGGCATCACGGTGGAGACGGCGATCCGCGGTCTGACTGCTGTCAGCAACCAGAGCCACATCTCCTCGGTGCGCTCCATCGAAGACGGCAACGACCGTTCGCACGCCATCGGCCTCGGCCAGATGAACCTGCACGGCTACCTCGCTCGCGAGCACGTGCACTACGGCTCGGAAGAGGGCCTCGACTTCACGAACATCTACTTCTACACGGTGCTGTTCCACGCGCTGCGGGCATCGAACCTGCTGTCCATCGAGCGTGGCGTCGCCTTCGACGGCTTCGAGGACTCGACGTACGCGTCGGGGGAGTTCTTCGACAAGTACATCGAGCGCGCTTGGGTGCCCGAGACCGAGAAGGTCAAGGAGCTCTTCGCGGGCAAGCACATCCCGACGCAGGCCGACTGGGCAGAGCTTCGGGATTCCATCCAGAAGCACGGCATCTACAACCAGAACCTGCAGGCGGTGCCGCCGACCGGCTCGATCTCCTACATCAACAACTCGACGAGCTCGATCCACCCGATCGCGTCGAAGATCGAGATCCGCAAGGAAGGCAAGCTCGGCCGTGTCTACTACCCGGCGCCGTTCATGACGAACGACAACCTGGAGTACTACCAGGACGCGTACGAGATCGGCTACGAGAAGGTCATCGACACGTACGCCGCTGCCACGCAGCACGTCGACCAGGGTCTGTCGCTGACGCTGTTCTTCAAGGACACCGCGTCGACGCGCGACATCAACAAGGCGCAGATCTACGCATGGCGCAAGGGCATCAAGACGATCTACTACATCCGCCTTCGTCAGATGGCGCTCGAGGGCACTGACATGTCCGAGTGCGTCAGCTGCATGTTGTGATCGCCTCCTGATCAAGGATTTGTGAAAAAGGAAGAATGATGACCCCTCCCACGAAGCTGCCGTTGGTCGACCACGTGCAGGCGATCAACTGGAACCGCATCCAGGACGACAAGGACCTCGAGGTCTGGAACCGTCTGGTGAACAACTTCTGGCTGCCCGAGAAGGTGCCGCTGTCGAACGACGTGCAGTCGTGGAACACGTTGACCCCCGACGAGCAGTTGCTCACGATGCGGGTGTTCACTGGTCTCACGCTGCTGGACACCATCCAGGGCACGGTCGGCGCCGTATCACTGATCCCGGATGCGATCACTCCGCACGAGGAGGCGGTGTACACCAACATCGCGTTCATGGAGTCGGTCCACGCGAAGAGCTACTCCTCTATCTTCTCGACGCTCGCGTCGACGAAGGAGATCGATGAGGCGTTCCGGTGGTCCACGGAGAATGTGAACCTTCAGAAGAAGGCGCAGATCATCATGGATTACTACACCGGTGACGACCCGCTCAAGCGCAAGATCGCCTCGACGCTGCTGGAGTCGTTCCTGTTCTACTCGGGCTTCTACCTGCCGATCTACTGGTCCTCCAAGGCGAAGCTGACGAACACGGCCGACCTCATCCGCCTCATCATCCGTGATGAGGCGGTGCACGGGTACTACATCGGCTACAAGTTCCAGAAGGGGCTCGAGAAGGAGACCCAGGAACGCCGCGACGAGCTGAAGGACTACACCTTCAACCTGCTCTTCGAGCTCTACGACAACGAGGTGCAGTACACGCAGGACCTCTACGACGGTGTCGGCCTGACCGAGGACGTCAAGAAGTTCCTGCACTACAACGCCAACAAGGCGCTGATGAACCTCGGCTATGAGCCGATGTTCCCGTCCACCGTGACGAACGTGAACCCGGCGATCCTGTCTGCGCTCTCGCCGAACGCCGACGAGAACCACGACTTCTTCTCGGGCTCTGGTTCGTCGTACGTCATCGGCAAAGCCGAGGCCACCGAGGACGAGGACTGGGACTTCTGAGCCACTGACTCAGTCCAGGCCCCGCAGGGGCTGACGGGAGGCCCGGAACTGTAGATTTCTGCCGTTCCGGGCCTCTTTCTGTGTCCTACCGATGAGCAGTGCCTACAGCATCAACTGGCTGAGCGGGTGGATGAAGTACCGCAGCGAGTACGCCTCCCAGACTGCGCCGACGACGAGCAGCGCGAATGCAGGCAACGCCAGAAGACCGATGCGCTGCAGGCCTCGGAGATAGCCCTGGCGTCGGTTCTTCGCGCCGACGGTACGGGGGAACAGCCAGTACTTGCCGAGCAGGTATGCGCCGAGCAGGAGGAGTATGTAGGCCTGGAGTTCGATGACGAAAGTCAGCGAGTGGGGGATGAGCGCCACCCACCCCTCGGCGGAGGCGGGGAAGAGGGTGATGCCGGTCTCGACAGCCCAGTAGCTGAAGAACGCCAGTCCCGCGAACGGCACGATGAGGGACGGAAGGACGATGGTCAGCAGGCTGAGACGGAAGAGATTGACTCCGAGGATCGTGAGCGCGAACAGCGGCGGGATGTTCACCAGCCAGCGCACCAGTTCGCCGGTGCCGTCCTCTTCCAGCGACGCGGCCTGTGCCGCGTTGAGGTCAGGGAAGATGAGTCCGATCACGAACCCGATGATGGCGAGACCATACGCGGCCGCGCTGATGATGAGATAAGCGCGCCTGTTCTCGCGGATGATCCGGAAGGGGCGCCGCCAGAACGGCACGTGCGCGGGGCGCGCGATGCGAGCGGGTTCAGTTGTCATGCTCCCATCGCACTCTGTCTGCCGCCATTCGTGAAGTGACGAGGGGTCACCAGAAGTAGTGACGAGGTGTCACCAGAAGTAGTGACACCACGTCACGGGGATCCTCACCCGCAATGACCGAAGCTGGCGGTGAGGGTGAAGGCGCTGCCCGCCACGGCGGGCGCCGGACACCTGAGCTGGGGTCGCCGCGGCTTCCGCATCACCGTGCCGGATTGGGCGACACGCGTACTGCGCACCGACAAGGATGCGATCGTCGTCGCATCGGGCGTCGTGGAACTACTGCTCGCCGGCGCCCTCCTGGCGCTTCCGAAAGAGCGCACGCGCGTCGGCTGGGCCGTCGCGGCGTTCTTCGTCGCAGTCTTCCCCGGCAACGTGCACCAGTGGCGCACCGGGCGATCGGCACCGCTGCTCGACACCGATCGCCGGCGGCTCCTCCGGTTGTTCCTGCAGCTGCTCCTCGTCGTCTGGGCACTGTGGAGTACCCGCATGCCGTGCCGTCGCTGAACCGCCCGAGTACCGCGGTACGGTGGCGGCATGAAGACAGTGCCGTTCGGAACCTCATCATCCCTGCCGTCGTCGCAGGGATGATGCGCATCAAGGACAAAGATGATGCGCAGATCCGCGAACTCTACGGGGCGGCCCGTGAGTCTGGGATCGACTTCTTCGATCATGCAGACATCTACGGCGGGCGGATGCACGCCTGCGAGGAGCGCTTCGCGGAAGCGCTGAATCTGTCGCCCGCGGAGCGCGATGAGATCACGATCCAGACCAAGTGCGGGATCGTTCCGCAGGACGGCACGTTCGACTTCTCCTACGAGCACATCCTCCGCCAAGTCGACGGATCGCTGCGTGCCCTCGCCACCGACCGCATCGATGTGCTCCTGCTGCATCGCCCCGACGCTCTCGTCGAACCGGCAGAAGTCGCCCGTGCGTTCTGCGAGCTCGAAGCATCCGGGAAGGTCCGCGCCTTCGGAGTCTCCAATCACACCCCTCGTCAGATCGACCTGCTTCGCACAGCGGTGCGGCAGCCACTGGTCGCCAATCAACTTCAGTTCTCCCTCACGCAGGCGCCGATCGTCGCACAGGGCATCGCCGCGAACATGAGCGGTGCCGACCAGGCGATCACCCGCGACGGCGGAGGCATCCTGGAGTACTGCCGCATCAACGGCATCACAGTCCAGGCATGGTCACCGATGCAGGCGGCTGCAGGCGCGGGCACATTCGTCGGGAACCCCGACTACGCCGAACTGAACGACGTGCTCGACCGGCTCGCCGACCTCCACGGCGTCACCCCCACCGGCATCGCCGTCGCATGGATCACCAGGCATCCGGCTGACATGCAGGTGGTGATGGGCACGACGACGCCGGAACGGCTCGTGGCCGCAGCGGCCGGCTCCGATGTCACCCTCACGCGTCCCGAATGGTACGAGCTGTTCCGGGCCGCGGGCCACATCGCGTTCCCTAGGGGCCGCAGCACCCGATGCCATCTCCGCGCGGACCGGAGCGGTAGGCTGGGACACGGCATTCACAACAGGAGGCAGCCGTGATTCTCAGCTTCATCGTCTACTTGGTCCTCTTCGTGGGCGGCATCGTGCTGATGGGCATCTCACACGGCCTCCCGGATTTCCAGGCACTGGTCTTCTGCGCCGGTCTCGCAGCTTTCTGCCTGTCGATGGCATGGATCATGCGCGCGGGCCGCAGCGGCGCCACCCGTCGTTCGGACAACTGGGATGGCGGTCCCGCAGCCAACTGAAGCGTGACCGGCTGAGGTCGGTTCAGACGCGCTTCGCGAGACGCGCTTCGAGGTTCGCCTTCACGGCCGGCCACTCCGGCTCGATGATGGAGAACTCGACAGAATCGCGCAGCGCACCGTTGCGGTAGCGCGAGAGCGCCCGCATCACGCCGTCCTGCTTGGCGCCCAGCCGCTCGATCGCTGCGCGCGATTGGAAATTCACCCACTGCGTCGTGAGTCCCACCCGGAACACCCCCAGCGTCTCGAACGCGTGCGTGAGCAGCAGCAGCTTCGACTCCGCGTTCGTTCCGGTGCCATGCGCGGACGGACGGTTCCAGGTGTACCCGATATGCAGTCTCGGAACCTCGGCAACCATGTCGTAGTAGGTCGTCATCCCGATCACGCGCCCTGACGCGTCGACGGCCGTGAACGGCACCATCTCGCCCTTCTCTGCGAGCGCGAGCCGACGATCGATCTCGGCGGCGATGCCATCCGGGGCGGGCACAGACGTGTACCAGGCCGTCTGCCACAGGTCGTTCTCCCGGACGGCCTCGACGAGACCATCGTGGTGCGAGTGATCCAGCGGCTGCAATTCGACCAGTCGCCCTGTCAGCGTCACGAGTCCTGGTGGGGTGCGGAAATCCATGGCGCCATTCTATGAGCGACGGCTAGTCTGAAAGCATGCCGTTCGTCTCGCTTCTCATCATCGCGCTGATGATCATTGCGCTGATCGACATCATCAAGCGCGACGATTCGCAGGTGAAGTACTTGCCGAAGATGGTCTGGATCATCATCGTCATCCTGCTTCCGCTGATCGGCAGCGCGCTCTGGTTCGCTCTTGGACGCGAGTACGGCGAGGGCGGCATATCGATGCCGCGGATGCCGAGGCGCGCTGCGCCGCCGAGGTCACAGGCGGCGTCGGCAGCCCAGACATGGTCGCCGCCCGCCGAAGCCCGCACCACCGAGCAGCAGATCGCCGACCTCGACCGCGAGATCGAGGAGTGGGAACTGCGTCAGCAGATCGAGGCGCGTAAGCGCGAGCGCGGCGAACCGGACACGGCGTGAGCGGTTCCCGTTCGAATCAGAGCGGACGACGCGCAGTTCTGGGCGGAGGAACCGGCGCTCTCGGCGGCGCTCTCGCTCGCGCGCTCACCGAAGACGGCTACGACGTCCGGGTGATCGGTCGTCACGGCCCTGACGCGCGATGGGACGACCCTGACAGCATCCTGCGTCTCATCGACGGTGCGGAGCTCGTCATCGGACTCGCCGGGAAGTCGGTGAACGCCCGCTACACGGATGCGAATCGCGACGAGATCCTGCGCTCGAGAGTTGATACCACCCGCGCGCTGAATGAGGCCATCAGCCGCGCGGAACGCCCGCCCCTCGTCTGGATGAACGCGAGCACCGCGACCCTCTATCGATACGCGCTCGATCGCGCGCAGACCGAGCAGGACACCGAGTTCGACACCGGATTCTCTCCCGACGTCGGCCGGGCCTGGGAGGCAGAGCTCTTCCGGGGCGAGCTGCCTGGCACGCGCCGCATAGCGCTGCGAACCACCATCGTTCTCGGCGAAGGGCCGGTCGGCGATCTGCTCTTCCGCCTCGCTCGGCTGGGCGTCGGCGGCCCGCAGCACGACGGATGGTGGTTCCCGCATCGCCGCTACCGGGGGATCGGTCCGCACCCCACTCAGCCCCGCCAGTCGGGCGTTCGCTCTCATGGGCGACAGCGCTTCAGCTGGATCCACGTCGATGACTTCGTCGGCGCCGTTCGATTCCTCCGCGACCATCCGGAGATCGATGGTCCGGTCAACCTGGCAGCTCCAGGGGCGGTGGAGAACCGGCAGCTGATGGCGGCGCTGCGGCGAACTGTCGGCATGCCGTTCGGACTGCCGTCCTGGCGCTTCATGCTGGAACCGGCCATGTGGGTGCTGCGCACCGAATCGGAACTCATCCTCAAGAGCCGGTGGGTCGCACCCGGAGTTCTGACGGACGCCGGGTACGCCTTCGCTCACCCCGAACTGGAGGAAGCGCTCCGCGACATCCGTGAGGCCGATCAGTCGTAGGACGCCCGGATCGCCGGCTCGAGCGTCGGATAAGTGAACTCGAATCCAGCTTCCGCGAGCTTCTCGGGAATCACCCACCGGCTCTTCAGAACGAGTTCGGTCTCGGTGCGGATGCCGATGGCACCGATCTCCAGCATCCACCTCGGCATCGGTGGACCGAACCGTACTCCGAGCACTCGACGCACAGTGGCCATGAATGTGATGTTGTCCACCGGGTGCGGAGCGGCCGCGTTGACAGGCCCTTCCAGTTCCGGATGCTCCTCGATGAAGTCGATGATCCGCGAGACGTCATCGAGATGCACCCAGCTGAATCGCTGAGACCCACGTTTCGCTCCAGGGAGATGCGCGGTTCCCGCGGCCCGACGCGCCCCGCTGATCGGCCACCAGCCGTCATACTGTGCGCCACCCAGACCGATCCTGGCGAGGTTCTTCAACGGCCTGAGAACGCCTCCGTCGCCCAGCACGATGGTGCTGCGCAGCGCCACTCGCCGGGTGAGCGGAAGCGTGTCGGCGAACAGTGCCTTCTCCCACGCCTTCGCCACTTCCACCGAGAATCCGGTGCCGATCTCACCGCCGCTCTCCGTCATCGGGCGGTCCTCAGCATGCCGATAGATCGTCGCGGTGGACGAATTCACCCATATCGGCGGCGGGTTCGCGGCTGACTTGATCGCCGCGCTGAGGGATGCCGTGGTGTCGAGGCGTGAGCGGAAGATCTCCGCCCGGTTCTCAGGGGAATAGCGGCAGTTCACGCTCTTCCCGGCGAGACCGATCACGAGGGATGCGCCGTCGATCGCCTGGCCGATGCCGATCTGGTCGCCCCAGCGGAGGTCAGCACCGGAGCGGGAGATCGTGGTCACCTCTCGGCCCTCGTCCCGGTACTTCTGCTGCAGATGCCGCCCCATGAAGCCGGACGAGCCGCCGATCACCACTCTGCCGGTGCTCATCTGATCATTTCCGCTCAGAGCTCGCGCAGACGCACCAGTCGCTCGTGCCCTGTCTCCTCGAGTTCGGTGATCTGGTCGCGCGACTTCAGGAAGTCGGAGAACGACCGGTAGCCGAGCGCCTTCTCACTGAAGGACGGATCCATGCGTCGCATGTGCGTCTTCACGGCCGAACTGTGCAGCCACTCGTCGGCATCGGCCTTGTCGTGCCCGAGGCGCAGCGCGCGTTCCAGCAGCAGGGTCGCCTCGTCCTGCTCGGTGAGCGTCGTCGGCTCGTGCTCGGCGGTCGCCTCCGGCTCTGCCGGCTTGGTCGTCTTCTTCGCACGCGTCCGAGGAGTCTTCGCCTTCGCGGGGGCTTCTGCCTCAGCGTCCACGTCGGCATCGGCCTTCGGGGCCTCGGCAACGGGCTCTGCCCGCGTCACGACCTTCTTCGCCGCCGGGCGCACCACACCGGGCAACGAGTCGTAGGACTCGAACTCATCGCATGCCGCGGCCAGTGACTTCGCGGTGGACCCGGCCACCCCGACGCCGATCACGTAGCGTCCCAGGCGCTTGCAGCGCTGCGCAAGTGGCACATAGTCGCTGTCCCCGGCGACGAGCACCACGTGGGTGAGGTCGGAGAGGCGGAACATGTCTTCCACGGCATCCACGGCGAGACGGATGTCGGCGCCGTTCTTCGCGTACGCCGCAGCGGGGAACAGCTGCACGAGGTCCACCGCGCGCGCGACGAGCTGTGAGCGGTACTCGGCGTTCACGGGCGACGACCAGTCGGCGTAGGCGCGCGTGAGCACCAATGTGCCGAATGAGGCGGCGTAGTCGATGATCGCGCCGACCTCGATCATCGCGGCTTTCAGCCGTTCGACGACCTCGGGATCGTGGGGGTTCTCGGCGATGCGCTGGCGATCCTTGCCGTAGGCGTTCCTGCCGTGGACGCGGTCATACCAGGAGATGACGATGTTGTCGAAGTCCAGATAGACCGCGACGCGGGGGTCTTGGGTATCAGCCATCGTTGCGCTCCTCCGTGGGGTAGCGGACGCCGATCTGGGCGCGGATCTCGTCGAGCGCGCCCATGATGGCGACGCTCTCCGCAATCGGCAGGATGTCTCCGGCGAAGTTGCCCTCGCTCACCAGTCGTTCGGCGGCGAACGCCTGGTACTGCATGCCGCGGCCTTCGACGTCCGAGGTGTATTCCTCGCGCACCGTGCCGTCCGGGCCGATCACGCGGAAGGTCGTCGGCGTGTACCAGACGCGGTCGATGTCGATCCGCGCCTCGGTGCCGATGACCGACGCGGCATTCGGGCCGGCAGCCCTGGAGGACGAGAGGCTGGTCGAGACCGCACCGCCCTCATGCGTCATGATCGTGGCGACCTCGGAGTCGGCACCGGTCTGCATGAGTCGCGCTGTCGCCTGGATGCTGGACGGGGCGCCGAGAACGTCCCAGATGAACGAGATCGGGTAGATGCCGAGGTCGAGAAGCGCGCCTCCGCCGAGCTCCAGGGCGTTCAGCCTGTGGGTGGGGTCATCGGTGATGCGCTGCGTGTGATCCGCCGACACTGCCCGGACCTCGCCGAGGGACCCTTCCGCCAGAATCTCGCGGATGCGCACCATATGCGGCAGATAGCGCGTCCACATCGCCTCCATCGCCAGCAGGCCGCGCTCGACCGCGATGCGCTGCAGATCCTCCGCCTCGGCGCGGTTGACCGTGAAGGACTTCTCCACCAGCACGTGCTTGCCGTTCTCGAGGGCGAGCTTCGCGCCGGCATGGTGCATCGGATGCGGCGTGGAGACGTAGATGATGTCGACGTCCGGATCCGCGACGAGGGCCTCGTACGACGCGTGAGCGTGCGGGATGTCGAACTTCGCGGCGAAAGCGTCGGCCGACGACTGCGAGCGCGACCCGACGGCGACGAGATCGAGCCCCGCAGTGCGCAGATCGGAGGCGAATGCGGACGCGATGCCGCCGGTTGCGAGGATTCCCCAGCGAAGACCAGTCATGCTCTCAGCGTAGAGCAGTTGCGAGTGCCTCCTGCGGTACGAGCGGGAAGACCTGCTCGGCGATGCGCTCGAGCTCCTCGTCCAACGGCGATGCCTGAATCAGCAGCAGCGTGATGCCGGCCTCGGCGTAGTCGTTGATGCGCTCGGCGACCTGCTCGGCCGTGCCGACGAGGTTCGGGCGCAGTCCGCGCGTGCCCACGGAGTACTCGCGGCGGCTGACCTCGAGCGAGAGGTTCGAGTGGCGTTTGAACTCCTCGAAGGAAGCGTATCCGGGGGAGTCGGGGTCCACCGTCGTGATCCGGTCGAGTTCGCGCTGCGCCTCTGCCTCGGTGTCGCGGACGATCACATATGCCGGCATCCCGAACTCGGCGATCGGCCGGCCATGGATCCGCTCGGACCTGGCATTCATGTCGGCGACGTTGCTGCGCACCTCATCGAGCGTGCCGCCGTGCATGACGTAGGCGTCGGCGAAGTCGGCGATCGCCTCACGGCCGGCGTCGCTCTCACCGCCGGCGAACACGACAGGATGGCTGGACGGCTTGGGCTCGACGATCGTGCCCTCGAACTCGTAGTGATCACCCGCGTAGGAGAACGGAGTCTGTTCCCAGAGCCCGTTGAGCACATCGACGAACTCCTTCGCCTGTGTGTAGCGCTCGTCGTGCGCGGGGAAGTTCCCGCCGAATTGCCGCGCTTCTTCGGCCCACCACGCCGCCACGACGTTGAGGGACACGCGACCTGGGGCGATGCTGTCGAGCGTGCTGACCGTCTTCGCGAGTACGGCGGGAAGATGGAAACCGGGGCGTACAGCCGTCATCACGCGCAGACGGTCGGTGACCGCGAGGATCGCCGCCGACAACGACCACGCCTCCAAACTGGGCGCCTCGACGCCCTTGCGGTCGTTGAGATAGAGCTCTGGGACGAGCGTGGTGTGGAAGCCGAGGCGGTCGGCCTTCACCGACACCTCGCGGATGTGCTCCCACGTGGCTGCCATTCGGCCCTCGTCGGTGACGTTGCGCAGGAATCCGCCATAGACAGGCGTCCAGTATCCGAGGTTGATGCTCATGATGCTCCAGTCATAAGCGCGCGAGCGCGCGGTCGAGGGCTGCGATGAGGTCGGCTGAGTCTTCCAACCCCGCACTCAGGCGGATCGTGTTCCACGAGATGCCGGCCGCGGCGCGCTGTTCGGCATTCAGATGCGAGTGCGTCATGGATGCCGGGTGCGAGACGAGACTGCGTGCGTCGCCGATGTTGGCGACCAGACGGAAGACCTCGAGAGAGTCGACCACGCGTGCGATGCGCGCCTGGGCCTCTGCATCCTCCGCTCCACGAAGGTCGATCGAGAACACGGACGGCGCTCCGCGGGGCAGGTAGCGTTCGGCGAGCGCATGCCAGCGGTTGCCTTCGAGCCCCGGGTGGTGGACGGCAGCGACCTTCGGGTGCGCCGCCAGATGCTCAGCGAGAGCCAGTGCGGTCGCGCTCTGGCGGGACACCCGAAGATCGAGCGTCTCGATGCCCTGCAGGATCTGCCAGGCGTTGAACGGCGAAAGCGACGGTCCGAGGTCGTGCACGTACTTGGATTTGACGAGCGCGGCGAAAGCCTGACCGATGCCGAAGCGCTCCCACAGCACGAGCTCACCGAACCGCGGATACGGCGCGGTGAACTGCGGCCAGCGCTCAGGCTGTGCGCCGAAGTCGAATGAGCCCTGATCGACGACGACTCCGCCGAGCGAGGTGCCGTGACCGGACAGGAACTTGGTCGCCGAGTGCACGACGAAGTCCGCGCCGTGTTCGCCGGGCCGGATGAGGTACGGCGTGCCGACCGTGTTGTCGATGACGAGCGGAACACCCGCCTCATGCGCGATGTCGGCGACGAGGCGGAAGTCGAGCACCTGGGCGATCGGGTTGGCGACGGATTCTGCGAACAGGGCGCGCGTATCGGGACGGATAGCGGCCCGCCACGCGTCCGCGTCGTCCTGGTCGACGAATGTCACGGGGATGCCGAAATCGTCGAAGGTGTCCTGGAAGAGGTCGACGGTGCCGCCGTACAGCTGACTGGCGGAGACGATATGGCCGCCACGGCCGGCGAGCGCCATCAGCGTGACGGCCACGGCTGCCTGCCCCGACGCGACCGCGACGGCGGATGCTCCGCCCTCGAGCGCGGCGACCCGCTCCTCCAGAACCTGCTGGGTGGGGCTGGCGTTGCGGCTGTACAGGTTGCCGGCCCGGCGCAAGGCGAACAGATCAGCGGCATCGGCCAGCGAGGCGAACTCGTATGCGGCGGTCTGGTAGATCGGCGGCACAGCACTGTTCTGCGGGATGCCAGGGGTGTATCCGGCCTGCACCTGCTGTGTTGAGAAAGCAGTCATGCGGCGGGCACCCCCGCTGCGTCACGCACGACGGGCGCGCGCACATCTCCGTTGCGCAGGCGCTCCAGCCACAGCACGATGGATGCTGCGACGCTGCGGTGCGACTGGTCGTTCAGCGCATCGTGCAGGCCGTCGACGGTCTCGAGCAGTTCGATGTCCGGTACAGCGCTCAGCAGCGCGCCGGCTTCGGCGATCGGCGAGACGGCATCGGCTGATCCGTGGAACGCCAGCACTGGCACCGCGATGGCCGCGAGGTCGGCGGACGCCGGGACGTGCTCGACGGCGAAGTCGGAGGTGCGCGCCTCGAGCGAGCCGAGTACACCGAGGTGCAGAGGGCAGGCCGTACGCTCCTCGTCGGCAGGCTGGGCGGCGCCGTCGACGTCGACCGGGGTGCCGGCGATGATCGCACCGTCCGGTGTCTCGCCCTGTGAGAGCACTCGCAGTACGGCGGCGGCTCCGGTGTCGGAGCCGACCAGCACCACCGGTACGTCGTCGACACCGGCGAGCCACGCGGCGGCGGCATCGGCATCCGCTTCGAACACGCCCACCGTATAACCGTCGGCGCTGAGGCGCCTCCCGAACCGCTCGTACACGGGTGCACGCTCGCCGCGACCCGTGACGACGGCGAGGATGCCCCTCACGCGGGCGGGCGGCGTCCAGAGGGCAGCAGGGGAGCTCGTGGTCATGCGTCCATATTGAGTGCAGCCTGCCCCGCCACGATATGGATGTGTCGAACTGTTGCAGTCTGTGTCGCCCTGCATCACCCATTCTGGCGGTGAGGAGTGGCACCTTCTAGCTTCACACCCATGACCTCACGACACAGACTCGCGTCACTCGCCGTGCTCACTGCCTCTGCCCTCGCCTTCACCGGTTGCGCTGCGGCGCAGGCGCCGGCAGGGGAGAGCGCCGACGCGACCTCCCTCACCTGGGGGTGGCGGTTGCCCACCAGCTGGGACCCGGTGACCTCGACAGCAGGTTGGGACACCCACGCGCTGGCCCTCGTGTACGACGGGCTGACGCAGCTCGACACCGAGGGCGAGCCGGTGCCCGGACTGGCCGAGACATGGGAGTACAACGCGGACGGAACCGCCATCACGTTCCACCTGCGTGAGGACGCGGCGTTCAGCGACGGGACACCGGTGACCGCTGAGGCAGTGAAGCTCAATCTCGAGCGGGGGCGCGATCAGGAGAACTCCACTCTCGCGGGGCAGTTGCGGATCGTCACTTCGGTGGATGCCGTCGACGATCACACCGTCACGGTGAACCTCGATCAAGCCGACTACCAGGTGCCCTACCTCTTCGCAGGCAAGACCGGGTTCATCGTGAACCCCGCGGCCTTCGATGACGTCACCACGCTCGCCACGCAGCCCGAAGGCGCCGGCCCGTTCGCATTGACCGAGTACGTGCCCAATGCGCACGCGACGCTGGAGAAGAACGACGAGTACTGGAACGCCGACCACATCTTCATCGACGACTTCTCCGTCGTACCGGTCGCAGACGATGCGACGGCTGTCGCCGGCGTGAACACCGGCCAGTGGGACGTCGCGATCATTCCGGCGTCGCAGGCAGAGGCGGCGGAATCGGCCGGCCTCGACGTCGAGGAGATCAAGGCTCTCACCGTTCGGGCTCTGGATGTGAACGGCACTGTGGCGCCGTTCGACGATCAGCGCGTCCTGCAGGCGATCAGCCATGCCACCGATCGTCAGGCGCTGATCGACTCCACATACTTCGGTCACGGCACCGCGAACTGGCAGCCGTTCCCCGATGGTTATGTGGCGCACAGCGACGAGCTGGACGACCTGTATCCGTACGATGTCGAGGCGGCCGAGGACCTCCTCGCCGAAGCAGGCCACCCCGATGGGATCGACATCACCCTCACTCTCGGCGAGGACGACACCGCGCTCGCCGAACTGCTGCAGGCGCAGTGGGCAGACGCCGGAATCCGCGTCACGCTGAACGTGCAGGCGGCAGCCGCGATCTCGCAGAACTATGTGCAGCGCACGTTCCCGTTCGTGCTCGACAGCTACTCGGGGCGTCAGTCGCCACTGCAGGCGCTCGAAGTGCTGTACGGACCCGAAGGGCTGATGAACCTCGGCCGTGAGACGCCGGAGGAACTCACGGCGGCCATCGACAAGGCACGCGCCACGCCGACGGACGACCCCGCATACGCGGAGACGATCCAGGATGCCGTCGAGGTCGGTGTGAAGCTGCAGCCGAACACCTTCCTGTTCAGCTGGCCGCGCATCCTCATCCACCCTGACAAGGTCACCGGCATCCAGCACTGGCTCGACGTGCAGCGCTGGGAAGACGTGAAGATCGAAGGCTGAGACATGACGACGACCGTGACCGCCGAGGCGCCCTTCGCGCCCGAGATCGAGGATGTGCTGAGCGTGCGCCGCGTGCGGCCTGCGCTGCGCACGGTGCTGGTCACCCTCGGCACGGCGATCACGGTCTTCGTGCTCGCCACCTTCGCCACTTTCGCGCTCGGTGCGGCGAGTGGATCCAATCCCGCAGCGGTCGCACTGGGTGAGGTCGCCACGCAGGCCGACATCGACCGGCTCAACCACGTGTTCGGGCTGGATCGGCCGTTCCTCGTGCGTTACCTCGACTGGATCTCGGGTGCTGTCACAGGCGATCTCGGTGCGAGCTGGTTCACGACCATCCCGGTCGCCGACAGCATCGCGCAGGCGTTTCCGGTGAGTCTGTCGATCGCCTGCGGTGCGATCCTGCTCGCGCTGCTGTTCGGGTTCGCGGGTGGAATCCTGGCGGCCGTCAGCCGGGGAGGCATCGTCGACCGCGCGGTGACCCTGCTGACCACGGTGTCTGCGACGGTTCCGGCGTTCGTCGCGGCGATCGCGCTCATCCTGCTGTTCGCCTACGCGATCCCGATCTTCCCCGTCGCCGGATATGTGCCGCCCGAGAAAGACTTGGGCGGCTGGATGCTCTGCCTGGTGCTGCCGTCGGTCGCACTGAGCCTGGACGCAGGGGCCGACATCGCCCGTCAGCTTCGCACGACGTTGGTCGGCACGCTGCAGGAGAACTACATCATCGGCGCGCGTGTACACGGCCTCGGGCCGGGGAGGATCGTGCTCAGACACGCGCTTCCGATCGCGTCGACGCCGGCGTTGTCGGTGCTCGGAGTGCACGCACCGCGCCTGGTCGGTGGAGCCGTCATCACCGAGGTGATCTTCGGGATGCCCGGCCTCGGTCAGCTCGCGAACCGCGCCGCGCTGCAGGGCGACGTTCCGGTCGTTCAGGGTGTGCTGCTCATCACGATCGCCATGGTCGTCATCATCGGCGTGATCATCAACCTCATCATCGCCCGCACCGGCGGCACCGATCGGAGCGCCGCATGAACGCCCTCGCTCGCCTCTGGGACGCCGGATGGACTGTGCGCATCGCGATCCTCGTCATCTTCGGAATCGTCGTGATCGCCGTCGCCGGTCCCGCGCTGGCGCCGTACGATCCGCTCGGGCAGGACACCGCGAATGCCCTTCAGGACTCGTCGTTCGCACACCTGTTCGGCACCGACTATCTCGGCCGCGATGTGCTCTCCCGGCTGCTCGCAGGAGCACCGGCCTCGCTGCTGAGTGCTCTGGGCGCGGCTCTCATCGGGCTCGTGATCGGTGCCGTGCCCGGAGCCCTCAGCGCTTTCGCGCCGAAGATCGGCGAGTGGCTGTCGCTGCGCCTCGTCGACGCTTTGCTCTCGCTGCCGTTCATCCTCTTCGCCATCGTGTTCGCGGCTCTGCTCGGCAACGGCCTCTTCCAGGCGACACTGGCGATCGGCATCCTGATCGCGCCGAGTTTCTTCCGCATCGCGCGTGCGGCAACGCTCCGGGTGCGCGACTCCCAGTACGTCGAGGCCGCCACATTCCTCGGTGGATCGGCGTGGTGGGTGCTGCGCCGCCATGTGTGGCGGCAGGTCGCCCCGAACCTCGTCGTGGCGTCGGTGTCGGCCCTCGGGGGTGCGCTGCTCGCGGTGGCTTCGCTCACGTTCCTCGGCATCGGAGTTCAGCCGCCTGCACCGACCTGGGGCGGGATGCTCTCCAGCGATCTCGGGTATCTCGGCCAGCGTCCGCTCGGGCCGGTGGCACCGGCGCTCGCCATCATCATCACGGTCGGAGCACTGAACCTGCTCGCGGATGCGGCTCGTGACGTGCTCGGAGCGGATGCCGTGACCGCACGCGCCGCGCGGAAGGAGGTCGCTCATGTCTGATCTGCGAACCACGACCGCATCGGAGGCGCCCTCATCGCCTGATGTCCGAGCGACATTCTCACCGTCGTTCGACGAGAGCTCGCTCGTGCGTGCGCCAGCGGCGTCGGCGGAGAACCTGGTGATCACGGCATCCGATGGAACCGAACTCGTGCACGGCGTCTCGGTTCAGGTGCGACCGGGGGAGGCCGTGGGCATCGTCGGAGAGTCCGGCAGCGGCAAGACGCTGACCTGTCGCGCCCTGCTCGGCATTCTTCCCCCTGGGCTGGCGATCACCGGTGGCACGGTTCGTGTCGGCGACCAGGACCTGACCGACGCGCCGGAGAAGACGTGGCGGAGCCTGCGGGGCACGCACGTGGCGGCGGTGTTCCAGGATCCGGCGTCGTATCTGCATCCCGCGATTCCCGTCGGCGCCCAGCTCGAGGAGACGTTGCGCATCACAGCGGGTATCCCGAGAAGGCAGACGCGCGAGCGTGCGCGCGAACTGCTCGATGACCTCGGCATCCGCAGGGTCGATCTCGTACTGCGCCAGCGCGTGTCGCAGCTCAGCGGAGGGATGCTGCAGCGCGTGCTCATCGCGATGGCGCTCGCCGCAGACCCCGCGGTGCTCATCGCTGATGAGGCGACCACCGCACTGGATGTCACCGTGCAGGCCGAGCTGCTCGATCTGCTGAAGCGGCTGCGGATCGAGCGCGACCTCGCGCTCATCCTGGTCTCGCATGATCTCGCGGTCGTCTCGCAGGTCTGCGAACGCGTGCAGGTCTTCCGCGACGGTCGCGTCGTCGAAGCCGGCGCGACCTCCCGTGTGCTGCGGGCGCCGGGGCACCCCTACACGCGCGAGCTGCTATCAGCGCACGCCGCATACGGACTCGAGAGGTATCTCGCATGACGTCTCAACCCGCGGTCGATTCCGTTCTTCACCTCGATTCGATCTCCGTCGATTTCGGTCAGGTGAGAGTGCTCGACGACATCTCCCTGACCGTGCGCCGCGGAGAGGTCGTCGGCGTTGTCGGCGAATCGGGATCGGGCAAGACGACTCTCGCGCGCACGGTGCTGCGTGCAGTCGCACCCGCAGAGGGACGCGTGAACGTGGCAGGGCGCGACGTCACCAAGTTGCGCGGCGGAGCACTGCGCGCCTGGCGCCGCTCCGGCGCAGTGCAGTACGTGTTCCAGGATCCGCTGCGCTCACTGGATCCTGGCGTCGCAGTCGCCGACTCCATCGTGGAGGGCTTGCGCATCGCCAAGGTGCCGCCGGCGGATGCTGCCCGTCGCCGCGCGGCGGCGCTCGAGGCCGTCGGACTCGACGAAGACCTCATCGCCCGGCTGCCGTCCGGTCTCTCAGGAGGGCAACGACAGCGTGCTGCCATCGCCAGAGCTCTCGTGGTGGAGCCGCAGCTGCTCGTGCTCGATGAACCGGTGAGTGCGCTCGACGCCGCAAGCCGGGACCGCGTCGTGCAGGCGTTGATCGCGCTGCGCGATCAACGGGGGAGCGACCTGGCGATGCTCGTGATCTCGCACGACATCGGCTCGCTGGCGGCCATGAGCGATCGGCTCGTGGTGCTCAACCGCGGACGCATCGTGGAAGACGGTCCGACCAGGCGCGTGGTCGCGCAACCGGAGCATCCCTACACCAGGCGCCTCATCGACTCCGTTCCCCTCATCCACACACCATCCGCCAACCGTCCCTGAACACTGGAGCTTCTGACATGCCCATCGAACTTCTCGGAATGATCGCCACGACCGCCGGGTCGGAGTCGAAGGCGATCGCGGGACCGGTCGTCGATCCCGCCTATGTGCGCGAATTCTCGCGTGCACACGAGGACGCCGGATTCGACCGAGTGCTCATCGGATACAGCGCGAGCTCGCCGGACGGCTTCGCCGTGGCGTCCGCGGCGCTGCACTCCACAGAGCGACTGAAGGTGCTCATCGCGCACCGCCCCGGCTTCGTCCCGCCGACGATCGTCGCGCGCAAGCTCGCCACGCTCGACCATCTCACCGGTGGTGGAAGGGTGGCGATCCACCACATCACCGGCGGCAGCGAGGCCGATCAGCGCCGTGACGGCGACTACAGCGAGAAGCAGGACCGCTACCGCCGCACCGGCGAGTTCATCGACGTGCTGCGCAAGACGCTCACCGAGGACGAGCCCTTCGATCACGAAGGCGAGTTCTACCGTTTCGAAGGTGCGTACTCGGCGGCGAAGCCGGCGACGGATGCGGGGATCCCGATCTTCTTCGGCGGTCTCTCAGGCGGTGCGGTCGAAGTCGGGGCCAAGAACGCCGACGTCTACATGCTGTTCGGCGAGCCGCTCGCCGAGGTCGCGGAACACATCCGCACGATCCGCGCTGCCGCCGCGAAAGAGGGCAGAACGATCGAGTTCAGCCTCTCGACGCGACCGATCGTCGCCGACACCGAAGAGGCGGCGTGGGCGAAGGCCGACCGGATCTACGCCGAGACCGAAGAGCTGATCGCGGCGCAGAAGGACGGCAACACACTGTCCTTCGCCCGATCGCGTGAACCGGAGGCGGAACGCGGTGTCGGCCGATCGCCTGCAGCAGATCGCGAAACGCGGCGACGTGCACGACGAGCGGCTGTGGACCGGGATCACCCGCCTCACCGGCCCAGCCGGCAATTCCACCGCGCCGGTGGGCACGCCCGAACAGGTCGCAGAAGCTCTGCTGAAGTACTACGACCTCGGCGTCACGCGATTCCTCATCCGCGGCTTCGATCCGCTGGGCGACGTGCGCGACTGGGGTAGTGAGCTGGTGCCGGCGCTTCGTGAGGGCGCACGTCTGCGGGACGAGGCGCGCGCTGCCGCGTGAGCGGCGGAATCACCCGCGGAGCGCGAGGAACTCCGCGATGGCGTCCAGCGCCGAGGGCGAACCCTCCAGATGCGGCAGGTGAGCGGAATCGGGAAGCTCCACGAACTGCCCGTTCTGAACGGAAGCGGCAGCCTCGCGTGCCCGTTCGCGGATATGCAACAGGTCGAGGCTGCCGACGAGGAACAGGATCGGTACGGTGATCCGGTCGAGTCGGGACCAGGCGTCCAATGCGTCTCCCGACGTGCCGGGGTCGATCGCGGAGATGGCGCGCGCGTTCATATCCAGGAAGAGGTCGCGGATGGGGCCGTTCACGCGCCCCTCGTGCCCGGGTCCGTCAAACCAGAGGTGCGCTTCCAGCCGGTTGACGGCGTCGAGATCCGCCACTGCATCGGCGGCGTCGATCTCGGCGTCAAGCGCTTCGACCAGGGGTTCGAGTTCCGGCTCAGGGGCACCACTGATCGCGGGGGCGATCAGCACGAGCGCTGAGATGCGCTCCGGATGCGCCAGCGCGAGGTCGATCGCTGTCCTGCCGCCGATCGAGCTGCCGATCGCGATCACCGTGTCCGCCTCAGAGGCATCCAACACGGCGACGGTGTCAGCCACAGGTGACCAGCCGTCCTCAGGGCTGTACTCCGTCTCGCCGTAGCTTCGCCTGTCGTAGCGGATGCAACGGACGGCTGTACCCAGACGATCCACCACGGGGTGCCCAGGAGCGCTTGTCCGTCACGCCGGCGTGCAGCAGCAGCACCGTCGTCCCATCGCGCGGACCGGTGTCTTCCACCGCGAGCGAAGCACGGCCCGACTCGACGCGCACAGAGGTCACGGCACCAGCGTGATCTTGCCTCGAGCGGCATGCGCCTCGATCAGCTCGTGCGCCTGCGCCGCCTCCGAGAGAGGTAGTTCGGCACCGAGTTCGATCTGGAAATCGCCCGCCGCGATCAAGGCGATCGCGACGTCGACGCCTTCGTGACGCCACGCGAGTTCCTGCTCCGTCAGCGGAGTGGGAGCACCACCACTGAAGGCGCGGATGCCGAGGGCTGCGGCGTCCGGCCCGCGGACGATCGTCGCGATGCGATCGTGGTCGCTGACGAGTTCCTTCGACACCTCGACAGCCTCGTCGGTGCCGATGCAGTCCAGCGCGACAGTCACGCCATCCGGTGCTGCCGTGCGCACGCGGTCGGCAAGGCCGGTGCCGTATGCGACGGGAATCGCGCCGAGTTCGCGCAGCTGCTCGTGACGCGCGGGGCTACCGGTGGCGATCACGGTCGCGCCCCACGCGACCGCGAACTGGATGGCGGCCTGCCCGACCGCGCCGGATCCGGCGTGGATCAGCAGTGTGTCGCCTTCACCGACACTCAGCGAGCGCAGGCACTGATACGCCGTTCCCACCGGGATGCTCAGAGCGGCGCCTTCCGCGGCGGTGACAGCATCCGGAAGGAGTGAAAGGTGCGCCACGGGCACGACCAGGTGCGTCGCATACGTTCCGACGGTGTCGCCGATCGCGACTCGGTCGCCGACCGCGAACTCCGTCACTCCTTCACCGATGGAATCGACCACGCCCGCCCCGTCCAAGCCGACGCGACGCGGTTCGGTGATGGGCGGCATGGGACGTTTGCCGCTGCGTCGCTTCGCATCGAGCGGGTTGACGCCTGCCGCCTCGATCTTCACCACGACCTCGCCGGAACCGGCGACAGGATCGGGGATCTCCACGAGGTGGAGGACGTCAGGGGAGCCGATTTCGGTGTGAACGATCGCGCGAGCCATGCGGCCAGGCTACCTGGAATGACGAGGCCCCCGCACCGAACGGCGCGAGGGCTTCATCACAGCAGAGAGGTCAGTCGACCGGAACGATCAGGCCCTTCCAGGTCTCCAGGATGTACTCCTTGGTGCGGTCATCGTTCAGCAGCTCGACGAGAGCTTCGATGCGCGGGTCATCCTTCATGTCCGCGCGCGTCGCGAGGATGTTGTAGTACTTGCTGTCGGTGCCCTCGAGCAGGATCGCCTGATCCTCGGAGAGCCCGGCCGGGATCGCGAACGACGCGGTCACGAACGCGGCGTCGTTGTCGGGAAGGGCCAGCGCGAGCGACGCGTTCTCGATCTCGACGAATTGCAGATCCTTCGGGTTCTCGGTGATCTCGGCGAGCGTGGTGGCGCCGTCTGAGATCTCGATGATGCCCTCGGCGGCGAGAAGTTTCAGCGCGCGTCCCTCGTTCGTCGGGTCGTTCGGGATCGCGATGGTGGCGCCCTTGTCGAGGTCGTCGAGGCTGTCGAGCTTCTCGCTGTAGAACGCGGCGGCGGGGAGGTAGATCTCGCCGACCGAGATCAGATCGTCGCCGGACTGCTCGTTGTACGTCTCGAGGAACGTCGAGTTCTGGAACAGGTTCGCGTCGACCGAACCGTCAGAGAGCGCAGGATTCGGAGTGTTGTAGTCGGTGAACTCCTGCCATTCGATCGTGAGTCCGGCATCCTCGGCGAGGTTGTCGGAGACCCACTTCAGGATGTCGCCGGCGGGAACGGGCAGCGCGCCGACCTTCAGCGTGCCGAGTCCTTCCGAGCCGTCCTCAGCGGGAGCGGGCGCGGAGCCGGCGCAGGCGGTGAGGCCGAGCGCGAGTGCACCGGCTGCGACGATGGCGACGCCGCGGGCGAGGGAGGAGAAGGACATGGTGGTGCTCCTTTTGATGTCTGTGTGAAGGGATGCAGAGGGGACGGGATGCAGGGTGTCAGGCGTCGGCGCCGATGACGTCGGCGGCATGCGATGCCCTGTTCGCATGGTCGAGTGACCGTGCGAGCGCATTGCATGCCCACTGCACGAGCAGCACGATCACGAACAGCACGACGACGACGGCGACGATGTGCACCCAGCTGTAGCGCTGGAATCCGTACGTGAGCGCGACATTGCCGAGTCCGCCACCGCCGACCACGCCGACCATCGCGGAGAAGTTGATGATCGAAGTGATCGTGGTTGCGATGCCGAGCACGATCGCCGGTGCCGTCTCGGGGAGGATGACGCGGCGGACGAGCTGCCAGCGCGTGGCGCCGATGGAGTCCGCCGCTTCCAGCAGGCCCGAATCGACCTCCTTGACGGCGATCTCGACCACGCGGGCGAAGAACGGGATCGCGATGAGGGTGAGAGGGAAGATCGCGGGGCCCGTGCCGATGAATGAGCCCAGCAGCAGGCGGGTCAGCGGTATCAACGCGATCATCAGCACAATGAACGGCACCGAACGACCGAGGTTCACGATGAATCCGAGGACGCGGTTGATGGTGACGCCGAGAGCTGGGGAGCCGAGGGGAGCGGAAAGGAACCGCCCCTTCTCGGTGCCGACCAGGACGATACCGAGCGGGAGGCCGACGATGATCGTGAACAGGATCGCCACGCCCGTCATCCAGAGCGTCTCGAGCGTGCCCTTGAGCATCGTGTCGAAGAGCTGCGGCCAGAAGTCGGGGGAGGTGTAGTCGATCATGCTGCCTTCACCACCTCGACGGCGACGCTGTGCTCCGCGAGGAACGCCTCCGCGCGGGCGACGATCGCAGGATCGGCCGGCAACGCGAGGCGCGTGCGTCCTGCCTGTGCGCCGCCGATGTTCTCGATCGTGGCGCCGAGGATGGAGACATCCAGGTCCAGCGCACGCGAGAGCAGCGCGATGGTCGGCTTCTGCGCCTCCTCGCCGGCGAATGTGAGATCGATGACAACGGAGCCGGGAATGTCCGGCACCTCGCCGAGCGGGAACAGATCGCGTGCGAGGCGGCTGCCTGGCGTGCGGATCAGGTCGGTGAGGGTGCCCTGCTCGATGATCTTGCCGTGCTCGAGGAGCGCGGCGGCGTCGCAGATCTGCTTCACGACCGCCATCTCATGCGTGATCAGCATGATCGTGAGTCCCAGCTCGCCGGAGAGGCGCCGCATCAGCGCGAGGATCTGACGCGTGGTGTCCGGATCGAGCGCGCTGGTGGCCTCGTCCGAGAGCAGCACGCTCGGACGCGACGCCAACGCGCGGGCGATTCCGACACGCTGACGTTGACCGCCGGAGAGCTGAGCAGGGTAGGCGTCGGCGCGCGCGGCGAGACCCACCAGATCGAGCATCTCCCGCGCCTCCTGCGCACGGTCGCCGCGGCCACGACCGACGGCCTCCAGCGCGAACTCGACGTTCTGCGCCACGGTGCGGTTGCCGATCAGATTGAAATGCTGGAACACCATGCCGATTCCGTGCCGCGCGGCGCGCAGCTCCTGCCCTGTCAGGTGCGAGACCTGCACGCCGTCGACAGTGACACTGCCGGAATCAGGGCGCTCCAGCGCGTTCACGGTGCGCAGCAGGGTCGATTTGCCCGCCCCCGACTGGCCGACGACGCCGAAGATCTGGCCGCGGCCGATCTCGAGCGACACATCTGCGAGTGCGCGGGTGCCGCCGAAGGCTCGGCTGACGTGCTCGATGGTGATCATGGGAATGCTGAAGGCCCCTTTCGGGGGAAGAGAAGGAGGGTAGGAGACAATTCCACCTGATCGGCGGGCCGAACGCCAATTCGCGTGACGCTCCGTGACGCCGTTGTCAGTTCTCTCGCAGGATCTTTGCTATGCGCTGCGGAGACACCGGCTGTGCGGTGCCGAGGCGCTGCGCGAAAACGCTGATCCGGTATTCCTCGAGCAGCCAGCGCACCTCCACGAGTGCGGGGGCGGCGCCGGTGGGGAGCGGGATCGTGCCCCCGGCATCCTCGAAGGCCTTCGAGACCCTCTCGTACTCGGTCATCCGTGCCCGATCCTTGCCCGGTTCGTTCGACAGCATCTTCAGCCGATCGAGCATGCCATCGAGGTACCGGGGGAAGTGAGCGAGTCGTTCGGTGCCCGTCGCCGAGATGAACCCCGGATGCAGCAGCCCGCTGAGCTGCGAACGGATGTCGTTCAACGGACCGAGCAGCGCGAGCGAGTTCTCCGTCTTGATGCCACGTTCTACGTCACGGGACTTCGTGAGAACGCGCGCGACGAGTGAGACCGTCGCGAACAACTGGTCCACGAGGGTGTTGTTCACGGCATCACGTGCTCGGACGAACTCGGCCTCGGTGCGGATCGGGTCCACAGGCAGCGCCGCGCGCACGACGGCGGCCCTGGCGTCTTCGATCAGCGCTGCGGCCGACGAATACGGTGACGCGGCCAGCGCGAGCTTCTCCTGCGCGGTCAGGTGCTGCTGCACGTACGACGCAGGAGACGGCACGTTCAACAGCACGAGCCGCAGCACGCCGTCCCGAGTGGCTGCTGTCGCCGCATCCGCCGTCGCCTCTACGCGCACCGAGACCGTCTTGCCCTGATCGATGATCGCCGGGTATCCGCGCACGACGCCGCCGGCGACTTTGGTGTCGAGCACCTCCGGCAGGTCGCCGAACGTCCAGCCGGTGAGGCCGTTCTGCTCGATCGCGCCCCTGGCCTGTGCCTGTGGGGCAGCGGACGCCGCGGCGACGGCACCCGTGCCCGGCCGCGCGCCGGTTCGTTCCGGACGTGAGATCGATCGCGCGACGCTGGCTCTCGCGCGATCCGAGAGCGAGCGCTGCAGGTCGCCGAGGTCCCGTGCGGATCCGGCGACGCGGCCTCGCTCGTCGACCGCGCGGAAGTTCATGCGCAGGTGTCCCGGAACGCGCTCGTCGTCGAAGTCGGCGGCCGACACCGGCTGATTCGCCAGCGGCTGGATCATCCTGGCCAGGGCTTCCTTCAGCGAGCGCTGGGGGAGCCCTCCGTGGTTCTCCGGCCCTTCAGGGGCGAGCGTTTCACCGAACTTGTCGGCCCAGTCCGCGGCGGGCACGACGTGCCGGCGAATGGTCTTCGGCAGTGCACGCAGCAGCGCGGTGACGAGGTCTGCGCGGAGTCCGGGCACCTGCCAGTCGAACCCGCGGTTCTCGATCTGCGCGAGGAGAGCGAGAGGCACGACAACGCTGACGCCGTCATCGTCAGCTCCCGGCTCGAACCGGTAGGCGAGACCGAGCACCTGGTCGCCCTGCGTCCAGCGCGTGGGGAAGTCGTTCTGGTCCGCGCGCTCCTCGTCTTCGATCAGGTCGCGCTCGCGCATGACGAGCAGCTTCGGCGTCTTCTGCAGCGTCTCGCGCCACCAGCTCTCGAAAGAGCGCACGTCGAACACCTCGGCGGGGATCCGCTCGTCGTAGAAGCGGAACACCTCCTCGTCGCCGGCGAGGATGTCGCGTCTGCGTTCGCGTTCCTCGAGCTTCTCGAGGCGCTTGCGGAGTTCGCCGTTGCTGCGCCAGAACGCGCTGACGCGTTTGTCGAGCCTGGTCGGATCCCACTCGCCCTCGACGAGTGCATGCCGCACGAAGAGTTCACGGGAGGCAGCGCGATCGATTCGCGCGAACTGGATGCGCCGGCGCGGGATGATCTCGACCCCGAACAGCGTGACCTTCTCGAAGGCGACAGCGGCGCCGGCATCCTTCGACCAGTGCGGTTCCGACACCGATCGCTTGGCGAGGTCACCGGCGAGCGACTCCGCCCAGGCAGGGTCGATCGCCGCGACAGTGCGCGCGAAGGTGCGGGAGGTCTCGACGATCTCGGCGGCCATGACGGCCTGCGGGCTCTGCTTGCGCAGTCCGGAGCCGGGGAAGATCGAGAAGCGGATGCCGCGTGCTCCTCGGTACTCGGCGATCCGGCGTTTCGGATCCTTCTGGCTCTTCGTCTGCCCCTTCGGCGGAGTCTTGGTGTTGCGTTCATCGAGGATGCCGATCTGGGAGAGCAGACCGGACAACAGGGCGCGGTGAATGGCGTCGGGATCTGCCGCGCCCTCGTTCTTCGAAGCCGGTGCGGCCTTGACCAGTGAGCGCAACTGGCGGTGCACGTCGAACCACTCCCGCACACGCACGTAATTCAGATGCTCGGAGCGGCAGAGGCGTCGGAACGCGCTCGAGCCCAGCTTCCGCTGCTGCTCGCGAAGATGGTTCCACAGGTTCAGGGTCGCCAGGAAGTCGCTCGTCGGGTCGGTGAAGCGCGCGTGCATCCGATCCGCGGCATCCCGCACGGCCTGGGGCGCCTCCTGAGAAGGACGCTCGCGGACGTCCTGGATGGTGAGGCCGGCGACGATCGCGAGCACCGGGTCTGTGACGCCGCTCTTCTGCGCCTCCAACAGCATGCGTGCGAAGCGCGGATCGATCGGCATCCGGGCGATATCGCGCCCCACCCGGGTGAGTCGCGGGGTGTCGCGACCCAGATCGACCGCTCCCAGCTCGGTGAGGAGGTCGAACGCCGCCTTGATGCCGCGGGAATCCGGCGGGGTGAGGAACGGGAACGCCGAGATGTCACCGAACCCGAGCGACAGCATCTGCAGCACTACCGAGGCGAGTGACGTGCGCAGCACCTCGGGCTCGGTGAACTCCGCGCGCTTGTCGAAGTCGTCTTCGCCGTAGAGGCGGATCGCGATGCCGTCGCTGGTGCGGCCGGCACGGCCGGAGCGCTGGTTCGCTGATGCCTGCGAGATCGGCTCGATCGGCAGCCGCTGCACCTTCGAGCGATTGCTGTAGCGCGAGATGCGCGCGGTGCCGGTGTCGACGACGTACTTGATGCCGGGGACGGTGAGGCTCGTCTCGGCGACGTTGGTGGCGAGGATGACGCGGCGTCGCACCCCTGTAACGCGGCTCGGCTCGAACACACGATGCTGCTCTGCGGCCGACAGTCTGCCGTACAACGGAAGCACTTCGACCGGTGCCTTGCTGGACGCATAGGCCGCTCGCACGGCATCCGCGGCATCCCGGATCTCGGCCTCTCCCGGGAGGAACACGAGGACATCGCCCGGCGCCTCGCGATCGAGTTCGCGCAGCGCGATGACGATCGCTGAGACCTCGTCTTCGCTCTCGTCCTCGGAGGGTGCGCGGTACCGGATCTCGACCGGGTAGGTGCGCCCTGACACCTCGATGACCGGCGCCGGCTCGCCGCCAGGGGTGGCGAAGTGCTTCGCGAAGCTCGCCGGGTCGATCGTCGCCGAGGTGATGATGACCTTGAGGTCGGGCCGCTCGGGAAGGATGCGCGTGAGGTAGCCGAGCAGGAAGTCGACGTTGAGGGAGCGTTCGTGCGCCTCGTCGATGATGATCGTGTCGTAGCGGCGCAACAACCGGTCGCGGTGGATCTCGTTGAGCAGGATGCCGTCGGTCATCAGGGCGACCTTGGTCGCATCCGACACCTTGTCGGTGAAGCGCACCTTGTAGCCGACGACGCCGCCGAGCTCGACCTGCAGCTCCTCGGCGACGCGCTCGGCGATCGTGCGCGCGGCGAGCCGCCTCGGCTGGGTGTGCGCGATGTTCGTGCGGCCGAGTTCGAGGCAGATCTTCGGAAGCTGGGTGGTCTTGCCTGATCCGGTCGCGCCGGCGACCACGACCACCTGGTTGTCGCGGATGGCGTCGGCGATCTCATCCCTGGCCGCGCTGACGGGCAGCTCCGGGGGATAGGTGATGACGAGATCGGCAGAAGACATAGCCCTCCATCGTATGACGGTGAGGCGCCGAGAGGCGACCTGTCATCACAGGTCGTAGGCTAGGCGCATGACGATCCCCACTGTGACCCTCAACGATGGCAACTCCATTCCTCAGCTCGGCTATGGCGTCTTCAAGGTGCCACCGGCAGACACCGAACGCACTGTCAGCGAGGCGCTCGAGATCGGCTACCGGCACATCGACACCGCGGCGATCTACGGCAACGAGGAAGGCGTGGGCGCAGCGATCGCGAAGAGCGGGATCGCCCGTGACGAGCTCTTCATCACAACCAAGCTCTGGAACGACCGGCACGACGGCGACGAGCCGAACGCCGCGATCGCAGAGAGCCTCGAGAAGCTCGGCCTCGAGCATGTCGACCTGTACCTCGTGCACTGGCCGACGCCCGGCAAGGACAACTACGTACATGCGTTCGCCAAGCTCATCGAGCTGCGGGATGCGGGACTCACGCGCAGCATCGGCGTCTCGAACTTCCTCGCCGAGCACCTCGAGCGCGTCGTGAACGAGACCGGTGTGACCCCGGCCGTCGACCAGATCGAACTGCACCCGGCGTACCAGCAGCGCGAGACCGTGGCATGGGCTGCTGACCACGGCATCCGCATCGAATCCTGGGGTCCGCTCGGGCAGGGCAAGTACGACCTGTTCGGTACGCCGGCCGTCGCCGACGCGGCAGCCGCTCATGGCAAGACACCTGCGCAGGTGGTGCTGGGCTGGCACCTGCAGAAGGGCACCATCGTGTTCCCGAAGTCGGTGCGTGCCGAGCGCCTGCGCGAGAACCTCGACGTGTTCGACTTCACGCTGACCGACGCCGAGATCGCGGCCATCGACGGCCTCGACCCGCTCGACGGATCGGGCCGCGTCGGCACGCACCCGAACGAGTTCGACTGAGACGCGCTGTTGCATTAGATGACGCCCCGTGTCGCTTCCTGCGCCACGGGGCGTCGTCATGAGTACGTTCTATGGCATGACCGCTCCTTATCGCATCGTCGCCGTCTCCGGCTCGCTCCACGAGCCCAGCAAGACGACCGCGCTTCTGCGAGCCATCGCCGCAGCCGTCGCCGAGCGGGCGGAGGTCGAGGTCCAGATGATCGAACTCACCGCGGTGGGCCCGGCGCTCGCCGGGGCTCTGCGGCGCGATCACCTGCCGGCCAGCGTCGAAGCGCAGTTGGTCGCGATCGAGCAGGCCGACCTGCTCATCGTCGGCTCCCCGGTCTACCGCGCCTCGTTCACCGGCCTCTTCAAGCATCTGTTCGACTTCGTCGGCCAGTACGCGCTCGTCGGCAAGCCCGTTCTGCTCGCGGCGACCGGCGGGGGAGAGCGCCACGCGCTCATCATCGAGCATCAGCTGCGCCCGCTGTTCGCGTTCTTCCAGGCGCTCACGCTTCCGCTCGGCGTCTACGCCAGCGACACCGACTTCGACGGGTATGTGATCAACTCCGAGATCCTGCAGGCGCGCATCTCGCTCGCTGCGGAACGTGCTCTGCCGCTGGTCGGGTACGCCGCGTCGCGGACCGCGGAGGCGCTCGTCGGCTGATCGACGCGCCGGTCCTGCGAGTCCGGCACGGGCGTAGCGTGGGGCGCATGACGAATCGTCTCGCGAACACGCTGAGCCCATATCTGCGATCGCACGCCGACAACCCTGTCGACTGGTTCCCCTGGGGTGCGGATGCGTTCGCCGAGGCGCAGCGACGGGATGTGCCGCTGCTGATCTCGATCGGCTACTCGACGTGCCACTGGTGTCACGTGATGGCGCGCGAATCCTTCTCCGACCCGGAGACTGCGGCCCTGATCAACGACGGCTTCGTCGCGATCAAGGTCGATCGGGAAGAGCATCCCGACGTCGACGGGGCGTACATGGCTGCGGCGTCAGCATTCACGCAGAATCTCGGCTGGCCCCTGACGGCGTTCGCCACTCCGCAGGGGCGCACGTTCTACGCCGGCACGTACTGGCCGCCTTCCGCGAGGGGTGGCCTGCCCGGATTCACGGATGTGCTCGCGGCGGTGAGGGAGGCATGGACGCTTCGCCGTGAGCAGGCGATCGAATCTGCGGATGCGGTGGCCGAGGCTCTGGCGAGTGCTGCGGCAGTCGTACCTTCTCCACTGCCGTCGGCGGCAGCACTCGCTGCGGCTGCGGCGAGCATCGCGGCAAGAGAAGATGAAGTGCATGGCGGCTTCGGGGGCGCTCCGAAATTCCCTGTGGCGACCACCCTGCGGTTCCTGCAGGCGCCGCTCGTGCGCAGGGACGCTCCGGAGGCCGCGGCTGCCGCCGGGCGCGCGCTCGCCGCGATGTCGGCATCCGATCTTCGCGATACGGTCGACGGCGGTTTCTTCCGCTACGCGACGCAGCGCGATTGGACCGTGCCGCACTACGAGCGGATGCTGACGGACAACGCGCAGCTGCTCGACGTGGCCGTTGCGTCCGGCGGTGAGGCGACGGCGCGAGGGATCGCCGGGTTCCTGCTCGGCGTGCTGCGGCGCGAAGGCGGCGCCTTCGGCGCTGCACAGGATTCGGAGTCATGGATCGACGGGCAGCGCAACGAGGGCGGATATTACCTCGCCGCGGATCGCACATCTCTGGAGCCGCCAGCGATCGATGGGAAGGTCATCACGGGGTGGAACGGCCTCGCGATCGGTGCCCTCGCGCGGGCAGGGGCGGCGCTGGGCGTGCCGGACTGGGTGGATGCCGCGGCGGCAGCGGCTTCGTTCGTGCTGGCCACCAACCGCTCGGCGGAGGGGCGTCTCGTCAGAGCCTCGTTGGAGCGGGCGGCGTCTCCGGCGGTGGCGACGCTTGCGGATCTCGGGCTTCTCGCGGAGGGGTTGTTCGCGCTCGCCGCGGCGAGCGGCGAGGTGTCGTGGGCTGTGACCGCGCGGGAGCTCGTCGACGACGCTCTCGGCGACGGAGTCGTGGTCGATCCCGTGCTGGCGGCGCAGGGCGTGGCGTCCGCTCCCGATCAGACCGACGGCGACCTGCCGTCGGGTGTCTCGGCGCTCGCCGCCGCAGCACTGGCGGCGTGGCGACTGGGCGGTGGGGAGCGATACCGGGAAGCCCCAGAAGAACTGGTGCAGGCGCACGCCGCCTCTGCGCTGCAGCATCCTTTCGGCCATGGCTCGCTTCTGGCCGTGGCTGCGGGACTCGTCGAGCCGCCTCGTCAGCTCGTCGTCGTCGCAGACGATCGTTCAGGCGCGCTCGCCGTCGCCTCACGCGGGGTGGATGCTGACGTGATCGCGGTCGTGACGCCTGCGCAGGCCCGCGCGTTCGCGGAGGCGGGATTCGAGCTGTTCGAGGGGAAGGACGCGTCATCCGATCTCGCATACGACTGCCGGGCGTTCGTCTGCCGGCTGCCGACGGGTGATGCGGCAGAGCTCGTCAGGGAGCGGTGACCTGCCGACGCAACCCGTCAGCGGGTCCAGAAGTCCTCGGGTTTCCTCCCCGGCCGAAAGCCGAAGCTCTCGACCATAGACATGGCCTCGGGAAAATGCGCTGCCAGGGTGTCCGGGCCGTGAGCATCGCTGCCGAATGACACCGCTCGCCCACCTTCTTCCGACCACCACTGCGGAATCCACGACTGAAGCCCTCGGGTGTTCATCTCCAACGCTCTGCCCGAGTCGGCGATCGCGCGCATTGCGACCCGAAATCCTTCTTCGAATGGCCGCGGATCGAAAGGCCCTGCCACAGGGACCGGCCAGGAACGTGCGGCGTAGTCGATGTGGGTGAAGACCACGAACGAATCGGAGCCGGCCACCATCCGGGGTATCTCCTCGAGGTACGCCCACATGACCTCATCCGCTTGTCGATGGCGATAGAGAGTCGTCGGCTCCGTTCGATCCTGGTCGTCGAACGGGAGCATGTGGAGGGAGCCGTTGACCCGATCGATCAGTCCGCTCGAGAGTAAAGCTGTAGCCTTGGCGCCCCACAGGTGGGGCTGTCCGAATTCCACGCCGGTAAGGATGCGAAGCTCTGGGTAGTCGTGACGACGACGTTCGATCGCATCGAGATATCCTTCGAAATCGAACGGCGGAAGCCTCACATGACCCGAACCGTCGACGTAGCGCTGGCCGTGCTCACCGATGTCCCCGGGATCGACCCGCCACGATTCCTCCAGATCAAGGTGCTCCGTGAAGACAAGCGCCGGCAGGCCGAGTTGAACTGCTCGCGCGCACATCCGATCCATCGCCCCTGCCGAGGACGGGTCGGAACCCGCATCCCACGACCATTCGCTATGCACGTGAGCGTCCGCCGTCAGATCTGTCATGGGCTCACGCTACCCCGACGATGAATCGATGATCCATCGTCGAAGTGTGCGGCGTGTGCGGGTTTGTGTGGCGCTTCGAGAATTGTTGGGAAAGGTTCTCTGACCTGGGTGAAAGCGGGGTGGGAATGTCGGTGGTCCGGTGTTGAATAGTTGGTATGAACAGCATCGTTGCTCGGCTTCGGGAACTCGAGGAGTCCCTCGATTCCGTGGCGCGTGATGCGTTCGGTTCGGAGCAGATTCCGGGGTTGTCCGACACCGATGTAGCGGAATTGCTGGCGGTCTCGGGGCGGATCCAGCGTCGGGTGGAAGGACTGCAGGTCGAAGCGACCGTGCAGGTCGGCGACCGGTCGGCCGGGCTGAAGGACGAGCGGATGACGACCCGGTATGGGTGTTCCACGCCGGCGGATCTGGTGCGGATGCTGGTCGGCACGGACACGCGCGGCGCGGCACAGCTGGTGAAGGCGGCCCGACTGGTGCGCCGGGATGTGGGGATCACGGATGGGGCGTTCCTGCCGGCCCGATATCACGCGCTGCGGGAAGTGATGGTCGAGGGCGGTCTGGGGCTGGCGGGATTGTTGGCGGCAACGGATCCGATCGAGCAGTCCGCGCGCCGGATCAGTGATGAGAACCGGGTCGAGGCGGACCGGCAACTCGCGGACTTCGCACGCGGCATGGACGCTGGCGCGGATGACGGGGTGCCGCGTCCGATCCCTCTTCCGGAGAATCTGGGCGTGTTGGCGCGGGTGATGGTCGCGTACCTGGATCCCGACGGGGCAGAGCCCGCGGAAGAGGCGGCGATGCGGGGCCGGTACTTCTCGATCGGGAGGGTCAAGGACGGTGCGGCACCGGTACGCGGCAGCCTCCTGCCCGAAGTCGCCGCGCAGTTGAGCCTGCTGATCGACAGTCTGTTGAACCCGAAGGTGAATGGGACGGACGACCCAGAGCGGGATGCTGGGGCCACCGGTGACGGTTCAACGGGCGGGTTGACGGACGCTGGGTCAGCGGGCGACGACGCAGATGGCGGTGCGAGGGGTGCGGGTGGTGGGGTGCGGTTCGAGCCGTCGGTGGAGACGGGTCCCGCGGATGTGACGGATACGGGTGTTACGGATACCCGTACGCGTGGGCAGAGGCTGCATGATGCGTTGGCGGCGATTCTGAACACGGCGGCCCGGACTGACCTGTTCCCGCACCTGGGCGGTGCGGCACCGACGCTCACTGTCTCCGCGACCGCGGCTGACCTTTCGGCCGGTTACGGGTGGGCGCAGATCGGGCACACCGGTGATCTGGTTCCGCTCGCTGCGGCGTTGCAGACCGGGTGCGCCGGTGGCATCCAACGGATCCTGTTCGATGACCACGGTCGGATCGTGTCGATCGGCACCAGTGGTCGTATCTTCAACGCCCTGCAACGCCGCGCCATCACCGCACGGGATGGCGGGTGCGTGATCCCGGGGTGCACGATCCCCGCGACGTGGTGCGAAGTGCACCACGTGCAGGAGCACGCCGACGGCGGCCCGACCCATACCGACAACGGGGTGCTGTTGTGCTGGTTCCATCACCGCACCCTGCACCTGACCGAGTGGGTGATCCGCATGAACCACGGCATCCCCGAAGTCCGCGGCCCCGCCTGGTGGGACCGCCACCAGAGATGGCACCCCACCCACAGCCCACACCACCGACAACCCATCCCCGGATAGGGAGCGCAAGCCTGCCCTTAACATCGAGTCATGAGCAAGGACGCGGCGGAGACCGAGCTCGCGGGCGGCAACATGAACGACGTGACACGCGTCGACGGAGAGGTTCGACGACCAGCGGGGGTGTGGACGGGAAATGTCCATGCATTTCTGGAAGAGCTTCATGCGGCGGGTGTCGATGGCGTTCCTCGGGTTCTAGGCATCACGGCTGACGGCCGGGAACGACTTTCCTTCATCGAAGGCGAGGTCGCGCATTACCCGCTTCCGGAATGGCTCTGGAACGACGGCATCCTGGTGAGTTCCGCGCGACTCCTCCGACGGATTCACGACGCCGGCGTCGAGAGCGCGCGCAGGTCGACGGGGTGGCGTAGTCCTTCCCGTGAGCCGATTGAAGTGGTCTGCCATAACGACTTCGCGCCATACAACCTGGTGTTCGAGCACCAGCAACTCGTCGGTGTGATCGACTTCGACATGGCTGCTCCTGGACCGCGTCTCTGGGATCTCGCTTATCTCGCGTACCGACTGGTCCCGTACGTGGAAGACGCTGAAGCGCCAGCCGACGTGCGGGCGGCAGAACCCACGCGTCTGGCAAAGCTCTTGTCGGCATACGGCACCGACGTATCGAACGACTCGCTGTGGACGATGATGGCTGCTCGACTCGATGCGCTCGCTGAGCACTCACGGTCCGAATCCATCGCCAGACCGGAGCTTGCAGCACACGCCGAGATGTACGAGCGCGACGCAACTCGGTTGCGAGACCGCCTGAGGTGAGACCGCCGCGCTGCGTACCTGTCACACCCAGGTCGGCATCCAGTTGTGGATCAGCCAGAACTCGTACGGCACGTTCATGCCGACCCACACCGGGTAGAAGAACGCCGAGACGACCACGGTCACTGCGAGGAAGATCATGACGGTGCGTTCGCCGGATTGCCGACGGTGCAGAGGGTCGTCGCGGCGTCCGGCCATCTCCCGCAGCGCGAGCGCAAGCGCCAGCACGAGGAACGGCATCATGACCACCGTGTAGAACTGGAAGATCGTGCGTTCGGGATACAGCAGCCATGGCACGTAGGTGACGGCGAGGCCGACGAGCGGGATCGCATACGTCCACGGCATCGGCCTGCGCTGGACGAGCCCGCGCACGAATCGGTAGAGCAGGAAGATCGCAGCGGCGACGCCGCCGTACCAGATCAGCGGATTCGGTACCGACGACACCACAGAGATGCAGTGATCGGTGCCGCAGCTCTGATCGTCTCCCACCCATACGGCCGTCGGACGGATGAGGAACGGCCACTGCCATGCCGGGCTGGCATACGGGTGACCACTGCTGAGTCCGACGTGGAAGGCGTAGATCGACTCGTGATACTCCCACAGGGCGGCCAGCGGGTTCCCGGCGGACTGCCGGTCGTAGCCACCGGCCGTCACGAGCCATCCGGTCCAGCTGGCGAGGTACGTGAGCAGCGCCGCCGGAACCAGCAGAACGAACGAGACCGGACCTTGCCTGAGCGCGGCATCCGTCGGCCAGAACAGCACACCGGCGCGTCGACGAGCCAAGGCGTCTGTGATGACGAGATACAGGCCGAGGCCGGCGAGCGCGTAGAGGCCTGACCATTTCACGGCGCTCGCAGCACCGAGGGCGACACCCGCTGCGATCACCCACGGACGACGCCAGATCACCCGGCCCCAGAGCGGAGCCGGTGATTCAGCGTCGACATATTCCACCAGCGGAATGCTGCGTCTGCGGTCATGCAGGATGAAGAGCACGGCGAGCAGGATGAAGAAAGTCAGGATGCCGTCGAGCAGGGCGATCCTGCTCATCACGATGCTGAGCCCGTCGATCGCCAACAGGACGCCGGCGACGGTCGCCGCAACGATCGAGCGTGTCAGCTCCTTCGCGACGAGGTAGACGAGCAGCACCGTGGCGGTGCCGATCACTGCGACCATAAGGCGCCAGGCCGCACTGTTTCCCTCACCGAACAGCCCCATGCCGAGGGCGATGATCCACTTGCCGAGAGGCGGATGCACGACGAAGCTGCCGACGCCGGTCAGCGCGTTCGTGTCGCCTGTGAGGAACGCTTCGTTCGCGCCATCGCCCCAAGCGCCTTCGTACCCCAGCGTCCACAGCGACCAGGCGTCCTTGACGTAGTAGGTCTCATCGAACGCGAGCACATTCGGGTGTGCCAGGTTCGCCAGGCGGAGCACTGCCGCGAGCGCCGTGATGACGAGTGGCGAGAGCCAGCGAAGGAGACGGTTCCAGTCCGGATCGAGCAGCAGCCGATCACGCAGCCGACCCCATAGCGTCAGACGCTCCGCAGGAGGGGGGAGCAGAGGCACGGGCGCGGTCACGGCACAAGCCTAAGCGGCGCGCCTAAGCTGATCGTGTGATCATCCTCGCCGCGACTCCGATCGGAAACCTCGGCGATGCGTCTCGTCGCCTCATCGAAGTGCTCGAGAACGCCGAGATCGTCGCGGCTGAAGACACCCGCACCACAGCTCACCTGCTTCGCGCGCTGCAGATCGAGAATCGGCCGAGACTGATCGCCCTGCACGACCACAACGAGAAGCACCTGGCAGTAGAGCTCGCCGCACTCGCCGTCGAGCAGGACATCGTGGTGGTCAGCGACGCAGGGATGCCGGCGGTCAGCGACCCAGGGTATGGCCTGGTCGCCGAGGCCGTCGCACAAGGAGTCACGGTCACCGCCATTCCGGGGCCGAGCGCGGTTCTCATGGCGCTCGCGATCTCGGGGCTGCCGACCGACCGCTTCACATTCGAAGGCTTCCTGCCGCGGAAGCCGGGGGAGCGACGTACGGCTCTGGCGAAGCTCGCCGCTGAGCCGCGCACGATGCTGTTCTTCGAATCACCCGCGCGCCTCGCCTCGTCCCTCGCCGACATGGGCGGCGCATTCGGCCCCGAACGCCGCATCGCCGTCTGCCGCGAGCTGACGAAGTTCTACGAAGAAGTGCGCCGAGGCACGGCATCCGAGCTCGTCGAATGGGCCGAGAAGGGCGTCAAGGGCGAGATCGTCGTCGTCGTCGAGGGCGCACCTCCTCGAGAGATGTCGCCGGAGGATGCCGGCGCCCAGGTGCAGGCGCTCGTCGACGGCGGTATGCGTCTGAAGGAAGCCTGTGCAGAGGTCGCCGCGGCGACAGGTCTGAGTTCACGCGACCTCTACCAGCAGGCACTCGTGGCCAGGAAGTCATGACGCCTGTGTACGTTCTTCGCAGATGTGCACTTCGCTCGCAGAGAATCCTGGAAACGCCTGCGAAGAGAATGCACATCTGCGAGGGAAGAGCCCCGCGTGGCGTTCGAGGTGTGCTTCACGTGACGGATGCGTCCATCGCCGCCGCCTATGATGAGCGAGCTGCGGAGTACATCGAGATCGCCGGAGAGATCGCGCAGATGGATGCCGCGGACCGCGAGCGCATCAGCACGTGGCGCGATGCGTCTTCGGGACGATTGCTGGACGCAGGATGCGGCCCTGGGATCTGGACGGAGTTCCTCCACGACGGGCACCGCGACGTCGTCGGCGTTGACATTTCTGCAGCGTTCCTGGCTGCTGCTCGCTTCCGCGCGCCGGGTCTTGTCTTCCAGCGGGCCTCTCTCCGCGCCCTTCCGTTCGAAGACGCGTCGCTCGGCGGCATCCTGGCATGGTATTCGGTGATCCACACGCCGCCCGAAGACGTTCCCGCGATCCTGGCGGAGTTCGCCCGCGTCCTCGCGCCGGGTGGCTCGCTTCTCCTCGGCTACTTCGAGGGTCCGCCTCGCGAAGACTTCGCCCACGCCGTAGCGCCCGCATATTTCTGGTCTGCGGATGCCCTGTCGGCCCTTCTCGCGGATGCCGGCCTTGCCGTCGTCTCGACTGAACGGCGTGACCGGGTGCCCGGTGAGGTGAGTCACCGTCCGCACGGCGCTCTGACGGCCCGCCGCCTCTGACCATTCGGCCGCGTGACGGAGAGTCCGATAGCTCGCGGTTCGGGCGCGGGTACCCTGGGCTGAGGTTCAGTGAGGGAGACGACTGTGGCGAAGGCCCCGACGGTGTACGACGTCGCGGATCGGGCAGGTGTCTCGATCGCGACGGTCTCCCGGGTGCTTCGGACGCCGGACGCGGTGCGTCCGGTCACTCGCGACCGGGTTCTCGATGCTGTGACCGCTCTGGGTTACGTTCCGAGTGGCAGCGCCCGGGGTCTTGCGGAACGACGTACCGGCGTGATCGGTCTGTACTTTCCGGGATTCGATGCCGCTGAGGAGGCACCGACGCTCGATGTGCTCTCTGCAGGTGCGACGCATCCGTTCACGATCGTTCGCGATGAAGGAGCGACGCCGGCGAGTGCAGAGGAGGATCCGGAGTCGATGCTCTTCCTCGACGAAGTGCTCCGTGGCGCCGAGCTGGAGGCGTGGAAACAAGGATTCGTCCTCATGGTCGGAGTGGGCAGGAACGACCCCGACCGCTCCACAGTGCGCGACATGGCTGGGCGAGTGGATGGACTCGTCGTCCTGGCGCGCAGCGTTCCCGACGACGTGCTCGCGCGGCTTGCCGCGCGGATCCCGGTCGTGGTGCTCTCCGGCCCGCCAAGGGGGGACAGCTACGACCACGTCACCGTGAGCAACACAGAGGCGATGACCGAACTCACCAGGCTCGTGCTGGCGCAATCGGATGGGCGGCCACCGGCGTTCCTCGCCGGACCGGTCGACTCACCGGACGGCGCGCAGCGGTGGCAGGGCTTCTCGGCAGCGATCGCCGAGGCGGGTATCTCCCTCGACGACGTCGCGGTAGTGCGGGGCGACTTCACGCGCAAATCGGGGCGTCGCGCGGCGGAGGAGTTGATGGCGAATGGGCTGCCCGCGGCGCTGATGTCGGCGAACGACCAGATGGCGCTCGGTGCGCTGGACGCCTTCCGTGCGGCCGGAGTCACGGTGCCGGACGATCTGCTGGTCACCGGGTTCGACGGCATCGACGCGGCTGCGGTGTCCCACCCGCGACTGACCACAGTCCGTCAGCCGATGATCGAGCTGGGTCGAGCTGCTGTGCAGGTGCTGGTGAACCGGTTGGAGTGCCCGGACACCGCCCCGATCTTCGTTCGTCTTCCCCTCGAGATCACGCTGCGCGAGAGTTCGCAGCGGCGACCCTGACGTCGCTCCCCGGCCTCTGCTGCACCCCTCGGGCCCACCGCTGGGGGTTGCGCTGCCAAAATGTATGCGCTTACAATTGCGAGTGCGGCGGATGCCGTGTGAACGCTCCGAGCAGAGAGCGCTCGCCATGACAGAGACGACATGAGGTGGCAGGGTGTCGAAGACGCACATGTTCCGGCGCTGGCGGAGAGCCGCGGTGGTGGGGCTCGCAGCTGTGGCGGTGGCCCTCAGCGGGTGCAGCATCCAGATCAGTTCACAGCCCGATCCATCGATCGGCGATGACACGATGCTGATCAACGCGGACAAGGGCAACCCGTTCTTCACTCGCAATTTCAACCCGTATCTCACCAACACGCGCACAGCCGCGCGTTGGATGTACGAGCCGCTCATCCTGATCAATCCGCTCGATGGCACACAGAATCCGTGGCTGGCTTCGGAGTGGTCGCAGCCGGACGCCCGCACGATCGTCATGACGATCCGCGAAGGCGTCCAGTGGAGCGACGGTGAAGAACTCACGCCTGATGACGTCGCCTTCACCTTCCAGCTCTTGAAGGACACGCCTGCGCTCGACATCAAGGGCGCCTGGCAGCATCTCGACAGCGTGGAGGTCGACGGCGGCGACGTCGTCTTCCACCTGAAGAGCGAGGATGCTCCGTCGCTCTCGATCATCGGGCAGACGATGATCGTCCCCGAACACCTCTGGTCGGATGTCGAGGACCCGGGAACGTGGCGGAACGAGAAGCCCGTCGGCACCGGTCCGTTCGTGCTCGGCAACTACAACGATCAGCAGTACTCGATGGACAGGAATCCCGACTACTGGCAGGCCGATTCGATCGAGATCGAGCACATCATCCTTCCGGCGACGAACTCCCAGCTCGACACCGTCACGCGAGGCTACGACTGGGCGTACTCCTTCATCTCCGATGTGGAGGGCAGCTGGGGTGCCGCGAGCCCCGACAACGCCTGGTGGTTCCCGCCGGGAGGTGTGATCGCGCTCATGCCGAATCTCGAAGTCGCCCCGTTCGACGACGTCAACGTCCGCCGCGGCATCGCCCTCGCGCTCGATCGTGACGAGATCGCCGAGACCGCCTCCGAGGGATACATGGAACCCGCGGGCCAGACCGGACTCATCCTGCCGAATCAGGAGGAGTATCTGAACCCGGACATCCCAGACGACGGAATACTCACCCAGGACACGGAAGCGGCGCTCGCAGCCTTCGCCGAGTCCGGCTACACGCTGGAAGGCGACCGCCTGGTCGGCCAGGACGGCGAGCAGCTCGAGTTCTCCCTCACCACCGCCAACGGCTTCTCCGACTGGACGCGTGCGGCGCAGACCGTGCAGCGACAGCTTGCGGCGGTCGGGGTGAAAGTCAGCCTGAAACTTCCGCAGCCAGCGGGGTATCAGAGTGCGATCAGCAACGGCGACTTCGAGATGGCCATCGGCGGCATGGGCAACGGCGATGTCTACCAGGCCTTCAACAACCTCCTCTCCAGCGAGTTCTACGTGCCCGTCGGAGAGACCACGGCGAACAATTTCCAGCGCTATCAGTCCGATGATGCCGACGCACTGCTCGCGGAGTACCGCGGCACCGTGGATCCGGCACGTCAGCAGGAGATCGTGAACGAGTTGCAGACACTCGTGTACGACGACCTGCCCGTCATCGGCCTGTACTACGGCGGCATCTGGGGCCTGTTCAACGACGGCAAGTTCACCGGCTGGCCCTCAGAGGAGGACCCGTACATGATCCCGCAGAACTACGACTCCGCTCCGTTGATGATCTTCACGCGGCTGGAACGAGTGAAGGGGGAGGACCAGTGAAGTATCTGCTCCAGAAGCTCGGGCTGTTCGTGCTCACCCTGTGGGCGGCGATCACGCTGAACTTCTTCCTCCCGAGGCTGATGCCCGGCTCACCGGCAGACGCGGCGATCGCCAAACTGTCGCAGAACGGTCCGGTCTCCGACGCCACGCGAGCGGCGATCGAGGCTCAGCTGGGCGTGCCGACCGGCTCGATGTGGGACCAGTACGTGACCTACCTCGGGCAGGTCGCTCGCCTCGACTTCGGCGTCTCGTACACGTTCTACCCGCAGTCCGTGGCCAGCATGGTGTCCACGGCCCTACCGTACACGATCGTCCTGGTGGGCGTCGTGACGGTCCTCGCCTTCGTCCTCGGCACGCTCATCGGTGTCGCCGCTGCGTGGCGTCGAGGCACCTGGCTCGACTCGCTGCCGACGCTGACGGGATCGTTCCTCAGCACGTTCCCGTACTTCTGGACGGCACTGCTGCTGCTGTTCTTCCTCGGCTACGTGCTGCACTGGTTCCCGACGACCGGCGCGTACTCCGCGACGACGACACCGGGCTTCACCGGCGAGTTCATCGTCGATCTCATACGTCACGCCGCGCTTCCCGCCCTGACGATCCTGCTCACCTCGCTCGGTGGATGGATCATCGGCATGCGCAACGCGATGATCAACACGCTCGGTGATGACTACGTCACATTCGCGGAGGCCAACGGGCTGCGCGGCCGCACTATCGCTCTCCGCTACGCTGCCCGCAACGCGATCCTGCCGAACCTCACCGGGTTCGGGCTCACGCTGGGCGGCGTGGTCGGCGGATCGATCCTCGTGGAGCAGGTGTTCGGATATCCGGGTATCGGATATCTGCTCTTCAACGCCGTGATCGGACAGGACTATCCGCTCATGCAGGCGCTCTTCCTGATGATCACCGTCAGCGTGCTCATCGCCAACTTCCTCGTCGACATCTTGTACGGCGTACTGGACCCAAGGACTCGCCGATGACTTCTACGATGAACGTCAAGATTCCCAGCGACCGGATCGCCGCGCCCAGCCCGTGGCGCGCGTTCGGACGGATGGTCGGCACTCTGTGGGGCAACGGGAAAGCCCGGATCGGGCTGTGCATTCTCGCCTTCTTCGTGCTCGTGGCCGTGTTCGCGCCGTTGATCGCGCCCTACGGGCCGAAGGACAACGGCTTCGAGCGCAACGCCGATGCCTCAGCTGCGCACTGGCTGGGAACGACGGCGGCCGGCGAGGACGTGCTCAGCCAGCTGATCTACGGCTCGCAGATCAGCCTCCTGGTCGGCTTCGCCGCCGGCATCCTCTCGACGATCGTCGCGATCCTGATCGGCCTGAGCTGGGGGTACATGCGCGGCTTCTCCGCCGAAGTGGTCGGCTTCATCGTCAACCTCTTCCTCGTCATCCCCGGACTGCCGCTCATGATCGTGATCGCCGCGTATCTGCAGAACGGCGGCATCCTGATGATCATCGCCGTGATCGTCGTGACCGGCTGGGCGTGGGGTGCGCGAGTCCTTCGCAGCCAGACGCAGTCCCTGCGAGGAAACGACTTCGTGTCGTCAGCGCAGTTCTCCGGCGACAGCCCGGCCCGGATCGTGTTCAGAGAGATCCTTCCGAACATGACGTCGATCATCGCCGGCACGCTCTTCGGCGCGGCGACCGCTGCGATCCTCGCCGAAGCGGGCCTGGAATTCCTCGGTCTCGGCGACTCCAGCATCGTCAGCTGGGGCACGATGCTCTACTGGGCGCAGAACTCCAACTCGCTGCTGACAGGGCAGTGGCTGCTGCTCTTCGCTCCTGGTCTCTGCATCGCGCTGCTGGCGCTGAGTCTCACGCTCATCAACTTCGGCGTGGACGGCATATCCAATCCGCGTCTGCGAGAGGGGAAAGGGCGATGAACGCCATGGAAGAGACTGAGATCCTGCTCGACGTCCAGAACCTCTCCGTCGAGTACGCCTCGCCCGGCACGGCGCCGGTGACCGCCGTCGAGGACGTGTCTTTCACGCTGCGTCGAGGAGAATTCGTGGGCCTGGTCGGCGAGTCCGGTTCCGGGAAGTCGACGTTGGGATTCGCGCTGACGCGACTGCAGAAGCCTCCGGCGCGGATCAGCGGGGGACGCATCCTGTTCGCCGGCCGTGACATCCGCGAGCTGGATGCCGAGGAGTTGCGCAGACAGCGTCAGGGCGGGTTCGCGATGGTGCTGCAGTCCGGCATGAACGCTCTCAACCCGGTGCGCACGGTGGGGGCGCATTTCCAGGACATCTTCGCCGCGCACGGCCATGTGCCCCGAGAGTCGCGCGCGCAGTGCGCGGCCGATCTCGTGGGCAAGGTGGGCCTCGACGCTGAGGTGCTGAAACGCTATCCGGGCGAGTTGTCCGGCGGCATGCGACAGCGCGCTTCGATCGCGCTGGCGCTGTCGCTCGAACCGCAGCTCATGGTCTTCGACGAGCCGACGACAGCACTGGACGTGCTCGTCCAGCACGCCGTGATGGACACGATCCGCGACCTGCAGCGCGAGGAGCAGTTCACGGCCATCCTCATCAGCCACGATCTCGGGATCGTTCTGGAGGCGACCGACCGCGTCATGGTGATGCACGAGGGGCGGATCGTCGAGGATGCGTCGAGCCGGGACATCCTCGAGCGGCCGCAGGACGAGTACACCCAGATGCTGCTCAGTCACTATGCGGACCCGCGTGCGGAGTCCATCTCCATCCCGGGCTTCATCGATCTCGGCACGCGTCGCAGCGAGGGGAAGTCCCGCACCGACCTCACCGAGACCTTGCCGACGGTGTCGCAGCGCGATGCACGAAGGGCGGATGCCGCGATCATCGTCGAGGGCGTCTCGAAGACCTATCCGGCGCCTCGGCGCGGCCAGGCCCCTGTCACGGCCGTCGATGATGTGTCGTTCCGCCTGGAACCCGGGGAAGCGCTCGCTCTGGTGGGAGCATCCGGCTCGGGAAAGTCGACGCTCGCGAAACTCATCACAGGAGTCGAGAAGCCGACCGCCGGAACCGTGCATTTCGGCGACCGGGATGTCGCCTCCCTGAAGCGGAGCGGCCTGAGAGACCTCCGCAAAGACGTCCAGATGGTGTTCCAGGACCCGTACTCGGCGCTGAACCCGTTGCACACCGTCGAGTACGCGCTCACCAGGCCGGTGCACAACTACACCAAGCTTCGTGGGCAGGAAGCGAGAGCGCGGGTGCTCGAACTTCTCGAGACTGTCGGGCTCACTCCCGTCGAGCAGTTCGCCGCCAAGCTCCCGCATCAGCTCTCCGGAGGACAGCGCCAGCGCGTGGTCATCGCCCGTGCACTCGCGAGCGATCCGCAAGTGCTCATCGCCGATGAGCCGGTGTCGATGCTCGATGTCTCGCTGCGCGCCGGGGTGCTGGCGCTGCTGGAAGATCTGCGGGAGCGCTGGGGCATCAGCATGCTCTACATCACTCACGACCTGTTGAGCGCGCGACTGGTCACCGAGAACATCCTGGTGCTCAACAATGGCCGGGTCGTCGAGCGTGGCGAGACGTCGCAGGTGCTGCGGCATCCGCAAGACCCGTACACCGTCGAGCTGCTCGACGCCGTGCCCAACCCTGCCCGCGCCGCGCGCTGATCCGCCGCGGCCCTGACCTGTCCATGACGACGAAAGGAGCATTCGTGCTCGAATTCCCCGACGGCTTCCTCTGGGGCGCCGCGACAGCGGCCCACCAGGTGGAGGGGAACAACACGACCAGTAACTGGTGGACGATGGAGCATGCTCCTGACACCTCGATGGTGGAGCCCTCAGGCGACGCGGCAGACCACTTCCACCGCTATCCGGAGGACATGCGCCTGCTCGCGGACGCTGGTCTGAACTCCTATCGGTTCTCCATCGAATGGGCGCGCATCGAGCCGGAGCGCGGATTCATCTCACGAGCGATGATCGACCACTACCGTCGCATGATCGACACCGCGCGTGAGGTCGGGCTCGACCCGACCGTGACACTGATGCACTTCACGGTGCCGCAGTGGTTCCAGCGCGACGGTTTCTGGCGCGCGGATGACGCGGTCGACCTGTTCTCCCGCTACGTGGAGACCGTCCTGCCGATCCTCGACGGAGTGAAGTACGTCTGCACGATCAATGAGCCGAACATCGCCGCGATGCTCGCCGGGGGCGAGGATGCGGCGAACCTGGTCGCGTTCGGACTCCCCAATCCGGATCTCGCGGTCGCAGACACCCTTCTGGCCGCGCACCGGCGAGCTTCGGACATATTGCACACCGTGCCCGGAGTGCAGGCTGGATGGACCATCGCCACTCAGGCCTTCCACTCGACGGGGGAGCCTGGGGCCGACGAGATGCTCGCGGAGTACGGCGACCCGCGTGACCACTGGTACCTGGAGCAGTCCGCCGGCGATGACTTCGTCGGCGTGCAGGCGTACACACGCACGTTCATCGGTCCCGAAGGCCCTCGCCCCGTGACCTCGGACGTGGAGACGACGCTCACGGGCTGGGAGTTCTTCCCCGAGGCGCTCGAGCTCGGCGTGCGCAGCGCGTGGGCGCTGAGCGGGGGAGTGCCAGTGCTGGTCACCGAGAACGGCATCGCCACGGCAGATGACACCCGCCGCATCGCCTACACGCAGGGGGCCCTGGAAGGGCTGCACCGAGCGATCTCCGACGGCATCGATGTGCGCGCGTACCAGCACTGGAGCGCCCTGGACAACTATGAGTGGGCCAGCGGTTTCGCACCGACTTTCGGACTGATCGCCTTCGACCACACGACCTTCGAGCGCACGCCGAAGCGAAGTCTGGCCTGGCTGGGTGAGGTCGCTCGGCGGAACGGACTCTGAGCCGGACGGCCTTGGGAGCGGATGCCGGGGCTGCCCTCGGACCATGAGTCGCGCGATCCGTGCGAAGTGCTCCCGATCGGGATGAACAGCGATGCCTAGGATGGACCGCATGTCGATGCGCCCGGTGATCGTGATCGGTGCGGGAATCATCGGCGCATCCATCACCTATCACCTTGCCGTTCGTGGCGCGGATGTCACCCTCGTCGATGCCGGTCTGCCCGGCGCCGGTGCGACGAGGCACTCTTTCGGCTGGATCGGCCGCTCGCCGGGTGATTCCAGTCCCGCGGGCGAGTTGCGAGCGCTCGGGCGCAGTCATTGGGAGCGACTCGCACGCGAGGTTCGTGGGCTCGAAGTGCACTGGTCAGGTGCCCTCGTCTGGGGTGAGCACTTCGCCGGCCGCGGACCCCGAGACACTCATGCGGCGACGCGCGAACCCCGTCTGGTTGAACCTCCGCGTCATGCAGAGTTCCGTCCGGATGATGGATGGGTTGATCCCGTTCGCGCGACCGAGAGCTTGATCAGCGCTGCACGGGAACACGGGGCGTCGGTGAGATTCGGCGCTCCTGTCACTCGACTGGTGACCACTCGCGACGGTGCAGTCGACGGCGTAGAGCTCGGCCAGGAGATCCTCGCAGCCTCCACAGTGGCCGTCGCCGCCGGCGTTGGGTCGACGGCACTCTGCGCGACAGCCGGCGTGAACCTGCCGATGCTCTCGAGCCCTGTCGTCATGGTGCGGCTGCGTGCGTCCTCGGGCCTCGTCCGAGGCATCGTCGCCAACGATCAGTTCGAAGCCCGCCAAGATGTCGATGGAACCGTGCTCATTCCTCTCGACTACGACAAACACACGTCGACTGACGAGCTGAGAAGGACCGGTGAGGAGGCGCTCCGTGTGTTCATGGCGTCGTTCACAGGCGCGGATGATGCCACCCTGGTGAGCGCGGAGATCGGGTGGCGACCGATGATGGCAGACGAAAAGCCCAGAGTCGGCTACGCCGAGGCATCTGGTTTGTACGTCGCAGTGGCCCATCCCGGTATCACCCTCGCCTCCGTCATCGGACACGCGGCGGCCGAAGAGATTCTGGCGCGGACCGACCGGGATGAGCCGGCAGCCCACCGATCGCCGGGCACGGCGTAACCCGGACCGGCATCCCGCCTAGAATTGACCCCATGCCCGCAGGCGAATCCTTCTACATCACTACGCCCATCTACTACCCCTCCGATGTCCCGCACATCGGTCACGGGTACACGTCGGTGGCGGTCGACACGCTCGCGCGTTGGCACCGTCAGTCGGGTGATGACACCTGGATGCTGACCGGCACAGACGAGCATGGCCAGAAGATGCTCCGCGCCGCCGCGGCGAACAACGTCACGCCTCAGGAGTGGGTGGACAAGCTCGTCACCGAGAGCTGGTTCCCGCTTCTGGAGACGCTCGACGTCGCCAACGACGATTTCATCCGCACCACGCAGGAGCGTCACGAGAAGAACGTGCAGGTGTTCTTCCAGCGTCTCTACGACGCCGGGTACATCTACGCGGGCGAGTACGAAGCGCTGTACTGCGTGGGCTGTGAGGAGTTCAAGCCCGAGTCGGAGATCGTCGACGGCACCGGTCCTTTCGAAGGACTGAAGGTCTGCGCCATCCACTCCAAGCCGCTGGAGCTGCTTCAGGAGAAGAACTACTTCTTCAAGCTGAGCGAGTTCCAGGACCGACTGCTCGATCTCTACAAGACCGAGCCCGACTTCGTCCGCCCGCACTCGGCCCGCAACGAGGTCGTCTCGTTCGTGTCGCAGGGGCTGAAGGACTTGTCGATCTCGCGCTCCACCTTCGACTGGGGCATCCCGCTGCCCTGGGATGAGTCGCACGTCATCTACGTGTGGGTCGACGCTCTGCTGAACTATGCCACTGCGGTGGGCTATGGCGCAGACGAAGAGCTCTTCGCGCGTCGCTGGCCTGCGTACCACGTGGTCGGCAAGGACATCCTGCGGTTCCACGCGGTCATCTGGCCTGCTCTGCTGATGGCTGCGGGCCTCGACGTGCCCAAGGGCGTCTTCGCGCACGGATGGCTGCTCGTCGGCGGTGAGAAGATGTCGAAGTCGAAGCTGACCGGCATCGCGCCGACCGAGATCACCGACGTGTTCGGATCCGACGCGTACCGGTACTACTTCCTCTCCGCCATCGCGTTCGGGCAGGACGGCTCCTTCAGCTGGGAAGACCTCTCGGCGCGATACCAGGCCGAGCTGGCCAACGGCTTCGGAAACCTCGCATCGCGTACGGTCGCCATGATCGAGAAGTACTTCGACGGTGTCGTGCCCGAGGCCGCCGAATACACCGATCAGGATCTTGCGATCCAGAAGATCGTGGCGGATGCCCAGGCCGCAGCCGACAGGTGGATGGAGCAGTTCCGCATCGACGAGGCGATCTCGTCGATCTGGGCGATCGTCGATGCGCTGAACGGCTACATCACCGAGAACGAGCCGTGGGCGCTCGCCCGTGACGAGGAAAAGCGTGCTCGACTCGGGACGGTGCTGTACACATGCGCCGAGGGTCTGCGTGCGCTCGCCGTGCTCCTGTCGCCGGTCATGCCGCAGGCGACCGAGAAGCTCTGGACCGCCCTCGGCGCTGCCGAGAGTCTCGGCTCGCTGCAGGCGCAGCCGCTCCGCGAGTCCGGTGCGTGGGGGGTCCTGCAGCCAGGCACGCAGGTCGCCGCTCTCGCACCGCTCTTCCCTCGTGTGGAGTCGCAGGCTTGACCGAGAACCCCAGTCAGTACGTTCGGGAGCGGGCAGCGGAGGGCCGTAAGGACCTCCGTTACCCGGTTGCCCCCGAACCGCTGACGTCGCCGGTGTACGACAATCACGCGCACCTGGAGATCACCGACGGCGTCGAGCCGCTTTCGTTGAAGGATCAGCTCGACAGGGCCGAGGCGGTCGGTGTCGCGGGTGTCGTGCAGGCGTCCGGTGACATCGAGTCGTCCCGCTGGGCGGTGGATGCCGCGGCAACCGATCCTCGAGTGCTCGCGGCCGTCGCGATCCACCCGAACGACGCGCCCGTGTACGCGGAAGCCGGCCAGCTCGATCAGGCGATCGGCGTGATCGACGAACTCGCCGCGCACCCCCGCACGCGCGCGATCGGGGAGACCGGGCTGGACTTCTTCCGCACCGAGGAAGACCGGCGCGGTCCGCAGTTCGAATCGTTCGAGGCCCACATCGCTCTCGCGAAGAAGCACGCCATCGCGATGCAGATCCACGATCGCGACGCCCACGACGCGGTCCTTGAGACCCTTGCTCGCGTCGGGGCGCCCGAGAAGACGGTGTTCCACTGCTTCTCCGGCGACGACGCGATGGCCAGAATCTGCGCGGATGCCGGATACTACCTGTCCTTTGCAGGCAACGTCACGTTCAAGAACGCCCAGAACCTGCGAGACGCGTTGCACGTCACCCCGCTCGACCGCCTTCTGATCGAGACGGATGCCCCGTTCCTGACACCGGTTCCCCTGCGCGGTCGCCCGAACGCGCCGTACCTGATCCCGCTCACGCTGCGGTTCATGGCGGCAGAGCTCGATACTCCGGTCGACGAGCTCGCCGCTCAGGTCGCTGAGAACACGCTTCGCGTCTACGGAGAGTTCGCCGACTGAGGCTCAGACCGCCGCGGCATCCTCAACGTCGTCGATCACGGGCTTCGCGTTCACGATGTGCGAGATCGGCTTCCACACCAGCACGAGGGTGATGGCCGCGCCGACGAAGGCGAACCACCACGGCGCCGTCAGCCCCCACACCTGGGCGATGACGCCGCCGAGCGCCTGACCGATCACCATGCCGCCGAAGACCCCGACCATGTTCACCGACGCGACCCGACCCTGCAACTCGTGCGGCACCAGGCGCTGGCGCACCGTCGTGGAGATCGTGCCCCACACGAAGGCATAGCTGCCGAACACGAACATGATCACCAGCGCCACCCATCCCGCACTCGTGAGCGCGAAGGCCAGGTGCATGAGCACTTCGAGCGACAACGCCACGCGCATGAGAGTGGCGAATGACACATGCCGCTCCAGCCATCCGAATGTCAACGTGGCGAGGATGCCGCCCGCTGCGGACGCGGTGGTGAGCGCCCCGTAACCGACGGCGCCCATGTGCAGGTGCTCCGTCGCGTAGAGCACGAGCACGCCCCAGGGTGCCGCCCACGTGATGTTGAACGTGAGGATGATCAGCACCAGCATCCGCACCGGAGGGTTGCGCCACATCCAGCGCACGCCCTCGGCGATGTCGGTATGGACGGGAGACGGCTTCTCAGCCGAGGTGGCGCGCGGCGGCACCGGTGTTCGCGCCATCCGTGAGATCAGCACGACTGCGAGCAGCACGCACACGACCTCGACGAGGAACGGCAGCGCGTGACCGGCGGCGAACAGGAACGCACCGACCGGCGGACCGGCGAATTGGTTCGCCACCAGATACCCTGCCTGCAGTCGTGCGTTGCCCACGCCGAGATCGGCGGGCTTCACGAGCATCGGCAGCAGGGTGCTGCTCGTGGTGTCGACGAACACTTCCGCCGTGCCGTAGAGGAAAGCGGCCGCGAGCACGACCCAGATGTTCGCCGTGTCGGTGAACAGGAACACGCAGAGCGCTGCCAGCACGAGCGCCCGTGCGGCGTTGGCGAACATCACGAGGCGTCGCCTGTCGAAACGGTCCGCGATGGCGCCGGCGTGCAACCCGAAGATCAGCCAGGGCAGGAACTGCAGAACCGCACCCGCCGCCACCAGGATCGGCGACGAGGTCATCGAGGCGATCAGGAGGGGAGCGGCCGCCAAGGCGATGCCGTCGCCGACATTGCTCGTCCATGAGGATGCCAGCAGCCAGCGGAAATCGCGGCCCATCCGGCGGGGTGCGATGAGTTCTCCGAGCGAGGGCACCCGAACACATTACCCGCATGGGGGACAATGGCAGGATGACCGTCACGCTGCTCGGCGCCACCGAGATCCGCCGTCTTGCCGCCGAGCTCGACGTCACCCCGACCAAGAAGCTCGGGCAGAACTTCGTCGTCGACGCCAACACGGTGCGCAAGATCGTGCACGTCGGGCGGGTGCAGGCAGGGGAGCGGGTCGTCGAGGTCGGTCCGGGCCTCGGCTCACTCACCCTCGCGATCCTCGAGACCGGAGCATCCGTCACGGCGGTCGAGATCGACCACCGCCTCGCGGCGAGACTCGCCGAGACTGCAAGCGCGCATGGCGTGCCCGCAGATGCCCTCACCGTGGTCGATGCGGATGCGCTGCGGATCAATGAGCTCCCTGGCGACCCGACCGTGCTGGTCGCGAACCTGCCCTACAACGTCTCCGTCCCCGTGCTGCTGCATTTCATGGAGACGTTCCCGAACCTGCAGCGGGGCATCGTGATGGTGCAGGCCGAGGTGGGCGAGCGACTCGCCGCCCCGCCAGGGAGCAAGGTCTACGGTGCACCGAGCGTCAAAGCGGCGTGGTACGGGCCCTGGCGACTCGCCGGTAACGTCTCGCGTCAGGTGTTTTGGCCGGTGCCGAACATCGACAGCGTGCTCGTCGCCTTCGAACGCGATGCAGAGCCCCGCGGCGACGAGGAACTGCGCAAGAAGACCTTCCGCATCGTCGACGCGGCGTTCCAGCAGCGCCGCAAGATGCTGCGTCAGGCGCTCTCCGTCGTGCTCGGCGGCACGGCGGCGGAAGCATCCGCGATTCTCGAGCGGGCGGGCGTCGCGCCCACCGCACGCGGCGAGCAGTTGACGGTGGATGACTTCGTGCGAATCGCCGAGGCGCTGGACGGCTAACCTGGAGGCGTGACTGAGACGCCCCGCTTCCCTACAGACATCGCTGAGCTCCACCGCCCGTACGCGGCGAAGGAGGACAGGTACAAGAACTTCGAATACCGTCAGGTCGGCACGTCCGGTCTGTATCTGCCGCCGATCTCGCTCGGTCTGTGGTGGAACTTCGGTGACAACATCCCGCTCGACAATCAGCGCGCGCTGCTGCGGCACGCATTCGACAGCGGCATCACGCACTTCGACCTCGCCAACAACTACGGCCCGCCGTACGGCTCGGCCGAGAAGAACTTCGGCCGCATCTTCGCCGAGGACCTCCGTCCCTACCGCGACGAGCTGATCATCTCGTCGAAAGCCGGCTACGACATGTGGCCCGGCCCGTACGGCAACTTCGGCAGCCGCAAGTACCTCCTCGCGAGCGCCGAGAAGTCCCTCACTTCGATGGGCCTCGATTACGTCGACATCTTCTACTCCCACCGTGCGGACCCCGTGACGCCGATCGAGGAGACCGTCGGCGCGCTCGACACCCTGGTCCGCCAGGGCAAGGCCCTGTACGTCGGCATCTCGTCGTACAGCGCGGAGCGCACGGCCAAGGCCGCCGAGGTCGCCCGTGAGCTCGGCACGCCGCTGGTGATCCACCAGCCCTCCTACTCGATCCTCAACCGCTGGGTCGAAGGCGGACTGACCGATACCCTGCGCAGCGAGGGCATGGGCGCGATCGCCTTCACGCCGCTCGCCCAGGGGCTGCTGACCGACAAGTACCTCGCTGACGGCACAGCGGAACGTGCGCAGAAACGTCGTTCGATCTCGGACCGGCCGCTCTCAGAGGACGGCCTCGGCATCCTCCGCAGCCTTAACGAGATCGCGAAGGAGCGCGGGCAGTCGCTGGCGCAGCTGGCGCTGCTGTGGACGCTTCGCGACCCGGTGGTCACCTCCGCGCTGATCGGCGCTTCTCGTCCTGCACAGCTCGACGAGAACATCGCAGCGCTCAACGGGCCTGCGCTCACCGACGAGGAGCTCGCTCGTATCGACGCCCTCTCCGACGGCATCGACGTCGACCTCTGGGCGTCATCGTCCGCTCTGTGAGACACCCATGAGCCTCGCCGCATTCCCCGAAGTGGTGCACGTGCGTGCTCCGGGGAAGATCAACGTCTACCTCGGCGTCGGCGGGCGTCATGATGACGGATATCACGCGCTGGCCACCGTGTTCCAGGCCGTGTCGCTCTACGAGGACGTCATCGCCCGTGATGCAGACGACTTCGCGCTGAGCGTGGTCGGTGTCGCAGATCCGAGCACCGTACCGGTGGATGACCGCAACCTTGCGATGCGTGCGGCAAAGCTGCTCGCCTCGGCGACCGGGTATACCGGCGGCGTGCACCTCGAGCTGCGCAAGAGCGTTCCTGTCGCGGGTGGGATGGGCGGAGGATCAGCGGATGCCGCGGCCGCCCTCGTCGCGTGCGACGCGCTCTGGGGCACAGGGCTCTCGCCGAATCGGCTCCATGAGCTCGCGGCCCGGCTCGGCGCCGATGTGCCGTTCGCGCTGCACGGCGGCACCGCGGTGGGCACCGGCCGGGGCGATCAACTGAACCCTGCGCTCGCGCACGGTCGCTTCGACTGGGTGCTCGTGCCCAGCGAGGAAGGGTTGTCGACGCCGGAGATCTACGCACGGCTCGACACGCACCGCGCCGAGAACGGTGCCCTGGCGGATGACCCGCCGCTGTCGTTGGACGTGCCGATCCCGGTGCTTCAGGCGCTGCGTGCCGGCGACCCGCATTCGCTCGCCGCATGCATGTTCAACGACCTCGAAGTGCCGGCGCTGCTGGAACGCCCCGCGCTGGACGACGTCATCAACGATGGGCTGCACGCCGGCGCGCTGAGCGGGATCGTCTCAGGATCTGGGCCGACGGTCGCGTTCCTGTGCGAGACGCCGGAGAGCGCGCGATACGTGCAGGGGGAGCTCAATGATGCCGGGCGCACCGCCCTGCACGTGCACGGGCCGGTGCCAGGGGCCCGGATCATCTCCGCCTGAGTTCATCAGATCTTCACTGAAACCGTGATCGGGAGCACGCTCTTCCTGCTTAGCGTGGTGTCAACAAGACACCGCTGAGGTCAGGAGTGATCATGGGACTGTTCAACCGCAAGTCGATGCAGCAGCGTCAGGAAGACGCGATGAAGATGGCCGACGACATCGGTCAGGGCCGCGGCTTCGTCGGGAAGATGACGAAGGCGATGATGGGCAGCGAGTTCACCGAGTCGGTGCAGCAGGCGACCGCATCCATGCACCAGGCCCAGCATGTCGCCGGCCTGCGCGCCGCAGGTGTGCCGACGCAGACCGCGACTGTGCTCACCATCCAGGACACCGGGCAGACGATCAACGACAATCCGCACATCGTGATCACGCTCGATGTCGACGGCCAGCAGGTGGCCCTGGCGACTCTGGTGTCGCGTCTGGAGATCCCGCGGACGGGCGACCAGGTCCTCGTGATGCGAGACCCGCAGAGCGGGAACCTCCTGTACGCGGGACTCGCACCGCGCGTCTGACATCACGCACGGAAGGGGGCGGAGCGCACAGCGCCCCGCTCCCTTCTCGCGTCAGCGCTCAGCGCACAGTGCCTGCACGGCGCTTGTTGTAGATGTCGAAGGCGACCGCGAGCAGCAGCACCAGACCCTTCACGATCTGCTGACTGGACTGAGGTACGCCCATCAGCTGCATGCCGTTCGTCATGACGGCCATCACGAGGCCGCCTACCAGCGCACCTCCGACTCGTCCGACTCCGCCCATCGTCGAGGCACCGCCGATGAAGCACGCCGCGATGACGTCGAGCTCGAACATGTTGCCCATGCCGGGCTGCGCGCCGTTGGAGCGCGAGGAGAACACTGCAGCGGCGATGCCGGTCAAGAATCCCATGTTGACGAAGATCCAGAAGTTCACGCTGCGCACGTTGACGCCCGAGAGACGGGCGGCCGAGAGATTGCCGCCCACGGCGTAGACGTGGCGACCGAACACCGTGCGGTTCGCGATCACCTGATAGATCAGGATGAGCACCGCGACGATGATCAGGACGATCGGGAAGCCGCGGTTGTACGCCAGTGCCCAGGCGAACGCCAGCAGCACGGCCGAGATCACGACGAGCTTCAGCACGAACAGCGGCATCGACTCCACGATCTGGTTGTAGCCCTGACGTGTGCGACGACTGCGCAGCGACGAGACGACGACGCCGATCACGGCGAGCACGCCGATGACGAGGGTGAAGATGTCGACGGTCTGCGGCACTGCCATCAGACCCTCGCCCTGACCCACGGTGATCGTCCCGAAGGGGCCGTCCAGGAACCCGCTGGCGACCTCGCGGTAGTCGGTCGGGAACGGAGACAGCGACACGTTGTTGAGCACCAGCCAGGTGAGGCCGCGGAACAGCAGCATGCCGGCCAGGGTGACGATGAACGCCGGGATTCCGACGTACGCAACCCAGTACCCCTGCCATGCGCCCACCACGATCCCTACGACGATGGCGGCGATCACACCGACCCACCACGGCATGCCCATGCGGATGACGAGCACGGCGGAGACGGCGGATGCGAACGCGAGGACGGAACCGACCGAGAGGTCGATGTGGCCGCCCACGATCACCAGGATCATGCCCAGCGCCATGATCAGGATGTGCGCGTTCTGCAGAACGATGTTCGTGACGTTCTCCGGGCTGAGCAGCGTTCCTCCTGTGAGGATCGTGAACAGCAGGATGATCGCGACGAAAGCGATGTAGATGCCTGACGTGCGCAGGTTGTGGGTCAGCAGGTCTTTGACCTCGGTGAACACGTTGTTCATGCCGCGGCCTCCTTCGGGGAAGAGTTCTCGATTGTCATGAGGGACATGAGCGCCTCCTGCGTCGCATCCGCGACGGGAAGCTGCCCGGTGATCCGCCCGTAGGCGAGGGTGTAGATGCGATCGGAGAGTCCGAGCAGTTCCGGCAGTTCGCTGGAGACGAGGATGACGGCCTTGCCTGCCGCCGCGAGCGCACCGATGATCTCGTAGATCTCGTACTTCGCTCCGACGTCGATGCCACGGGTCGGCTCATCGAGGATCAGGACCTCCGGATCCGTGTAGAGCCATTTCGCCAGCACGACCTTCTGCTGGTTGCCGCCGGAGAGGTTTCCGACGATCTGGGCGACCGTCCGAGACTTGATGTTGAGGTCGTTGCGGTATTTCTCCGCCACCTCGACCTCTCGGTTGCGGTCGATGAACGGTCCGGTGGATGTCAGGTTGCCCAGAGCAGCAGCGGAGATGTTCGTCTTGATGTCGGTGATCAGGTTGAGGCCGTACTCCTTCCGATCCTCCGAGACGTAGGCGATCCGATTGCCGATCGCATCCTTCACCGTGCGGGTGGAGATCTCCTCGCCGCGCAGGAAGACCTTCCCCGAGGCATCCCGTCCGTAGCTGCGTCCGAAGACGCTCATCATGAACTCGGTGCGACCCGCGCCCATGAGGCCTGCGATGCCGATGATCTCGCCCGCGCGCACCGACAGGGAGGCGTTGTCGACGACGACGCGATCCTGCTGGGTCGGATGCAGCACGCGCCAGTTCTCGATGCGGAAGATCTCCTCGCCGATGTTCGGAATGCGCTCGGGGAATCGGCGATCCAGCGACCTGCCGACCATGCCGCGGATGATGCGATCCTGCGTGGCATCGGGGCCGTGCATATCGATCGTCTCGATCGTCTGCCCGTCTCGGATGATCGTCGTCGAGTCGGCGACGTCGACGATCTCGCCGAGCTTGTGGCTGATGATGATGCAGGTGATGCCCTGCTCGCGAAGGCCGCGGAGCAGGCCGAGCAGATGCTCGGAATCGGTGTCGTTGAGCGCGGCGGTGGGCTCGTCGAGGATGAGCAGGCGCACGTCCTTCGTCAGTGCCTTGGCGATCTCGATGAGCTGCTGCTTGCCGACGCCGAGCTGACCGACCGGCGTCGTCGGGTTCTCATTGAGTCCGACGCGCTCCATGAGCGTCGCCGCTCGCGCGTTGGCCTCGTGCCAGTCGATCAATCCGCGGTGGACGACCTCGTTGCCGAGGAAGATGTTCTCGGCGATCGAGAGGTGAGGGACGAGCGCCAGCTCCTGGTGGATGATGACGATGCCGGCGTGCTCGGAGTCCTTGATCGCGTTGAACCGCTGCGGTTCGCCGTCGAAGACGATCGATCCGTCGAAGGAACCGTGGGGGTACACGCCCGAGAGCACCTTCATGAGGGTGGATTTTCCGGCGCCGTTCTCGCCGCAGATCGCGTGGATCTCGCCGCTGGTGACGGTCAGTGTGACGTCATCGAGCACTCTGACGCCGGGAAAGTTCTTGGTGATGTTGCGCATCTCGAGGATAGCGTCGGACATCGCAGCTCCTGTCTGTGATTTGGTGACAGCAGTTGTGAGGTCCGTCCGTCGGGTCTTGCCCCGACGGACGGACTTCACAACGCGGATCAGCCCGCGACGCCTGCGGCGATCTCTTCTTCGGTCCAGTAGCCGGAGTCGACCAGCAGCGGGGTGATGTTATCGGCCACCACGATGTCGGACTCGAGCAGGTAGGACGGGACGACCTTCACGCCGTTGTCGTACGTCTCGGTGTCGTTCGCCTCCGGCTCCTCGCCCTTCGCGAACGAGTCGGCGGCGGCCACTGCCTGAGTGGCGAGCTTGCGGGTGTCCTTGAAGATGGTCGCGTACTGCACGCCATCGGCGATCATCTTCACCGACGCGATCTCGGCATCCTGACCGGAGACGACCGGCAGCCCGCCTTCGATCGTCGAGCCGTAGCCCGCGTTCTCGAGGGCGGTGATGATGCCGCGGGAGATGCCGTCGTAGGGCGACAGCACTCCGTCCAGCGGCTTGGAGCCGCCGTCATAGGTGCTGGTGAGCAGGTCTTCCATGCGCTTCTGCGCGGTGGCCTGATCCCAGCGCAGCGTCGAGACGGTGTCCATGTCGATCTGGCCTGACGTGACGGTGATGCGGCCGTCGTCGAAGTACGGCTGCAGCGTGTCGATCGCACCCTCGTAGAAGAACTTGGTGTTGTTGTCGTCGGGTGAACCGGCGAACAACTCGATCGCCTTGGGATCTGTTGCGCCGGTGTCCTCGTTGTTCTCGTCGAGGAATCCGAGTCCGCGCAGCAGCGACTGCGCCTGCTGCACTCCGACGGTGTAGTTGTCGAACGTGACGTAGAAGTCGACATCCTCGGTGCCGTTGATGAGCCGGTCGTACGCGATGACCGGAATACCCTTGCTCGCGGCGTTCTCGAGCTGGGTCGCCAGAGCGGTGCCGTCGATGGACGCGATGATGAGGATGTCGGCACCGTTGGTGATCATCTGATCGAGCTGCTGCTGCTGACGGGGGATGTCGTCGTTCGCGAACTGGAGATCGACGTCGTAGCCGGCCTCTTCGAGCTGCGACTTGACGGCGTCGCCGTCGGCGATCCAGCGTTCGCTGGTCTCCGTCGGCATCGCGACGCCGACGGTGATGTCGGTCGCCTCGGCGTTGCCTTCAGATGACGGAGCAGGGCTGCCCGCGCAGGCTGCGAGTCCGAAGGCAAGTGCGAAGGCACCTGTGGTCGCGACTGCACGCAGGACTTTTCTCATAGCGTTCTCTCTTCCTTGAAAGGGCGGCGGTCCGTGCTGTCGGACCACTCTGTCGGCTGCGGGGCGGCGCTCGAGCGCTTTCCGCACCCGAAGCATTGCATATTGACGTACCTGCGGACAAATTATTTTTTTCGGTAGCATGGCTGAATCCGATCGACACGCGAAGAGGTGGTGCGATGCCCGACACGGTCCTGCGCATGTCGGGCGTCACGAAACGCTTCCGCGGCGTGACGGCGCTGAAAGACGTGTCTCTCGAGGTGCGTCGCGGTGAGGTTCACGCCATCTGCGGCGAGAATGGTGCGGGAAAGTCGACGCTCATGGAGATCCTCAGCGGCGTCCATCCGCACGGCACGTTCGAGGGCACGATCACGTTCGACGGGCGAGACATGCGGTTTCGCTCCCTCGCCGACAGTGAGGCCGAGGGCATCGTCATCGTGCACCAGGAGCTGGCAGTCGTCCCGCAGCTGTCCATAGCCGAGAACATTTTCCTCGGGCACGAGATGACCCGATTCGGGCTCGTCGATGAAGAGCGCACCCATGCCCGTGCGGCCGAGCTCATGGCCAGGGTGGGTCTCCAAGAGAGCCCGGCGACGCGGATGTCCGAACTCGGGATAGGCAAGCAGCAGCTGGTCGAGATCGCGAAGGCGCTGGCGAAGGACGTCAGGCTGCTGATCCTCGACGAACCGACCGCTGCGCTCGGGCGTGACGATTCCGATCGGCTGATGGTACTCGTCGACCGGTTCCGCGCCCAGGGGATCACCTGCGTGCTGATCTCGCACAAGCTGCAGGAGGTGCTGAGCATCGCCGACCGGATCACCGTGCTCCGCGACGGCGCGTCGATCGAGACGATGCGTCGCGATGACCCAGAGACGGACGAGAGTCGGATCATCCGAGCGATGGTGGGCCGCCCACTCGATGATCTTTTCCCACCGCGCGAACCGGACATCGGCGACGAACTGTTCCGCGTCGAGAACTGGACCGTTCATCATCCGAGCGACCCGCAGCGGGTCGTGATCGACGACGTGAGCTTCCACGTGAACTCGGGTGAGATCGTGGGGATCGCCGGTCTCATGGGAGCGGGACGGACCGAGCTCGCGATGAGCATCTTCGGTCGCTCCTACGGATCGACGATCACCGGATCAGCATTCAAACGCGGTGAGGAGATCGAGCTGCGCACGATCCGGGAGACGATCGGTCACGGCATCGCCTATGCTCCTGAGGATCGCAGGCAGGACGGACTCAACCTGCTCGCCTCGGTGGAGACGAGCATCTCCTCGGTGGCGTTGGGGCGACTCGCTCACCGCGGGCTGGTCGACGGCGTCCGCGAACGCAAGGTCGCCGAGGCGTATCGCTACAAGATGAACATCAAGACCCCGAGCGTGAGCGCGGCGACGGCGACGCTCTCGGGCGGGAACCAGCAGAAGGTCGTGCTGTCGAAATGGATCTTCAGCAACCCGGAGGTGCTCATCCTCGATGAACCCACCCGCGGCATCGACGTCGGTGCCAAGTACGAGATCTACGGTCTGATCAACGAACTCGCGGCGCAGGGCAAGGCGATCATCGTCATCTCCTCGGAGCTCCCAGAGGTGATCGGGCTCTCCGACCGTGTGTACACCCTCGCAGACGGGCGCATCACCGCCGAAGTGACCAGGGCCGATGCGACGCAGGAGTTGCTCATGCGACACATGATGGCAGGGCACTGATGGCCGCGCGCCAAGATACGGCGGATCGCGATCTCGTTGCGCCGGCAACTGCTCGGCCGGCGGCGCGCACGACGAACGAGGACGTGCGGCAGCAGAATCTGTCGGCCGTGCTGCAGCTGGTGCACGGCCGCGGTGCCCTGTCCCGATCGGAGATCGGTGCCTGGACAGGACTGACCCGCTCGACCGTGACGGCGCTGGTGCAAGAGCTCCTCGATCTGCAGGTCGTCTGCGAGACGTCGGTGAAGCCCACCGGCCGAGCCGGTCGTCCGTCGCTGGGCGTCGCGGCCGAGGACAGGGTCGTCGCGCTGAGTGTCAGTGCTGACCCGCACGCCGTCTCCGTGGCGCTGGTCGGCCTTGGCGGAGCGGTGCATTCGCGGGTCCGCCACGACCTCGCCAAGCCCCCGAACCCGAGACGTTTCGCGCAGCTCACCTCCTCGTTGGTCGACGGCATGCGCGCGGACATCGATCGCCACTACCGACTCGTCGGCGCAGGCGTCGCCGTTCCCGGCCTGGTGGACAGCGGCGGGACGGTGCTGCTGTCGCCCTCGCTCGGCTGGCGCAGGGAGAACCTGGCGCACCGACTCGCCGATGCGATCGGCATGGAGGTGACAGTCGGCAACGACACCAGCGTCGGCGCGATGGCGGAGACGCGGTTCGGCGTCGGACGAGACGTCGACAACGTGCTCTATCTGAGCGGTTCCATGAACGGCATCGGCGGCGGGCTGGTCCTCGACGGTGCCCTGGTGCGTGGCACGTCGGGGTTCGCGGGGGAGTTCGGTCACACGGTCGTCAACACGTCAGGCGCCCTCTGCTCCTGCGGGCGCCGCGGGTGCCTCCAGGTCGAGGTGCATCCGGCGAAAGTGCTCGCGCTGCTGGGCAGGCGGGGCCTCGACGAGGATGAGCTCGACATCGAACTCGGCCTGGTGCGCGACCCCGTCACCCTCGCCGAGGTGGCACGACAAGTGGATGTGCTCTCGGTCGCGCTGACCAACTTCGTCAACGCGTTCGCGCCCCAGATGGTCGTGCTGTCCGGGTACCTCGGCGTGCTGCTGGCCACGAGCAGAGAGCGGCTGTCGGCGGCTGTCCGACTGCACCCTGTGGGGGCTGAGGGGCGCACCGTCCGACTCGAACGAGCGCACATGAGATCGCATCTGATGCAGATCGCACCGGCCGAGCTCGCCTTCGAGTCGCTGCTGAGTGATCCGGTTTCCAGGGCCCCGAGGGCCTGACATCCTTCGACCGCGATCCGCGAGTCCTTGACGTGCACTGATCGTCGCAAGCAGACATAATGAACTGACGATGTGATCGTGCACATGGGAGGAGGCCGCGTGATGTCAAACGCCTCTGAGCGCGCACGGCTGCCCAGCATCCGTGACGTCGCGCGTCTCGCCGGGGTCTCGCATCAGACCGTTTCGAGGGTCCTGAATGACCATCCCAGCATTCGTCCTGAGACGAAGAAGCGCGTGCAGGACGCCATTGCCGTCCTCGACTACAAGCCGAATCTCGCAGCGCGGGCGCTTGTCACCAGCCGATCGCGGACCATCGGCGTGCTGTCGGCCACGATCGGCGAGTTCGGTCCGACGTCGTCGATCGCGAGCATCGAGGATGCCGCGCGCGTCGAGGGGTACTCCGTGACCACGGTCAACTTGCCGGCCACGACGCCCGAGGCGATCGGGGATGCGATCCGACAGCTCGGGCGGGAGCAAGTCAGCGGTATCGTCGTTCTTGCTCCGCAGGTGAGGGTGTTCAACGTGCTGCGCGGCATGGCCGTCGGTGTGCCCTTCGTCAGCCTTCAGACCGCCTCCGGTTCGGACGGGTTCTCGCTATCGGCGGACCAGGTTGCCGGTGCACGAGCGGTCACCGAGCACCTGATCTCGTTGGGTCACAGCGACATCGTCCACCTGGCGGGGCCGCAGGACTGGATCGAGGCCGAGTCGCGCATGCGCGGATACCTCGATGCCCTGCGTGAGGCCGATCTGCCCACCTTTCCGCCGATCCGGGGGGACTGGACGGCGGACTTCGGCCACTTCGCCGGTACCGAGCTCGCACGCCGCCCGGATTTCACCGCCGTGTTCGCGGCGAACGACCTGATGGCGATCGGGCTGATGCACGGATTCAGGGATGCCGGCATCGACGTGCCGCGCCAGGTCAGCGTCGTGGGCTTCGATGACATACCCGTCGCGGCTCACGTCTGGCCGCCGCTCACGACCGTGCATCAGGATTTTCCGTCCTTGGGTCAGCGCGCAGTGCATATCCTGCTTGCGCAGATCCGCGGTGAGGATGTTCCGGAGTTCGGACCCGTCGTACCGCAGCTGCGCCTGCGATCCTCCAGCTCATCGCGCTGACATCGTGACCGTCGCGTCTCGATAGCGCAACGACGGACGACCTCTACTTGACACCGGGGATCAAGAGGCGCAATATTGTGTCTCATGTGAACGGTCACATTAAGAACGGCCGTCAAGTATCGAGGAAGATCCGTGAGCAGCACAGCAGCGATGCCAGCAGTGTCGGGGCCCATCTTGGAGATGCGGGGCATCACCAAGGAGTTCCCGGGAGTCAAAGCACTCTCCGATGTCTCGATCACCGTACGCGCGGGTGAGATCCACGCCATCTGCGGTGAGAACGGTGCAGGCAAGTCGACTCTGATGAAGGTGCTGTCCGGGGTCTACCCGTACGGCTCGTACGACGGCGACATCCTCCTCTACGGCGAGGAGCAGCGCTTCAAGGACATCGTGGCCAGCGAGCAGGCCGGCATTGCGATCATCCATCAGGAGCTCGCCTTGATCCCCGAGCTCTCGATCACCGAGAACATCTTCCTCGGCAACGAGATCGCGAGCGGCGGTGTCATCGACTGGAGCGCAGCCAAGACGCGTGCGACTGAACTGCTCGCCCGCGTCGGCCTCAACGAGGATCCCGATATCGCGATCAAGCACCTCGGCGTCGGCAAGCAGCAGCTCATCGAGATCGCCAAGGCGCTCAACAAGGACGTACGGCTGCTCATCCTCGACGAGCCGACCGCCGCGCTGAACGAGAACGACTCGCAGCACCTGCTCGATCTGATCCTCGGGCTCAAGGCCAAGGGCATCGCGTCGATCATGATCAGCCACAAGCTCAACGAGATCGAGCAGATCGCCGACGAGATCACGATCATCCGCGACGGTCGCACCGTCGAGACCCTAGACATCACCAAGGGCGAGATCAACGAGGACCGCATCATCCGCGGTATGGTCGGGCGTTCGCTCGAGAGCCGGTATCCCGACCGCACACCGGAGATCGGCGAAGTCTTCTTCGAGGTCAAGGACTGGTGGGTGCAGCATCCGACCGTCGCTGAGCGCATGGTCGTCAAGGGATCAGGGCTGACCGTCCGCCGCGGCGAAGTCGTCGGCATCGCGGGGCTCATGGGCGCCGGACGCACCGAATTCGCCCGCAGCATCTTCGGCCGCTCGTACGGCAACTTCCTCGGCGGCCAGATGTTCAAGGACGGTGAGGAGATCGAGCTCCGCGACGTCTCGAGCGCCATCCGCCACGGACTCGCGTATGTCAGTGAAGACCGCAAGACGCTCGGACTGAACCTGCTCGACACCATCAAGCGCGCGGTCGTCTCCGCGAAGCTGTCGAAGATCGCCAAGCGCGGCGTCGTCGACGACCGCGAGGAGTTCGCGGTTGCAGAGCGGTATCGCAAGGCGCTGCGGATCAAGACGCCATCGGTCGAGGAGGGCGTCAACAAGCTCTCCGGCGGAAACCAACAGAAGGTCGTCCTCGCCAAGTGGATGTTCACCGACCCCGATCTGCTGATCCTCGATGAGCCGACCCGCGGCATCGACGTCGGTGCGAAGTACGAGATCTACTCGATCATCAACGAGCTCGCGGCATCCGGGAAGGGCGTCATCGTCATCTCCAGCGAGCTGCCGGAGCTGATGGGCATCTCCGACCGCATCTACACGATCTTCGAGGGGCGCGTCACCGACTGCATCCCCGCTGACCAGGCAACTCCGGAGGCGCTCATGCGCAGCATGACCTCCACGAATCAGAAAGCGAACGCATGAGCGGCACCAGCACCACCCCCGAGGTCAAGAATCAGGGATTCCACTTCCGCGATATCCGCAAGATGTTCGGTGGTGCGCAGTCGTCGCTGCGTCAGTTCGGCATCTTCGGCAGCCTCATCGTCATCGTCGTCCTCTTCGAGATCCTGACCCTGATCCGCAACGGTCCCAACGGCGCGACACTGACGCCGGGCAACCTGATCAACGTCATCAACCAGTACTCCTTCATCCTGATCCTCGCGATCGGGATGGTGATGGTGATCATCATGGGCCATATCGACCTTTCGGTCGGCTCGGTCGCGGCATTCGTCGGCATCATCGTCGCGAAGTCGATGGCGGAATGGAATCTTCCCTGGCCGCTGGCGATCGTGCTCGGGCTGGTCGTCGGCGCATTGGTGGGAGCATGGCAGGGATTCTGGGTCGCTTACGTCGGAGTACCGGCGTTCATCGTGACGCTGGCCGGCATGCTGTTCTTCCGCGGTGCCAACCAGTGGATCGGCAACTCGCAGTCGATCCCCGTGCCCAAGGAGTTCGTCTACATCGGCGCCGGTTACCTGCCGGAGATCGCTCTTCCGCTGCCGTTCAACGTGCCGACCATGATCCTCGCCCTCGCTGGCGTCGCCTGGCTGGTCTTCTGGGAGATCCGCACCCGTCGTATTCAGCACAAGATGGGCTCGCTCATGGCGCCACTGTGGGTGAGCGTGACCAAGGTCGTGCTGCTGTCCATCGTCGTCCTGGCGGCGGGCTGGATGTTTGCCACCGGTCGCCCCGGTACGAGCTTCCCCGTCTCGGGCATCATCCTGCTCGCGCTGGTCATCATCTACTCGTTCGTCACGCGCAACACGGTCTTCGGGCGGCACATCTACGCGGTCGGCGGCAACCGTCAGGCCGCCGGTCTGTCAGGCGTGAAGGACCGCTGGGTCGACTTCTTCGTCATGATGAACATGTCCGTGCTCGCAGCCCTCGCCGGCATGATCTTCGTCGCACGGTCGCAGGCCTCCGGCCCCGGTGACGGCAACGGGTGGGAGCTCGACGCCATCGCCAGCGTGTTCATCGGCGGTGCGGCCGTCGCCGGCGGCATCGGCACCGTGATCGGCTCGATCATCGGTGGTCTCGTGATGGCGTTCCTGAACAACGGACTTCAGCTGCTCGGTCAGGGTGCCGACGTCGTCTCGATGATCAAGGGCCTCGTGCTCCTCGTCGCCGTCGGCATCGACGTCTGGAACAAGCAGCAGGGGAGACCTTCGTTGATCGGATTCATGACGCGTCGGCGGGGCCGGCCCGATGGGCCCAACCTCACGGACTATCCAAAACCCAAGTAATCCACACCAAGAAACAGAGAAAGAGATCGCATGAAGAGAATGGCATTTGCGGCCACAGCGCTTGTCGCCGCAACAGCTCTCGCCCTCACCGGTTGCTCCGGCGAACGTGGCGGCGACACCGGAGGCGGAACCGACGAGGAAGTCACCGGATTCGAAGCAGGCTCGACGATCGGTGTCGCGCTCCCCGACAAGACCAGTGAGAACTGGGTTCTGGCGGGTCAGCTGTTCACCGACGGACTGGAAGAGGCCGGCTACAAGGCCGACGTCCAGTACGCACCGGCCAGCAACACCGTCGCCGAGCAGCAGAACCAGATCCAGACCATGGTCACCAACGGTGCCAAGGTCATCATCATCGGCGCGAAGGACGGCAAGCAGCTGGCCACGCAGGTGCAGGCGGCCAAGGATGCCGGTGCCTACGTGATCGCGTACGACCGACTGATCGAGAACACCGACGCGCTCGACTACTACGTCGCGTTCGACAACTTCAAGGTCGGCAACCTCCAGGGCCAGGCCCTGCTCGACGGGCTCGCCGAGCGCGCCGGTCACGAGGCGCCGTACAACATCGAGCTGTTCTCCGGCTCGCCGGACGACGCCAACTCGGCCGTCTTCTTCGACGGTGCCATGGAGGTTCTCCAGCCGGCGATCGACGACGGCACGCTGAACGTCGTCTCCGGACAGACCGAGATCGCCCAGACGGCGACGGAGGGCTGGCTGGCCGAGAACGCGCAGAACCGCATGGACACGCTGCTCACCGGCTCGTACGGCGGCGACGTCGTGCTCGACGGCGTGCTGTCGCCGAACGACACTCTGGCCCGCGCCATCCTCACTGCTGCGCAGCAGGCGGGCAAGGGCGTTCCGGTCGTCACCGGCCAGGACTCCGAGGTCGAGTCGGTGAAGTCGATCATGGAGGGCATCCAGTACTCCACGATCAACAAGGACACCGCGCTGCTCGTGGAGCAGGCCATCAAGATGGTCGGACAGCTGCAGAAGGGCGAAGAGGCCGAGGTCAACGACACCGAGTCGTACGACAACGGCTCGAAGGTCGTCCCGTCGTACCTGCTCGACCCGGTCATCGTCACGAAGGAGAACGCGGCCGAGGCCTACGCCAACGTTCCGACCCTCCTGGAGATCGTGGAGTCGTACAAGTAACGACTCCTGTTGGAACGAACGAGCTGTCCGGACCTCAGAGTCCGGACAGCTCGTCCCGTTTGTGCGCGGTCATCGCCCGGCTGGTGTGCTCCCGACGTCATCGACCACTGCCATCGCGAGCTCGCAGAACATCGATTCCGCCCAGGAGAACCAGGGTCGCGAGAAGATCGTGGGGTCATTCGCGTCGATGCTCTCGTGGATGTGCCCGGTACCGGCATCCGTGTCGCTGATCATCCTGAGAAGGCGGATCCGATCAGCGGGTGTTCCGACGAGGCCCTGCACCGCGAGGGCTATCGGCCAGACCCGTCCCGTCTTGGTGTGCGGGCTGCCCACACCTTTCAGCACCGAGCCGGAGAACCAATAGGGGTTGTCCTGGCTCAACACGAACATGCGGGTGGCATCCCAGATCCGACGATCGATCACGTCCGGCGCGATGAGCGGAAGCGAGAGCAGCGAGGGCGTGTTGGCATCGTCCATGCGGAGCACTCCGCCCAGACCGTCGACTTCATAGGCATAGATGGAGCTGCCATCTGGCGCATCGACGATCCCGAACTTCTCGACGCCGGACTGCAGCTCGGTAGACAGTGCACGGGCGCACGCGGCCAGGTCGGGATCGTCGCAGACCTCGTCGGCGATCTCTGCCACTGCCAGGAGAGCCTGTGCGGCGAAGAGATTCGCAGGGATGTTGTAGCCGTAGGTGCACGCGTCGTCCGAGGGACGAAACCCGCTCCACGTCATCCCCGTGTGCGCTGTCACTGACCCTCGACCTTCACGCGTCAGCGTCTCGGTCGGGATCGCTGTGGTGCGTTCGAAGCGGTACGAAGAATCGTCGTGCCGCTGTTCGAGGCGCAACTGGGCCACGATCGCACGCAGCGCCTGGTGCATTCGATCATCGACGAAGTCGGTGCGTCCCGTGCTCTTCCAGAGAGCATGCGCGAGGGAGATCGGATAGCAGAGGCTGTCGACCTCGTACTTCTGCTCCCAGACCGCAGGGTCGGCGCAGAGGTCCTCGGCGTCGTAATGCGCCCCTGTGGGGCCATCATTGAACGAATTCGCATATGGGTCGTGCCTGATGAACTCGAACTGGCGCCTGACCACGGACTCCACGAGATCTGCCAGCCAAGGACTGCGATCGAGGAAGCGGAGATACGGGGCGAGCTGCGTCGTCGAGTCCCGCAACCACATGGCGGGGATGTCGCCGGTGATGACGAAGACCGACCCGGTCTCATCGACACTGATCGTGCGGGTGAGAGTGCGCAGCAGCGCGGCCCTGACGAGGTCGCCGATACGCGTTCCGCAGACGTCGCGGACTTCGTCCGCCGCGGCAGTGAGGAGATCGAGAGTCGTCCGATCAGGCGTCAGCGCGGTCGGCGCTCTCATCCTGGGTCCCCGTCCTCGGTGATCCGCACGGTCGCGACATCTTCCGGGGGATCGTGCTGCGCGGCGGTCCAGGCGATCACCTCGACCGGCGACGGTTCGGGCCGCCCGGTAGCCCAGGAGCCGAGTGCGTCGAGTCCGAGCGCGAACCGCACCGCGGTCGACCCGCCGGCCGGCACGCGGACGCGACGCACGTCGAGCACAGTGCGCCGCCTGGGACGGATGCCGTACTCGTGGCGCCGGCCGAAGAGCGGCACAGCGAGAGAGATCTCGGAATCCGAATCGTTCACGACGTCCGCGATGAGGGTGCTGACTGCGCCCTCGGACAGCGCCGTGCGCGTCACGGATGAGCTGCTGGGGCGCAGGAGCACAGTGACGTCTTTCGGTGCACCAGCGCCGAGCAGATGACCGACGGGGTACCGGGCATCGACGTATCCGCGTGCCGTCTCCCTGCGTTCATCGTGCGCGACGGGCAGGACCCCGTCATCGGAGGGGAACGTCGCGGGAAGCAGGCCGCAGGCGGACCCGGTCTGCAGGGCGTCCACGATCGCCTGTCCGCCGCTCGGACCGGGGAACGGCGCCACGATCAGTGCGTCCGACAACGCGGCCACTTCTGTCAATGGGCGAGGCCGGCCGTCGATGATGACCGCGACCACGCGCGACGAGGCTGCCCGCGCCGCCCGCAGCACCTCGAGCTGAGCGGCCGGAAGCGCCAAGTGCGACTGATCGACGCCCTCCCCGTTCGTCGTGTCGACGGCCGGTGCGTCGACCGCTCCGTTGACTGCGAACTCATCCTCGTAGCTTCGACGGCTCGTCCCTCCGAGCACGACGATCGCGACATCCGCACCTGCGCACGCCTCGGTGACCGAGGTCAGCGCATCGTCGCCCAGCCTGTGACGATGCGTCGAACCGGGCGCGAAGCGCACGTTCCCGGCTCCGTACCGCCGGATAAGGGCGGTGCGCACGGTCGATGCGTCCGGATCCTCCGCAGGTCGTGGAGGGGAGTAGTCGCCCAGCTGTGCCTCGATGTCGTCGGCGTTGGGGCCCACGAGAGCAATGATGGCCGACGGGGCGAGCGGGAGAGTCTTCTCGCGGTCGTGAACGATGACGACCGATTCCGTTGCCGCCCTGGCGGCCAGCGTGATCAGTTCACGGACGTCGTACGCAGCTCGGCTGCTCGACTCGCCCGTGCCGCTGAGAAGCCCCACCCTGGTCTTCAACGCGAGAACACGATCTGCCGCTCGCGTGACGTCCCCCTCCGCGAGCAGTCCACGCTCCACGGCCTCGACGACATGCGTGAAGGCGTCATCCCACAGACTGAGGTCCACGCCTGCGTGGATGGAGATCGCCGCTGCGGATGCCGCATCGGGTGTGCTGTCTCGAAGGCGATCGATGGCGGTGCCGTCAGCCATGACGATGCCTTCCCAGCCCCAGTCCTCGCGGAGCCTACCGGTGAGCAACTCACGGTTCGCGCTGCACGGGATGCCGTCGATGTCGTTGTACGCGGCCATGAAGCCTGCCACTCCCGCGCGGGCGGCGGCGTACGCCGGTCGCAGATGCACTTCGCCCAGTTCCCTGCGACCGATAGGGGCACCCGATCCGTTGCGACCGCCGATCCCCGCGCCCTGTGCGGCGAGGTGCTTGGCGACGACCGCGATGTGTGCCCGGTCGATCGCCGCGTGCGGATCGGAACCCTGCATGCCGCGCACTGTTGCCCGGACGAAGGCCGCGGCGAGCCACGGGTCCTCGCTGAAGCATTCCTCTGCACGCCCCCAGCGCGGGTCGCGCAGCACGTCAAGACCGGAGACGAGCGCTACGTGCGCCCCGCGGGCCCGCGCCTCGGCCGCGACCTTCTCGCCCAGATGCTCGGCGAGCTCGAGGTCCATGGTGGCGCCGAGCGCGAGATTCACCGGGAGCGTGGTCGCCCCCAGTGCCATCAGCCCGTGAGGAGCCTCTTCGACGAAGAGCGTGGGAATGCCAGTGCCGTTGCGCATGACATAGTCCTGCACCGCATGGTAGGCCTCGGCGCTGCGCTCCGGCGGAATGCCGTTGCGCCACCTGACCTGCGACCACGGATCCGCGCGGAGCACGCCGTAGATTGCTCCGAGGCCGCCCCACCTGTCCACTTCGCGGCGGAGCACATCGGTGATCCTGGGTTCGCCGTCGATCCAGCGGACGGCTTCCCAACCCTTGAGGCGTTGATTGATCTGCCCGACGCGCTCGCGCAGCGACAGGTCGTTCGCGGAGGTCATCCCTTGATCGCCCCTGAGACGAGTGCACGCTGCATCTGACGCTGCAGCACGGTGTAGACGAGATATACGGGGAGCAGTGTGAGCAGGGTTCCGGCCATCAGCACACCGTAATCGGTACCGGCATCCACCTTCAGCGTCGGCAGCGCGACCTGGATGGTGCGTTGCGCGGTGTCCGGGCCGATCAGGATCAGCGGATAGAGGTACGCGTTCCAGAACGACAGGAAGTTCAGCAGGAGCACGGTGGCGATGCCGGGGATGCAGATGGGGAGATAGACCTGCCGCAGCACCTGAAGCGTCGTCGCCCCGTCCATCGATGCGGCTTCCTCCAACTCGCGTGGAATCGTGCGCATGAACGACGTGAGGATCACGATCGACAGCGGAAGCGCCGTGGCAGGCAGGAGAAGCACGACGAACGTGCGGGTGTGGAACAAACCGAGCGCTGCGGCCAACAGGAAGGTGGGGAACAGCGCGGCGAACGAGGGGATCAGGAAGCCGAGGCTGAACACGGTCTCGATGATCCGGCCCACTCGTCCCTTCGCCCGTGCGAGAGCGAAGGATGCAGGAAGTGCGAGCAGCAGGGTGAGGACGAGCGCGCAGACCGTCGTGATGGCGGAGTTCGCTATCGCGAGCCACAGGTCGGCCTGCTGCACTGCGGTGGCGAAGTTCGACAGATCCCACTGCGTCGGCAATGCGAGCGGAGACTCGAAGATCTCTTCATTCGTCTTGAACGACGAGGTGATGAAGTAATAGAACGGGATGAGCAGCGCGGCGGCGTACAGCCAGGCCAGCGTTCCGCTGGTGATCGATCCCACGCGATCGCGCAGAGGGAGAACAGTGCGTCGTGCCATGAGGTTCGCCTTCGTCCGAGGTCAGTGAGTCGCGCGCAGGAAGCGGCGGATGAGCCCCATCCCGACCAGCCCGATGATGAAAAGGATCACGCCGACCGCTTGGCTGTAGCCGAGATCGGTCTCGACGAAGGCCTTGCGGTAGATGAGGTAGGAAAGCGTCATCGTGGAGTTCCCCGGTCCGCCCTGTGTCAACAGCAGCACGGTCTGTGCGGAGTTGAACAGCAGGGACAGGAACTGGAGCATCGTGACGACGCCGATGAAGTCCTGCGCGATCGGCCAGTACATCCGCCATGCGATGCGCCAGTCTCCTGCACCGTCCACGCGTGCGGCCTGGATCATCTCGGAGTCGACTCCGTCGAGCCGCGCCGCGATGAGGACGGCCGAGTACCCGATTCCGCTCCACAGCTCGACGGCGATGATCGCACCCAGAGCGGTGCTCGGATCAGCCAGCCAGGCGTTGCCCACGAGCCCCAGGGGTCGCATGACGCCGTTGACAAGGCCGTCCGGGTTGAGCATGGCGTAGAACACCATGGCCGTGGCGGGGGCCGAGATGAGTGCGGGGATGAAGAGCAGATAGCGCAGGACGCGGTGCCCCGGCGGCTTCTGCACGACGTAGAACGCGAGCAGGAAGGCCAGCACGATCATGATCGGCAGCCCGACGACGATCTGGATCGCCGAGTTGCCCAGAGCGGCCCAGAACGTGGTGTCGGCGAACACGGCGGAGAAGTTCGCCCATCCGGCGCCGGTCGGCGTCTCGAGCATCCCTGGCCAGTCGAGGAACGCGATGACGAAGATCGCGACGACAGGCCCGATCATGAAGACGGCGTACCAGATCAGAGCCGGCAGAGCCAGGCCGGGGAAGCGCTCGCGCAGTGTGGAGCGGCGACGTGGCGCAGGCATCCGGGGTTCAGGGGATGCGGGTGCGATGGGAGATGGGGCGAGCGCGGTCATCATTGTCCTTCCGGGCCGTCAGGCCGCGTCGTAGGCCTTCTCGAACGTTTCGATGATCTGATCGACAGAGGCAGTGCCGTACGCCATTGCTGTGGCGCGGATCATCGGTTCGAACACGGCGTCGGGGATGAGCAGATCGGGGAGCATCACAGGGGTGACCTGATCGGTCGTCAGCTGCGAGGCCTGTGCGACGAGGGGAAAATCGGTGCTGACGACATCCGTGATCCTGCTCATGTCGCGTCCGGAGTCGAGGATGAACTCCTTCGTGACTTCCGGGCTGTACAGGTTCTGGATGAAAGGTTTGAGCAGATCGAGCTTCTCCGCTCCGTTCGTGCTGATCCAGATCCCGTGGCCGTTGTAGCTCTGGATCACGCTCGGATGGGCGAGAACACCGCCTCGAGACGGCTTGGGCCATCCGCCGACGACGACCTCGGCCGCGCGCTCGAGCGGCACGAGAGCGAGTGCCGACGACATTGCAGGGACGATGGCGGCTTTGCGGGTGTTGAACTGGGTGAGTTCGGAGTCCGAGGTGTACCCCTGCACGTTGTCGACGAAGACTCCGGCGTCGCGAAGCTCGACGAAATGCTCGACGCCCGCGATCGCTCCTGGGCTCTCGGAGAGCTTGCCGGTCGAGAACGCTCGGCTGGCCTCCTCCTTGGTGAGGAAGCCCTGAAGGATCTGCAGGAACATCTTCTGCCCGCTCCAGTCGGAGCCCCCGACCGTGACCGGGCCGATTCCCTTGGAACGCAGCGCGTCCGCGACCACGATGAGTTCATCGGTCGTGGTCGGCAGCTGGACGCCCGCTTCGTCGAGCAGTCCGACGTTGAACGAGACGGGCCAGTTCGTGCGAGTGAAGGGGAATGCGCGCAGGTGCCCATGCTCGTCCGTCCACTCCTCGATGGCCTCCGGGATGATCTTGTCCCGCAGCCCCCATTCATCGAGCAGGTCTTCGACGGGGATCGTCGCCTCGAGGCGAGTCCACGACAGGGTGCGTCCCTGCAGGTTGACCATCGCGATGTCGGCTTCCTTGCCGGCCAGGGCGCTCGTCTCGAACACGATCGGCAGATCGGATCCGTTCTTGAGCAGTGCGACGGTCTGGTCGTTCGCGCGCTGATACGCGGCCACGACGTCGGAGAACACCTGTGCTCCCGAGACCGCGCCGCTGAGCTGAGTGTGCACGGATATCGCGCCCGGTGCGCTCGAGGCGGACATGAGAGGGCCGCAACCCGCCAGCAGCGGCGTCACGACGCCGGTTCCGATTATCGCGCCGAGGAACGTGCGCCTGCTGATGCCTTGGGACAAGGAGACCTCCTGAGAGCTGCGGTGCATCTGAACGGGGTGATGGCCGCCCGTGTCGGGACTCGTGTAAAGCGGTACACATCAACTGGCGGCTAATGTATACCGCTTTACATTCGGCGGTCAAGCCCCTAATCTCTCTCATGAGATGAACGAGAACAGACCAGCCCGAGTCACCATCGCCGCTGTTGCCGCGCGAGCGGGCGTGTCCCCTTCCGCCGTCTCGCATGTCTTCAACGGACGCCCCAATGTCTCTGAGGCGACGGCTGCTCGCATCCGTGAGGCGGCGGATCAACTGAACTGGCGCCCGAACTATGCCAGTCGCAAGGTCGGAGGGCAGGGCGGGCACAGCCTCGGACTCGTCGTGTCGCGAATAGGCGGCAGATTCGAGCGTGATCCGTTCTTCATGAGGCTGATCGCGGGGCTCACGCAGCCGTTGGCCGAGATCGACTGGTCTCTTTCGCTCACCCTCGTGCTCGCCGATGACGAGCAGCGCGTCTATCGAGAATGGTGGAGCGAGCGGCGCGTGGACGCCTTCCTGCTCGTCGATGTCCGTGACGAGGACCCGCGCATCGCGCATGTGCGCGAGCTCGGCGCTCCCGCCGTACTGCTGGGTGCACCGATCGAAGACGCCGTGCCCGCGGTCACCGTGAGCGATGAGACGGCGTACGACCAGGTGCTCACGCATCTCGGCGACCTCGGACATCTCCAGATCGCTCGCGTGAGCGATTCACCTGGCCTCGTCCACGCTCGCGATCGCGACCGTCGCTTCACTGAGGCTGCGCTGCGACGAGGTATCGCGGCAGATGTGCTGCGCTGGGATCCGACGTCCCCGGATCCCGTCGCGGACCTGCTCCGCCGTGCTGGCGCTGCTACCGCCCTCGTCGTGGACAGCGAGGCGATGGCCGCAGAGATCGTCGCGCACGCGCCCGAGATCGGCGTGCGCGTGCCGGATCAGCTCTCTGTCGTCGCCTGGGAGGACTCCTGGGTCTCCACGCTCGTGCGTCCGCGCCTGACGGCGCTCGATGCCCCCGTGGAGGAGAGCGCCCGCACAGCAGTGCAGATGCTGCGCAGGCTCGTCGACGGCGAACAGGTCTCTTCGCAGACCGTGTCCGGCCGTCGACTCATCATTCGTGAATCGACCGCATCACCGCCCAGCAAGAAGGATGAGACTCCCAGTGACTGACCGCACTCCGCGATTCGGAGCGAACTACACGCCCTCCAAGGACTGGATGTTCCAGTGGATGGGGATCGACCCGGATGTCGTGCGCGCCGACTTCGAGGCGCTCGCGGGCCTCGGCATCGACCACGTGAGAGTCTTCCCGTTGTGGCCGGTGCTCCAGCCCAACCGAACCCTGATCCGGACGCAGGCGCTGCAGGACATCGCACTGGTCGCTGACATCGCAGCCGAGTTCGATCTCGACATCGCCGTGGACGTCATCCAGGGCCACATGTCGGGATTCGATTTCGTGCCCGCATGGCTGGTCAACTGGCACGACGGCAACATGTTCGTCGATGAGGCGGCCATCGCCGCTCAGGCTCAACTGGTCTCGGCCGTGTACGACGCGGTCAGGGACCGTGAGAATCTGATCGGCCTGACGCTCGGGAACGAGCTCAATCAGTTCCAGCTCCCGAACCCGTCGGCGATGCCGGCCGACAGCGACCAGATCGGACATTGGCTCTCGTCGCTCCTGTCCGCACCCGTGGACCCGGACCCGCGTCATCTGATCACTCACAGCGAGAACGATCATCTGTGGTACCGCGACGAGCATCCTTTCCTCCCGGTTCATGCGTCCCGCCTCGGCGACATCACCACTGTCCACTCCTGGATCTTCAATGGGACAGCGGCAGCCTATGGCGGACTGTCACCGCAGTCCGTGCGTCATGCCGAGTGGATGATCGAGCTCTCCAAGGCGTTCGCGACGGACTCAGGACGTCAGGTGTGGCTGCAGGAGGTCGGCGCGCCTTCCCTCAATCTCGCCGACGAGGAGATGCCGGAGTTCGCCGCACGCACCGTGACGGCCGCCTTGAGCTCACCGGGCTTGTACGGCATCACGTGGTGGTGCTCGCACGACGTCTCCCGCACGCTCGGAGACTACAAGGAACTCGAGTACTCGCTCGGACTTCTCGACGTCGACAACGGTGTGAAGCCGCTCGGACGCGAGTTCGCAGACCTCATCGCACGGGCTCGCGCCGGTGACCTCCCGCTCGCGGAGCCGCGGAGCATCGGCGTCGTCGTCGAGGTGGATGATGACGATCTCCCTGTCGCTCGTGCAGATCTGGCCCCCGGCGGAGCGGTCTTCGAACGGTGGCATGAGCTGCGCGAGCAGGGCGAGGCCGTGACGGTCATCACATCCCGCACAGCGGCAGATGCCAGGCGACTCGAAGATCTCGGAATCACCTCGGTGAATCTGATGCGCTCGGTGTGACGACGCGAGGCCCGCGATCAGTCGCCCGCGCGGCGCAGATGAAGTTCGCGGAGTTCGTCGGCGAACGCGGAGACGGGGCCCGCGACGGGCACGGCGGGAGCGACGGTCGCGATGGGCAGCGGGGCGACAGGGGAGGGACCTGCGCCTCGCTCTGCACTCCACTGCACGAGTTGCGCAGAGCTCGCCGCGTAGACGATGCGGCCGAGCCCCATCCATGCATGCGCCGCCGAGCACATCGGGCAGTGCTCGCCTGAGGTGAAGACAGTGCTCGATGCGCGCTCTTCAGAGGTGAGGTTCGTCGCCGACCAGCGGGCGATCTCGAACTCCGGATGCCGCGTCTGATCCCCGTGCTTGACGCGGTTGCGGTCTTCGAACCGTACCGTTCCGTGCGCGTCGACCAGGATCGAGCCGAACGGCTCATCGCCGTCGTCGAGCGCCTCACGGGCGAGATCGACGCAACGGCGAAGATGTTCGAACTCGGAGGCAGTGGGTTCGTAGAACGTCGTCATGCCACCGAGGCTAGCAATCAGGCGACTGCCGTAGCCTTGGAGTGACATGGCACATCTTCTCGGGGCCGAGGCCCTTCACCTGGAATACCCGACCAAGGTCGTCTTCGACTCCATCACCCTCGGCATCGAGGAGGGGGATCGGATCGGCATCGTCGGTCGAAACGGCGACGGCAAGTCTTCGCTGCTGGCGATGCTCGCCGGCCGCAAGGAACCGGATGGTGGGCGCGTGACGATGCGCGCCGGTACCACCGTCGGCGTGCTGGACCAGGCGGACACCCTCGATGACTCCCTCACGATCGCGCAGTCGGTGGTCGGCGACACTCCGGAATACGAGTGGGCGGGCGACGCACGTGTGCGAGACGTCATACAGGGCCTGCTGGCTGATCTGGCATGGGATGCCCCGGTCCGCGGCCTCAGCGGCGGACAGCGGCGTCGTGTCGCGCTCGCCGCGCTGCTCGTTCAGGACTGGGACATCGTCGCGCTCGATGAGCCGACCAACCACCTCGATGTCGAAGCGATCACGTGGCTCGCAGGGCACTTGAAGAAGCGCTGGGCGGTGAACTCCGGCGCGTTCCTCGTCGTCACTCACGATCGCTGGTTCCTCGACGAAGTCTGCACCGAGACGTGGGAGGTGCACGATCGTATCGTCGAGCCCTTCGAGGGCGGTTACGCCGCGTACATCCTGCAGCGTGTGGAGCGCGACCGCATGTCGGCCGCGACCGAGGCGAAGCGACAGAACCTCGCACGCAAGGAGCTCGCTTGGCTGCGCCGAGGAGCTCCGGCACGCACCAGCAAGCCGAAGTTCCGCATCGATGCGGCGAACGAGCTGATCGAGGACGTACCCGAGATCCGCGACAAGGTCTCGCTGCAGTCACTCGCCGTCTCCCGACTCGGCAAGGACGTCGTCGACCTGCTGGATGCCGGCGTGACGTACCCCGCATCGGACAGCGGTGCACCCCGTGAGGTGCTGCGCGACGTGGAGTGGCGCATCGCGCCGGGGGAGCGCACCGGCATCCTCGGCGTGAACGGTGCGGGCAAGTCGACGCTCCTCGGGCTCGTCGCCGGCACCATCGAGCCGACCAGCGGTCGGGTGAAGCGTGGCACCACCGTCAAGGTGAAGACGCTCACGCAGCGGATCGATGAACTCGCCGTGGTCTGGAACGATCCGGTGCGCAAGGTCATCGAGAGCCTGCGCACGGAGTACACCTTCGGCAGCGGGTCCAAGTCGCAGTCGCTCACACCCGGCCAGCTCCTCGAGCGGCTCGGGTTCTCGTCGGCGCAGCTCTCGACGCCGGTGAAGGATCTCTCCGGAGGTCAGCAGCGACGGCTGCAGCTGCTGCTCGTGCTGCTCGAGCAGCCGAACGTGCTGATCCTCGATGAGCCGACCAACGACATGGACACCGACATGCTCGCGGCGATCGAGGACCTGCTGGACTCATGGCCGGGCACGCTTCTCGTGGTGAGCCACGACCGGTACTTCCTCGAGCGCGTCACCGATCAGCAGTTCGCCGTCATGGGAGGACGCCTGCGTCACCTCCCAGGGGGAGTGGACGAGTACCTTCGGCTGCGTGCGGCAGAGCAGAGCGGTGCGCCATCCGCGGCGAAGGCATCGTCTTCGTCCTCCGGCCTCGAAGGTGCGGCGCTGCGCGCAGCGCAGAAAGAGGTCGCGGCGCTCGAGCGCAAGATCCAGAAGCTCACGCAGCAGATCGACAACGCCAAGCACGCGATGGTGGAGCACGATCAGTCCGACTACGAGGGTCTCGCTCAGAAGATGAAGCGCATCAGCACGCTGGAGTCCGAGGTCGAGGAGAACGAGATGCGCTGGCTCGAGCTCAGCGACAAGGTCGGCTGACGCTCAGAAGTCAGCGCGGCGCGTAGCGCAGCGTCCGTCGTGTGCGGAAGTCGCGCTCCTCGCCGCTGAGCGGGTCGATGAAGCGCAGTTCTCTCGCGAGAAGCTGCAGCGGCCTCTCGTGATCGTCGGGCTTCTCGTCCGTGAGGATCGGGTACAGATTGTCGTGCAGGATGCCGAGACCGATGCTCGCGAGATGCACTCGCAGCTGATGCATCTTGCCGGTGTGCGGGCGAAGCAGGGTGTGGACCACGTGCTCGTCGGCGCCGATCAACTCGATGAGCGTCTCGGAGTTCGGCTCGCGATCGAGGTCGACGTCGACGCACACCTGACTGCGCAGCTTCTCGATGTGCAGCCGCACCGTCTTGGGCAGGTCATCGGTCCATCCGGCAGGTCGCGCGGACACCGCCTCGTACACCTTCTCGATCTGACGGCGCTGGAACAGCGTCTGGTACGCGCCGCGCGTCACGGAGCGCGCGGAGAACATGAGCAGTCCGGCCGTGGCACGGTCCAGACGGTGCACTGGAGCGAGATCAGCATTGTCCAGCAGGCGGCGCAGGCGCACGAGTGCGGAGTTCTGCACGTATCTTCCTGCCGGCGTCGACGGCAGGAAGTGCGGCTTGTCGATCACGACGAGGTCCCTGTCCTGATGCAGGATCTCGATCTCGAACGGGATGTGCGTCTCGGCCGGCGGCTCCCGGTAGTACCAGACGAACTCCTCTGCGCCGAGCGGGGCGTCGCGAGTGACTGCGGTCCCATCGAACGCGACGATCTCGCCGTCATCGAAACGCGTCAGCAGCCAGTTCGGATCGAGGTGGAAGAAGCGCTCCACCATGTATGCGCTCACGGTGGGCCACGGACCGGTGAGCGGCACATGCAGGCGCGTCGCGCCGACACCGTCGCGGACCGGGAGCGGAGAGCGCATCGCCATCAGGTGAGGGTCTCCATCAGGCGTCGTAGCTCAGGCTGAGTTTGCGGAGCAGTGATGCCATCCGATCGCGGTCGGCGCGTGAGAGCGCCTGCAGCAGTTCGGCTTCGACGTCGACGAGGCGCGTGATCGCGGCATCCACGCGCATCTGACCGTCCTCGGTCAAGGTGACGAGCACGCTGCGACCGTCACCCGGGTCTGCCTCGCGTCTGACGAAACGACGCCCGACCAGCCGATCGATCCGGTTGGTCATGGTGCCGCTCGAGACGAGCGTCTGCTGCAACAGCTGCTTCGGCGAGAGCTGGAACGGCGCGCCGGCACGCCGCAGCGCCGAGAGCACGTCCCACTCCCACGGCTCGATGTCGCTGCGTCGGAAGACGTCGCGACGTGCGCGGTCAAGATGCTTGGACAGCCGGTCCATGCGGGAGAGCACTTCGAGGGGAGAGAAATCGAGGTCGGGGCGCTGTGTGTTCCATGCGCCGACGATCCGGTCGACCTCATCTGCCTCGCTCATCTTCCTATTATCGGGCAGGGGCATCGCACTCACACGCGCAGGGCAGGCGATCCGGCATGGCAGACTTGTCTGGTGACCTCGCGGTCGCGGTCCGCCGTGGTGTAATGGCAGCACGACAGCCTTTGGAGCTGTTAGGTCTAGGTTCGAATCCTGGCGGCGGAGCATGACGGAGAACAAGCTCGCCATCATCGTGCTCGCTGCAGGTCAGGGCACTCGGATGAAGTCCCGACTGCCGAAGGTGCTGCACCCGATCAGCGGTCGTCCTCTGGTGGGGCATGTGCTGACGACGGCGGCTGCGCTCGACGCCGCGCATGTCGAAGTGGTCGTGCGCCACGAGCGCGATCAGGTGGTGGCAGCGCTCACTGCAGACTATCCGCAGGTGACGTTCGTCGATCAGGACGAGATCCCTGGAACCGGCCGCGCAGTCCAGGTCGCGGTCGATGCGCTTCCCGCCGGTTTCGACGGCGACGTGCTGGTGCTCTCCGGCGACTGCCCGCTGGCGGATGCTGAGACCCTGACCTCGTTCATCGCCGCGCACAGAGCGGCCGACGCCGCCGCGACGCTGATGACGGCGGTGGTGGCCGATCCGACCGGCTACGGCCGCGTGATCCGCGACGCCGACGGCGGCGTCGACCGCGTCGTCGAGCAGAAGGACGCCACGATCGACGAGGCGTCCGTCAACGAGATCAACGCGGGAATGTACATGTTCCGCGCCGCAACGCTGCGCGAATACCTCCCCGCCATCGGCGTGGACAACGCGCAGGGCGAGATGTATCTCACCGATGTGCCAGGGCTCCTTCGCCGCGACGGCGGCCGGGTCGCGGCATCCGTCGTCTCCGACGTCACGGTGACGTACGGCGTCAACGATCGCGCGCAGCTGGCAGAGGTGGGGCGGCTGCTGAACGCCCGCATCGTGCGCCGCTGGCAGCTCGAGGGCGTCACGATCGTGGACCCGACGACCACCTGGATCGATGACGATGCGAAGCTCGCACCGGATGTCACCATCCTCCCGAACACTCACATCGTCGGCGCGACGGTCATCGAATCGGGCGCCGTCGTGGGGCCCGACACGTCTCTCATCGACTGCGAGGTCGGAGCGGACGCCGTCATCCGTCGTTCGGAGGCCACCCTAGCGGTCATCGGCCAAGGCGCGACGGTCGGTCCGTTCTCCTACCTCCGTGCGGGTACGACCCTCGGTGCGAAGGGCAAGATCGGCGCTTACGTCGAGACCAAGAACGCCCAGATCGGCGACGGAAGCAAGGTGCCGCACCTCTCCTACGTCGGCGATGCGACCATCGGTCGCGGCGTCAACCTCGGTGCAAGCACGATCACTGCGAACTACGACGACGTGAACAAGCACCGCACGGAGATCGGCGACGAGGTGCACACCGGATCGCACACGGTCCTCGTCGCGCCCGTTAAGCTGGGAGCAGGTGCGAAGACCGGTGCAGGCGCCGTCGTCCGCAAGGACGTCCCCGCCGGAGCGCTGGCCATGAGCGTGGCCCCGCAACGCAACATCGAGGGCTGGGTCGAGAAGAACAGAGCAGGCACGGGTGCGGCGGATGCCGCGGCTCGCGAACAATCGGCGGAATAGGCGGAGCATGGCGCGCAAGAAGAAGACCGTTGAACTGGATCGGGACAACGGCATTGCGCCCGGACTCGTGGCGAAGACGAAGAAGCGACTCGTCATCGCGGGTGGGCGTTCCCACCCCGCACTGACTGCCGCGGTCGCGGCCGGCCTCGGCACCGAGATCGCCCCGACCGAGCATCGCACCTTCGCCTCCGGCGAGATCTACTCCCGTTTCGAGGTGTCGATCCGCGGTTGCGATCTGTTCCTCATTCAGACCTTCGGTGAGCCGGTCAACGAATGGCTCATGGAGACGCTGATCATGATCGATGCCGCCAAGCGCGCGTCGGCCAAGCGGATCACCGTCGTCGCGCCCTACTACCCCTATTCGCGCCAGGACAAGAAGGGCCGTGGCCGCGAGCCGATCAGTGCACGCCTGGTCGCCGATCTTCTCAAGACCGCGGGCGCCGACCGGGTCATGAGCGTCGACCTGCACGCTGCGCAGATCCAGGGCTTCTTCGACGGGCCGGTCGATCACCTGTTCGCGAAGCCGGTTCTGCTGGAGTACTTCCGCGAGAACCTGACGCCGGAGGACCGTGAGACGCTCACGATCGTCTCGCCCGACATGGGCCGAGTCCGCGTGGCCGACACATGGTCGGACAGTCTCGACGCACCGCTCGCGATCATCCACAAGCGCCGAGACCCGAAGGTGGCCAACCAGGTCTCGGTGCACGAGATCGTCGGCGAGGTCGAGGGTCGCACGTGTCTGCTCGTGGACGACATGATCGACACCGGTGGCACGATCGTCAAGGCCGCGCAGGCGCTGAAGGAAGCGGGCGCACGTCGGGTCATCGTCGCAGCCACGCATGCGATCTTCAGCGACCCGGCCAACGAGCGGCTGCAGGATGCATCGATCGACGAAGTCGTCGTCACCGACACGATCCCGTTGACCGAGTCGCGTCGCTGGGACGGCCTGACGATTCTGCCGATCGCGCCGCTGCTGGCGCGCGCCATCCACGAGGTCTTCGAGGACGGCTCCGTCACCAGCATGTTCGGCGGCGACGCGTAGCGTCACGGGCACAGCCCGCCCATAGCAGATCGCCCTAATCTCAGGATCATGATGAGCATGAGCGTTTCGTCCTCCGTTCGTAAGAGCGCTGCTGTCGTCGGAGTCGCCGGACTCCTCGTGCTGGCCGGCTGCTCCGGCGCCGCCGACGCCGAGGATGCCCCGGACACCGGCGCGGACACCGATACCGGAACGGGCTCCGACACGCAGAGCTCGTCGGATGCCGGTGAATACGCCGACGGGACCTACTCGGCCGACGGTTCCTACCAGACCCCGGAGACGGTCGAGCAGATCTCGGTCACTCTCACCCTCGAGGACGGCTTCGTCACCGACGTCGAGGTGACCGGCGACCCTCAGGCTCGCGAGACCGAGCAGTACCAGGGGGAGTTCATCGACGGCATCGCGGCGGAGGTCGTCGGCGTCGCCATCGACGATCTGAACGTCAGTCGCGTCGCCGGATCGTCGCTCACGAGCGGTGGCTTCAACGCGGCCGTCGAAGAGATCAAGGATCAGGCCGCGGCCTGAGCGCCATGTCCGTATGGGGCTTCGACGCGATCGGCACCCGTTGGGAGATCGAAACCGAGACTCCGCTGGACGAACCCGAACGTGCACGGGTGAGCGCCGCGATCGGTTCCTTCGATCGCACGTGGTCGCGTTTTCGCGACGATTCGCTCGTAACCGTGCTCGCTCACAGCGGTGGTGACGTGGGCGCGCCCGCGGATGCCGCGGCGATGCTCGAGGTGTATCGCGAGCTCTCAGATGCCACAGACGGCGCGGTGAATCCTCTGGTGGGTGAGAGCCTCAGCGCGCTCGGCTATGACGCCGAGGTGTCTCTGCTCGCTGGTGAGCCTCGTCCGGCGCCCGCCGACTGGACCAGCATCCTCACCTGGTCCGGCGCGCGATTGTCCGTGGCGACGCCGGTACAGATCGATGTCGGCGCGCTCGGCAAGGGGCGCCTCGTCGATCTCGTGCTCGCGGAGCTCGGCGACGTTCCAGGCAGCGTTACCGTGGATGGCGGCGGTGACATCGCTGTGCGCGGCGATGAGGTGCGCATCGGCCTCGAGCATCCGTTCGATCGGACGAAGGCGATCGGCGTCGCGAGCATCCGAGACCAGGCGCTGTGCGCCTCCGCCACCAACAGGCGCGCCTGGGGCGACGGGTTGCATCATGTGCTCGACGCCCGCACAGGAGCGCCGGTGCGCACGTGGGCGGCGACCTGGGCGATCGCTCCGGATGCGATGCATGCGGATGCCGCCGCGACGGCGCTGTTCTTCGGCGGTGGCGCGGAGCTCGCTGCCCGCTGGGGCGTCGAGTGGGTGCGGATGAGCACGACAGGCATGGCGGAGCGTTCGGCCGAGTGCCCGGTCGAGTTGTTCACAACCCCCGGCGTTCGCAGATAGGGAAGAGTTGTATTCGTGACGTACTCATTCACGGCTGTTCGTCAGCGGGTCCTGGCGGTTCTCGGCGCCATGTCGATGTACCGCCTCGTGTTGTTCTCGCTCGTGGCGCTCGCTCTGATCGCACTGGTGCTGTCGCTGTTCGGCGTCATCGTGTCGCCGACCCCGATCGAGCTGCTGGCATCTTTCGTGGTGCTCACGCTCGTGATCTCTGCGGTCGATGCTGCCGTGCAACGTCTGCTCCACTTGCCGTGGCGCATCGAGTCGTCGCTCGTCACCGCGCTGATCATGCTGTTCGTCATGCGGCCCGGCGTGGAACCGGCGGCGCTGATCGGCCTCGCGCTGGCGGGTGTCTTGGCCAGTGTCTCGAAGTACCTGATCGCATGGCGCGGTCGTCACATCCTCAACCCGGCAGCGTTCGGCGCGGCAGTGGTCTCGATTATCGGCTCTTTCGGCGCGTTCGAATGGCTCGGCACCTCGGCATCGTGGTGGGTCGGCAACGGCGCGTTGGCGATCCCTGTGGCGGTGCTGGGGCTCGCGGTGCTCTGGCGCACCGAGAAGGTGCGCGTCGTGCTCGTGTTCCTGCTGATCGCGATCGTCACTGCAGTCGTGCGTCAGGCCGTGCAGGCTCAGCAGTTCGACATCGAATTCAACCTTGTGACCGCCCTGCAGTTCGCGGTGCTGCAGAGTCCATTCCTGTTTCTGGGCGCGTTCATGGTGTCGGAGCCGCTGACACTCCCGCCGCGGCGCTGGCAGCAGTTCTGGGTCGCCGCTCTCGTCGGCGTGCTCGCCGGCTGGCCGATCCTCGTGGGCGGACTGTTCACGCTCGGCCAGGAGCGGGCGCTGCTGATCGGCAATCTGCTGGCATTCGCCTTCGCATTGCGCGGATCCGTGCGACTGACGCTCGAGAAGCGCGAGTTCATCACGCCGACCGCGCAGGAGCTCACCTTCCGCGCCAGAGGGAAGTTGAAGTTCCTGCCCGGTCAGTATCTCGAGTTGGACGTGCCGCACCACCATCCAGACGCGCGCGGAACACGACGGGAGTTCAGCATCGTCTCGGCACCGGCCGACCTGCCGATACTGCGCATCGCGTACAAGAACGGTGATCAGAAGCATCCCTCGAGCTACAAGCGCGCGCTCGCGGCCGCGGAACCCGGCGCCACGCTCGCAGTCACCGGCACGTGGGGAGACTTCGTCATGCCGAGGGGAGACGCGCCGGTGCTCATGGTCGCCGCGGGAATCGGCGTCACGCCCTTCGTCTCGCAGCTTCGGCAGCTGCATGCCGAAGGGCGCACGCGCGATGTCGTGCTGATCTATGTTGCCGCTGAGGCCTCCGAGCTCGCGTTCCGTGCAGAGCTCGCCGAGACCGGAGTGCGCACGGTGGTGTTCACCAGAGACGCCCCGGCAGACCTGCCGGAGCACTGGACGTGGGCGCAGGGCGTGCGTCTGGGCGCCGAAGGACTCGAGCGCATCGTCGCAGACATCTCCACGCGCCATGCGTTCATATCCGGGCCTCCGCGGCTCATCGCCGACCTCGCGCCCGCACTGCAGAAGGCGCACTCACTGACGACGGACGCCTTCGCCGGGTACTGAGCACGCCCGTCCCCTGCAGGTGTGCCCGGTTACGGGGTGGGAGCGGGGGCACTGACCGGAGTCAGGGGAAAACGCACGGTGAAGGTCGTGTCACCGGGCTCGGATTCCACCCCGATCGTGCCATTGTGGCCCTCCACGATGGCCTTGGCGATTGCAAGGCCCAGACCCGTGCCGCCCGTCTGACGCGCACGAGAGCTGTCGCCTCTGGCGAAGCGGGCGAACAGCTCCTCACGCACCTGCGGTTCGATCCCAGGGCCGTCGTCGTGCACCCGGATGACCGCCTCGTCGCCTTCCCTCGCCACGCTCAGCGTGATGGTGGTGCCGTCCGGTGTATGGGTGCGGGCGTTGGCGAGCAGGTTGGCGACCACTTGGTGCAGTCTTCCCGCATCTCCGAGCATGACCACCGGCTCTTCGGGGACATCGATGATCCAGTGGTGCGCCGGCGCCGTCGGACGTGCATCGGTGAGTCCTTCGAGCGCCAGTTGCGTGAGATCGACCGTGCCGTGCACGAGTTCCTGCCCCTCGTCGAGGCGGGCCAGAAGCAGCAGGTCCTCGACCAGTCGAGTCATCCGCAGCGACTGCGCCTGGATGCGCTCCAGTGCAGTCTGCGCTGTCTCCGGCAGTTCGCGATCCCGCAGCGACAACTCCGAGTATCCGCGGATCGAGGCCAGCGGCGTGCGCAGCTCGTGGCTCGCATCGGCGACGAACCGTCGCATCCGCTCCTCGTTCTTCTGACGAGACGCGAGCGAATCGTTCACGTGGTCGAGCAGCTTGTTCAGCGAGGCGCCGACAAGGCCGGTCTCCGTGCGTGGATCCGCTTCGGCGTCTGGCACCCGCTCGGTGATGGTGACTTCTCCGCGATCCAGCGGCTGGTTCGCCACCCTGGTCGCCGTCCGGGCCACGGCCCTCAGCGGGCGCAGGCTCATCCGGATCGTGATGGTCGTCGTGAGCGCGAGCAGGATGAGCCCGCCGAGGGTGGCGAGCGTGATCACGGTGAGCAGTTGCGCCATGGTGCTCTGCACCTCATCGCGCGGGAGGCCCGTGACGATTCCGATGCCGTTGGTCTTCGTCACCGTGAGTTGGAAGGAACCGAGGCCATCGAGCGTGATGGAAGCACCGGGCGAGGTCTTCACGGCGTCGTCGAGCTGAAGGACCTGAGCATCGGTCAGGTCTGTGGTCCCATCGGAATTGAGCACCACTCCCTCCGGGCCGTTCGACGTGTAGATGGCAAGCAGCAGGCCCGAGACCTGGAAGTGCGCGCCAGCCAATGCCGTGCGTGCCGTCAGCGGGTCGCCGGTGACGGCGGAGCGAAACGCCTGCTGCGCCACAAGAGTCGTGGTGTCATCGGCGGTCGAGCGCAATTGATCCTGCAGTCGTCCTTCCAAGGAAGTGCCGAGCGTCGCACTGGTGATGACGGCGACGATGATGAGGATGACCGACACGAACCCGATGACGGCGGCCATCAGCCGCGTCTGCAGAGTCAGCGGGGGTCGCGACATCCTCGGGGCGGTCAATGCGGAGCCTTGATCATGTACCCGACGCCGCGGACGGTGTGCAGCAGAGGCGCGCGACCGGCGTCGATCTTCTTGCGCAGGTACGAGATGTAGAGCTCCACGACGGAGGACTTGCCGCCGAAGTCGTAGCTCCACACCCGGTCGAGGATCTGTGCTTTCGAGAGCACGCGGCGCTCGTTGCGCATGAGGTAGCGCAGCAGCTCGAATTCGGTGGCGGTCAACTCGATCTCGGTGCCTTCGCGCTCGACCTCGTGACTGTCCTCGTTGAGGGTGAGGTCGCCGACGCGAAGGATCGACTGACCGTCGTCTGTGCTGGCGAGTCCGGTGCGGCGGATGATCGCGCGCAGGCGCGCGATCACCTCCTCAAGGCTGAACGGCTTCGTGACGTAGTCGTCGCCGCCGGCTGTGAGCCCGGCGATGCGGTCGCCGACGGCGTCCTTCGCCGTCAGGAAAAGCACGGGCACGAGGTTGCCCGATTCGCGAAGGCGTCGCAGAACGCTCATTCCGTCGAGGTCGGGCATCATGATGTCGAGCAGCAGCGCATCCGGCTCGAAGTCGCGCGCGACCTGGAGCGCCTCGAGGCCGGATGATGCCGTGCGCACTTCCCAACCTTCCATGCGCAGCGCCATGGCGAGCAGGTCTGTGAGCATCTGCTCGTCGTCCACGGCGAGGATGCGCAGGGGTGAGCCGTCTGGGCGGCGCAGGTCGGGCTGATCACTGGTCATGAGCCCATTCTGAGGAATCAGCTATGGGATTTCTATGGAGTGCGCTATGGGTGGCCTGTGAATTCCGGGATCGTATGTCAGTCGACGATAGGAGCTTCCTGCTCCCAGATCGAGCTCATCTCGACGAGAGTGCGATCCATGATCGCGACCATCGAAGCGGCCGCCTTCTCCGCGTTTCCGGTCTGGATCGCGGTCGCGATGTCGACGTGCATCTGCAGCGCTTCGGGGGCGGGGAACTGCGGCATGAGGTCGTACTGGGTTCGGCCGGTGAGCACCTCTGCCACGAGGTGATGCAACTGGGCGAACATCTCGTTGCCGCTCATCGTCAGGATCAGCGAGTGGAACTCCTTGTCCAGCTCCAGGAACTTCGCCGCGTCGCCTTCCCGTCCGGCTGCCCACAGCCGTCCCGCGAGGCCGACGAGGTCGCTCGCCTGATTCAGCGGCGCACGCATCGCTGCCATCCGCGCTGCGGCCGGTTCGATGGCTCCGCGCAGTTCGGTGAGCGAACGCAACTGCGCGACTCTGCTGGGGCCCGCGAGCCGCCAGCGGATGACCTGCAAGTCGTACACGTTCCAGTCGGTGAGCGGGAGCACGCGCATGCCGACGCGTCTCTTGGGCGTGATGAGCCCCTGCGCTTCGAGGGCGCGCAGCGCTTCGCGGACCACGGAGCGCGACACCTGGAATCTGCTCTCGATCGACTCGGTCGTGAACGTGGTCTGAGGCCCGATCACACCGGCGCAGATCTCTCGCCCGAGCGTGTCGAAGACGAGGTTGCGTCGGTCTACAGCGGGGGCGGATGCAGTGGGGGGAGCCGGATCGGCCTCGATGCCGGATGGCGGAGTCATGGCTAGATCATATCTTTCTGATCACGGAAGTTGAAAAGTATGACTTGTGGCTACTATCTTGGCCATTGAGCAGACGTAACAGAAGTTCTGCACCAGGGAACCCCGCGACGACGCGCGGTTCAGGACGGAGTCACAGTGAAGTACCGATCCAAGACCGCCCGCTTCGTCGCGGCGGCAACCACGGCAGTCGTCGCAGGAACCCTCGTCAGCTGCAGCTCGGGCTCGGAGCCCGACGGGGGCGAGGGGATCGAAGGCACGACCATTCGCGTCACCCTCGCCAACCACGTCTGGACCGAGACGCTCAAGGACCTCATCCCGGAGTTCGAAGAGGAGACCGGAGCCAAGGTCGAGATCTCTCAGCTCGCGGAGGACCAGCTCTCCGACCAGTACAACGTCAAGCTCAATGCCGGCACCGACGAGATCGACGTGCTGATGTACCGCCCGCTGCAGGAGAACAAGCTGTTCGCCAGCAACGGCTATCTCTCGGACATCACCGAACAGGTGGAAGGCGACACGGATTGGGACTGGTCCGATTTCCAGTCCGGACCGGCATCCCTGACCACCTATGAGGAGGCGGTCGTCGGCGTCCCGATCATCACGGAGCGCACCGTGCTGTACTACCGCAAGGATCTGCTCGAGGAAGCGGGTCTCGAGGTACCGACCACGCTGGAAGAGCTCGACGCCGCTGCGGCAGCGATCCACGCGCTGCACCCAGAGGTCGCCGGCTATATCGGCCGCACCGGCAAGTCTGCTGCCGTCACCCAGTTCAGCGCGTTCCTGTTCAGCTCCGGCGGGCAGTGGATCGACGAGGACGGCAAGTCAGCGATCGACAGCGAAGAGGCCCGTGGCGCCTACCAGTACTACGGTGACCTGATCAGCAATCACACCGACGCCACCATCAACCCCGAGATGAGCTGGCCGGAAGCGTTCGCCGTGTTCCAGCAGGGCCAGGCCGCGTTCATCGCAGACGCTGACAGCCTCTACAAGAACATGACCGACCCCTCGCAGTCGACGGTCGCCGACCAGGTCGGATTCGCGGCCTTCCCCGAGGGTGAAGCAGGTTCCAAGCCGTACAACGTGGCGGCGTGGGCGCTCGCCATCAACGAGACTTCTGCGAACCAGGAAGCCGCATGGCAGTTCATCAAGTGGGCGACCTCGAAAGAGATCACGCTCGAGATGTCGACACTCGGTGTGATGGGCGCTCGTACATCGGTGTGGGATGACGCGGACGCCACTGCCGAATACCCGGCTGAGCTCGTCGAGGCGATCAAGATCAACGGTGAGAACGGCGTCGGTGAGGATCGCCCCCTCGTGATCCAGGTGGCTGAGGCACGCGAGATCGTCGGCGAGCCGATCGTCGCGGCGATCGCCGGCGGCGACGTGGACGCCGCGGTCGAAAGCGCGAACAAGGCGTTCGACGAGTTCCTCCTCGAAGACGCCGAGTAATCATTCCGAGTCCGTCGCCGCCCAGGTCATCACACGGGGCGGCGACGGCAGACCCTCACGGAAGCACTCATGACTGCACTACGCGACCCCGAGGTTGTCGGGGCGAGGGAACGATTCAGCCGCTGGGCCAACCGGCATCGCAAGTGGCTGTTCGCGGGTCCCTCGATCATCTTCACGGCGCTGCTGCTCGCGATCCCGCTGGGCTGGACGCTGTTCCTCAGCTTCACCGACGCCAAGCGCTCGGTTCGCCGCAAGTTCGACTTCAACGGACTCGACAACTACGTCGAGGCCCTCACCGACACCGAGCGCTTCTGGCCTGCGGTGTGGCGCACGTTCGCCTTCACTGGTGGAGCACTGTTCTTCGAGTTGATCCTCGGAATGATCATCGCGCTGCTGCTGTGGAAGCCCTTCCGGGGTCAGGGCGTCGTGAGAACCATCATCCTGCTGCCACTGGTGGCGACACCCGTCGCCGTCGGCATGATGTGGCGGCTGCTCTTCGAACCGAACATCGGCTTCGTGAACGAGATGCTGTCGTGGGTCGGCATCCCGCCTCAGCCATGGCTCGCTGACCCCGCCACCTCGCTGGCCACGCTGACGTTCGTCGACATCTGGCAGTGGACGCCCATGGTGGCGCTCATCCTGCTCGCCGGACTCACCGGGCTTTCGGATGAACCGCAGGAAGCGGCGAAGGTCGACGGAGCGAACGGCTGGCAGCGATTCTGGTACGTGACCGTGCCGCTGATGCGTCCCGTGATCATCGCTGCGGTGCTGCTGCGCGGCATCGACGCGCTGAAGACATTCGACATCCTCTACGCCACCAAGGGCAAGGGCGGCGGTGCCTTCCACGACGTGGAGACGCTCAACGTCTACGCGTACGGGCTGAGCTTCGACTACAACGAGTACGGATTGGCGTCGGCGGTTCTCATCCTGTTCTTCCTGCTGATCCTGGGTGTGATCTGGGTTCTCCAGATGCAGAGAAAGGGCAAGGACTCATGACGACCACGGCAGACACCCGCACGCTCGTCACCGGCGGTGCGAGGCCTCCGATGCGGCGTCGACGGAAGTTCCGCTGGGGCCCAGTGGGACGATTCGTCGGGCTTGCGCTCATTGTGCTGGCATTCCTCGGCCCGATCGTGTGGATGGTGCTGGCGAGCTTCAAGCTCAACGTGCAGATCTACGATCCGACCAAGGCGTTCCTCTTCGACCCGACGCTCGAGAACTACGGCACGGTGTTCGACCCGCGCCGCGGCAATTATCTCGTCTACATCTGGAACTCGTTCTTCGTCGCCTTCATGGCGACGGCGCTGTCACTGGTGCTGGCTGTTCCCGCCGCCTACGCCATGAGTCGATTCATGATGAACAAATCGGCGATGGTGGTGCTGCTGGCACGCATCATCCCCGGCGTCAGCCTTCTGGTGCCGTGGTACTTCATCTTCGCCCAGTTGAAGATGACTGGTGGGTACCTGCCGCTGATCCTCTCGCACATGTTCGTGTCCTTGCCGCTGATCCTCTACATCATGATGTCGTTCTTCGATCAGCTGCCAGAAGAGCTGGAGGAGTCCGCGCAGGTCGACGGTCTCACGGCGATCGGGGCGTTCTTCCGGATCACCCTGCCGCTGTCGGTGCCGGGCATCGCGACCGCGACGATCCTGTCGTTCATCTTCTCGTGGAACAACTTCATGTTCGCTCTGGTGCTCTCCGGCAACGCGACGAAGACATTGCCGGTGGCGATCTTCGACTTCATCGGCTATGCCTCGATCGACTGGGGCGCGCTGATGGCCGCCTCCGTGGTCGTGACGACGCCCATCATGCTGATCGCGCTGTTCACGCAGCGATACATCGTGACCGGACTCACCGCCGGCGCGACGAAGGGCTGAGGCATGAACGCAGGATCAACCACCTCGATCGTCGTGATGGGCGTGCAGGGGATCGGCAAGTCGACGATCGGGAAGATGCTCGCCGAGCGGCTCGGAGTCCGCTTCGTCGACGGCGATGAACTGCACTCACCACAGAACGTCGAGCTCATGGCTGCAGGAACGCCGCTCTCGGACGAAGACCGGGAGCCGTGGCTGCACGCGGTGGGCGAGACGCTCGCGGCTCATGCCGACGGCGTGGTGGTGGCGTGCTCAGCCCTGAGGCGTGAGTATCGAGACCTCATCCGCGAACACGATCCGAGGGTGTACTTCGTCGAACCGTGGGGGCCGATCGAGCTGGTGCGCGAGCGCGTGGGCTCACGCACGCACGAGTACATGCCTGCGTCTCTGCTGCAGTCGCAGTACGACACACTAGAGCCGCTCGCGGCCGACGAGCGCGGTATCCGCGTCAGTGTGACCGCCGATCCCGACGCGATCGTCGATGCGGTCCTGGCCGATTACCTCCCGCAGAAAGGACAGGCCGAATGACCGTCATCATCGACCGCGTCGAATCGTTCCCGATCGCACCTCGCTGGCTCTTCGTTCGCATCGAGACCGATGACGGGCTCGTCGGTTGGGGAGAGGCGTCGCTGGAAGGCTACGCCGATGTCGTGCGGGCGGCGGTGGATCAGTTCGCCGAGTACCTCATCGGGAAGGATCCCGGGCTCATCGAGGATCACTGGCAGGTGCTCACCAAGAGCCAGTTCTATCGCGGTGGAGCGGTGCTCGCCAGCGCAGTGTCCGGAATCGATCAGGCGCTCTGGGATCTCAAGGGCAAGCGTCTCGGGGTGCCGGTGCACGACCTTCTCGGCGGTGCGGTGCGCGATCGCATCCGCGCCTATGGCTGGATAGGCGGTGACGATCCGGCAGAGATCGCAGACCACATAGCCGCCCAGGTCGAGGTCGGTCTCACCGCGGTCAAGATGAACGCCTCGGGGAGGATGAACCGCAACGGCTCGATGGCGGAGCTCGACGCCGTCGTCGCGAGAGTCGCCAGTGCACGTGCGACGCTCGGCCCTGATCGTGACTTCGCGGTCGACCTGCACGGCCGCTTCACTCTTGCGACCGCCCGCCGACTGGCACCGCTGCTGGAACCGCTGCATCCGTTCTTCATCGAGGAGCCGGTCGTTCCCGAGAACTCCCACGTGATCGAGCGGATGGTGGATGCCACGACGATCCCGATCGCGACGGGCGAGCGGCTGTACAGCCGACAGGAGTTCCTCCCAGTGCTCCAGGCCGGCGTAGCGATCGCGCAGCCCGACCTCTCCCACGCCGGCGGCATCTCGGAAGTGCGTCGCATCGCGGCCCTCGCCGAGACGTTCGACGCGGTGATCGCCCCGCATTGCCCGCTGGGACCGCTCGCGCTCGCCGCGTGCCTGCAGGTCGGCTTCGCGACGCCGAACCATCTCATCCAGGAGCAGTCGATCGGCATCCATTACAACAAGGGCGCTGAGGTCCTCGACTACGTCATCGACACCGCGCCGTTGAAGTTCGTCGACGGCGGTTTCGAACTGTTGACCGGCGCAGGTCTCGGAATCGAGATCGATGAGCGCGCAGTGCGCGAGGCCTCCTCCCGTTGGGAGACATGGCAGAACCCGATCTGGCGGCACGCCGACGGATCGGTCGCGGAATGGTGAACACCCCCAGGAAAGGACCATCGCAATGATCATCGACAAGGCAGAGGTCATCGTCACGAGCCCCGGTCGCAACTTCGTCACGTTGCGTCTGACAACCGACGAGGGCCACGTCGGCATCGGTGATGCGACTCTGAACGGCCGTGAGCTCGCGGTCGTGAGCTATCTCAAGGATCATGTGGTGCCGTTGCTGATCGGTCGCGACGCGCACCGCATCGAGGACACCTGGCAGTTCCTGTATCGCTCTGCGTACTGGCGACGGGGTCCGGTGACGATGGCGGCGATCGCGTCGGTTGACATGGCCTTGTGGGACATCAAGGGCAAGGCGGCGGGGATGCCGGTGTATCAGTTGCTCGGCGGTGCCAGCCGCACGGGGCTGATGGCCTACGGGCATGCGTCGGGCAAGAGTCTGCCCGAGCTGTTCGACTCGATCCGCGCGCATCAGGAGCAGGGGTATCGGTCGATCCGGGTACAGACGGGTGTGCCTGGCCTGAAGGCGATCTATGGCATCGCGTCGCAGGCCGCGGACACGGCAGATGGCAGCATCCGTTACGACCATGAGCCGGCGCGGCGTGGGGCGTTCCCGACGGAGGAGGACTGGGACACCCGCTCGTACATGCGGCACCTGCCGGGTGTGTTCGAGGCGGTGCGTAATGAGTTCGGGCCGGAGTTGCCGTTGTTGCATGACGGGCATCATCGGATGACGCCGATCCAGGCGGCGCGCCTGGGCAAGGATCTCGAGCCGTATGACCTGTTCTGGCTCGAGGACTGCACGCCGGCGGAGAATCAGGAGGCGTTGCGGCTGGTGCGTCAGCACACGACGACGCCGTTGGCGATCGGTGAGGTCTTCAATACGGTGTGGGACTTCAAGGATCTGATCCGCGATCAGCTCATCGACTACGTGCGTGGCGCGGTGACGCATATGGGCGGGATCACGGCGCTCAAGAAGACTCTCGACTACGCCGCGCAGTACCAGATCAAGTCGGGCATGCACGGCCCGACCGACATCTCCCCGGTCGGGATGGCAGCCGCGATGCATCTGGGCCTCAGCATCCACAACTTCGGCATCCAGGAGTACATGCAGCACTCCGCGCAGACGAACCAGGTGTTCCAGCAGTCCTTCACGTGGAAGGACGGCATGCTGCACCCGGGAGATCAGCCGGGTCTCGGCGTCACACTCGACGTCGACGAGGCCGGCAAGTACCCGTACGAACAGGCGTACCTGCCCTACAACCGCCTCGCCGACGGAACCGTCCATGACTGGTGATGGCCTGACGAACACCATGCAGGCAGTGATCAAGCGCGGACCAGGCCTCGCGGGGATCGAGATCGGAGAGGTGGACGTTCCGTCTGCCGGGCCAGGACAAGTCATCGTCGACGTGCTGGCGACCGGTATATGCGGAACCGACGTGCATATCGCCCACGATGAGTATGCGCACGAGCGGCCCGTCGTCATGGGACATGAAGTCTTCGGCGTCGTCTCGGCCGTCGGCTCGGAGTCGGACGTCGGCTGGCTCGGAGCGAAGGTGGCGGTCGAGACGTATTTCTCGGCGTGCGAGATGTGCGACATGTGCAGAGCAGGTCGACGCAACCTGTGCGGAGATCGCCGTTCGATCGGATCTTTCCGCAACGGCGGGTTCGCAGAGAGACTGTTGATCCCAGTGATCAATCTGCACCGTCTGCCCGATACGCCGGGCGCGCTCGACGGCGTGCTCAGCGAGCCCCTCGCCTGCGTAGCGCAGTGTCTGCTCGACCCGCCCATCGTGCAGCCGGGAGACCGGGTGCTCGTCACCGGCCCCGGAGCCATGGGCCAGCTTGCGGCGCAGGTCGCGAGAGCATCCGGCGGTGTCGTCACCCTCGCGGGATTGCCCGCCGATGCGGAGCGCCTCGCCGTCGCCGCTGATTTCGGCATCGGGACCACGACCGAGGCGCCGGCGGATGATTCATTCGACGTCGTCATCGAATGCTCCGGGTCCGCTCCCGGCGCGGCAGGCGCAATGCGCGCCGCGCGCAGGGGAGCCCGCTACGTGCAGGTCGGCATCTTCGGACGCGAGGTGACCCTGCCGTTCGACATCGTGCTGTACAAGGAACTCACCATCACCAGTGGCTTTGCGTCGACGCCGACATCGTGGCGAACGGCGATGCGATTGATCGAGGCGGGGGATGTCGTGCTGACGCCACTGGTCACGAAGCGCGTGTCGTTGGACGCGTTCTTCGATGCTCTGGATGCTGCGGCCCACGGCGAGGGATTGAAGACCGTCGTCGTGCCGAAGGGCGAGTCGGTTCGCTGACGGCGAAGACCGGATACCCGCGGTCCCGCCGCGATGTCCGCGTCCCTCGCTAACGTGAGCGCATGACAGAAACCCAATTCACAGTACGTCCGGCGACCCCGGAGGACGTCGTCGCGCTGGTGCGCCGCGCGCACCAGGATTCCCAGTCGATCACGGTCGTCTCAGGTGGCCACGGGCCGTGGTCGCATGACGCCTCAGACGGCATGCGCATCGAACTCACTGACCTCGCCGACATTCGAATCGACGGCACCACCGTGCACATCGGGGGCGGGGCGACGTGGGGCGCGGTCGCTGCAGCGCTTTCGGAAGCCGGACTGGCGATCAGCTCTGGTGATACCTCCACCGTCGGCGTCGGCGGACTGACGCTCGGCGGCGGGATCGGATGGATGGTGCGGGCCTGGGGGCTCGCCGTGGACCAGCTCATCGGCGCACAGGTCGTCACAGCGTCGGGGGAGATCGTCGAGGCCTCCGCGCACGAGAACACCGATCTGTTCTGGGGGCTGCGCGGCGGCGGAGGAAACTTCGGTGTCGTCACCCGCTTCGACTTCGAGGCGCATCGGATAGCCGGTATCGCTCATGGCGAGTATGTGATCGGCGGTGACGCCGGTGCGGCTTTGCGCGCCGCACGTGATGTGATGCGCACAGCCCCGCGCGATCTGACCGTGACGTACATGGATGTTCCTGCGATGGATCCGAGCGCGCCTGCGGGCGCGCGCCTGGCCGCGGTCTGGGCGGGGGACGACGTCGAAGCGCTGCAATCGTCGCTCGCGCCGGTGTCCGCGCTGGAGGGCGTCGAGGCGACGGTGACGACGCCGGCATACCGCGAGATCCTGCTCGAGATGCCCTCGCCGGAAGCAGGAGAGGACGCTCCCGCTCCTCCCGGATTCATCGGGGGCAATGGGCTTTACGCCGAACTGGATGACGAGCTCATCGACCGGCTCGTGGCATTTCGCGCGGCGTACCCGGCGTCGGTGGTGTTCCTGCGCTCACTGGGCGGGGCATTCGGGGACGTTCCTCAAGAGGAGACGCCGTTCCCCGCGCGATCGGCGACATGGTTCGTGATGGCGGGTGGATTCGACATCCCGGGCATGATCGACGATGACACGCGCGCCGCGATCATCGCCGACTGGCGGGAGATCGAATCGGGTCGCCTCGCCGAGTACGGCAACTTCGCCGACACGGAGCGGCCTCAGGCGGTGCCAGGGATGTTCACGTCCGACGCCTACGACAGGTTGCGCACGGTGAAGGAGAAGTGGGACCCGCAGAACCTCTTCCGACGCAATCACAACATCATCCGGTGATGCACGAAGGGCCGGCGACCTCGCGGTCGCCGGCCCTTCTCCGCAGATTTGTCAGTGCGTGTCTTCGGCTTCGATCTCGGTGCGGTCGCCCGACCACAGTGTGTGGAAGGTGCCTTCCCTGTCGATCCGTTTGTAGGTGTGCGCGCCGAAGAAGTCGCGCTGTCCCTGCACGAGCGCGGCGGGGAGCCGGTCGGCGCGGATGCCGTCGTAGTACGACAGCGACGACGAGAACGCCGGGGCCGGGATGCCGGCCTGGGCGGCCGCTACGACGACACGGCGCCAGGCGGACTGCGCACGTGTGATCGCCTCGGCGAAGTAGGGCGCGGTCAGCAGGACGGGCAGATCGGTGTTGTCGGCGTAAGCGTCGGCGATGCGGTTGAGGAACTGGGCGCGGATGATGCACCCACCCCGCCAGATCTTCGAGACGGCGCCGAGGTCGATGTTCCAGTCGTATTCCGCGGCGCCCGCACGGATCTCATCGAAGCCCTGGGAGTAGGCGACGATCTTCGAGGCGTAGAGCGCGAGACGGACGTCTTCGATGAACGCGTCGTGGTCGGTGACCACGAACTCGTCGTCCGGGCCGGGAAGGCTCACAGCGACGGCGCGCTGCTCGGGGTGGGAGGACAGGGACCGGGCGAAGGTCGCTTCGGCGATGCCCGACACGGGCACGCCGAGGGCGAGGGCGGTCTGCACGGTCCATGCGCCAGTGCCCTTCGCGCCCGCCTGGTCGACGATGACGTCCACGAGCGGCTTACCGGTGGTCGCGTCGACCTGGCGGAGCACCTCGGCTGTGATCTCGATCAGGTAGGACTCGAGTTCGCCCTTGTTCCAGTCTGCGAAGATCTCCGCGATCTCGGCGGGCGAGCGGCCCGTGCCGCGGCGGATGAGGTCGTAAGCCTCGGCGATGAGCTGCATGTCGGCGTACTCGATGCCGTTGTGCACCATCTTCACGAAGTGGCCGGCGCCGTCATGGCCGATGTGCGTGACGCACGGCTCGCCCTCTGCGACTGCAGCGATCGACTTCAGGATCGGGCCGAGGGTGACCCACGACTCGTCCGAGCCGCCGGGCATGATCGACGGGCCGAGAAGCGCCCCCTCCTCGCCGCCGGAGATTCCCGCGCCGACGAAGTTGATGCCGGTCTCGCGCACGGCCTTCTCACGGCGGATCGTGTCGGGGAAGTATGCGTTGCCGCCGTCGACGATGATGTCGCCCGGCTCGAACACCTCGGTCAGCGCCTGGATCACGGCATCTGTGCCCGCGCCCGCCTTGACCATGATGATCGCGGTGCGGGGCTTCTGCAGCGACGCCGCGAACTCTTCGTACGTGGAAGCCGGAATGAAACCAGCCTCCGGGTGTGCATCGAGCACGGTCTGCGTCTTCTCGTAGCTTCGGTTGAAGATCGCCACGGTGTTGCCCTCGCGGCTGGCGAGGTTGCGGGCGAGATTCGAACCCATGACTGCGAGTCCGACGACTCCGATGTTCGCTGATGCTTCGGGCACAGACTGCTCCTCGGTTGTGAAGTAGGGGACCACTTCAGATTATCGCTGTGTGCGAGGCCCTTGGGCGCGTGTGTCGCCAGATGCCGTCGAACCCCTCGGTGCTTAGCAGGCGCCGTATCGAGACTCAGTCCTTGCGGTAGCTGGTGCGACCCATCGAGAACAGTGCGCCGATGGTGAACACCGTCGCGCACAGCGTCATGGCACCGATGAGCCACAGAAGGATGTGTGAGAGGAAGGCGCCGTCGAGCATTCCGGACTCCAAGTTCTACGAGGGAAACAAGCTGAGTTTCAGCCTACTCGGTCATCCGGTACGATAGAGGAGTTCCTCGGCGAGGGATGCTCCGCGTGCGCGGCATCCGTTATCGACGCGGCGAACCAAGCCTCGTGGCTTTTTCGCACGTCTGCGTCCGGGAAGCCGACCAAAAGACCACCACGCGGCGAGCAGTTCGTCGTGTGCCCCGAAGGAGAATTCATGTCTGAGGACACCAAGGTCCACGCCGAGGTCCGCGAGCAGTTCGGCAAGGGCTTCGCCCGTCGCCTGCGTGCGGCCGGCAAGATCCCCGCCGTCATCTACGGCCACGGCACCGAGCCGGTGCACGTCGCACTGCCGGGCCACCAGGTCTCGCTCATCATCCGCCGCGCGAACGCGCTGCTCGAGCTCGACATCGAAGGAACGGCCTCGCTCGCCCTCGTGAAGGATGTTCAGCGCGATCCCGTGCGTCAGATCATCGAGCACATCGACCTTCTCGTCGTGAAGAAGGGCGAGAAGATCCAGGTCGACGTGCCGATCCTCATCACGGGTGAGCCGTTCGCCGGCACCGTCGCCAACCTCGACGCGACCTCTCTCGCCGTCGAGGTCGAGGCGACGCACATCCCGCAGAACTTCGAGGTCTCCGTTGAAGGCCTGGAAGAGGGCCAGCACATCACGGCCGCGGACGTGAAGCTCCCCAAGGGTGCATCGCTGCTCGCCGACCCCGAGACCCTCATCGTCGCGATCTACGTTCCGACCGCTGAGGCCGCCGAAGAGACGACCGACGAGGTCTCCGCCGAGGGCGAGGCCGCAGCGGCTCAGGCCGAAGAGGGCGCCTCGGAGTAATCCACACGCACTTCGTGCACAGGTATTCCTACGACAGAGGGGACGCGAGCGCATCGCGTCCCCTCTGTCGTATCCTGACGACGTCTGAAAGGCGTGAGAGGCATGGCCGACACCTGGCTGATCGTGGGACTGGGTAATCCTGGCCCCCGGTACGAAACGACCCGGCACAACGTCGGCCAGCTGGTCGTGGACGAACTGGCCGCACGCCGGGGCGAGAGCTTCCGCGAGCACAAGGGCGGAGCGCGAGTCGTGGAGACGTGGTTGCGTCCTGGGGCGGAGAAGCTCGTGCTCGCGAAGCCCAACACGTTCATGAATGTCTCCGGTACCCCAGTGGCAGCGCTGGCGCGGTTCTACTCCGTACCGCCGGAGCGCACCGTCGTGATCCACGATGAGCTCGATATCCCGTTCGACACGCTCAAGCTCAAGATCGGCGGCGGACACGGCGGCCACAACGGCGTTCGCGACGTTGCGCGTGCGATCAGCACCGCCGACTTTCCCCGAGTGCGCGTCGGCATCGGCAGGCCACCCGGACGCCAGGACCCCGCGGACTGGGTGCTGTCGCCGTTCGGCAAGACGGAGCGAGAGACGCTGCCGATGCTCGTCTCAGATTCAGCGGATGCCGTCGAGCTGCTCGTCGCCGAGGGACTGCTCGCTGCTCAGCAGAAGCATCACGCTCCGCGCTGATCCGTCACCGGCATCCGATCGGGTCCCGCCTGATCGCGGATCGTCCGACCAGGCGCCAGTGGTTCAGGCGGCCGCGGTTCAGGCGCCGTAGAACGTGGCGGAACCGGCGCCGGCACCGACTCCGAGCGTGACGCCGAGCACGGTGAAGAAGATCAGCGGGCCGATCACGCCGAGAATCAGTGCCGTGATTCCCCATGCGCGTCCTGCGCGCTTCGCGATCGCCATGATCCCGATCACTATCGCGGCGATGCCGGTCAGAGTACCCAGCCAGAAGGAGATCTCGCCCATCAGCACCTGGTCGCGCACGGGCGCGAGGAAGGACAGATCACTCGTCGAATCGTTGATCTGCTGCATGACGGTCGGCAGTTTGAAGCCGATCTGGTAACCCGCGGCACCGCCGATGATCGAAGCGACGACCGCGGCGACGATCGACAGTGCGAAGGAGACGATGCCGAGCGCGGAGGACTTCGGCTGCGATGAGGTGGACGGATCATACGCCCCTGCTGGCGCGCTGTAGCCGCCCACTGGTGCCGGATAGGCACCCGGGGGCGCCTGATAGGTCGGGGCGGGCGGCGTCGGACTCGGCGTGCCGGGAGGCGACTGATACGCGGGCGCCGGGTATGCCGGAGCGACCGGCGGCTGATAGCCCGGCGCCAGCGGCACAGCGGGCACGTTGCCGGATGCCGGAGGCACTGGGCTTGCGGGTGCCGGAGGCACTGGGCCGTTGGGCGAGGGCGGCGGAAGCTGCGGATCGGTCACGGAACCATCCTAGAGCGCGGGCAGGACGCGCTCGTCAGACTCGACGCAGCAGCCCGACCTTCTCGTAGACGTCGGCGAGCGTCGCATCGGCCACGGCGTCTGCACGTGCCGCGTTCGCGGCGAGGATGCGGTCGAGTTCGGCGGGGTCGGACAGCAGTTCGAGCGCGCGTGCGCGCACCGGCTCGAACTCCGACACGACGACCTCGGCGAGACCCTTCTTGAAGTCGCCGTAACCGCGGCCGGCATACTCGTCCTCGATCGAGGCGACCTGACGGCCGGACAGTGCCGCGTAGATCGTCAGCAGGTTCGAGACTCCGGGCTTGGTCTCTCGATCGAAGCGGACGCTGCCTTCGTTGTCGGTCACCGCACGCATGATCTTCTTCGCCGACTTAGCCGGATCGTCCAGCATCCAGAGCACACCGGCGTCGCTCTCGGCCGACTTCGACATCTTCGCCGTCGGCATCTGCAGGTCGTAGATGCGTGCCGTGTCCTTCTGGATCACCGGCATGGGAACGGTGAATGTCTCACCGAAGCGCGAGTTGAACCGCTCGGCCAGATCACGGGTCAGCTCGACGTGCTGCTTCTGATCGTCACCGACCGGAACGACGTCGGTCTGGTAGAGCAGGATGTCGGCGGCCATCAGCACCGGATATGTGAACAGGCCCACTGAGGTGGCATCGGCGCCGTAGCGGGATGACTTGTCCTTGAACTGCGTCATGCGCCCGGCTTCGCCGAATCCCGTGATCGTGCTGAGGATCCATGCGAGCTCCGCGTGCGCACGCACGTGCGACTGCACGTACAGAGTCGACTTCGACGGCTCGATTCCGGCGGCGATGTACTGCGCCGCCGTGCGGCGGGTCTTCTCGCGCAGCTCGGCGGGGTTGTTCGGCTGAGTCAGCGCGTGCAGGTCGACGACCGAGAAATAAGCGTCGTAGGAGTTCTGCAGATCCCGCCACTGCAGGAGAGCTCCGATGTAGTTTCCGATCTGGAGAGAGTCGGCGGAGGGCTGCATTCCCGAGTAGAGGCGAGGTTTCTTCACGGTATCAATCCTACGGGGATGCCGGCGAGCCCTCGGCGCGACTGACAGACTTCACGGATGAACCAGACACCGCCGCAGCCCCGGAGGTCCGAACCGAACACTCGGCCTGGCGGATCGACGGCGTGGGTCCGCATCGTCGGAGCGGTGCTCACGCTGACGTTCGGCATCCCCTTCGTGATTCTGCTGTGGATGGTGCTGAGCAGCCGATTCGGGGCCGCGGATGTGGATCCGCATGGTTACGTGCTGATCTTCGGGACTTTCGCTGCACTCGTGACCGGGCTGGCTGCGAGTGTCTTCGTCCCTCTGCTGTTCCGCCGCCAGCACCGCTCCAGGGCCATGCTCTTGAGCATGGGCGTCTACGTCGTCATCGCCGTTCTGCTGCTGACGGCTCTGATCACTGCCTGACTCCACTCGACAGCCGCAGCGACCGGAGACGCCACGAATAGACGGCGACTGCCAGGGTGGTCATGACATAGAGGACGCCGGCCTGCAGTGCATAGGCGGGGTAGTGGATGATCCACGGCGACTGGCTCTGATCGGTGAGGTGCGCCGGGTTGTCGCTCACGTAGGGCACGAGCGCACCCACGATGTAGCCGATGACCTGCCCTGCCACGTAGATCGTTGCTCCTGCAGCGAGAGCGATCATCGCCCCGCCGCGCCGCTGCTGCCAGACGCCACGAGCGCAACGCCACGCCGCCCGGGGCTCCCGCCCGCCCCTGACAGGGCTGAACCAGGCCGCCATGATCGGTGCGCATACGAACGCCCCGATCAGCAGCACAGCCAGGAGAGCCGTGCCGATGAGCAGCAGCTGCTCGTCACCGGCCCGACTGCGCATCAGTTGCGGGACGAGCAGAAGGGCGAGAATCGGAAGACAGCCGAGCACACACCCGATCCAGATGCGGAGAAACGATCCTGAGTTCACTCATCCAGCATGTCGGCTCCTCGACACCCGGGGTACCCGGGAAACCCCCGGTCGCGTGTCGGGGAAACCGGCTTCTCGCAGGTCAGTACGAGTAGTCCACGATCACTGGCGCATGGTCGCTCCAGCGGTGCGCATACGATGCTGCGCGCGCCACGCTGTACGCCTCGACCCGATCGGCGAGGGCCGGTGTCGCGAGGTGATAGTCGATGCGCCACCCGGTGTCGTTGTCGAACGCCTGGCCGCGCATCGACCACCACGTGTACGGACCCTCGACCTCGCCGTGAAAACGGCGGCCGACATCGACCCAGCCGAGACCGGGACCGACCGTGCCGTCGACACCGGTGATCTCCGCTCCTGCGTCGCCGAGGAAACGATCGAAGTACGCGCGCTCGCGGGGGAGGAAGCCCGCTTTCTTGCGGTTGCCTCGCCAGTTCTTGATGTCGAGCTCACGATGGCCGACGTTGAGGTCGCCGGTGACGAGCGCGAATGCGTCATCTCGTCCCAGCTCCTCGAGCCTGGTGCCGAAGGCCTCGAGGAACTTCCATTTCTCGTCCTGCTTCGGGGTGTCGGCCTCGCCGGAGTGCACGTAGGCGCTCACGACCGTGATCGTTCGATCGCCGAGTGGAAAGTCGCCTTCTATCCAGCGGCCTTTCGAATCGAAATCGTCGGCGCCGAACGTGGTTCGCGACGCGAGTGCAGGCGTGCGGCTCGCGATCGCCACTCCCGCACGCCCCTTGGCGGTCGCCTCATCATGGACGATCGACCAGCCGGGGAGCGCTGCTTCCAGGTGCTCGTCCTGGCCGCGCACCTCTTGCAGCGTCAGGATGTCTACGTCGGCGGCATCGAGCCAGCCGCTCATCCCGTTTCGGGCTGCCGCCCGGATTCCGTTGACATTGACCGAAGCGACGCGCAGATGAGGCATGGGATCCAGCCTAGCCAGCGCCTCCGACATCGTTGCGTGATCGGGTGAACTCAGTGAGCAGTCGGTGAAGGGCCGGCGTCGCGATATCCGGCGGATCGGCCACGAGATCATCCAGTGCCGTTTCCGCAGCGTGCACGGCTCGTCTCGCTCCCCAGACGCGATACCACGGCGCCTCGTCCTGCGCCTGGCGGGCTTCACGCAGGCGAATGCGCGCGGCCACCAGCAGAGCCTGGTATTCGGCGGCGATACGTTCGTCCTCGGTCTGACGCAGCAATGGAAGGTCACGATCCTGGGCTGAGACTGCGATCCAGGCAGAAGCCACCAGCATGATCACACCGTTGATGCGGAACCACAGCAGAAGGCCGACGAAGATCGCGAACGTGGCGAGGAGCGGATTGGTCGGGGTGTAACTCAAGAGGAAGCCCGCACCGAACTGCAGCACCGTCATGGCCCCGCCGCCGAGCAGCGCGCCAGGCCAGATCGTGCGCCATCGCAGAGACGTGCCGGTGAGGAAGCGCACCATCGCCGCCAGCGCTGCCGACAGCAGTGCGAACGAGACCAAGACGGTTCCGATGCGGATGAGCAGGTTGACGACACCGGATCCGTAGTCCCAACCGAACAGCGAGAGGATCCAACTCAATGCGGCGGCACTCGCAGAACTGAGTGCCGAGCCGAGGATCAATGCGATTCCGAAGATCACGGCAGCGAGCAGATCTCGCGCCTTGAGCAGCACGTAACTGCGGCGATCAGGAGGAAGTCCGAAGATGTCCCTGACGGCTCGTCGAGAGAAGGTCACCCACCCGATGGCCGTCCAGATCACTGCTCCGAGGGCGATGAGACCCGTGACGCTGAGGACTCCGGTCATGTTCCCGGCGATCTCCTTCGCCTGATCCGGCGTGAGGAAATCGCTCTGATCACTGATGAGATTCGGGACATAGCTGTTGATCACGCCGATCAGCGCGTCTACGGCCTCGTCGCTGCCGCCCAGCCAAAGGCCGGCGATCGCGAATGCGAGGTAGATCGCCGCGAAGATCGCGAAGAGGGCCTGATAGCTCACGCCTGCGGCGAGAAGGAAGCCGTTGTTCTGGAGGAAATGGCGCCAGACGCGCACTGGGAACAGCGCGAGAGTGCGTCTGGTCAGCGCGGTGGCGCGCTCGACTGCCGTATCGATACGGCTCGCGGGCGCATCCATCTCAGAATCAGACACGCCCTCACCCTATCCAAGGGCGAGGGCGTGTCTGTGACGCGAACTCAGGTCAGCGGCGTCCGCGAAGAACAGCCTGCTTGACCTCGGCGATGGCCTTGGTGACCTCGATGCCACGGGGGCATGCCTCAGAGCAGTTGAAGGTCGTACGGCAGCGCCAGACGCCTTCCTTGTCGTTGAGGATGTCCAGACGCACGTCGGCGTTGTCATCTCGGGAGTCGAAGATGAAGCGGTGCGCATTGACGATCGCAGCGGGCCCGAAGTACTGCCCGTCGGTCCAGAAGACCGGGCAGGACGAGGTGCACGCGGCGCACAGGATGCACTTGGTGGTGTCGTCGAAGATCGCGCGGTCGGCGATCGACTGCACGCGCTCCTTGCCCTTCTCGGGAGCGGAGCTCGCGACCAGGAACGGCTGCACCTCGCGGTAGGAGGCGAAGAACGGCTCCATGTCGACGATCAGGTCCTTCTCCAGCGGGAGGCCCTTGATCGCTTCGACGTAGATCGGCTTCGAGATGTCGAGGTCCTTGATCAGCGTCTTGCAGGCGAGGCGGTTGCGGCCGTTGATGCGCATCGCGTCCGAACCGCAGATGCCGTGCGCGCACGAGCGGCGGAACGACAGCGAGCCGTCGACCTCCCACTTGATCTTGTGCAGGGCGTCGAGCACGCGATCGGTGGAGAACAGCTCTACGTCGTAGTCGACCCAGCGCGGCTCGGCATCCTTCTCCGGATCGAACCGGCGGATGGTGAAGGTCACCAGGAAAGACTGGATGGCCGGGTCAGCGGCGGCAGGAGATTCTGCGACGGCGTTCGACATTCTCAGTACTTCCTCTCCATCGGCTGGTAACGGGTCATGACGACGGGTTTCCAATCGAGTTTGATGTGATCGGACGGTGTCGACGAGTGCGGGTCGCCGGTGAGGTAGGCCATCGTGTGCTTCATGTAGTTCTCGTCATCGCGCTTAGGGAAGTCGTCGCGCATGTGTCCGCCACGGCTCTCCTCGCGGTTCTGCGCCGCGTAGACGACGACCTCGGCGATGTCGAGCAGGAAGCCGAGCTCGACGGCCTCGAGAAGGTCGGTGTTGAACCGGTGCCCCTTGTCATCGACGTAGACGTTCTTGTAGCGCTCACGCAGTTCGGCGATGACACCGAGCACATGCTCGAGAGACTCGTGGGTGCGGAACACCTGCGCCCCGAGATCCATCTCCTCCTGCAGCTTCTTGCGGAGGACGGCGACTCGCTCGGTGCCCTTGCTGTCGCGAAGCTGCTCGAGCAGGCCGGAGACGAATGCCGCCGGGTTCTCGGGCAGCGGGACGAAATCGGCGGTCTTCGCGTACTCGACCGCGTTGTTGCCCGCACGCTTGCCGAAGACGTTGATGTCGAGGAGCGAGTTGGTGCCGAGGCGGTTGGAGCCGTGCACCGACACGCAGGCGCATTCGCCGGCCGCGTACAGGCCGGGCACGACGGTGTTGTTGTCGGCGAGCACCTCGGCGTCGTTGTTGGTGGGAATGCCGCCCATCGCATAGTGCGCGGTCGGCATGACCGGTACCGGGTCGGTCACCGGGTCGACGCCGAGGTAGGTGCGAGCGAATTCGGTGATGTCGGGGAGCTTGGTCTCCAGTACTTCTGCGCCCAGGTGGGTGCAGTCGAGGTACACGTAGTCCTTGTGCGGGCCGGCGCCGCGGCCGTCGAGGACCTCCTGGACCATCGATCGCGCGACGATGTCACGAGGTGCGAGGTCCTTGATGGTGGGGGCGTAGCGCTCCATGAAGCGTTCACCGGAGGCGTTGCGCAGGATCGCGCCCTCACCGCGGGCACCCTCGGTGAGCAGGATTCCGAGACCGGCGAGGCCGGTGGGATGGAACTGGAAGAACTCCATGTCCTCCAGCGGCAGGTTCTTGCGCCAGACGATGCCGACGCCGTCACCGGTGAGGGTGTGCGCGTTGGAGGTGGTCTTGTAGATCTTGCCGAAGCCGCCGGTCGCGAAGATGATCGCCTTGGCCTGGAAGACGTGCAGCTCACCGGTGGAGAGGTCGTATGCGACGACGCCGGCGACCTGGGTGCCCCCGTCTTCGCCCTTGACCGTGATCAGGTCGAGCACGTAGAACTCGTTGAAGAAGTTGATGCCGAGCTTCACGCAGTTCTGGAACAGCGTCTGCAGGATCATGTGACCCGTGCGGTCGGCGGCGTAGCAGGCGCGGCGAACCGGCGTCTTGCCGTGATTCGCGGTGTGACCGCCGAAACGGCGCTGGTCGATCTTGCCCTCAGGGGTGCGGTTGAACGGCAGGCCCATGTTCTCGAGGTCGATGACCGCATCGATGGCCTCCTTGGCCAGGATCTCGGCAGCATCCTGATCGACGAGGTAGTCGCCGCCCTTGACGGTGTCGAAGGTGTGCCACTCCCAGCTGTCCTCCTCGACGTTCGCGAGGGCCGCAGCCATGCCGCCCTGCGCAGCGCCGGTGTGGGACCGCGTCGGGTAGAGCTTGGAGATCACTGCGGTCTTGGCACCGGGCCCCGCCTCGATCGCCGCGCGCATGCCGGCGCCGCCGGCGCCCACGATGACGACGTCGAACTGGTGGTAGTGCACGCCGTCGCGGACGACGGAATCCTGTGTCTCAGTAGTCACTTCTCGTTGCTCTCTTCTCAGTTCCCGACGACGCCTGCGGCCACGCAGGTGTCCCAGAGCGTGCTGGACTCCGTCACGCCGAGGCAGGGGTCGAAGGTGAAGACGACCAGGGTGCCCAGCACGATCAGGAGTCCGGCCGCGAGGCCGATCGCCCAGACCAGAGCCTTACGCACCTTCTCGTGCGTGACGTAGTCGTTGATGATCGTGCGCATGCCGTTGCCGCCGTGCAGAAGAGCGAGCCACAGCATCAGCACATCCCACCACTGCCAGAACGGCGTGGCGAACTTGCCGGCGATGAAGGCGAAGTCGAGGGCGTGGATGCCCTCGCCGACCATCAGGTTGACGAACAGGTGGCCGAAGATCAGGACGATCAGCACGACGCCGGAGCCGCGCATGAACAGCCAGCCCCACTTCTCGAGGTTGATCCCGCGACGTCGACGTGCCGGGGCGGCGATGGTCTGTGCGGACATCAGTGACCCCCTCCGAAACCGGCGAACGCGAGCATGAGGTGGCGTGGCACGAAACCGGCCATCAGCACGACCCACACGGCGAGGACGCCCCAGAACATCTGGCGCTGGAAGCGCGCGCCCTTGGACCAGAAGTCGATGAGGATGATGCGGAGCCCGTTGATGGCGTGGAACACGATGGCGCCGACCAGCGCGACTTCACCCAGTGCCATGATCGGATTCTTGTACGTCCCGATCACGGCGTTGTACGCCTCGGGCGAGACCCGGATGAGTGCAGTGTCCAGCACATGCACGAGCAGGAAGAAGAAGATCGCGACTCCGGTGATGCGGTGAAGCACCCATGACCACATGCCTTCGCGACCCCGGTAGAGGGTGCCGCGCGGCGTCTTGGACGTGGTCTCCGAAATCGACGGTGTCAAGCGAGTGCCTGCGGACACGGTCGTCCTCCCTGATCGATTCGAGGTCGGTAGCACGCACTGGGTCTGGGGCGACCGCAGACGTGCCCGATCGTGTCCCATCCTATTCCTGTTCAATCGCTGGGAGCGACGAAGGGTGGCCTAACTCTCTCGACGTCGAGATTGTTTCGACGACTACGCTGGGGTGATGACCGAGCCGATCAAGGACTTCTACGCAGTGATCCCCGCCGGAGGCATCGGAAGTCGGCTGTGGCCGCTCTCTCGCGCTGACGCGCCGAAGTTCCTCCACGACCTGACCGGCTCCGGCAACTCGCTGCTGCGCGACACCTGGGACCGCTTGGAATCCCTCACCGGCGCCGACCGCATCTCGGTCGTGACCGGGCGAGCGCACCGGGCTGCTGTGGAGGCCGAGCTCCCCGGGATCGCGGACAAGAACGTGTTCCTCGAGTCCGAGCCGCGAGATTCGGCCGCGGCGATCGGTCTCGCCGCCGCGATCCTGCACCGCCGTGACCCAGACGTCATCATCGGGTCTTTCGCCGCCGACCACTTCATCCGCGGCACCCGCACATTCGAATTCGCCGTGCAGCAGGCCGTGGAGGTCGCGCGCGCAGGCTACATCTGCACGATCGGCATCCAGCCCTCGGAGCCGTCTGTGGGCTTCGGGTACATGCGCAAGGGTGACGAGCTCATCGTGGACGGAGCCCCCGAGGCTGCCATCGTGGAGCGCTTCGTGGAGAAGCCGGATCTCGAGACGGCGAAGCAGTACTACGCGGATCGCTCGTTCCTGTGGAACGCCGGCATGTTCATCTCGAAGGCGAGCGTCCTGCTCGATGAACTGGCGGCGAACGAGCCGGAGCTGCATGCGGGCCTCCTGGAACTCGCCGAGGCCTGGGATGATCGCGAGCGCCGCGGGCCGGTCGTGGACCGGGTGTGGCCGACGTTGAAGAAGATCGCCATCGATTACGCCGTCGCCGAGCCTGCGGCAGACAAGGGACGACTGGCCGTCATTCCCGGACATTTCGACTGGGACGACGTGGGGGACTTCGCCTCGCTCACCAAGCTCATCAGCAACGGCCGCAAGAACGACCTCGCGGTGCTGGGGCCGAAGGCCAGGGTCCTCTCGGATGCTGCGACCGGAATCCTCGTGAGCCAGACCTCGCGCGTGATCAGTCTCGTCGGCGTGAAGGACATAGTGGTCGTGGATACTCCCGACGCGCTGCTGGTCACGACGACGGAGCACGCTCAGCGGGTGAAGGGCGTCGTGGAATCGCTCAAACTCACCGGCCGGGGAGATGTGCTCTAGCCGTTCGTCACGGGTCTATTGCGAGTTTGTAACCATTAACCGCAACCGTGACGTCGGATGCCGTAACACTGGGTAACTTATCCCCACGGGCATTGCGAATGGCGCAGGCCAGTAGTCGTGGAGGCTTACGTGACCATTTCCACCAAGAAGCGCGCTCTGGCCGCGCTTGTGGCGACAGGCGTCGCCGTCGCACTCGCAGGTTGCGGTGCCGCTCCTGAGGAGAACGGCGGAGACGCGGGCGGCGAGACGATCGACTTCCTCCCCTGCATCGTCTCCGATGCCGGCGGATTCGACGACAAGTCGTTCAACCAGCTGTCCTTCGAGGGCGTCGTGCAGGCCTCCGAGGAACTCGGAGTCGAGTACAAGAACGTCGAATCCAACAGCGAGACGGACTTCGCCCCGAACCTGGAGAGCCTCGTCTCCCAGGGCTGCAACGCGATCGTCTCGGTCGGCTTCGCGCTGTCGGCGGCTACCGTCGAGGCGGCGACTGCCAACGAGGGCATCGACTTCATCCTCGTCGACGACGCTGCTGACAACGACTTCGACGGCGAGAAGGATGCCGAGAACGTCAAGCCGCTGCTGTACGACACGGCACAGGCCGCTTTCCTTGCGGGCTACCTGTCCGCCGGCTACTCGCAGACCGGCAAGGTCGGCACCTACGGCGGCATGGAGTTCCCGACCGTCACGATCTTCATGGACGGCTTCTACCAGGGCGTGAACTACTACAACGAGCAGAACGGCACCGCCGTCGAGGTCGTCGGGTGGGACGGCAAGGCCGGATCGTTCACCGGTGGATTCGAGGCGGGTCCAGAGGCCAAGACCGTCGCGCAGAACATCATCGACCAGGGCGTCGACGTGCTCCTGCCGGTCGGCGGACCGATCTACCAGTCGGGCCTGCAGGCCATCAAGGAGTCCGGCCGCGACATCGCACTGATCGGCGCGGACGCCGATCTGTTCGTCACCGACCCGACGACCGAGGACTTCGTGCTCACCTCGATCCTCAAGGACATGAAGCTCTCCGTGTACGAGGCGACCATGAGCAGCGCGAACGAGGAGTTCGATGCTGAGGCCTACATCGGAACCCTGGAGAACGAGGGCGTCGGCATCGCCGAACTGCACAACTTCGAGGACAAGGTCGACCCTGCGCTCTGGACCGCGGTTCAGGACCTGCAGCAGCAGATCATCGACGGTGAGGTCACCGTCACCTCGTACCTCGGCTGATCGAGAGACGAGACACAGGGGGAGGTCGGCGACCCGCCGGCCTCCCCCTCGCTGTTGCCCGGGCTCCCACAGGAACCTGGGACGAAGCACCTTTGCTGATTAGGATCTGACACATGAAGCTAGAACTGCGCGGCATCACGAAGAAGTTCGGCGCGCTGACGGCCAACGACCACATCGATCTCACCATCGAACCAGGAGAGATCCACTGTCTCCTGGGCGAGAACGGCGCCGGAAAATCGACGCTGATGAACGTGCTCTACGGCCTGTACCAGGCCGATGAGGGCGAGATCCTGCTGGACGACGTCGAACAGCACTTCGCCGGCCCGGGCGACGCCATGGCCGCCGGTATCGGCATGGTGCACCAGCACTTCATGCTGATCCCCGTCTTCACCGTGGCAGAGAACGTCATGCTCGGCCATGAGAAGACGACCTTCGGCGGTCGCCTCGACCTCGCCGCAGCCCGCGCGATGGTGCGCGAGATCTCAGATCGTTTCGGCTTCCAGGTCGATCCCGATGCCGTGGTCGAGGACCTCCCGGTCGGCGTGCAGCAGCGCGTGGAGATCATCAAGGCGCTCTCACGCGACGCCAAGGTGCTCGTGTTCGATGAGCCGACCGCCGTGCTCACGCCGCAGGAGACCGACGAGCTGATGGCGACGATGCGCCAGTTGCAGGAGAGCGGCACCTCGATCGTCTTCATCACCCACAAGCTCCGCGAGGTTCGCGAGGTCGCGGACCGGATCACGGTCATCCGCCTCGGAAAGGTCGTCGGCGAAGCATCACCGACGGCCAGCAACGAAGAACTCGCCTCGCTCATGGTCGGCCGCGCCGTCGAGCTCAAGGTTCACAAGGATGCGCCGAAGCTCGGTGAGGAATCACTCATCGTGAAGGAGCTCACGGTCACCGACCCCTTCGGGACGGTGCTCGTCGACGACGTCTCGTTCTCCGTGCGCGGAGGCGAGGTGCTGGTCATCGCCGGTGTGCAGGGAAACGGTCAGACCGAGGTCACCGAAGCGATCGTCGGACTGCAGCCGCGCGTCGAGGGCAGCGTGCGGCTCAACGGCGAGGAGCTGGTGGGACGATCGGTGCGCGACATCCTCGACGACGGCGTCGGCTTCGTCCCGGAGGACCGCAGCGTCGACGGTCTGGTCAAGGAGTTCTCGATCGCCGAGAACCTGATGCTTGACCGCTCGGTCGGCGCCCCCTTCGTCAAGGCCGGCACCCTGCAATTGGGTGCGCTCGACGATTTCGCCCGCGAGAAGATCACCGAGTTCGACATCCGCACGCAGGGGCCGGCGCAACAGGCCGGACGCCTCTCCGGCGGAAACCAGCAGAAGGTCGTGCTGGCGCGCGAGCTCAGCCGCGAACTGTCCCTCTTCGTCGCAGCGCAGCCGACGCGCGGCGTCGACGTGGGCTCCATCGAATTCATCCACAAGCGCATCATCGAGACGCGCGACTCCGGCATCCCCGTGATCGTCATCTCGACGGAGCTCGACGAGGCGGCGGCACTCGCCGACCGCATCATGGTGATGTATCGAGGCAAGGTCGTCGGCATCGTGCCCGGCGACACCACGCGTGAGCAGCTCGGCCTCATGATGGCCGGAATGATCGAGACCGACACGACGGCCGTGGCCGCCACGACGGCAGCCGACACCGAGGAGACGAGCGCATGACCGGCCCAGAGCTGAAGCCGATCGCCTCCGCCCCCGCGGATTTCGGCACCGATCCCACGGTCCCTGACACCGAACCCTCGCGGTGGCACGGTGCCTTCCGGCGCATCGTGACCGGCAACGGTCTGATCTCCGTACTGTCGGTGGTCCTCGCACTCATCGCGGGATCGATCATGATCGCGTTCACCGATCCCGAGGTGCAGAGCACCGCCGGCTACTTCTTCAGGCGGCCCGGTGACATGCTCTCCGCCGTGTGGAGCTCGATCTCCGGCGCGTATGTCGCGCTCTTCCAGGGAGCCTTCTACAACTTCCGCGTCGACGGATTCGCCGCCGGCATCCGCCCGCTCACCGAGACGCTGAAGTTCGCCACGCCGCTGATCGCCGCAGGGCTCGGAGTGGGCCTCGCCTTCCGCGCCGGCCTCTTCAACATCGGCGGCCAGGGCCAGATGCTGATGGCCGCTGCGGCCGCCGGCTGGGTCGGAACGAGCATGGACCTCCCGTGGCCGCTGCACATGCTGGTCGCCATCGTGGCTGGCGTCGTCGCCGGAGGGATCTGGGCCGGTATCGCCGGCATCCTGAAGGCGCGCACCGGTGCGCACGAGGTGATCGTCACGATCATGCTCAACCACATCGCCGTCTATCTGCTGGCCTGGATGCTGGCCACGCAGGGCATCCTGCAGGCGCCGGGCTCGAACAACCCGAAGACAGCGGCGATGGCGGACTCCGCCGTGCTTCCCGGCATCCTCGGACCCCAGTACAAGCTGCACGCCGGATTCATCCTCGCTCTGATCGCCGTCGCTTTCACCTGGTGGCTGCTGGAGCGCTCGAGTCTCGGATTCCGCTTCCGCGCGGTGGGGGAGAACCCCAGCGCCGCGAAGGTGGCCGGGATCAGCGTCGGCAGGATGTACTTCTACGTCATGCTGATCGCCGGCGGCCTCGTCGGCATCGCCGGCGTCAGCCAGATGCTCGGCACCGTGACCAGCGGTTTCGGCGGTGACATCGACGCCGGCATCGGCTTCGATGCGATCACCGTCGCATTGCTCGGACGCTCGACACCGCTGGGCATCCTGGCCGCAGGCATCCTGTTCGGCGCATTCAAGGCCGGCGGGTTCGCGATGCAGGCATCCGAGAACGTGCCGATCGAGATCGTGCTCGTCGTACAGTCCCTGATCGTGCTGTTCATCGCGGCGCCGCCGCTGGTGCGCGCGATCTTCGGTCTGCCTCAGCCGGGTGCGCGGAAGAAGCCGACGAAACCGAAGAAGCCGAAGAAGAACGCGGCGCAGATCGCCGAGGAGGTGTCCGCATGACCGTCACGGCTGAAGCTGTGGTCAGCGACGAACAGCGTCGCGTCACCATCACCTCCTGGAAGACTCCGATCATCTTCGGGCTGTTCACCGTGCTGTTCGCGCTGCTGCCGCTGCTCGTGCCGCGCGAGGGAGACAGCACGTTCCGGCTCGTCCGCTCCGCCGACGCCGCCATCCAACTGCCGGAGCTCGTGCTGCCGGCCAACGCCACGGCCTGGGTCGCCGTCGTCCTGCTCGCCGCGATCACGGCACTTTCGGTGCTGTGGACGCGTGCTCGCCGTCGGCTGCCGCTGTGGTTGACCGTCATCTACGTGATCGTGCTTCTCGTCGGCTTCCTCGCCTGGGCATCAGCCGGCGGGACGCTGCCGATGATCGGCCTGCTCGGCGGCGCGCTCGCGCTCGCGACGCCTCTGATCTTCGGTGCTCTGGGTGGAGTGATCGGAGAGCGCGTCGGCGTCGTCAACATCGCGATCGAGGCGCAACTGCTGGCCGGCGCGTTCATGGCAGCTCTCGTCGGATCGGCGACCGGGAGTGCGTGGGCAGGTCTCATCGCCGCGATGGTCGCCGGTGTGCTGGTGTCGCTCGTGCTCGCCGTGTTCGCGATCACCTACTACGTCAATCAGGTGATCGTCGGCGTCGTGCTGAACGTGCTCGTGGCCGGGCTGACGACGTTCCTCTACCGACAGGTGCTCAACGCCAATCCCGAGACGCTGAACTCCCCGCCGCTGTTCCCCGTGATCCCGATCCCGCTGCTCAGCGAGATCCCCGTGCTCGGGCCGGTGCTGTTCCGCCAGACGATCATCGTCTACCTGATGTACATCACGGTGTTCCTGGTCTGGTACGGCCTGTACCGCACCCGATGGGGGCTGCGCCTGCGAGCCGTGGGGGAGCATCCGCAGGCGGCTGACACCGTCGGCATCAAGGTCGCACCCACGCGATACTGGAACATGATGCTCGCCGGTGCCATCGCCGGCATGGGCGGCGCGTTCTACACGCTGGTGACGAACCCGCAGTTCGGTCGGGAGATGACCGCCGGTGCCGGCTACATCGCACTGGCCGCGGTGATCTTCGGCAAATGGGACCCGGTGCGCGCGACTCTGGCGGCTCTGCTGTTCGGCTTCGCCACGAACCTGCAGGGCGTGCTCTCGGTGATCGGGTCTCCGGTTCCGAGCCAGTTCATGCTGATGCTGCCGTACGTCGTGACGATCTTCGCCGTCGCCGGTCTCGTCGGGCGGTCTCGTCCGCCGGCGGCCTCCGGCGAGCCGTACATCAAGAGCTAGAGGGACAGGGCCAGAGTAACAATGACTGACATCGACTGGGACGAACTGCGCCAGGTCGCCACCGACGCCATGCACAAGGCATACGCCCCGTACTCGCGGTACAAGGTGGGGGCGGCCGCTCTCGTCGACGACGGTCGGATCGTGGCCGGATGCAACGTGGAGAACGCCTCGTACGGGGTGACCCTGTGCGCCGAGTGCGCGCTGGTGGGCGACCTGCACATGTCCGGCGGCGGACGCCTCGTGGCGTTCGTATGCGTCAACAACGACGGGCAGACCATCATGCCGTGCGGGCGGTGCCGCCAGCTGCTGTTCGAGCACTCCATGCCCGAGATGCTGCTGGAGACCGTGTCGGGCATCCGCACGATCGATGAGGTGCTGCCCGATGCATTCGGGCCGCGTGACCTGGAGGATGTCCGATGAGCTCAGCGACGCAGCAGAATAACAACATGGAGCCGTTCGACGCGATCGACGTGATCCGCGCCAAGCGCGATGGCGGAGTCGTACCGGAGGCCGCCCTGCGCTGGATGGTGGACGCGTATACGCGCGGCTATGTCTCCGATGCGCAGATGGCGTCGTTCGCGATGGCGGTGTTCCAGCGCGGCATGCAACGCGATGAGATCCGTGTGCTCACGGACGCGATGATCGCGTCCGGGGAGCGGATGAGCTTCGCCTCCCTCGGGAAGAAGACCGTCGACAAGCACTCCACAGGTGGCGTCGGTGACAAGATCACCTTGCCGCTCGCCCCCCTGGTCGCGGTGTTCGGCGTCGCGGTGCCGCAGCTCAGCGGACGCGGACTGGGGCACACCGGAGGCACGCTCGACAAGCTCGAGTCGATCCCTGGCTGGCGCGCCGCACTCAGCAACGAGGAGATGTTCGCACAGATGCAGGGCGATGTCGGTGCAGTGATCTGCGCCGCCGGTTCCGGCCTCGCCCCCGCCGACAAGAAGCTCTATGCGCTGCGCGATGTCACCGGCACCGTCGAGGCGATTCCCCTGATCGCGTCGAGCATCATGTCGAAGAAGATCGCGGAGGGCACCGACGCGCTCGTACTGGACGTCAAGTTCGGCTCCGGCGCGTTCATGCAGGACATCGATCGTGCCCGTGAACTCGCACAGACCATGGTCGCGCTCGGCACCGACTCCGGCGTCGCCACCACCGCACTACTGACCGACATGAACGTGCCACTCGGTCTCGCGATCGGCAACGCCAACGAGGTCCGTGAGTCTGTCGAGATCCTCGCCGGTGGTGGCCCCGCCGACGTGCGTGAGCTCACCGTCGCCCTGGCGCGTGAGATGCTCGCGCTCGCCGGTCTCCCGGATGCCGACGTCGAGGCTGCGCTGGACGATGGTCGTGCGATGGACAGCTGGCAGGCGATGATCCGCGCGCAGGACGGCGATCCGGATGCTGCGCTGCCGACCGCGCGTGAGACGCATGTCGTCACCGCTCCGGCCGACGGCGTCGTGACGCGCATGGAGGCGCTGCCGGTCGGCATCTCGGCATGGCGGCTCGGGGCGGGACGCGCCCGCGCCGAGGACCAGGTCGTGCATGCGGCGGGCATCGACCTGCACGCCAAGCCCGGTGACCGTGTGGCGGCGGGGCAGCCGCTGTTCACGCTCTCGGCAGAGGACGAGGCGCGCTTCCCTCGCGCTCTCGAAGCGCTCGAAGGCGCGTGGTCGATCGGCGACACCACGCCCGAGACCGGGCCGCTCGTCCGCGAGCGCATCACCGCGTAGGCTGGAGGCGCCTCGGGCGAGTTCGTCGAGGCGCCGCCGTCGAGAGGACACCCATTCCATGTCGATCGCTGCCGACGGTGACAAGGAGCTGCAGGGAATCTCACTGCGCTCACTGCCGAAGATCTCACTGCACGACCATCTCGACGGCGCTGTGCGCCCGGCGACGATCATCGAACTGGCAGAGGATGCGGGCCTGGCGCTGCCGGCGTCCGACGCGCAGGCGCTCGGTGAATGGTTCGCGGCGCAGAGCGACTCCGGATCGCTGGTGAACTACCTGAAGACGTTCGAACTCACGGTCGGTGTGATGCAGACGGCCGATGGCCTCACCCGCATCGCGCGCGAGTTCGTGGAGGATCTCGCGGATGACGGCGTGATCTACGGGGAAGTGCGCTGGGCGCCAGAGCAGCACCTCGCAGGCGGCCTGTCGCTCGACGAAGCAGTCGAGGCGGTGCAGCAGGGCATCGAAGACGGCGAGGACGCCGTGGACCACTCCGGGCGCAGCATCCGCGTCGGCCAGATCCTCAGCGCGATGCGTCAGAGCGATCGTTCCCTCGAGATCGCCGAGCTTGCGCTCGACAACCGCGAGGCCGGCGTCGTCGGTTTCGATATCGCGGGCCCGGAAGACGGCCACCCCGCATCCGATCACAGTGAGGCGTTCGATCTGCTCGCCGAGAACTTCTTCCCCGTCACCGTCCATGCGGGTGAGGCCGCTGGGCTCGCGTCGATCCGCAGCGCGCTGATCGACGGCCGTGCTCTTCGCCTGGGGCATGGTGTGCGCATCGTCAGCGATCTCGACGTCATCGAGCGAGACGGTGACGAGGTCCAGGTCAAGTTCGGCGATCTCGCACGGTGGGTGCGCGATCGGGAGATCCCTCTCGAACTCTCGCCGTCGTCGAACGTGCACACCGGGGCGATCGAGGCCTGGGGTACCGAACTCGCGGATCATCCGTTCGATCTGCTGTATCAGCTGGGCTTCTCCGTGACGGTGAACGTCGACAACCGCACCATGAGCCGAACGTCTCTGACCCGTGAGCTCGCCCTGCTCGTCGATGCCTTCGGCTACGACCTGGATGACCTGGAGGCCTTCCAGTTCAACGCGGCATCAGCGGCCTTCCTCCCAGTGGAGGAGCGCGAGGAGCTCGTCGAGATGATCGCCGACGGGTTCCGGAACGACTGACGGGACGCCGTCCAACCATGACCGCCCCTGCCGTCTTCATCGTCGGTCCGGCATCCTGGAATTCCATCGTCGTGCTCGACCGGCTGCCTGAGCCTGTACCGCACATGCAGTTCGCCCAGGAGAGCTGGGAGACGGTTGGTGGGACCAGCGCGGGCAAGGCGCTCAGCCTCGCCGCGCTGGGCACGCCTGCTCTGCTGTATGCGCTCGTCGGCGATGATGAGCCGGGTCGGCGGATCAGCGCTGCGCTGGCTGCGGCCGGAGTCGAGGCACGATGGGGGGCGAGTGCGACCACCGAGCGGCACCTCAATCTGATGACGCGTGCCGGCGAACGCGTCTCGCTGTACCTGTCCACGCCGTCTGAGCAGACCGGCGCGATCGCCGACGATCTGCGGTCGGCGATGTCGGATGCCGAGGTCATAGTGCTCGATCTCGCGGCAGAGCCCCTGCGGCTGCTGCCGCTCGCGCAGGCGAGCGGCAGGCCGGTGTGGGTGGACGTGCACGACTACGACGGCGAGGCGGAGTATCACCGGCCGTTCCTCGCCGCGGCTGACGGGGTGTTCTGCAACGCCGACAAACTGACCGATCCGGTCGGGTTCCTGCGCTCACGTGTCGCGTCGGGGGCGTCCTTCGCGGTATGCACGCTCGGTGCAGAAGGCGCGGTGGCTGTGGACGCCGACGGCGAGACGCATCGGGTGGATGCCGTGCCGGTCGACGTCGTCGACACGAACGGCGCGGGCGACGCGTTCTTCGCCGGCGTGCTGGCTGCCCGGCTGGAGGGTGCGACACTGCCGGTGTCGTTGTCCGCCGGCGCAGACTCGGCCGCGAAGGCCCTCGGCAGCAGACACCTGCATCCGCTGCTTGACACCGTCCTTTGACGTCGACGGATTGTCACCGCGTGACTCAGCCTGACGAATCGACCTCGTCTGCGAACGCACCGACGAGCTCTGCGAGCTGGGCGATCATGTCCTCGTCGGAGATCGTGGGTGTTCCGTCACCCGCCTGAGGCCCGTACGCCCCGAACGAGGAGTGAGATGCCCCCTCGATCTCCACGAGCTCGGCGTCCTCCGGCAGCAGATGCCTGGCATCCGCGATCTCCTCAGGCGTCGACAGACCGTCCTCGCTGCCGGCGATGCTCAGCACCGGCAGGTCCGTATCGCTCAGATCTGTCGCGCAGTACGACGCGAACAGCACAAGTGCATCAGCATCCGTCGCGAGTTGGCAGGCGCGGACGCCGCCCAGAGAATGGCCGCCGGCCATCCACAGATCGATGTCGGGCACGAGAGAGGTGAAGGCGTCGAGCGGACGCAGATCGAAGAACGCGAGATTCAACCACGGCTTGGTGATGACGACGGTGATGTCGTCTTCCGCTGCCAGATCCTGCAGCGTCGCGGCATACGCCCAAGGATCCACCTTGGCACCGGGGATGAAGACGAGACCGATGTCGGAGGAGCCGCCTGCGGGGGAGAGGACGATTCCCGCCGCGTCATCCGTGATCGTGACGTCGGGGTTCGCGCGTACGGCAGCAAGAGGCTCGGCTTCGGCCTCGCTGACGCCGATCTGGCTCCAGGCGATCGTCCCCCCGATGACGAGGAGGACGACGACGAGGACACTCCATCCGACCCTGGCCAGGATTCTCCGGCGTCGCTTCTTCTGCACACAGTCAGCGTAACCGCGACTTCATCCGGCCCGCTCCAGTGCCTCACGCTCGCGGCGCACGGCTGAGCGGTACGCGTGGTTGTTGACGTAGTAGGCCATGCGATCGAGGCCGAGGTAGCGGTAACCGCCGGTGACGTCCGGCCATGGGCTGCCGGTCACCCTCTCGCGGAATCGTTCGGCGCTCTCCGGAGCTCGTTCGGAGGCCGCGAGATAGCTCGCCAAGAGTTTTGCCTGCTCGAAACGCCCCTGCCATCCGATGCCAGACGCCTCGATCATGCCCATCATGTACAGACCGTTGAACGTCGCAGGGAACATGTTGAGGAAGAGCCGCGGGGACGAGCCGCGCCACTGCAGGTGCTCCCGGTCGACGAACGGATAGTCCAGGCGGTATCCCGTCGCGAGCATCACGAGGTCGTAGTCGCCGCTCGACCCGTCGCGGAACCGGACGGTGCGACCGTCGAACCGTTCGACGTCGGCGCGCACGCGCAGATCACCCTGCCCGAGGTGGTTCAGCACCATGGTGTTCACGATCGGGTGCGACTCGTAGATGCGGTAGTCGGGCGTCGGGAAACCGAACCGCACCGGATCCCCGGTGAACGCCTTCAGCACACGGGAGTCCACTGCCTGTTTGATGCGTGCAGGAAGAGGCCTTCCCTGATTGAGCGTGTCGCTGGGCCTGCCGAACAGGTAGCGCGGCACGAAGTAGTAGCCGCGGCGCACGCTCAGGTCGACGGATGCCGCGTGATGGACGCCATCCACGGCGATGTCGCAGCCGGAGTTCCCGGCTCCCACGATGAGTAGGCGTCTGCCGTCCAGCTGAGCCGCGCTCTTATATGCACTCGTGTGCATGAGTTCTCCGGTGAACTCTCCGACGAATGACGGCATGTTCGGCTCCGCGAGAGTGCCGTTCGCGATCACGACGCCCGCATACCAGCGCGTGCCCGTGCCGTCCGGCCCCTCGTACGCGATATCCCATCCGCCATCACGCGGTTCGAGCCGGGTGACTCGAGTGTCGAAGCGGAACAGCGACGTGAGTCCGAACCGATCAGCGTACGACCGGAAGTAGTCGCGCAGCACTCGGTGGCTCGGGTAATCGACGTCGCTGGCCATCGGGAACTCGGAGAACTCGGTCGTCGTGCGAGATGAGATCAAGTGCGCGGACTCATACATCGTGCTGCGCGGGTTGGTGATGTCCCAGAGGCCCCCGACCCCGTGGGAAGCCTCGTAACCCTCGACTTCGATGCCCCGCATCTGCAGTGCTCGCGCGATGGCCAGGCCTGACGGGCCTGCGCCGATGACGGCGTATCTGCTCATGGTGCTCCCCGCACGACGGTGTGCTCGATCTGTCGCCCCCCCGGCTCGATCGTAGCGGCATCGCCGTGCGGGAAGTCGTCAGAGCGTGCGCAGCTCCTCTTGACGTGCGGCGAACACCTGGTGCACTGCGTCGAAGAGCGGATGCTCCGGCTCCAGCCCGGTGACGGTCGCGGTGAGTACGTCGGCGTCCTCGGTGCGCAGCATCCGCTGCAGTTCCACGGACTGCTCGTCCGTGTCGTCGTCGAATGCGATGGCGGCGGCGACGGCCGCGACGAGCGCGGAGGTGGTGAGTCCTCGCTCCGCGGCCTGGACGGCTGGGCCGACGAAGCGCTCGTTGCGGGAGAGCTTGCGCAGCGGCTGGCGGCCGACGCGCTGCACGGTGTCGACGAGCTCCGGGTTGCGGAAGCGCTCGAGGATCGTGGCGCGGTACTCGGCGAGATCGGCGGGATCGAGCCCGTGCACGGCGCTGAGCACTGCGGACGTCTCCTCCAGCGCAGCACCGACGCGTGCCGCGACCGAAGGATCGGCGAGCGCTTCCGATATCCGCACATGACCGGCCTGCGCGCCGAAGTACGCTGTCGCGGCGTGGCCCGTGTTCACGGTGAACAGTTTGCGTTCGATGTACGGGGCGAGGTCATCGACGAAATGGGCGCCCGGGATGCGCGGCAGGTCTCCACCGAACGGGCCGGACTCGATCGCCCACTCGAAATACGGCTCCACGGTCACATCGACGCCGCCGCCCTCAGGCTGCGCGGGCACGATGCGGTCGACGGCCGTGTTCGCGAACACCGCGCGATCGGCCGCAGACGGGTCTAGCTTCTCGATCTCGGCGCGCAGCTGATCCGTGGCACCGATCGCGTTCTCGCACGCCATGATCTTCAAGGCCGCGAGATCGGGGGAGCGCCGCTTCAGACCTTCGACGATCGCGGGCGCGATGAACCGCAGCACGGTCGGTCCGACGGCGCACGTCACGACGTCGGCGGTCGCGACCTCATCGGCGACGGCATCCGGGTCGGTCTTGCTGTTCACCGCACGGTAGCCGGTGACCACTCGATCGACGCCGCCGGGGCCGGCTTCATGGACCGTGTAGGCGTCCGTGGCATTGATCGCGTCGACCAGCGCACCCGCGACGTCGGAGAAGACGATCTCGTAACCGCCCTCGTGCAGCAGCAGTCCTACGAATCCGCGCCCGATGTTACCCGCACCGAAATGGACGGCCTTCATCCTTCGTTCACCGCCGACAGCAGTGCGTAAAGCTCGTCCGGCGTCTTGGCGGCGTTGAGCTTTGCGACGTCGTCCTCCTCGGAGAACAGGATGGCGATCTGGGAGAGGATCTCGAGGTGTTCGTCGCCGCGGCCCGCGATGCCGACGACGAACGTGGCCTGATCGCCGGCCCAGTCCACGCCGCCGTCGTAGCGGACCACGGACAGGCCGGAGTCGAGGATGGTCTCCTTCGTCTCGTTCGTGCCGTGCGGGATCGCGAGGCCGTTGCCCATGAAGGTCGACACGGTCTCCTCACGCTGACGCATCGCGTCCACGTAGGCGGGTGTGACGGCGCCTGCCGCCACGAGGATGTCGGTCGCCTCCTGCAGCGCCTCATCCTGAGTCGCTGAGCCGGAGTGGATGCGAACCTGTCCGATTGACAGAACGGCCATGATTTCTCCTTCTTTCGATGTGGGGCGGATGCGAGCGGCATCCGCCCCACCGGGTCGATTACTCGCCGGATTCCTTCTGCTTGCGCACCATCTCGACGACCTCTTCATACTTCGGGGAGTTCATGAAGTTGTCCACCGAGACATGGATCGAGTTCGGGGACTTGCCCTGCGCGCGATCGGTCAGCTGCTGTTGAGTGATCACCAGATCGGCGGTGCCGTCGAGGTTCGCGATGGCCTGGTTCGTGACCTTGATGTCCTCGATACCCGCCTTCTTCAGCTTGTTGCGAAGCACACTCGCGCCCATCGCAGATGACCCCATGCCGGCGTCGCAGGCGAACACGATGTTCTGGATCGGCGTGGTCGCGACTGCCGTCGCCGCAGCGTCGCCCCCAGCCTCAGCGCCAGCGCCCGCGGCGGCCGCGCCGCCGCCCGCTGCGGACGCCGCGAGATTCGACAGGTGCTCGGACTTCTTGCCCTTGTTCGCCTCGGTCTGCGCGATAGCCGCGCCGAACGCGTCGCCTTCAGCGGCCAGGTCGCGCTTGCGAGACGCCCGCAGGATCACCCCGGTGATCAGGAACGTCACGGCGGCGGCGATGACGACAGACAGGTAGACGACCAGCAGGTTCCCCACACCGCCGCCGACTGCGGCCGCGGTCACCGCGATGATGCTTCCAGGGGCAGCGGGGAAGCCCAGTCCGCCGCCGAGAAGCATGTTGGTGGTGACGCCCGCAGCTCCACCGGCGATCAGCGCGAGAATCGTGGTCGGCTTGCTCAGCGCGTACGGGAAGTAGATCTCGTGGATGCCACCGAAGAACTGGATGATCGCCGCTCCCGGTGCGGAGGCCTTGGCAGCGCCGACGCCGAAGAATGTGAACGCGAGCAGCAGTCCGAGGCCGGGGCCAGGGTTGGCCTCGATGAGGAACAGGATGGACTTGCCGTTCTCGGCCGCCTGTTCGATGCCGAGTGGCGTGAACACGCCGTGGTTGATGGCGTTGTTCAGGAACAGCACCTTGGCGGGCTCGACGATGATCGAAACGAGCGGCAGAAGCTGCAACTGCACGAGCCAGTCGACGGCGGTTCCGAGCACGGTGCTGATGCCGAGCATCACCGGACCGAACGCGAAGAAGCCGGCGATGGCGAGGATCATGCCGAGGATGCCGGCGGAGAAGTTGTTCACCAGCATCTCGAACCCTGGCCGGATCTTGCCGTCCCAGATCCTGTCCATCTGCTTGGTGATCCATGCCGCGAGCGGTCCCATGATCATCGCACCGAGGAACATCGGGATGTTGGTGCCGACGATGACGCCCATCGTGGCGATCGTCGCGACGACGCCGCCGCGTTCGGCGTAGACCATGCGGCCGGCCGTGTTCGCGATGAGCAACGGCAGCAGGTACGTCACCATCGGGCCTACAAGGCCGACGTAGGCGAGGATGTTGCCGCCATCGCCCTCGGCCAGCGCTGACATCGCACCCGGCCAATTGATGAGCGCGGAGTCGCCGCCGCCGCCGATGATCTCGGCGACCGGGGCCCAGTGCCATCCGAACGGGCTGTCCGCGCCGAAGAAACCGGCGGGTATGAACAGCATCGTGATGAAGCCCCAGGCGATGAAGGCCGCGATGTTCGGCATGATCATTCCGGAGAGGAACGTGCCGAGTCTCTGCACGCCCACCCTGAGCCCGCTCTGCTTCGGAGCGGCTGTTGACGTCGTCGTCATGATGTCGTCTCTTTCTGATGTGAAGGGAGGGTCGCCGCGGCTTCAGCCACTGCGTTGCGGGCACTCGCGGCATCATCTGCCGCCAGAGCCACTTCGGCGAGGTGCTTCGCCTCGTCGAGGGTGCGCTCGGAGAGCGCGAGGCGTACGTCGGCCAGCGCCGCCGACGCCATGGAGAGGCTCGTGGCTCCGAGCCCCACCAGCACCACCGCCAGCAATGGATCAGCGGCGGACTCGCCGCAGACGCCGACCGGCTTTCCCAGACGGGCGCCGGCAGCACCGACCTCGCCGACCAGGCGCAGCACTGCAGGGTGCCACGGGTCCTGGAAGCCTGCGACGGACCCGAGCATGCGGTCGGCGGCCATCGTGTACTGGGTGAGGTCGTTCGTGCCGATGGACGCGAAGTCCGTGTGCGCGAGCACCCGGTCGGCCAGCAGCGCGGCGGCGGGGATCTCCACCATCACCCCTGCTGTCTTCACTCCGTACTCACGGGCCAGAGCGGTGAAGTACTTCGTCTCCTCGACGGTGGCCACCATGGGCGCCATGACCCACAGGTCGGCGTCTGTCAGGGCATCTGCCTCCGCGAGCGCCGTGAGCTGTTCCCGGAGGATGTCCTCGCTGGCGCGCAGCGAGCGCAGTCCCCGAAGACCCAGCGCGGGATTCTCCTCATGCGCGTCGTTGAGGAATGCGAGCGGCTTGTCGGCGCCGGCATCCAGCATCCGCACCACGACCTTCTTGCCGCTGAAGGCCGCGAGCAACTCGCGATACGACTCGCGCTGCTCGGCCACGGTGGGCGCCTGCGCCGAAGACAGGAACAGGAACTCGGTGCGGAACAGACCGACGCCTTCGGCGCCGCGCGCCACGGCATCCGCGGCATCCGCAGGCTTCCCGAGGTTCGCCAGCAGGGCGATGGCCGTACCGTCCGCGAGAGCCCCGGGAGTCGGTGGCGCACTCTCGGCGGCATCGCGTGCAGCAGCCCGCTGGGCCGCCCGGTCGAGCTGCTCCGCCGACGGATCAGTCGTGACGGTGCCGGCAGCAGCATCCACGATCACCATGGTCCCGGTTGCCAGTGTCGTGGCCTCCGTCGCGCCGACGATGGCGACGATGCCCTTCTCCCTGGCGAGGATCGCGGTGTGGGACGTGGGTCCGCCGTCGGTGGTGACCAGTGCCAGCACCTGCTCGAGGTCGAGCAGCGCCGTGTCCGCGGGTGCCAGATCGCGTGCGACGAGCACGAAGGGATGTCCTGGGTCCGGCACACCGGGGGCATCGAGGCCCCTGAGGTGCGCGAGGACGCGCTGCGCGATGTCGTCCAGATCAGCGGCACGCTCTCCGAGGTAGCCGCCGACCGCCTCCAGCGTCGCACGGAAACCGGCGAAGGCGTCGTGCACGGCCCATTCGGCCGTGCTGCCGTCGTCGATGCGGGAATCGACCTCGTCCTGAAGGGTGGGGTCCTCGGCGATCATCGCCTGGGCCTCGAGCACCTCTTGCGCTGATCCTCCTGCGGTCTCAGCGCGCTGCTGCAGCTCCGCGGCGACTGCCGCGACGGCTTCGCGGGCACGGGTGCGCTCGGCATCGGGACCGACCGCGCTGGGGGTGTTCTCCGGCGCCGGCAACGCCTCGGCCATTCGGACGACCGGACCTTGTCCGACGCCGCGGCCGATACCGACACCTCGCAGCTCGGTCATCCGGCCGCCTCCTGATCGTGGTCGGTGGTCAACAGCTCGGTGAGCGTGTCGAGCACGCCCTCGGCGCCGTCCCCGTCGGCGGAAAGCGTGACGTAGTCGCCGTGCTCGACGGCGAGTGCGATGACGCCGAGGATGCTCGCGGCGTTGACCGGCTTTCCGGAGTCCTTCGCGATGGTCACCGGGATGCCGGCGTCCTTCGCTGCCTGTGCGAAGAGCTTCGCCGGCCTGGCATGCAGTCCATGGGAGGATCCGATGCGGACGGTGCGTGAGATCGCGGTCATGATGTTCCTTTCGCAGTGGGCGGGGAGTCGGAGAGCGTCTTCAGGGCGACGTCAAGGGTTCTGGTTCCGTCGCGATCGCTGAAGACGTCGTCGGGGAGCACGGCGACGGGGCCGCGTGCGGCGGCGCGGATCGCGTCGAGGCGATCCGCGAGGTGCGGGCCGACGAGCACGAGGTCCGCGAAGGCGGTGGGGATCGTCTGCTCGGTGCCGGCGGCGGTGTCCCAGTCGAGGCCGGCGGCGGATGCCGCGCGCCGAAGTCGCTGTGCGACGAAGGTGCTGGACGCTCCCGCGCCGCACACCACCAGGATCCTCATCGATGCCACCTCTTCCTCCTCTCCATTCTGGGAAGTCGCTGTGAGCGGCGCCACCAGGTTCCTTTCCGCCCCTGCGGAACATTCCGCTCCCGCCCGCTGGCACAGCACTACTGGCATCATGGGAGCATGTCGCGTCAGCGCCAGGATCAGCTCCTGCAGGCCCTCCTCCGGCAGGACGACTGGGCGACGGCGGCGAGCCTCGCAGACCTGTTCGGTGTGACGCCGCGCAGCGTCCGCTCCTACGTCGCCGCTCTCAACACCCGCGCGGCCGGCGGTGATGCCGTCGAGTCCGGGCCTGCCGGATACCGGGCCGGTGCCGGGGCGCACGCCGCTCTGCGCTCGCGCTCGACGGGGGAGTCCGCCCCGCGTGACCGCCTGCACACGGTGGTGCGCATGCTGCTGGACGAATCCGGCGGCATCGACGTGTACGCCACGGCGGAACGGCTGCACGTCAGTGAGGCCACGCTGGAGGCCGACCTCGCGCGCGTACGCGGCCTGCTCGATGGCACGGACCTCCGATTGGAACGCGAGCGTGAGATCGTCCGACTGCGGGGGACCGAGATCGCGCAGCGCCGGCTGCTGAGCCGCCTCGCGCACGATGAGATGGATGCCGGGTCCTTCCACCCGGAGAGCATCCGACGGGCACTCACCGGCAGCGCCGTCGCCGCCCACGCCGTGGCGCCGTTCAAGACCGCGCTGGTTCGTGAGCTGGGTGCGCTCGGCTACTACGTCAACGAGCTCGCGATCTCCGATGTGCTGCTGCACATCGCGATAGCCGCCGACCGGGTGTCGGCCGGTCGTGCGCTCGAGACCCCGCAACCTGGCGCCTCCGAGGAGATCTCGAGACTGGGCGGCGTGATCACGGAGCTCGCTGCGGAACACTTCGGCGTGGCAATGGGGGGAGGCGACAGCGCGCACCTCGCGACACTGGTGCTCACCAGGGCGATCGCGCCGGGTCAGAGTTCAGGGGACGGCGCAGCTCGTAGCGGCGTCGATCAGGGCGTCGAGGCCGCTGTCCGCGCCGAGATCGTCCAGGCGGCGGCGGACTATCAGGTCGATCTGGTCGATGAGGCCTTCATCCTCCGACTGGCACTGCACGTGCAGAATCTGCTGCGCCGCGCAGAGGAGCGGGCATGGACCCGCAATCCGCTCACACGGTCGCTGAAGTCGTCGTACCCCATGATCTTCGAAGTGGCGGTCTCCATCGCGAGCGGTCTGCACGACCGGCTGGGAGCGCCCATCCACGACGATGAGATCGCATACATCGCGATGCACATCGGCGGACGGCTGGAGCGCAGCCGCAAGGCCGAGTCGATTCTCACCGCGACGATCGTCTGCCCCGGTTACTACGAGCTGCATGAGCTGCTGCGCTCGAGTGTCGACCGTTCTCTGGGCTCATCGGTCGAGGTCACCAGCGTGGTCACGAGTGTCGATCCGGATTGGGCGGCGATCGACACCGACCTGGTGCTGAGCACGATCGAGCCCGGCGCGACGGGGGACCGCTACGTGCGCATCCAGCCGTTCCTCACCGATGCCGACGTCGAGCGCGTGTCGCAGGCCGCGGCGCGCATGCGCCGAGGTCGCCGCCTCACCCGCCTGCGTGAGGAGCTGTCGCGCTATTTCGTCGCGGACGCGTTCGTCAGGCCGCTGCCGGACGAGGGCGAGGACGCCGTCATCGGCCGCCTCGGCGGCCTGCTCGTCGATGCCGGACTCATCGGCGACGATTACGTCGAGAACACGATCGTCAGGGAGCGGATGTCGTCGACCGCCTTCACGGATGCACTGGCAGTACCGCATGCGCTGCAGATGACCGCGCGACGCACCGCTATTGCGATAGGGGTGGCGGACGGATCCGTGGCGTGGGGCGAAGGACGAGTGCAGGTCGTCGCGCTCGCCGCCTTCAGCGAAAGCGATCGGGCGGCGTTCCAGACCGTCTTCGAGCAATTGGTCGAGGTGTTCAGCGAACGCGAGAGCGTGCAGCGCATCGTACGTCGAGGTACGACGTTCGAGGCGTTCCTGGATGAGCTCGTCGCGGTCATCGACGGCTGAGCTTCAGTCGCGTCTGGCGAGCACCTCGACCATGGCGTCCAGCACGCTCCCGGCTTCCGCGGATTCCGGTGTGGACAGCGCGACCTCATCACCCTGCGCAAGGGCGAGGTCCATCACTGCCAGTACGCTGCTGAGATCCACCTCCGCACCCCCCGCCGTGCGCAGGCTGATCGAGTCCTGGTGGGACTGCGCGAGACGCACGAGCTCGGCGACGGGACGGGCGTGCACTCCATTGTGCGCGCGGATGATCACATGTCGGGTCGGCATCAGGAGCGTTCGTCCAGGAGCTCCTGCACGCCCGTCTCGAGGTCGGCGACCGCGCGGCGGGCGCTCTCTGCCGAATCGGCCTGTGCGTCGATGTACACCTTGAGCTTCGGCTCTGTGCCGCTCGGGCGCACGATCACGCGTGAGCCGTCGGAAAGGCTGTAGCGCAGCACGTCGCCGGCGGGCTGCCCGGGGGCGGCCTGCAGCAGATCCTCGGCCGATCGCACTGTCTTCTCGCCGATTCGCGTCGGCGGCAGCGTGCGCAGTGCAAGCATGATCTTGTCGATGATCGCGAGATCGTCGACCCGCACCGACACCTGTCCGCTCGCGAAGTGGCCGTACACGTCGCCGAGCTCGGCGACCAGCGTCGCGAGCGAATCGCCGCGCTCGTGCGCCTCGGCGGCGAGACCGAGCACGGCGATGGCGGCAGAGATCCCGTCCTTGTCGCGCACCGTCTCCGGGTTGACCAGGTATCCGAGTGCCTCCTCGAAGCCGAACACCATGCCTGGCGCGCGCGAGATCCATTTGAAACCGGTCAGCGTCTCGTGGAAGTCCAGCCCGTGGTGAGCGGCGATCGCGCCGAGGCCGGGGGAGGAGACCAGCGAGCACGCCAGCGACGCGCCCGGCGTGCCTTCCGCTCCTCGTGCCGCGCGAGCGCCCAGCAGCAGTCCCACCTCGTTGCCGCTGAGGCGGCGCCATCCGCCCTCGACCGAGTCATCCGGGATCGCCACGGCCAGGCGATCGGCGTCGGGATCGTTGGCGATGATGAAATCGGCGCGGGTACGCGTTGCCGCGGCGAACGCGAGATCCATCGCCCCTGGTTCCTCGGGGTTCGGGAACGACACCGTGGGGAATCTCGGATCCGGGCTCAGCTGCTCCTTCACGGTCTTCGGCTGAGGATAGCCCGCAGTACGGAGAATGCGGGAGAACGTTTCCCAGCCCACTCCGTGCATCGCGGTGTAGACCCAGCTGAGGCTCTTCGCCGATTCCGGGGCGGGAGCGACAGCAGCCGTCGCGCGGATGTAGGCGGAGAGGACCTCTTCGTCCGCCGTCTCGTACGCGGTCGATCGTGGCAGGCTGGAGATGTCGCCGGAATCGGCCACGTGCGAGATATGGGATGCGATCTCCGCGTCCGCCGGAGCCACGATCTGCGACCCGGCATCCGCACCGCCGAGGTACACCTTGTAGCCGTTGTCATCCGGCGGATTGTGGCTGGCGGTGACCATGACACCGGCATCCGCCCCGAAGTGGCGCACAGCGAACGCCAGCACCGGCGTAGGAAGCAGCCGAGGCAGCAATATCGTGCGAAGACCAGCGCCGGCGAACAGCTCGGCCGAGTCGAGAGCGAATCGTCGGGAATTGCGGCGGCCGTCATAACCGACCACGACTGTGGGAGCGCTGCCGCGCACGTGCTCCCGCAGATACGCCGCGAAGCCGGCCGCGGCCTGAGCGATCAGCACGCGGTTCATCCGGTTGCTGCCCGCACCGAGCGCACCGCGGAGACCTGCGGTGCCGAAGGCGAGGCGGGTGCCGAAGCGATCGTCAAGATCTGCGATCGCCGGGCCATCACCCGATGCCGCGCGCGTGATGATGCCGGCGAGCTCATCTCGGGTCGCCGCATCCGGATCCTGCCGCAGCCATGCGCGTGCCTGGGCCAGCCGCGCCTCGACCTGCTCGTTCACAGCGCCTCCACCACTCGTGCGAGCAGCGCCGAGATCACCGGCTCGGCCTCGCGGCCCGCCTCGATGACCTCAGCGTGGCTGAGCGGAGTCTTCTGGATGCCGGCGGCCAGGTTCGTGATCAGGGAGAAGCCGAGGACCTCCATGCCCGCTTCCCGGGCGGCGATGGCCTCGAGCGCCGTCGACATCCCGACGATGTGCCCGCCGATGACCTTCGCCATCTGCACTTCGGCCGGCGTCTCATAGTGCGGTCCGCGGAACTGCGTGTAGACGCCCTCATCCAGCGACGGGTCGACGGTGCGCGCGACGTCACGCAGCCGCGTCGAATACAGGTCGGTGAGGTCGACGAAGTTCGCGCCCTCCAGCGGGGAGTCGGCCGTCAGGTTGATGTGGTCGCTGATGAGCACGGGCTGGCCGGGCTTCCATGTCTCGCGGATGCCGCCGGCGCCGTTGGTGAGCACCATGATCCTCGCCCCCGCAGCTGCTGCGGTGCGCACGCTGTGCACGACACGACGGACACCGTGGTCCTCGTAATAGTGCGTACGGGCGCCGATGACGAGAACATGCTTGCCGCTGGGCGTGCGGATGCTGCGCAGGGTGCCGACGTGCCCCTCGAGGGCCGGCTTGGAGAATCCGGTGACCTCGGTCGCCGGGATCGTGGCGATGGTCTCGCCGAGCAGGTCGGCGGCTTTGCCCCATCCGCTTCCGAGAGTGAGGGCGATGTCGTGCTTCTCGATGCCGCTGATCCGCGCGATGTCCGCAGCAGCGAGGGCAGCGACCGCGAACGGGTCGGCGTTCGGGTCGTCGAGAGGGTTGTCATGAATGTCGGTCATGGATCCACTCTAAGGAGTGGTGACGGTGACACACCCAGGATTGCGGAAGAATGGGAGTCATGTCCTCCACTCCTTTCGAGCGCACTCAGCGCGTCGCCGTCCTCGGCGGCGGTCCCGGCGGTTACGAAGCGGCGCTCGCCGCGGCCCAGCTCGGCGCTGAGGTGACACTCGTCGAACGCGTCGGCGTCGGGGGCTCGGCTGTGCTCACCGACGTCGTGCCGTCGAAGAGCCTGATCGCCACGGCGGACGCCGCGGTCGCGATCTCCGAGGCGAGCGACCTCGGCGTGCAGTTCTACGCCAAGGGTGGGAACGGCAAGCCGCTCAAGCCCGAGATCGCGATCAACCTCGCCGCGGTCAACAAGCGTCTGCTGGCCCTGGCGGGGCAGCAATCCGAAGACATGCGAGAGACGCTGCTCGAGGCCGGCGTCCGCATCCTCTCCGGTCATGGGCGGCTCGAAGGGCCGAACGCGATCGTGGTCGCCACGGGTCCCGGCGGCACCGACTTCGATCGCGTCGAGGCCGACACCATCATCGTGTCGGTCGGCGCATCGCCGCGCGAGCTCGACAGTGCGAAGCCCGATGGCAAGCGCATCCTGACCTGGACGCAGCTGTACGACATGAAGGCGCTGCCCGAGCACCTCATCGTCGTCGGCTCCGGTGTCACGGGTGCGGAGTTCGCATCGGCGTACATGAATCTCGGCGCGAAGGTGACGCTCGTCTCCAGCCGCGACCAGGTGCTGCCCGGCGAGGACCAGGACGCTGCGCGAGTTCTGGAGAAGGTCTTCAAACGCGGCGGAATGACCGTGCTGTCCAAGTCGCGCGCCGACAAGGTGGAGCGTACGGAGACGGGCGTTCTGGTGACGCTGTCGGACGGCCGAACGGTCGAGGGCAGCCACTGCCTGATGGCGGTCGGCTCGATACCGAACACCGCGGGAATCGGACTGGAGGAGGCCGGCGTCGAACTCACCGAGTCGGGTCATGTCCGCGTGAACCGAGTCGCCCGTGCCTCCGTACCGAACATCTACGCCGTTGGGGACTGCACGAACTTCATGCCGCTCGCATCCGTCGCCTCCATGCAGGGGCGCACGGCGGTGTTCCACGCGCTGGGCGATATCGTCATCCCGCTCGAGAAGATCAAGGTCACCTCGAACATCTTCACCGCTCCGGAGATCGCCACGGTCGGCTGGGGTGAGAAGGACGTCGAAGACGGCGTCGCCGATGGTCTGGTCTACAAGTTGCCGCTCGCCGCCAATCCGCGCGCGAAGATGATGGGCATCAAGGACGGCTTCGTCAAGATCATCGCCCGTAAGGGTTCTGGCACGGTCATCGGCGGTGTGATCGTGGCGCCCAAGGCATCCGAACTGATCTATCCGATCGCCGTTGCCGTCGAGCGTCGCCTCACGGTCGACCAGGTCTCCCGCGTGTTCGCCGCGTACCCGTCACTGTCCTCGAGCATCACGGATGCGTCCCGCGCGATGCACCTCGTGAACATCAGCTGACACCGGTTCTGCTGCCGAGACCCCGTCTTCGCACCGAGACCCCATGCTGTGTGCGTCGGCAGCATGGGGTCTCGGTGACAGAGTGGGGTCTCGCGGTTCTAGGAGATCAGCAGCAGCTGATGGCCGGATGAGACCGTGGCCCCGGCGGCCGCATTGATGCTGCCGATCACGCCGTCCTTGTGCGCCTGCAGAGGCTGTTCCATCTTCATCGCCTCGAGCACGACGACCAGATCGCCCTTGACGACGTGCTGCCCTTCTTCGACGGCGATCTTCACGACCGTGGCCTGCATGGGCGACTTCACGGCGTCACCCGAGGCGCCGGCCGAGACAGAGGTGGCGTGGCTGCGCCTCGACGGCGGCACTGCGGCAGGGCGGCCGGAGACGCCGGAGGATCCGGTGACTCGATCGGGCAGGCTCACTTCGAGGCGCTTGCCCGCGACTTCGACGACCACGGTGTGGCGGCTCTCTGCGGCCGACGGGGCCTCCAGTTCGCCATCCCAGGCGGGGATGTCGTTGTCGAACTCGGTTTCGATCCAGCGGGTGAAGATGCCGAAGTCGCCGTTCTCCGCAGTGAAGGCAGCGTCGCGCACCACCTTGCGGTGGAAGGGGAGCACGGTCGGAAGGCCGGCGACCTCGAACTCGTCCAGGGCACGACGGGCGCGTTCGAGCGCCTCAGGGCGGTCACGGCCTGTGACGATGATCTTGGCGAGCAGCGAGTCGAATGCGCCCGAGACGGCGTCGCCGGCCGTGACACCGGAATCGAGACGGATGCCTGGCCCACCGAACGTCTTGAAGACGTGGATCGGGCCGGGCTGGGGAAGAAAGCCCCGACCCGGGTCTTCGCCGTTGATGCGGAATTCGAAGGAGTGCCCCGAGGGCTGCGGGTCATCGTAGTCGATCAGCCCGCCTGCGGCGATGCGGAACTGCTCGCGCACCAGGTCGATTCCGGTGACCTCTTCGGAGACCGGGTGCTCCACCTGCAGGCGCGTGTTCACTTCGAGGAAGGAAACGGTGCCGTCGGCACCGATGAGGAACTCGCACGTACCGGCGCCGACGTAACCGACCTCTTTGAGGATCGCCTTCGACGCGGAATACAGCAGGTTGTTCTGCTCCTCAGTGAGGAATGGCGCCGGGGCCTCCTCGACAAGCTTCTGGTGGCGGCGCTGCAGCGAGCAGTCGCGCGTCGAGATGACGACGACGTTGCCCGCAGCATCCGCGAGGCACTGCGTCTCGACATGCCGAGGCTTGTCGAGGTACTTCTCGACGAAGCACTCACCACGCCCGAAGGCAGCCACTGCTTCGCGGGTGGCGGACTCGAACAGCTCCGCGACCTCGTCGAGCTCCCGGGCGACTTTGAGCCCGCGCCCGCCGCCGCCGTAGGCCGCCTTGATCGCGATCGGCAGGCCGTGCTCTTTGGCGAACGCCACGACCTCGTCGGCTGTCTCGACAGGACCAGGTGTGCCGGGGGCCAGCGGCGCGCCGACCTTCTCGGCGACGTGGCGTGCGGTCACCTTGTCCCCGAGTGATTCGATCGCTTCGGGAGACGGGCCGATCCAGATCATGCCGGCGCCGATCACGGCACGGGCGAATTCGGCGTTTTCGGCGAGGAAGCCGTAGCCGGGGTGCACGGCGTCGGCGCCTGCGCGGCGCGCGACGGAGAGGATCTTGTCGATCTGCAGATACGTCGTGGCGCTGGTGTCTCCGTCGAGGGAGTACGCCTCGTCCGCAAGACGGGTGTGCAGAGCATCCCGATCCTGGTCGGCGTAGACGGCGACGGAGCCGATCCCGGAGTCACGTGCGGCGCGGATGATGCGTACGGCGATCTCGCCGCGGTTCGCGATGAGGACCTTGGCGATAGCAGGCATGAATGTCAGCCTAGCGAGATCGACGTCGATATTTTTGACGACCCTCAACAAGAAACTCGTAAGAACGTGGCGGGATCTCTACGACCACAGGTCGGTCCACGTGACCCCCAGCTCGGTGACCAGCCGACGGATCATGGAGAGGGACATGCCGACGACGGTCGACGGATCGCCGTCCACGCGGGAGATGAACGCACCGCCGAGGCTGTCGACGGTGAACGCACCGGCCACATGCAGCGGCTCGCCGGTCGCGACGTAGGCAGATATCTCATCGTCTGTGATGTCGTCGGCGAAGGTGACGGATGCCTCGGCGATCGCCGTGGCTTCCCGCGGCACCGCGCCGGGCTCGAGCCTGAACACCGAGTGTCCGGAGTGCAGGATGCCGGTCGTCCCGCGCATCTCGTGCCACCGCCGGGTCGCCTCCTCGGCTGTATGGGGTTTGCCGTACACGCGACCGTTGAGCTCGAACATCGAGTCTCCACCGATCACGAGACCGTCGAAGTCGGGATCGGATGCCGCGAGCCGGTGCGCCACGTCCGCGGCTTTGGCCCGCGCGAGCAGCAGCACGAGCTCTGCGGGTGGGAGGTCCGAGCCTCGCTCCTCCGCGGCCTGGGCCGCGATGGCATCCTCGTCGGTCTGGGGGGCACGCGTGAGCGGTTCGATTCCCGCCTGGCGCAGCAGCATGAGTCGAGCGGGAGAGGTTGAAGCCAGGCAGATGCGCATGTCCATCACCGTATCCTGGAGGGATGACTTCCTCTGCGGGCCAAACGCTCGACCTCGACATCACCGGCATCGCGCACGGTGGCACCTTCATCGCCCGTCACGAAGGTCGCGTGGTGTTCGTCTCGGACGCGATTCCCGGGGAGCGGGTGCGTGCACGTGTGACCGACGGCGCGAAATCGTCGTTCTGGCGCGCAGAGACACTCGAGGTTCTCGAGGAATCGCCGCATCGTCGTCCGCACGTGTGGAAGGAAGCCGACATCTCGCGCGACCCGGCCGACAGAGCAGGCGGCGCAGACCTCGGGCACATCGACCTCGCGCATCAGCGCACCCTCAAGCGTCAGGTGCTCACCGAGGCGCTCGACAAGTTCGCCGGTTCCGGTCTTGAAGCGCCCGAGATCACCCCGATCGATGACGGCGATGGCACGGGATGGCGCACGCGCGTCTCGTTGCACGTCGATGCCGATGGCGTGGTCGGACCGTTCGCCGCTCGCAGTCATCGCGTCATCCCGGTGCAGTCGTATCCGCTCGCCCGTCGCCGCGTGGCGGCCGAGGCGCTCTCGCTGAAGAACGCCAAGCCCGGCCGCATCGATCTCGTCCAGTCCGCGGACGGCAGCGTCCACGTCCTCCGGCGTCCGGAGCGCGGCAGACGGCCGGCACCGGAGATCATCAAGGAGCAGGTCGGTGAGCGCACGTTCCGCGTGGACGCGGACGGATTCTGGCAGGTGCACGCGCGCGCGGCCGACACGCTCGACACGGCGGTGCGCTCGCTCCTGGAGGGACGGATCGACCCGGCGAAGACGCATCTCGACCTTTACGGCGGGGTCGGACTGTTCGCTGCGTCTCTCGCCGAACTCGGAGCGACCGATCTCGTCACAGTGGAATCGAGCAGTCGCGCGACGGAGCACGCGAAGCACAACCTCGATCCGTTCGACGTCGCCGCCGTCACCGATCGCGTCGATCGCTATCTGGCCGGACTCCCATCGGGAACGCAGGCGGGTGCCGTGGTGCTGGATCCGCCTCGTGCCGGCGCCGGACGCGCCGTCGTCGAGGGCGTTCATGCGCTGAGCCCCGACGCGATCGTCTACGTCGCCTGCGACCCTGTGGCTCTGGCCCGCGACCTCGGCACGTTCCGTGATCTCGGGTGGAATGTCGACTCTCTGCAGGGCTACGACCTGTTCCCGCACTCGCATCATTTCGAGGTCATCGCCCTGCTCAGTCGGTGACTTCTCAGCAGATCGATAGGGTGGAGCAATGAGCAGGGTCGCACTCATCGATGATCACGAGTCCGTCCGTCTCGGGCTCGAGCTCGCATGCGAGCGCGACGGCGCCCAGACGGTCGTCTTCTCGGGGAGCACGGTCGGCTCGTATCTGGCGTGGCGCACTTCGACGATCTCCGCTCCGGCCGATGTCGTGGTGCTCGATCTGACCCTCGGAGACGGCACCACGGTGACGGAGAATGTGCGAGCCCTGGTCTCCGATGGCGCCAGCGTCGTGATCCACAGTGTCGCCGACCGCCCTGCCGCCGTTCGTGAGGCACTCGCCGCCGGCGCCGCAGGGGTGGTGAGCAAATCCTCTGCGCTGGATGACGTGCTCGACGCGATCCGCACCGTCGCACGTGGCGACGCACTCAACAACGTCGAGTGGGCGAGCGCCGTCGAGGGCGACCGCGAGTTCGCGGATGCGCAGCTGTCGGTGCGTGAACGCGAAGTGCTGCGTCTGTACGCGGCCGGATTGCCGTTGAAGGTCGTGGCGGAGCGGCTCGGTGTCGCCTATTCCACTGCGAAGGAGAACATCACACGCGTGCGCGTGAAGTATGTCGAGGTCGGTCGACCCGCACCGACCAAGGTCGACCTGCTGCGCCGCGCGATGGAGGACGGAATCGTGGCGGCCGACGGGGCCACCAATGCTGGCTGAGACGGTCCTCAAGGACGCCTGGAGTCGGATTCCGTCCCCGGGCACGGCGGACACGGCATTCGAGCGCTTCACCGGGAAGCGGATGGAGCGCATCCTCGCCACGGTCGTGGCGATCGGATCGGCCGTGCTGGGTACGCAGGCCATATTCGCGGCCATCGGCAGCATGTCCGCTGGAACCTCGCCCGTCCGCGTTGTCCTGCTGATCATCGTGTACGTCCCGCTGGTGGCGATGCTGGTCGCCTGTGTCATCGGCCGCGGCGTGCGGCCTGCTGCAGGATCTTTCGCGGTCGTGTACCTGGTCGCGCTGGCGATCTGGCCGCTCACCATGAACGCGGGCGATGAGCGAACCGTCAACCAGCCGTGGATATTCTTCCTCGTGAACGTCGGGGTGGTGGCAGCGATGCTCGCCTTCCCTGTGCGCATCCAGATGATCTGGGCGGTCGGGGTGCCTCTCATCTACGGGTATGTGCGCCTCGTGGAAGGCGAGTTCGCCGGGTCGTTCTGGACGACGACGGCGTTCGACGTCTCTTTCACCCTGATCCTCAGCGTCGTCATCCTGTCATTGGGGTGGATGTTCCGGTCCGTCGCCGCTGGCGTCGACGACGCGCGCGGACGGGCGGTCGCGTCCTACGCGGGCGCTGCTGCTGCCGCCGCCGCCGAGGAGGAGCGCGTAGCGATGGCGGCACTCATGCATGACAGCGTGCTCGCTGCGTTGATCGCCGCTGAGCGTGCCGATACCGACCGTGCGCGCGATCTTGCCGTAGCGATGGCACGAGAGGCACTGACCAGACTCGCGAACACCGAGGCGGCCGTGGCACAGGAGGGCAGTGACGAACCGGTGGGCACGGCCCAGATCGTGATCGAGCTGCGGCGCGCGTTGTCAGAGCTCGGCGCGGACGCGATCGTCGAGGAGCGTGGAGTGGCGGGAATGATCCCCGGTCGAGTCGCTCGTGCAGTCGTGCTGGCTGCGCGTCAAGCCGTCGGAAACGCGGTCACTCACGCGCACGGTCGCGGGCTGCACCTCATCGTGGAAGGGTATGGCGACGAGGGCCTGACGGTGACGGTGATGGATGCTGGCGCCGGCTTCGACATGGACGCGATCGGTGAGGATCGGCTCGGCATCCGCGCATCGATCATCGCGCGGATGGCGGGCGTCGCAGGCACGGCCACGATCGATTCCGATGACACGGGCACCACTGTCGTGCTGGGCTGGATGCGCGAATGAACCGATCTGTACGCAGCGTCGCGACGTCGCTCGCGATCGGGTTTGCCGTGTACTTCGCCGCGCGTGCCGTGTGGTGGACCGTTCAGCCGGCGGTGCCGCTGCTGATGGTCGCGGCGATATTGCTCTATCTCATCGTGGTCGTGACGACCGTTCTGCTCGAATCACCGGCAGGACCGCAGCTGCCGCGATGGTTGGCTGCGGTCGCGGTCATCGTCGCGGCGGTGATCCCCATCATGGCAAGCGCATCATTGCAGCCCGCGCACCGGACGGCTCCGTTCGCGACCTGGTACATCGGGGCGCTGGGACTGCTCGCGGTGGTGTGCATAGTCCGGCGGCGAGCCATCGCCGGGTGGCTCGTGCTGGCCGCGCTCGCAGTGTCGTCGGCGGTGTGCATCGGTCCGCTCGTCTCGCTCGAGCTGGGGCTGGTCGGGTCGATGATGTGGACTGTCGTGGCGCAGCTGCTGGTGTTGTTCTGGGATCGCGCAGTGCACGACACCGAACATCTCGCAGACATCCAGCAGGCGGTGTCGGCATGGCACGCCACCCAGCTCGTGCGGCAGCGTGAACGCCGCGTTCGCGTGAAGTACGCGCTGGGTGTTGCCGGGCCGGTACTGACCAGGACCGTCGCCGCACGTGGACGGCTCACGGATGAGGACCGTCTGGAAGCTCGACTCGCCGAAGGTCGACTGCGCGACGAGCTGCGAGGAGCCAGTCTGCTGAACGACGCGGTGCGTGAGGCGATCCAGCAGGCTCGATTGCGTGGAGCGACGGTGACCGTATTCGACGAGGGGGGCCTGGACGAGCTCGATGAAGGGCGCCGCGCGGAGATCCGCGATGAGCTCGCTGAAGTCCTGAAACGCGCCGAGGCCGGTCGGGTGATCATCCGCGCGGCGCGCGACCCGAAGAGCGCGGTGACCGTGGTCGGCCGCTCTGGATCGGGCGATTCCTCAGACGAGGACTCTGTGGGGCTGTGGCATGAGATTCCGCGCGAATCCCCGGCGGACGTCGCGCACGCGAGCAGCGAGGACTGATCCCGCGGACGCAGCGGAGAGCGGCAAGCTTTGAGAGCGGCAAGCTTTGAGATGGGCGAGGGGCGGCGAAGCCGCCCGCCCCTCGCCAGGTGCGATTCAGTTACCCGAAAACTGACCGCAGGTGGTCGATCACCGTCTGCCTACCCTGGGGCAAAGAGACCGACCGAACGCGAAGCGTTGATTTAATTCTGCTGGGGGTCGACTCGGTTGTCTGTAGGTATTTTGGGGGACAAGGAATCGACCTCGGTGACGGAGGCGTGCTCAGCCCGAAAAACGCCCCCAGGGGATGTCTCGACGCAGAGGTGTGCGCAGCGGACGCTGGGTTCGCCGCCAGGCCGAGGTCCGAGGCTCTTCAGCGACGGCATCCGCCGTCTCCGTGGTGTACGCGTCGCTGACGACGGCCATGAGGGCGGCGAGCTCTTCTTCGCTGGCGACGCCGCGGATGATCCGTACATCGGCTGAGGGCTGCTCCGGTGCTGTCACAGTGGGATGTTCCCGTGCTTCTTCGGCGGCAGCTCACTGCGCTTGCCGCGGAGCGACCTCAGCGCCTTGGCGATCGAGACGCGCGTGTTCGCGGGCTCGATGATTCCGTCGATCTCACCGCGCTCTGCGGCGAGGAACGGCGATGTGACGCTGTAGGTGTACTCGTTGGCGAGGCGAGTGCGGACAGCGGTGACGTCTTCGCCGGCTTCTTCCGCCTTCTTGATCTCGCCGCGGTAAAGGATGTTGACGGCGCCCTGGCCGCCCATGACGGCGATCTCTGCGGTCGGCCATGCGAGATTGACGTCAGCGCCGAGCTGCTTGGACCCCATCACGATGTACGCGCCGCCGTAGGCCTTGCGGAGGATCACAGTGACCAGCGGAACGGTGGCTTCGGCATAGGCGTAGATGAGCTTCGCACCGCGGCGGATCACGCCGGTCCACTCCTGGTCGGTGCCCGGCAGGTAACCGGGTACGTCGACGAGGGTGACGATCGGGATCGAGAAGGCGTCGCAGAAGCGTACGAAGCGGCTGGCCTTCTCTCCGGCCTCGATGTTGAGCGTTCCGGCCATCTGCGATGGCTGGTTGGCGATGATGCCGACCGAACGCCCCTCGACGCGGCCGAAGCCGATCACGATGTTCGGAGCGAACAGTGGCTGCACCTCGAGGAAGTCGTCGTCGATCACATGGTCGATGACCGTGTGGATGTCGTAGGGCTGGTTCGCGGAGTCCGGGATGATCGTGTTCAGCGTGCGATCAGCATCCGTCGTCTCCCACTCGAAGTCGCTTTCGTAGCCGGGGATCTCGCCCATGTTGTTGTCGGGCAGGAAGCCGAGCAGGGTGCGCGCGTAGTCGATCGCATCGTCTTCGTCTTCAGCGAGGTAGTGCGCGACACCGGAGCGGGTGTTGTGAGTCAGGGCGCCGCCGAGCTCTTCCATCCCGACGTCTTCGCCGGTGACGGTCTTGATGACGTCCGGGCCGGTGACGAACATCTGGCTGGTCTTGTCGACCATGATGACGAAATCGGTGAGGGCGGGGCCGTAGACGGCGCCGCCGGCCGCCGGACCCATGATGATCGAGAGTTGCGGGATGACGCCGGATGAGCGGGTGTTCAGGCGGAAGATCTCGCCGTACTTGCTGAGGGCGAGAACGCCTTCCTGGATGCGGGCGCCGCCGGAGTCGAGGATGCCGATGATGGGGATGCCGCCCTGGAGGGCGTATTCCATGATCTTGATGATCTTGTCGCCGGAGACTTCGCCGAGGGAGCCGCCGAAGGTGGTGAAGTCCTGCGAATACACGGCGACGGTGCGACCGTGGATGGTACCGATGCCGGTGACGACGGAGTCGCCGTATGGGCGGTTGCGGTCCATGCCGAAGGCTGTGGTGCGATGCCGTACGTACTCGTCGAATTCGACGAAGCTGCCGGGATCGACGAGCAGTTCGATGCGTTCACGGGCGGTCATCTTGCCCTTGGCATGCTGCTTCTCCTTCGCCTTCGTCTCGGCGTCGACCACTGCTTCGCTGTAGCGCGCGCGGAGGTCGGCGATCTTGCCGGCGGTCGTCGAAAGGTCAGGGGTGTCCGTCACGGATTCCACACTAGCCGCGGGGAGCGGACTGACGTTGGACGCTCGCCACAACGGGTTGGCTGATCCTTTGGTGAGAGTGGCCTGTTGCGAGCTCACACCACGAAACGCCACACGTATTCGAGCCCGTCTGCGGGTCGGAACCACGCGAGCGTGACCACTGCCTCATGCGGATCGGACGCGCACAGGCACAGTTCGATCTCCTCAGCAGGCAGCACTTGACCCCACAGTTGCGTGCGCTCCGACGGGGCGCCGTCTCCGCGGAACACGCGAACGAAGTCTGCGGCATCGCGACCATCGTTGATGACGACCGGATGCGACGCATCCACCCGTACCACCCGCCATGGCACGCGGTACGCAGGCGGAGGGGGCAGCTCGGTCGGTTCGATAGGTCTCAACATGACCGCCACGGTAGGAGCGGCATCCGACGCCTCGACCCTGCTCAGCAGGTGACCTTCGTGGCCGGGGGAGAAGACTCAGGAATCTGCTTCGGTGGAGGCAGAGTCGCCCGCACCGAGCTCCTTGCGATTGCGGTGCCTGAGATCGCCGACCTTGTGGCCGACCCATCCTGCTCCCCGCGCCACAGTGCCCGCAGCACCCGCGACGGCGGACCCGGCATAGCGCGCGCCGCGCAGCACGCGGGTTTCGATCTTCTCGGCACCTGTCACAGGCTCGAGCTCAGCGGGAAGCACTGTAGGCGCCACGCCGAAGGCGCGTCGAGAGGTCGTGAGAACGCGTCGACCGAGCAGGTGGTTGCCCGCACCGCCGACCGCAGCGCCGACACCGAACGGCAGTGCCTTTCCGAGGAACGACGCACCGCCCGCCGCCGCGAAGTGCCTGACGAACATCGTCTTGAGCCGGTCTACGACAGGGCCAACCGCTGCACGGGGGAGGGACTTGGTCACGAGCTCGCCCCAATACGACGAACGAGTCGAGCCGCGCCCTGTGGCCTGTCTGGCGAGCTGCCCGACGAGGTCGACGCCCTCCTTGCCGAGCATCAGCGTCATCACGAGCGCCCGCGCGCGATCAGGGTTCTCGATCGCGATGCCGTGCACCTCGGCCAGGGACTGTGCGAACAGCGCGGTCGACTCCACGAATCCGAGGGTCTCCACTCCCGACAGCGCCAGAGTGATACCGGTTCCGATGCCAGGGACGACAGCGGTCGCCCCGACCGCAGCGCCTCCCGTCGTCACAGCCGCGAGATAGCGGCGCTCGAGAATTCGCACGAGCTGGTCGGGTGTGGCCTGCGGATTGCGCAGGCGGATGCTGCGGATATGAGCCAGCACGAGCGGGCGCTGGATCGCGAGCACTCGATCAAGTCCTCGCACCGCGGCCGGATGCTCGTCCGAACCCACTGGAGGGATTCCCTTGTCCCAGGCTGAGTCGTCCGGGAGGGAATGGATCTTATGCACCTTCTTAGCCACAGCACGATCCTAGATTCGTCGGCAGGGAGAAAGCAGAGAGCCGCGCCCTGTGACAGGGCGCGGCTCTCTGGAATGCGAAGTTCAGACGAACTGGTTCGCGCGCTCGAGGTCTTCCGCGAAGTCGACCTCGACGGCGTACAGATCTGAGACGTCCATCGGCTCGAGCAGCAGACCGTCTTCTGCGATCGCGAGCTCGAGGCCGCGCTCGAAGTAGTCCTGGTCCTCGACGCGCTGCAGCTGACGCATGAACGCCTTCTTGTTCGCGGACGAGATGTAGTTGATTCCGACAGCCTCACCGAGACCGCCCTTCACCGTCTTCGACAGCTCCTTGATGAAGCCCTCAGCGGTGACGGTGTACTTGACCTCTTCGTCACTCACCTTGGAGGTGTTGACCGTGACGAACGACTGGTCGCGCTCGATGAACTCGATTGCGCGGCCGAGGATGCGGGGATCGAAGACCACGTCGCCGTTCATCCACAGCACGCCGCTCTTGCCCGTGGCGCCGAGAGCGCGCAGCAGGCTCTTGGAGGTGTTGGTCTCGTCGTAACGCTCGTTGTGCACGTAGTTCACGTGCGGGAACGCCTCGATGATGGTCTCGGCGCGATATCCGACGACGGCGGTGATGCGTGCGTCGCTGCCGAATGCGGCGCGGATGTTCTCGTGCTGCTGCTGCATGATCGTGCGTCCGTCGCCGAGCTCGGTCAGTGGCTTCGGAAGGGCGCGGCCGAGGCGCGAGCCCATGCCGGCGGCAAGAATGACGGTCTGAAGAGTCACGAATACTCCTTAAAAAGAAATCTGTGTTCACGGTCGGTTCACCGACCAGACACTTCTTCGTGCCGAGTTCATGTTAGCGATGCCCCCTGGGAACCCCCGGGTCCAGGATGCCGCCGTTGCCATTTCGTGATCGAGTACACACCTGACGCACAGGTCGATCGTCAGGCGATCACGTCATATCTGAATTGTTTCGCCGGTACCTCAGAAAGTCCAGCGCCGTTGATACCGTAGGACCGTGACTGCTTCTCCAGATGACCCCTCCGATCGGCCAGACGACGTGACGGACGCCTCCGTCGATGGCTCCACGAAGAGGCCCACGGCGAAGAAGGCAGCAGCGAAGCCGAAGACCGCGACCGCCAAGTCGGTGGCGGACAAGGCTGCGGCAGTGAAATCCGGCGAGGCCAAGACTGCGGCGGCCAAGAGCGCGGCGGCACGGACCACCGCAGCGAAGGCCGCTGCCGCGAAGAGTGCGGCCTCCCGAGCGGCGGCGACCAAGACCGCCGCGAAGACGGCCTCAGCGAAGACAGCCGCTGCGAAGGCTGCTGCTGCGAAGGCCGCTGCTGCCAAGGCAGCTGCGACGCGGGCCGCCACCGCGAAGGCGGCCGCAGCCGACGCAGAGGCAGAGAAGCTGCGTGCCGCAGTCGACGAGTCGGCCCCGGCAGGCCAGGCATCGATGGCTGGGCCGGACGAGGCTGCAGGGCGCACGGCATCCGGCACGCCGACCACCAAGCGCACGACGAAGAAGACCACGCAGGCGAAGCCGCGAACCACGAAGCCGCGCACCGCGAAGCCGTCAGCGCGTCCCAAGCCCGTTGTCGCTGCCGACGCTGCCGCGCCGACATCCGAAGCTGTTTCGTCTCCGACGGGTGAGGCCGCGCCGCGCGCCGTGGATGCCGTCACCGAAGACGACCTCTTCGCAGACCTCCTCGACCCCGCCGATACCGAACCGGTCACCGCGCACGCACACGTCGAGAACGTCGTCGACCCCGTCGCCCCCGACTCCGTCGCCACCGACCCCGTCGCGTCTGAGCAGGCAGACCCCGAGCAGGCAATGCCCGAGCAGGCAGACCCCGGTTCGGCCGACCTGGACTCGCTCGGCGTTCAGGAACCAGGCGCTGCCGGCCTCGCCATCGAAGACGTTGCAGCCCCAGCTCCCGACGCCGGCGCTGTCTCCGCATCGGCTGATGTTCCGCACGCCGTCGTACTTCGCGATCTCATCAAGGACTTCGGCGATCAGCGCGCGGTCAACGGCATCGACCTGACAGTTCCTGCCGGTTCGTTCTACGGCATCGTCGGACCGAACGGTGCGGGTAAGACGACCACGTTGTCGATCCTGGCCGGCCTGCTCCGGCCGACCTCGGGCCAGGTGGTCGTCTGCGGCATCGACCTGGCAGAAGACGCACTCGGCGCGAAGCGCGTGATGGGCGTGCTTCCCGACCGGCTGCGCACGTTCGACCGGCTGACCGGTCGACAGCTGCTGCATTACTACGGTCTGCTGCGAGGGCTGGCGCCCGAGGTGATCGAGAAGCGCACGGCGGATCTCGCCCGTGCGTTCGATCTCGCCGACGCACTCAATCGCGTCGTGTCCGACTACTCAGCCGGCATGACGAAGAAGATCATGCTCGCTGGAGCCATGATCCACTCGCCGCGGGTACTGGTGCTGGACGAGCCGTTCGAAGCCGTCGATCCCGTCTCATCGGCAGTGATCCTCGACATCCTTCGCGCGTACGTCGCGCACGGAGGCACCGTCATCCTGTCGAGTCACGGAATGGACCTCGTCGAACGGGTCTGCTCGCGGGTGGCGATCATCGTCGGTGGTGATGTGCTGGCGGAGGGGACGATCGACGAAGTGCGCGCAGGCCAGACGCTCGAAGCACGATTCGTAGAGCTCTCCGGCGGCATCGGCGAGGTGGAGGGTCTCGAGTGGCTGCACACGTTCTCCGACTGAGGTTGACGCTGATGCTCGGCGCCCTCCGCGGCGGACGGGCGCTGCGCACCCTGCTCGGATTCGCCGCGATCGTGATCGTGACGGTCGCCGTCTGCATCGCCATTCTCAGCCTCGCAGATGCGCCCCTCGCTGTGGCGCGCGCAGTGATCGTGCTCGGGGGCACCGCCGTTCTGCTCGGCTTCCTGATCGGTCCGATCCTCACCGGTGCCGTCGACCAGCTCGACCCGCGTCGGTTCAGCGTCTTCGGAGTCGATGAACGGCAGATGCCGTGGATCCTCGCTCTCGCCTCACTGCTCAGCGTGCCCTCGTTCGCGCTGCTCGCCGTCGGCGCGTGCATCGTCGTGCTCGCGGTGCAGCTCGGCGCGCCCTGGATCGCCGCGGTGCTCGTGTCTCTTCTCGGCGTCGTCGCATCTGCGCTCGTCGCTCGCATCGGCATGTCGCTGAGCGCATTGCTGCTGCCGGAGCGACGCTCACGGGAGCTCACCGCGCTCTTCGCACTCGCTGTCGTCGTCGTGGCATTCCCGGTCGCGGTGTTCCTCGCCTCGCTGGAATGGGACGGGGCTGTGCCCGGTCCTGTGGCCGTCGCGACGACCATCGTCGGTTTCACCCCCTTCGCCGCGATTCCGGCGTTCCCGTTCGCGATCGCCGCTGGCGACGTCGTGGGGGCGTGGATCAGCGGAATCGTCGCCATCGTGACCGTGGTGGCAGTGTGGCTGACCTGGTCATGGGTCGTGCACCGACTGCTCACGACGACCGAGCGCCCGACGACATCGCGTGAGCGCACGGGGCTCGGCTGGTTCGCGCTGCTGCCCAGCAACGCGTTCGGGGCGATCGCCGCGCGCAGTCTCGTTTACTGGCTGCGTGATCGTCGTTACATCGTGAACATCGTCATCGTGCCCATCGCCGGAGTCCTCACGGTGTTCCCGCTCCTCGTCGCAGGCGTGCCGCTGTACATCGCCGCGCTCGTACCGGTTCCTGTGATGGCGCTGTTCTTCGGCTGGCTGCCGCACAACGACGTCGCGTACGACTCCACAGCATTCTGGACGCACGTCGCGAGCGGTGTGCGCGGGTTGCCGGATCGCCTCGGCCGGCTGGTACCGATCGCGCTCGTGGCGGTACCGGTGCTCGCGATCGCGATCCCGCTGACGCTCGCGCTGATCGAGAGCTGGTATCTGCTGCTCCCGATGATCGGGCTCGCCGCCAGCCTGTTCCTCTCCGGTCTCGGCCTGTCCAGCATCTCTTCCGTCGTTTCGCCGTACGCGGTCTCGCGCCCCGGCGACAGTCCGTTCCAGCAGCCTCAGAGATCGGCATCCCGCGGCTCTTTCGGCCCGGCAGCCGCATTCATCGGCACCCTGATCGTCAGCGCCCCGACGCTCTGGCTCTTCATCATGACGATCATCACGGACGGCGTCTACAACCCGCTGACATTCTGGGTCGGGCTGAGCACAGGGATCGCCATCCTCGCGTTCGGCGCGTTTGTCGGCGGACGCATCTACGACCGCGGCGGCGCGCGCCTCATGGAGTTCGTCGAGACCGCCTGAGTACGCACTGCACGCCCCGCACCGGGCTCAGGACGGTTAGACTCACCGCTATGAGTACTCCGCTGGACAGCCCCGATCAGGGTGGCGTGGCAACGCTTGATCGCGAACTGGAAGAACTTCTCAACGAAGAGAACCTCGAGCCTGGCGACCACGAGCGCTTCTCGCACTACGTGAAGAAGGACAAGATCCTCGAGTCGGCGATCTCCGGCAAGCCGGTACGCGCCCTATGCGGCAAGAAGTGGACGCCGGGTCGCGACCCGGAGAAGTTCCCGATCTGCCCCACGTGCAAGGAGATCTACGAGTCGATGGTCGGCTGACCCCGTCTCGATTCTGCTGCGACCTACTCCGCGTCGATGAAGTCGGTCGGGATCGCGGGGTCGGATTTGCTCAGCGCGAGCGCGCGCACCGGCATCTCCTCGCGCACGCGCAGGTGGTGCGCACGAGCGGATGCCGTCCCCTCGGATCCCTCATGGGCTGCATCGATCTCGCCTCGGTCGACCAGCGTCACCTGAAGCGAGCGCGATTCCGGATGCTCTGCCGCTGTACTGACCGCTTCGAAGCCGTCTGACACGACCACGGTCTCAGCGACGGCGACGCCATCACGCAGCGTGCGGAAAGCGGCCTTGCGTCCCCCCTTGGAGGCCTTGTCGGTCGACGCCTTGGCGACTCCGACCCAGGATCCGGACGGGTCCTGACGTGCGACGAGCTTGTAGACCATTCCTGCGGTCGGATAGCCGGACCCGGTGACGACCGAAGTGCCCACGCCGTAGAAGTCGACCGGCGACGCCGCCAGGGCGGCGATCGCGTATTCATCGAGGTCGCTCGTCACCGTGATCTTCGTGCCGGTGGCGCCGAGCTCGTCGAGCTGTACGCGCACGGCGGCGGCGACCGTGGGGAGGTCGCCCGAGTCGAGACGCACGCCACCGAGCCCGGTGCCGGCGACCCGGATCGCGGTCTCGACCCCGGTGCGGATGTCGTACGTGTCCACGAGCAGGGTGGTGTCTGTGCCGAGGCTCTCGATCTGCGCCCGGAAGGCGTCCTCCTCGGTGTCGTGCAGCAGCGTCCATGAATGCGCGGCCGTACCCATGGTCGGGATGCCCCATGTGCGCCCGGCCTCGAGATTGCTCGTCGAGCCGAACCCGGCGATGAAGGCGGCCCGCGCGGCAGCGACAGCCGACATCTCAGCCGCTCGACGTGAGCCCATCTCCGCGAGCGGGCGCTCTCCGGCGGCGATGCTCATCCGCGAGGCCGCGGTCGCGACGGCCGAGTCGTGATTGAGCACGCTCAACGCCAGGGTCTCGAGCACGACGGCATCCGCGAAGCTGCCCTCGACGGTGAGGACGGGGGAGCCGGGGAAGTACAGTTCCCCCTCTCGATACCCGTGCACGGATCCTGTGAACCGATAGTTCTCGAGGTATTTCAGCGTCTCGGCATCCACGACACCGCCATCGTGCAGGAATCGCAGCTCGTCGTCCCCGAAGCGGAAGTCACGCAGCAGCGAGAGCAGGCGTCCTGTACCGGCCACGACACCGAAACGGCGACCGCCCGAGAGGCGCCTGGAGAACAGCTCGAAGACGCTGGGTCGCGAGGCGGTGCCATCGCGCAGCGCCGCTCCGAGCATGGTGAGTTCGTATCGATCCGTGAGCAGCGCCGTCGACGAGGTCATGCGCTCAGTTTAGTGAGCGTGGTGAATGCGACGCGTCGCGGGCGCGGGTAGGCTCGGTAGTCATGAACGACGCGCCGATCGGAATCTTCGACTCCGGTGTCGGCGGGCTCACGGTGGCTCGCGCGATCCGTGCCCAGTTGCCGAGAGAGTCGTTCGTCTACATCGGTGACACCGCGCACTCGCCGTACGGTCCCAAGCCCATCGCCGATGTGCGCCGCTACTCGCTCGAGGTGCTCGACACGCTCGTCGATCAGGGCGTGAAGATGCTCGTGATCGCCTGCAACACGGCATCCGCTGCGATGCTCCGTGACGCGCGAGAACGTTACGACGTCCCCGTCATCGAGGTGATCGGACCAGCGGTTCGCCGAGCCGTCTCGACGACGCGCAACAACCGGATCGGCGTCATCGGCACGGTCGGTACGATCGGCTCGCGCGCCTACCAGGACATGCTCGAAGTCAACGAGCGCCTATCCGTGTTCACGGCCGCGTGCCCCCGTTTCGTCGAGTTCGTCGAGGCCGGCATCACCGGGACTGAAGAGGTGCTCGCGGTGGCGGAGGCGTATCTCGCCCCGCTCCGCGACGCGGGCGTCGACACCCTGGTGCTCGGTTGCACGCATTACCCGTTCCTTCGCGGCGCGATCAGTTACGTGATGGGCGACGGCGTCGCGCTTGTCTCCAGCGACGATGAGACGGCCGGTGACGTGTACCGTCAACTCGTGCGCGGCGACCTGCTCGCTCCGGCGGATGCCGTGGCGACTGCCGTGTATGAGGCCACCGGCGAGTCCACCGAGGAATTCACTGCGCTCGCCAATCGGCTCATGGGCCGTGAGGTGCGCGACGTGCAGCACGTGCAGACCGGAGTGATCACGCTCCCTGACCTCACCGAGCTGGCTGAGGCCGGCATCTCGAACCAGAAGGATTTCCATGACTGACATCGTCCGCGCCGACGGCCGCGCCACCGACCAGCTCCGTGAGATCACCATTGAGCGCGGATGGAGCGCGAATGCCGAAGGCTCCGCGTTGATCAGCTTCGGTGGCACGAAGGTGCTCTGCACGGCATCCTTCACCAATGGCGTGCCGCGCTGGCTGACGGGCAAGGGCAAGGGCTGGGTGACCGCCGAGTATGCGATGCTGCCGCGCGCGACGAACAGCCGCAACGACCGCGAGAGCGTCAAGGGCCGCATCGGCGGGCGCACGCACGAGATCTCGCGTCTGATCGGCCGGGCTCTCCGCGCCGTCGTCGACACCAAGGCGCTCGGCGAGAACACCATCGTGATCGACTGCGACGTGCTGCAAGCCGACGGCGGCACCCGTACTGCGGCGATCACCGGCGCGTATGTCGCTCTCGCGGACGCGATCGAGTGGGGACGCGAGAAGAAGTTCATCGGCAAGAACGCGACGCCGCTGCTCGACTCGGTCTCGGCGATCTCGGTCGGGATCATCGACGGCACGCCCATGCTCGATCTGCCATATGTCGAGGACGTCCGCGCGGAGACCGACATGAACATCGTCGTCACCGGTCGCGGATTGTTCGTCGAAGTGCAGGGCACTGCCGAAGGTGCGCCGTTCGACAAGCGCGAGCTGGATGCGCTGCTGGAGCTCGGCCTCGCGGGCTGTGCGACGCTGAAGGAGCACCAGCTGACGGCTCTGGCCGGCGAGTGACGATGGCCAAGGTCGTCCTCGCCACGCATAACCCGCACAAGATCGCGGAGTTCCAGCAGATCGTCGCGTCGACCCGCCCCGACCTGGAGGTCGTGGGCTACGACGGCCCCGAACCGGTCGAGGACGGCGTGACATTCGCCGAGAACGCTCTTATCAAGGCGCGCGCCGCCGCGGCCCACACCGGTCTGACTGCCATGGCCGATGACTCGGGCATCTGCGTCGATGTGCTCGGCGGGTCGCCCGGCATCTTCTCGGCGTACTGGGCCGGCCAGAAGAAGGATGCGAAGGCGAACCTCGAGCTGCTCCTCGACCAGCTCGCCGACATCGCCGATCCGCACCGATCCGCGCAGTTCGTGTCGACGATCGCGCTGGTGACCCCGGAGGGGGCCGAGCATACGGTCGCCGGCGTGTGGCCCGGCCGCTTGGCGCGCGAGGCCGCCGGTGGCGGCGGGTTCGGATACGACCCGATCTTCATCCCCGACGGTCAGGTCGGCCCTGAACGGTCGGTCGGGGAGTTCACCGACGAGGAGAAGCAGGCGCAGTCGCACCGCGCCCGTGCCTTCCAAGCGTTGATCCCGCTGCTCGCGACGTTGTGACACCGTGGCCGGCCAGGCATCAATCCTCGACGAGACCTGCCGGGCTAACGAGAATCGTTACCCTTCCCGACTAGGCGAAACGGCGCCTGGGCACCGGAATCCGGCCGTAGCCTGGGGGCATGCACGATCATGCCCCAGCCGGAGGAATCCGCGATTCCAGCAACCGTAGACTGCTGACCATCTCGCTGTGCCTGACCGCGACGGTGATGATCGTGCAGGTGGTGGGTGCGCTGCTCACCGGCTCGCTGGCGCTCTTGGCGGATGCCGCCCACATGTTCACGGATGCCTCGGCGCTGGTGGTCGCGCTGATCGCGAGCGCTGTCGCCGCACGCCCGGCAGATGACCGACGTACTTTCGGATATCAGCGGGCCGAGGTCTTCGGCGCACTGATCAACGCCGTCATCCTCATCGTGCTGTCGGTGCTGGTCGGGGTCGAGGGCATCAGGCGTCTGCTGGAGCCCGCTGAGACCGAGGTTGCCGGCCCCCTCATGCTCGTCGTGGCGGTGATCGGTCTGATCGCCAACGCTGTGGCGATGTGGCTGCTGAGCTCGGCGCAGAAGACCAGCATCAACGTGCGAGGGGCCTACCTCGAGGTGCTCGGTGACATGATCGGCTCCGCGGCCGTGATCATCGCCGCCATCATCATCGTCACGACCGGGTGGATGCCGGCGGATGCGATCGCCTCGCTGCTGATCGCCGTCATGATCATTCCACGGGCGATCACGCTGCTGCGGGAGGTGTTCTCCGTGCTTGCCGAGTCGGCACCGAAGAACACGCACGTCAGCGAGATCCGCGACCATCTGCTCGCATTCAACGGCGTCACCAGCGTTCACGACGTGCATGTCTGGCAGCTCACCCGAGGGGCCCCGGTGTTCACCGCGCACGTCAAGGTCGACCCGGCGCTGCTCGCGACCGGCCGATCAGCCGAGCTCCTCGAAGAGCTGCAGGCCTGCCTCACGGATCACTTCGATGTCGCCCATTCCACCTTCCAGATCGAATCCGCCGCCGCGGGGGAGTGCGAAGAAGCCCACGCCTGACGAGGTGGATCAGGGCTCCACGACGATCTCGTCGACGGTCTTGTCTGCGCGCAGCCCGCGCCAGCGTGCGTGGCGGAGGATGCCGTCCGGTGTCCAGTTGGCGAACTCCACCTCACCGACGAGTGTCGGTTGCACCCAGAGGGCGTCCCGCGCATCGGCTGCGGGGACGCCTTTGAGCCCAGCGCTCTTGGTGCGCAACGGCTCGAGTCGGGTTGAGAGATCGTGCAGGATCCGCTCCGAGAAGCCGGTGCCCACGCGCCCCACGTAGCGCAACGAATCGGTCCCGGCGTCCGGAATCCCGAGCAGCAACGACCCGATCTTCCCCGTACGGTCGCCTTTTCCTGGACGGATGCCGGCGATCACGACCTCCTGCGTGCGCGTGTGCTTGAGCTTCAGCCAGGAGCCGGAGCGGATGCCTGGGCGATAGGCGGAGCCGGATTCCTTCGCGACCACGCCCTCGAGGGCGAAGGCGCGACTGGTGTCGAGAGCGGCGTCCAGGTCATCGAAGACGGGCGGCACGACGACCGGAGCATCCACACCATCGACAAGCGTCTCCAGCAGCGCGCGCCGATCTCGAAGCGGCAGCCCGGTGACGTCGTGACCATCGAGTCGCAGCAGGTCGAAGACGTAGTAGACGATCGGCGTGCGCACCACTTCTCGCTCGATCTCACGAGCCTTCGTCAGGTGCATCCGGTTCTGCAGTCTGCTGAAGCTCGGGCGCCCGGAGGCATCCAGCGCGACGATCTCACCATCGATGACAGCATCGCCGACCCCGAGATGCGGAGCACCGTCTGCAGTGAGCTCCGGGTATCGTGCCGTGACGTCTGTGCCACTGCGCGCGTGCAGCTTCATCCGACCATCCGCCCAGGTGCCGAGGGCGCGGATGCCATCCCATTTGATCTCGATCCAGGGGTCGCGCAGCGACCGGACGAGACCCGCCGTCCCGGACTCCGCGAGCATCGGTCGTGGGGGAGATCCGGGAAGAGCCTTGTCAGCGGGGGTCTTGTCGAGGGATGCGATGGGGCGGTGCTTCGACGCCCCGGCGCGGTGCGCAGCATCCTTCGAATCCTTCATCCGGTGCAGCAGCCAGGACGACTTCTCGCCCGAGCCGGTGGTGCGGATCAGCGCGAGCCTCACGCGGCCGAGTGGTCCCGTTCCGGAGAACGTGCCGATCACCTCATCGTCGCGCCATTTCTCGAGTTCGACGGTGCCCGTGTCCCAGACCGTCATCGTGCCCGCCCCGTACTCGCCCTTCGGGATCTCGCCGTGGAAGGAGAGGTACTCCAGCGGATGCGGTTCGGTCATGACGGCGAGATGGTTGCTGTCGGACGTGTCCGGAACTCCTTTCGGCACCGCCCAGCTGATCAGCACTCCGTCGCGTTCGATGCGCAGATCGAAGTGCGTTCTCCTGGCGTGATGCTCCTGGATGACGAACCGCGTGAGCCCATCGGCGTCCGGTGGCAGGACCGTCTGCGGCATGGGCTCCGGAGTCTTCTTCGCGTCGCGCTTGCCGACATAGGACTCGAGCAGCCCTGCGCTCGCGGCGGACGCAAGGGAGGCGAGCGGGTTGATACCTGCTTCGACACGGTCCATGACGTCGTCGAAGCGCAACTGGCGCAGTTCGGGATCGTCGAGTTCGTCCCAGGTGCGAGGGGCCGCCACGGTGGGATGAGCTCGCCCGCGCAGCGAATACGGTGCGATCGTGGTCTTCTTGCCGTTGTTCTGACTCCAATCGATGAACACCTTTCCACCGCGCGAGGCCTTCGCCATGGTGCTCGTCGCGATGTCCGGATGGTCGGCCTCGATGGCACGGGCCAGTTCGCGGGCGATCGCCGACGCCTGATCGCTCGAATGCGTGCCGTCGAGGCTGCTGTACAGATGGATGCCCTTGCTGCCGCTTGTCACGGGCTGGGGATCCAGACCGATGTCGCGGAGGATCTCGCGTGCGAGTCGCGCGATCTGTGCGCACTGAGCGAGATCGGCACCTGGGCCGGGGTCGAGGTCCAGCACGAGCCTGTCGGGGTTGCGTCGTTCACCCGCCGGGCCGAACCTCCACTGCGGGACGTGCAACTCGATGCTGGCGACCTGTGCCAGCCAGACCAGGGTCGGCAGGTCATCTGCGATCGGGTAGTCCTTGGCGCCGGCGGAATGCTCGATCGGCATCCTGTGCACCCAGGCGGGCGCGCCGGGCTCGAGCTGCTTCGCGAAGAACGCATCGGCGGGGGCCTCAGCGGTCCCCACGCCTTCGACCCAGCGCTTCCGCGTGACAGGACGCCCCGCCAGCAGGGGCAGCATCAGCGGAGCCACCGCCGTGTAATAGGCGATCACTTCGCCTTTCGTCGTGCCTGTCTCGGGGTACAGCACCTTGTCGAGATTGGTCAGACGCACGCGGCGTCCGCCGACATCGACGACCTGCGCGCCTGTGGCCATGACGAAAGAGTAACCGCAAGCCTCTGGCCTCAGGCCCCTTACGCGGTGTGTACTGGTCACATGAGGTCGATCTGGAAGGGCGCCCTGACGTTCGGGCTCGTGAACGTACCGGTGAAGGTGTACTCCGCCACCGAGGATCACGACGTCTCGCTGCATCAGGTGCATGACGAGGACGGCGGGCGCATCCGCTACAAGCGCACGTGCGAGGTGTGCGGCGAGGTCGTCGCGTACCAGAACATCGACAGGGCCTACGAGGACGACGGTCAGATGGTCGTCCTCACGAAGGAAGATCTCGATGCGCTGCCCGCGGAGCGCAGTCGCGAGATCGATGTCGTCGAGTTCGTGCCGAGTGAGCAGGTCGACCTGCTCACGCTCGACAAGGCGTACTACCTCGAGCCTGATTCGAAGTCGCCGAAGGCGTACGTGCTGCTGCGCCGGACTCTCGAGCAGACCGATCGAACAGCCATCGTGCGCTTCACTCTTCGCCAGAAGACGCGGCTGGCCGCGCTGCGGGTGCGCGACGACGTGCTCGTGCTGCAGACGTTGCTCTGGGCCGACGAGGTGCGTGCGGCGGAGTTCCCGGCGCTGGACGAGGACGTCAAGATCTCGAAGAAGGAACTCGAGCTCTCAGCGAGCCTCGTGAAGAGCTACTCCAGCGACTTCGATCCCGAGTCGTTCGTCGACGAGTATCAGAAGGAGCTTCGCACTCTCATCGACGCGAAGATCGAGGCGGGCGAGACGTTCGACGTCAAGGAGACCTTCGCCGACGAGGCTGAGGAGGAGAAGGGTGGCGAGGTCATCGACCTCATGGAGGCGCTCAAGGCCAGCGTCGAGCGCTCACGGGCGAAGAAGAAGGACGCCGGCTGAGCCGGTACGCGACCTCGATGCAGGTCAGTGCTTTCCGTCGCCGTCCACATCGGGCGCCCGGTCGAACACGTGCGGATCGAGGGTGAGGCTTTCGGCCTCGGCGGCATCGACCTCGGGGTCGCCGCCCGCAGCGAGCTCCTTCTTCACCTTGTAGCGCTCCGAGAAGTAATGCCAGAGCGTGACCACAGCGGTGCCGCCGACGGCGATCAACAGGATGACGTCGATGTACTCGGTGACCAGGTCGCGGATCCACGGGATGTATGCGATCACGTAACCGAGCATGGTCAGACCGAAGCCCCATAGGAGTGCCCCGATGAGGTTGTACAGGCTGTACTTCTTCCACGGCATGTGCCCGACACCGGCGGCCACCGGAGTGAACGTGCGGACGATGGGCACGAAGCGGGCGAGGATGACGGTCAAGCCGCCGTAGCGCTCGAAGAACGCGTTCGTGCGTTCGACGTTCTTCCGGCTGAAAAGTCCGGACTCCTTGCGTTCGAAGACCGCAGGACCGCCCTTGTGTCCGATGAGATACCCGACCTCGCCGCCGACGAATGCGGCGAGTGCGATGAGCAGCGCGACCACCCAGATGTTGACGCCGAAGACGTTGCTGGTGTGCGTCAGCAGGCCGGCGATGACCAGCAGCGTGTCACCGGGAAGCAGGAACCCGACGAGGAGCCCTGTCTCGGCGAACACGATGAAGCACACCACGAGCAGTGCCCAGGGGCCGGCCGCTCCGATGATGAGAGCAGGATCGAGCCAGGGGATGAGCGAGATGTTGTGCATGGTGTCCCGTCGAGCAGGTCGTGCGGCGGTCAGTCGGTACTGCTGTGCGGAAGGTGGGACTTGAACCCACACGCCCTAGGGCACAGGAACCTAAATCCTGCGTGTCTGCCAATTCCACCACTCCCGCGCGACGTCAAGTCTAGCCAGTGCCCGCGCTGTGACGCCTGGGGGATATCCGGAGAGAATGCCGAGGGTTCTTCGCGCGCGTCCGACGTCTCCTGTGGATAACTTCTGCGGCCGGCTTCTGATTCTTGCGAGGATGCCCGTGTGAGCCAGACCTCCCTCGTCGTCGCCGAGCGTGTGCGCCGGCGTCTGCGCGCGGAGCGGACTGATCCTTCTCTGGCGCCGGAGGAGGCCAGGCGGGTCGCGCAGGCCGAGGTGCGACGGCACAACGACCTGGCTTTGTCGCGAGGGGAAGCGACGATCGATGATGAGACGGCCTGCGTGCGGGATGTTCTCGCATCGGTCAGCGGTTTCGGGCCCCTTCAACCGCTCCTCGATGATCCCGAGATCGAGGAGATCTGGTTGAACGGGCCCGACCGCGTCTACGTCGCCCGTGAAGGCGTATCGGAACGACTCCCACTGCGATTGACCGACGCGATGGTGCGCGACCTCGTGGAACGGATGCTGCAGGCCACCGGCCGCCGCGTCGACATCAGCCAGCCGTTCGTCGATGCGTCCCTGCCCGATGGTTCGCGACTGCATGTCGCCATCGCCGATGTCGTTCGAGGCTCGTGGGCCGTCAACATCCGCAAGTTCCTGCCTCGATACCGCACTCTGGAGGCGCTGGTCGAACTGGGAACGCTGCCGGCTCACGTCGCGGAGATGCTGAGCCGTGCGATGCGAGACGGGCTCAGTGTGATCGTGTCCGGCGCGACCCATGCCGGCAAGACCACGCTTCTCGGTGCTCTGCTGGCCTCGTGCGCGGGCACGCAACGCATCATCACCGTGGAGGAGACCTTCGAACTGGCCGTGGACGGGCCCGATCTCGTCGCGTTGCAGGGGCGCCAGGCGAGTCTGGAGGGCAGCGGAGAGATCACGCTGCGACGCCTCGTGAAAGAAGCCCTGCGCATGCGGCCGGATCGCCTCGTCGTCGGTGAAGTCCGCGACGCGGAAGCCCTCGACTTGGTGCTCGCTTTGAACACCGGCGTGCCGGGCGCGGGAACAGTGCACGCGAACTCGGCGGTGGAGGCTCTTGAGAAGCTCACGATCCTGCCGCTGCTGGCCGGGCGGAACATCGATCGCGCGTTCATCGCCCCCGCTCTTGCGGCGTCGGTGTCGATGGTCGTGCACTGCGCGCGTGATGCCGCGGGCGGTCGTCGTGTCACGGAGGTGATCGCTCCGACCGGCGAAGTCGTGGAGGGGCGGATCATCACGCGATCGCTCTTTCGGGCGGAGCCGGCGGTATGACGTTGCTCGTCGGTGCGGTTCTCGCTGCGGGGCTGCTTCTGTGTGCGTCGCCGTGGCTGTGGCCGCACCGAGAGAAGGACGAACGTCCTGCTGCCGGACGCGGGTGGCTCGTTCGATTGATCGACGAGGCCGGCTACGCATCGGTTCCGCAACGCACCGTCGTGGTGGTGATCATCGCCGTCGCGCTGGCTGCGGCTGCCGCCGTGTGGCTGATCACCGGCATCCCGGCGCTGGCGGTTCTCGCCGCGATCGGAGGAGCGTCCGCCCCGGTCGCGTTCTTGCGGTCGCGTCGTCTGCGACTGCTCAAGGCGCGAAGGCAGCTGTGGCCTGACGTCTGCGACCTCCTGATCGCTTCGATCCGTGTAGGCCTGTCGCTGCCGGATGCGGTGGCATCGCTCGCAGAGTCGGCACCCGCGATGGTGCGTCCGGCGTTCGCCGTGTTCGCCAGAGACCTGCACTCCACGGGCCGTTTCGAGAGCAGCATCGAGCGGCTGAAGACCTCACTCGCCGACCCCATCGCCGACCGGATCGTCGAGACCCTCAAGATGGCGCGCCAGGTGGGCGGAACCGAACTCACCGGAGTGCTGCGGGCGTTGTCGTCATCGGTGCGTGCGGATGCCGCGCTGCGCGGAGAAGTCGAGGCGCGGCAGTCGTGGATCCGCGGAGCGGCGGTGCTGGGAGTCGTCGCGCCATGGGTCATTCTCGGATTGCTGGCGCTGCGTCCGGAGGGCGCGCAGGCGTATACGAGTCCAGAGGGCGTGCTCGTGATCTGCGGTGGTGCGGCTGTCTCCGTCGTGGCGTTCCGCATCATGGTGCGGATCGGTCGGCTCCCGGAACCCAGACGGTGGTTCGCATGAGCGGGGTCACAGATGCGGCGATGGCGATCCTGCTCGGCGGGCTCCTGGCGGCCGGCATTCTGTGCATCTTCGCTGCGGCGCCGCGCTGGCGTGCCGCCTCGCTGACCACGCGCATCGCGCCTTATGTGAGGGACGTCGTCGACGATGCGGCGCTGCCGTCCGGCATCCTTCCGCGAGCGGGCGTGCTTCCTCTCCTGCCAGGGAACGGGTGGGAGCGGTTGAAGAACATGTTCGTGCGAGGGCTGGGCGGCAGCGACGCGCTGGCGCAGCGGCTCGCGCAGGCCGGAATCGACGAGGCGCCTGCCTCCTTCCGCGCTCGCCAGCTCGCGTGGGCGATGGCGGGACTCGGCGTCGGATGCGTCCTGGTCGTGATCCTCGCGCTGAGCGGTCGGATGACGCCACCGGCGGCTGTGCTGCCGATACTGGTCGCCGCGGCCGGCGCGATCATCGTGGACATTCTGCTCTCCGCGCGTGTCAAGGCGCGGATGGGTCGGCTGAGCGATGAGCTGCCGACCACACTGGAGTTCCTCGCGTTGTGCTTGTCGGCCGGAGAGGGGTTCTTCGACGCGCTGCGCCGCGTCGCATCGATCGGCTCCGGCGAGCTCACACAAGAACTGCGGCAGGTGGTCCTCGCTGTCGGCACCGGTTCCTCGCTGGCGGATGCGCTCGGGGAGATGGCTGCGCGGTTGCGACTGCCCGGGCTGTCGCGCGCGGTCGACCAGGTGATCGCTGCGCTCGAGCACGGGGCGCCGCTCGCCGGCGTACTGCACTCGCAGGCCGCCGACGCGCGCGAGGATGCGAAACGCGTGCTCATCGAGCAGGCAGGTCGTCGCGAGATCTACATGATGCTGCCGCTTGTCTTCCTGATCCTGCCCTTGAGCGTGCTGTTCGCGGTATTCCCAGGGCTGTTCATCCTGCGGCTCGGACTCGGCTGAATCCGAGCCACGTCACGCAAGACCGACCATTTACGAGAGGACTGATGATGAGAGCAATCGGACGCTGGTGGGCGGCTATGGCCGCCGATGCCAGAGCGCTCGCCGAAGACGAAACCGGAGACGTACCTGGATGGGTTCTGGTGACCTTGATGACGGCCGGATTGGTCGTGTTGATCTGGGCGGTCGCGGGCCCCGCACTGACCGGGCTGTTCGAGCAGGCCATCTCGCGAGTGTCCGGGCTCTGACGTGCGCTGGCGGGAGGCAGCGGCGGATGAGCGCGGGTCGAGCCCGGTCGAGTTCGTGCTCGTCGGTTCGCTGCTCACCGTCTTGACCCTCGCCGTGCTGCAACTGGGCTTCGCCGTCTACGTGCGCAACGTCGTGCACGATGCAGCCGTCGAAGGCGCGCATTACGCGGCGCTCGCCGATACCGCACTGGAGGAGGGCGCGCAGCGCACCCGGGAGTCGATCACCCGGGCGGTCGGTGCGACCTATGCGGAAGACATCGCCGTCTCCGAGAGCGACCGGCTGGGACACGTGACTGCAGTCGTGACTGTGCGCACAACGCTGCCAATCATCGGTCTGCTCGGCATCCCGTATGCGATGGAGGTGAACGCGGATGCGCCGGTGGAGACTCTGGGCGAAGAATGACGACGGCTCCGCGGCACTGGAGTTCATCACGGTCGGTGTCATCCTGCTCGTGCCGCTCGCGTACCTCGTCATCACTCTCGGCGCGATCCAGGAGAGCCTCCTCGGTGTCGAGGCAGCGGCTCGGCACACCGCAAGGGTGATCGGCCAGGCGGACGACATCGACTCCGCGGCGTCGAACAGCGACGCCGTGCTGGCGAGTGTGATCGAGGAGTACGGAATGGATGCCGCGAGCGTCGATGTGTCCATGTCCTGCACACCGGCGGGAGCCGATTGCCCATCGGCCGGCGCGACTGTGATCGTCACGGTGAGCGCCCGCGTCTCGCTGCCGTTGGTACCGCCCATCTTCGGGCTCGACAAGGCAGCGAGCATCCCACTCGAGGCCGCCGCGGCGCAGAAGGTATCGCGCCTGTGGGGTACCGGATGACGCAGCCACGGTCTCTCGCGCAGGATGAGGGCGGCAGCATCCTTCCGCTTCTGCTGGGCTATGTCGTGCTCGCGATCGCCGTGGTCTTCGTGTGCACCTGCGCGACAGACCTCTACGTCGCACAGAAGCGACTCGATTCCCTCGCGGATGCTGCCGCGCTCGCCGGGGCCGACGGGTTCACGCTTGTCGTCGACGGGGACGCTGTGCGTGCGGAGTTGACCGACGCCGGAGTACGGGAGCAGGCTGTCGCGATCATCGACGCCGTGACGACCGAGGCAGCACTCGTCTCGGCATCCGCTCCCGACGGAGTGACGGCGCGCGTCACGGTAGCGGCGGCCTGGCACCCGCCGCTGTTCTCACCGTTCGTGCCGGATGGTGTGCCATTGGAGGCGACGGCCACGAGCCGGACCGCCCTGCAGTGAGGTCTGGTCCCTATCGCTTGTCCCGCGGACTGAACCGGGGGATCCAGCGGATGAACCCGAGTGCGCCGAGCAGCCCCACGACGCCGATCACGCCGGATGCCACCGAGAGCGAAGCGATCGCGGTGACGCCGGAAACGATCAGCGGCGCGATGGCGCCGCCGGCGTCCGTGAGCGTCCGCCAGGAGCCGAGGAACGCCGCGGGCTCCTGCTTCGGGGCGGTATCGGCGCCGAGCGTCAGCAGGATGCCGCTCGAGAGCCCGTTGCCGACTCCGAGCACCGCCGCAAGCATCCCGAACCACAGGACCGCGGATTCCCCGTCGTGCGTGAATGCGAGCACGAGGAACCCGGCGCCCATCAGGATCATCGCCGGCATCGCAGCCCACAGCCTGCCGAAGCGATCCATCACCTGACCGCTGGCGTAGAACAGAGCGAAGTCGATCGCTCCGGAGACGCCGACGACCAGGGCGATGGTCTGCGCGTCCAGTCCGAGCGACACGCCCCACAGCGGCAGCACGACCTGTCGAGCAGACCGCACGGCAGACAGCGATGCGGCGGCGAGTCCCAATCGCCCGAGCACACCACGGTAGTTCCACATGGTCCGGAAGATGCCCACGCGCTCCAGAGTCGGGATCGAGCCGGTCACCGCTTCGCCCGAGTCTTCCGCGAGGGTCGAACTCGACGCGATCGGCGGCGTGGTCTTCTCCGGGTCTGGCCCGAACAGCACCAGCACCACCATCACGATCAGGCAGCCGAGGAAGAACCAGATCGCGGCGTGCTCGTTGCCGAACACCTGCAGCAGGGCGGCGGTGACGAACGGTCCCACGAACACACCGAGGCGGAAGCTGCCGCCCAGCAGCGACAGCGCGCGGGCCCGGAACGCGACCGGAACCCGCGTCGTCATGAACGCGTGCCTCGCGAGGCCGAATGCCGCGGCGCAGAAACCGAGAAGGAACACGGATGCCGCGAACGCCGCGATCACTGGGGCGAAGACCATCCCGACCACGGCGATGATGGAGATCACCCCGGCGATCACCATCGTGAAGCGCTCGCCGATGCGGGCCACGGCCCACCCGGCGGGAAGATTGCCGCACAGCTGCCCGATCACGAGCGCGGATGCGACCAGCGCGGCGGAGGCGACGTCGGCGCCCATGTTCGCCGCGATCACCGGGATCAGCGGGATGACGGCGCCCTCGCCGAGGGCGAAGAGCACGGTGGGGAGGTACACCATCGGTCCGAACTGTCTCAGGACCGATGACGCGTTGCTCACAGGGCCACGCTACTCCGCGTTCAGCACGCCTCCCTGCGGTGCGCAGGATCGGCGGGCGTCGCAAGGTCGCGGTCACGCAGGATCGTCGCGGGTGGCGAGTCCGCATCGGCGCACACCTCTGCGAATGGACGCGGCAGATTGTCGGTGTACTCGATGTTCAGCACACCTGTGCCGTATGACTCGACATACGCGGAGCACTCGTCGTACGCGGCGCACTCCTCGCTGACGGCGAAGTCGAAGTCCGCTTCATCGTGGAACATGGCGGCGAATTCGGCGGCGTTCTTCTGGCCGGCGCTGAGGCCGGCAGCGTGCGCGACAGCGACCAGCCTCGCCGCCACGTCGAGGCCGTCGTCGACCGATATCCGTCCGCCGGCCCGCGTGAATGAATCGAGGTTGTCGAACTCGACCGCATCGAATCCGTCCGCCGCGCATTGACGGATCCAATCGCCGACGGTGGCGACGACGATCTTCTGCCCGGCGGGGGAGGAGATGTCCAACAGTGCTTCGTCGGGCCAGTCCGGGTCGCGCACGGACAGTCCGGAGTCGTCGACGAGCACGGCATCCGACGGCCAGTCGTCGAGCTCGCCCGGCTGTGTCTGAAAGGCGTTGACGTAGCAGATCGAGTACAGATCGGCCTCTGGTGCATCACTGCGATCACGCACGACCACCGTGACATCATCGGCGGGCGGATATCCTCCGCCGAGCTGGTAGTCGAACACCGCGTCGTGGGGCAGGACGGCGAGATCGGCCGGGTCTGCCGCTGGCCCGGAAGCCGCGCAGGCGGCGAGGGCGAGCACGGTCGCCGCGGCGGCCGCGCCGCCGAAGGGTCGTCTCACGCGGATACCCACACCTCAGACTAACCGGGGCAGGATAGGCTGGGGTGTCATGCTCGAACTAGATCTCTCCGCCGAAATTCAGGCGCTCAGGCAAACCTTCGGCGATATCAGCGAGGTCGTCGATGTTTCGCGACTCCGCGAAGACATCGCCCGTCTCAGTGAGGAAGCGGGCGCACCCGACCTCTGGGACGACACCGAGCGCGCTCAGAAGGTGACCAGCGCCCTCAGCCACCGTCAGTCCGAGCTTGCTCGCATCACCGGCATCGCGCAGCGCCTGGACGATCTCGAGGTCCTCGTCGATCTCGCCAACGAGATGGGTGATGAGGAATCAGGTCAGGAAGCGCGGGCGGAACTCGCGGCCCTCACCTCCGTGATCAACCAGCTCGAGGTGCAGACGCTCCTCGATGGCGAGTACGACGATCGCTCGGCGATCATCACGATCCGCTCCGGCGCAGGCGGCGACGACGCCACCGACTTCGCCGAGATGCTCATGCGCATGTATCTGCGATGGGCCGAGAAGCACAAGTACCCGGCCAAGGTCATGGACACGTCTTACGCTGAAGGCGCCGGCATCAAATCCGCGACCTTCGAGATCACGGCTCCCTATGCCTTCGGCACGCTGTCGGTCGAGGCCGGTACGCACCGGCTCGCACGTATCAGCCCGTTCGGTTCTGCCGACAAGCGTCAGACCAGCTTCGCCGCGGTCGAGGTCATCCCGCTCATGGAAGAGGCCACCGCGATCGAGATCCCCGAGGGCGACATCCGCGTCGACGTCTTCCGCTCGTCCGGCCCCGGTGGCCAGTCCGTCAACACGACCGACTCGGCCGTGCGCCTGACGCACCTTCCCACCGGCATCGTCGTCTCGATGCAGAACGAGAAGTCGCAGATTCAGAACCGTGCCGCCGCCATGCGTGTGCTGCAGACCCGACTTCTGCTGCTGCAGAAGGAAGAAGAAGCGGCGAAGAAGAAAGAGCTCGCGGGCAACATCACGGCGAGCTGGGGCGACCAGATGCGCTCGTACTTCCTGTACGGCCAGCAGTTGGTCAAAGACCTCCGCACCGGTCAGGAATCGGGCAACCCCGCGGCGGTGTTCGACGGCGACCTCGACGATTTCATCTCGGCCGGCATCCGCTGGCGCAAGCGCAAAGACGACGACTGAGTCGGTTCAGCGCTCGGCACCCTTGAGCGCGCCGGTAAGTGCGTTCGTCTCGGGATCGAAGATCGAGCACTGCACGACGCGGTCATCGGCGGTGTTCCAGGTGACCTCGGTGGGCGTGATCGCCCAGAAGTCGAGCTCAGAGTCCTCATACGGAATGCCGACGAAGGTACCGAACTCCGCCATGCAGACGGCGGTCGCCTCTTTGATCACCGCTTTGTCTCCGGGGAACTCGGCACCGTCCATCGTGTACGTGTAATAGATCTCGTCGGAGTGGGTCAGCGTGCACGACACGATGTCCGCATAGCCCGCCGACCAGTCCTCCTCGTCGTATCGCCAGCAGTCTCCGAGCTCGATCTCATCCCAGTAGACGGTCTCCTCCTCTTCCGCCTCCTGCTGTCTCTCGGCTTCTTCGGCTTCCGGCTCGTGCGTGCGGATCTCCCACGGAGCGATCAGGGGGTTCTGACCGTCATCCTCTGCTGCCGGCTGGTCGGTCGGCATGAAGAACGGGATCGCCACCACCGCTACCACCACGATGACGACGGCGGCTCCGATCAGCCCGAAGATCAGCCCCTTGCGAGACCGACGGGCTCCGGTCGGTGCGGGCGTCGCCGACGGCACTCCTCGGTGGTCGAGTGCGACCGCAGGCATCGTCGGAGCCATCGTGGTCTGCGGGGGCAGGACGAACGGGGGCGCGAACGCGGGAAGCGTCTCGGCGGTCTCCGCCACAGGGGCGGGCACAGGGTCGAAGACATGCTCGGTCCATCGGGCACCGTCCCACCATCGCTGTCGCCCTGAACCATCCCCATACCAGCCGGCAGGTGCCGTCATCATGCTCCCCTCCGGCATCCCGGATGCATCTCGTCAGGTCATATATAGCAGGATGCGGTCGCATACCGTCGGCATGGTGATCTGGGCGGGGTGTCGCTCGCGGCGAGCGAGGGGCGCGCGCTTAGGCTCGTAAAGCCATGATTCGGTTCGAGAACGTCACCAAGCGCTACCGCGGCACGAAGCGACCGGCCCTCGCCGGCGTCGACTTCGAGGTCCAACGGGGCGAATTCGTCTTCCTCGTCGGTGCGTCGGGTTCAGGGAAGTCCACCTGCCTCCAGCTCATCCTGCGAGAAGAGGTCCCTTCCGCAGGGCGCGTCGCCGTGCTCGGCCGCGACCTGCGTTCGCTGGCGAACCGTAAAGTGCCCTACTTCCGCCGCCATATCGGCTCGGTCTTCCAGGACTTCCGTCTGCTCTCGACCAAGACCGTGTTCCAGAACGTCGCCTTCACCCTGCAGGTGACCGGATCCTCCCGCGGCTTCATCCAGCAGGCGGTGCCGGAGGCGTTGGCCCTCGTAGGGCTGGACGGCAAGGAGAAGCGGATGCCGCACGAGCTGTCCGGCGGAGAGCAGCAGCGCGTCGCGATCGCCCGTGCACTCGTGAACCGTCCGCAGGTACTGCTCGCCGACGAGCCGACCGGAAACCTCGACCCGGCGACCTCCGTCGACATCATGCAACTGCTGGCGCGGATCAACGCCGGTGGCACGACCGTGCTGATGGCCACTCACGAGGCCGCGTTCGTGGATCAGATGCAGCGCCGAGTGATCGAACTCCGCGACGGTGAGATGGTGCGCGATGAAGTGCACGGCGGATACGGCGATCGGTCGATGATTCCGCAGCTCGTGCCGGAGCAGGAGCGGGGCGCCGCCGCGACGGCCGCGCTCACCGCGGTGCAGGAGGTGCAGCGTCAGACGGAGTCGCTCGAGCCGCTCACCGCTGAGATGATCGCGTCGATGAGAGCGGCGCGGAGCGCCGCAGGCGCTCCGGCTGCCGAGACGAATTCTGCCGCTGACACCCCCGCATCCGCGCCGGCCGCAGAGCCCGCGCCGGCCGCAGAGCCCGCGCCGACCGCTGTCGGCCCTCGCACCCACCCGATCATCCTTCCGGAGGTCGACGTCGCCGAGCTCGGAGTCGCCGACCGCCTCGGGCTCGCGGATAGCGGCGACGACGAAGAAGTGGGGCCGACATCGTGAGAGTGGGGCTGATCCTCGCCGAGGCCCTCGGGGGCCTCCGACGCAACATCTCGATGGTGATCTCGGTCGTGCTCGTGACATTCGTGTCGCTCACGTTCGTCGGCGCGGCGATCCTCATGCAGGGCCAGATCAGCACCATGCGCGACTACTGGACCGAGCGTGCCCAGGTGTCTGTCTCGATGTGCTCGACCGTCTCGACGGGCGAGAGCTGTCTCGATGGCGCCGCCACACCGGAGCAGGTCGACCAGGTGCGCGCAGAACTCGAAGGCGATCCGCTCGCCTCGCTCATCGGCGACCTCCGATTCGAGAACAAGGCAGAGGCCTACGCGAACATCACCGAACTCCTCGGCGAAGAGCAGGCGAGTGTGCTCACCGAGGAGCAGATGTCGGAGACGTTCTACGTCACGCTCAAGGACCCCGGTCAATCGCAGGTGATCGTAGAGGCTTTCGCCGGCATCAACGGTGTCGAGGAGGTGCGTGACCAGCTGCAGTATCTCGATCCGCTGTTCTCCGCTCTCACCGTCGCGACCTACATCGCCGTCGGCATCGCGGTACTCATGCTCATCGCCGCCATCCTGCTGATCGCCACGACGATCCGATTGTCGGCGTATGCGAGACGCAAGGAGATCGGGATCATGCGCCTGGTGGGCGCCTCGAACCGATTCATCCAGACGCCGTTCGTGCTGGAGGGCGTGTTCGCCGCCTTCATCGGCTCGGTGCTGGCCAGCGCCGCCGTGGTCGCCGGCGTGCACTTCGGCGTGAACGGCTATCTGAAGGGCCGGGTGCCGTTCATCACCACCTGGGTGACGATGCAGGATGCTGCGCTCGTCGTGCCCGTACTCATCGGCATCGGTGTGCTTCTTGCTGCGCTGTCGGCCGGCTTCGCGATTCGTCGCTGGCTGCGCACCTAGCATCCGTCTGCGTCGTTGTAGACTGATGGGCTGTCGTGCGTTCGGCGCGGCACGGATCAGGAGAGCATCATGCCCAGGGAACGCGGGGAGAAGGTCGTCGCGACCAATCGTCGCGCACGTCACGACTATAACATCGAGAAGTCGTACGAGGCGGGGATGGTGCTCACCGGCACCGAAGTGAAGTCATTGCGGCAGGGCCGCGCGAACCTCAGCGATGGGTACGCGTTCGTCAAGGGGAATGAGATCTTCCTCGACTCGGTGCACATCCCCGAGTACTCGCAGGGGCACTGGACGAATCACTCGGCCAAGCGGATTCGCAAGCTGCTGCTGCACCGCGAGGAGATCGAGAAGCTGCAGCATGCGGTGTCCGCAGGCGGGTACACGCTGATCCCGCTCAAGCTGTACTTCTCGGACGGGCGAGCCAAGGTCGAGATCGCTCTCGCGAAGGGCAAGCGCGAGTTCGACAAGCGCCAGACGCTGCGTGAACGCCAGGACACCCGAGAGGCCCAGCGCGCGATGCGCCTGCGCAATCGCGTGGGGGACTAAACCTCTACAGCTCGGGCTGGAAGTCGAACACTTTCCCGAGGAAGCGCAGCTCGCGCTCGAGCGCGTCGATGATCGTCTCCGCGCGGCGGAACCCATGCCCCTCACCCGGGTAGACGACGTACTCGTGCGGGATGCCTCGTGCCGCCAGCGCGTCGCGGATCGACTCCGACTGCGATGGCGGGACGACGCGATCATCGGCGCCCTGCAGCAGCAGCACAGGCACATCGATCTGCTCGACGTGGGTGAGCGGGGAGCGGTCGATGTAGACCTGTTCGGCAGCGGGCAGCGGGCCCACCAGGCCGTCGAGGTAGTACTTCTCGAAGTCGTGCGTGTCTTCGGCCAGGGCGCGCAGGTCGGTCACACCATAACGACTGATCCCTGCGGCGAACACGCCACCGCGCACGAGTGCCGCGAGCACCGTCCATCCTCCCGCTGAGCCGCCGCGGATCGCGATGCGACTCGGATCCGCACGTCCGGATTCGGCGAGCCCGCGCGCGGCGGCCAGCACATCGTCGACGTCGGTGATTCCCCATTCGCGGTCGAGCCGCTCGCGGTAGGCGCGGCCGTAGCCGGTCGAGCCGCCGTAGTTCACATCCAGCACGCCGATGCCGCGGCTCGTGTAGAACGCGATGGCTGCGGAGGCCGCCCCTGCGACGTGCGCGGTCGGACCTCCGTGCACGAAGACGATGTACGGCGGAAGCTCTGCGTCTGGCGCTGCGGCATCGGGATTCGCCGGCGCGTAGTCGAAGGCGTGCACCGGCCCGTTCGCGCCCTCGAATGCGATGCGGGAGGCGGGCGGCATCCACGCTTCATCGGAACGTATGCCGCCTCTGATGCGTTCGACGGCTCCCGAATCCACGTCAACGGTCCACAGACCTGCGCTCACGTTCGCTCCGCCGCCGGAGAGCAGCACACGCGTGCCGGACGCGTCGTCGATGCTGACGTGAGCAGTGGCCGGCACATCCAGGCGCTTCTCTGACCCGTCGCTCCCGATCAGCACGACCTCGTCCGAGCCGTTCGTGCGCACGGCGACGATGCGGCCGTCGGCGAGCGGCTGGTACCAGCGGTTGCCCAGTACCCACAGGCCGTAGCCTGTGTCGGCGTCGGCCGGTGCGATGGCCTCCGGCATGGAAGCCTCAAGCCCGTCCATCCGCCGTCGATACAGGTTCCAGCGGCCGGTGGGATCGTCGGCGTAGACGAGCTCTGAATCGCTGATCCACTCGGGCTGCAAGGCAGCATGAGCGCGGGTGTCGGCGAAGACGTCGCCGCCGACGTTGGTGATGCTGAGCATGGCCTGCTGCCATGGCATCTGGCGTCCGCTCCACTCGACCCACGCGATGCGGGTGCCGTCGGGGGAGAGCGCGGGGTGGGCGAAGAACGCGCTGCCCTGGACGAACACGCGCATGGCGTCCGCGTCGGCAAGACCGGAGCCATCTGTGGGGATCTCGACGATGGCGCGCCGGTGCGGTTCCACAGACAGATCCTCGCGCACGGCGAGAAGGCGCCCGTGCTGCAGACGGAGTCCGCCATGGTTCGGACCCTCGGGTGTCAACGGCTCCGGCTCCGCGCCCGGCCGCATCCGGTACACGCGCTGGTCGCCGGCGTCGACGAAGAACAGCGTGCCGTGAGCATCCGCCGTCCACGCGCCGCCGCCGTACTCGTGCACTCGCGATCGCGCACTCCAGGGCTCGGGCAGCAGCACGTCGCCAGTCGAACTGCGCACCGTGACACGACCGCCCTCGGCGGGCACCGACTCCCCCCACCAGATCTCGTCGCCGACGAAACGGGCACCGTCGATGCGCGGGGCGGATGATGCGATATCGGCGGCGTGGAAGGGGGACGGCCAGGTTCCGTACGGCTGCATGCTTCGAGCCTAAGCGGCGTCTGCCGTGTGCAGCCGCGTGGACGTCGTCGCCGTCTGATGTCCGAATGACGAAGAACCGCCCCTCCGAATCCGGAGGGGCGGTTCTTCGTGGATGCCGTCAGACCGCGCGCAGCACCGCGACGATCTTCCCCAGCACAACGGCGTCGTCGCCGAGGATGGGCTCGAATGAGGAGTTGCGGGGGAGGAGCCAAGTGTGTCCGTCGCGCTGGCGGAACGTCTTCACAGTGGCTTCGCCGTCGAGCATCGCCGCGACGATCTCGCCGTTCTCCGCCGTGTTCTGCGTGCGCACGACGACCCAGTCGCCATCGCAGATGGCGGCGTCGATCATCGACTCACCGGAGACCTTGAGCATGAACAGATCGCCCTTGCCGACGAGCTGGCGGGGGAGCGGGAAGATCTCCTCCACCTGCTGCTCTGCCGTGATCGGGATACCGGCGGCGATCTGACCGACCAGCGGCACCATCGCCGCATCGCCGACCGGAGTGGCTGAGTCGGCGGGGTTCTCGCCGCTGGTGCCGGGCAGGTCGATGAGTACTTCCATGGCACGGGTCTTGCCCGGGTCGCGGCGCAGATAGCCGCTCAGCTCCAGCTGCCCGAGCTGGTGGGTCACGCTCGAAAGCGACTTCAGACCGACGGCGTCGCCGATCTCGCGCATGCTCGGCGGATAGCCGTGCCGTGCGATCGAGGTCTGGATGACCTCGAGGATCGCCAGCTGCTTCGCGCTGAGGTTCTTGCGCCGACGGGTGCGCGGGGCCTCAGGGCTGGGGACGGAGATGTCGCTCATGGGTGCTCCTTCGTGCGCGCTCACGGTGCTGATCGTCGTGTCCACGGCGCTCATCTTCGAATGTCGGTGGCCCGTGGTGTGGTGTTCGTATCGAAACCGTATCCGAGAAACACACCGAAACGGAAGATCTGTTCGAGCGTGTCGGTAAATTCAGCGGGTGGGTTTCGAATAGGTCTTGACAGATGTTCGAATTCGAAGATACATTCGGTACGTAGCTTCGCATTCCCCGCTCCCGGCCGAGCGGCGAATGCGAACGCTACGCCAAAAGGCGAAAGTCCAGAGGCAGCCAAGAGGCAGAGGAGAGTCACATGAGCACCATCAGCATCAGCGCCCCCGCAGTCCCTTCCGTACGTGCAACGTCCAGTGCTTCGACGCGACTGCGACTGACGGCACGCGGACGTCGGCTGCTGGTCGCCCTCGCGGCGCTCCCCCTGGCTGCAGGGATCGGGTTCGCTGCTCTCAGCGGCGGCTCTGCTCTCGCTTCCGGCGAGGCAGTGGAGACCACTGACTTCGACACGGTCACGGTGATGCCCGGCGACACGCTCTGGGCGATCGCCGAAGACGTCGCCCCCGGAGAAGACCCCCGCACGGTGATCAGCGAGATCGAGAAGCTCAACGCGCTCGGCGGCGGTTCGCTGCAGGTCGGCCAGCAACTCGCGATCCCCGCGGAGTACGCCGACTGAACTCCGCGTTAACATGGGGAGGGTGACTGTCTCACTCAGCGACCTCCCCCTTCGCGACGATCTTCGCGGCCTCACCCCCTACGGCGCACCTCAGGCCCCGCTGGCCGTCGCGCTGAACGTCAACGAGAACACCCATCCGGTTCCGGATGAAGTGGCGAGCGACATCCTCGACGACATCGCCGTCGCGCTGCGTGATGTGAACCGCTACCCCGATCGGGAGTTCACGGCGCTGCGTGAGGGATTCGCCGAGTACCTCGGCCACGACCTCGACGCGTCGCAGATCTGGGCGGGCAACGGTTCGAACGAGGTGCTGCAGCACATTCTGCAGGCCTTCGCCGGACCGGGTCGAACGGTCTTCGGCTTCGCACCCACCTACTCGATGTATCCCCTGCTGGCGCAGGGCATTGGCGCACGTTGGACAGCCGGCAGCCGTCAGCCCGACTACACGATCACCGCCGAGGACGCGGTGGCTCAGGTGATCGAAGCTGACCCCGACGTGATCATGCTGTGCACTCCGAACAACCCCACGGGCACTCCGCTCGGGCTTGATGTGGTGGAGGCCGTCTACGAGGCCTCCCGCGGGATCGTGGTGGTGGACGAGGCATACCAGGAGTTCGCGCCCCGTGAATCGGCATCCGCTCTCACTCTGCTCGAGGGACGCCCTCGCCTGGCCGTCTCGCGAACCATGAGCAAGGCGTTCGCATTCGCCGGTGCGCGGGTCGGGTATCTCGCCGCCGATCCGGCGTTCATCGATGCGCTGCGGCTCGTGCGGCTGCCGTATCACCTGAGCGCCCTCACTCAGGCGGCCGCCGTGGCTGCATTGCGCAATGCGCCGACGATGCTCGGCATGGTCGACGACATCATCGAGCAGCGTGATCGGATCACCGCGACCCTCGAGGCGCTCGACTACGAGCCGCACGAGTCGTGGTCGAACTTCGTGCTGTTCGGAGGAGTGGCCGATCCGCAGGCGACGTTCCATGCCCTTTACGAGCGGGGAGTGCTGGTGCGTGACGTCGGCATCCCGAATCACTTGCGCGTCACCGCGGGGACCGAGGCGGAGACCACGGCATTCCTGGACGCGCTGGCCTCGATAGGATCGGCGTCATGAGCGTTTCCCGCACCGCCACTCGTACCCGCAGCACGTCTGAGTCGACCGTCGAGCTCGAACTCAACCTCGACGGCACAGGGCAGAGCCACATCGATACGTCGGTGCCGTTCTTCGACCACATGCTCACGGCCTTCGCGAAGCACTCGCTCACCGATCTGACGGTGCGGGCCTCCGGTGACACGAACATCGACGCCCACCACACGGTGGAGGACATCTCGATCGTGCTCGGGCAGGCGATCCGTGAAGCGCTGGGCGACAAGTCCGGCATCTCCCGTTACGGTGACGCGCTCGTGCCGCTCGACGAGGCGCTCGCACAGGCGGTCGTCGACATCAGCGGGCGTCCTTATCTCGTGCACTCGGGCGAACCGGCGGGTTTCGAGCACCACCTCATCGGCGGCCACTTCACCGGCTCACTCGTGCGTCACGTGTTCGAGGCGATCACGTTCGGCGCGGGGCTGACCGTGCACGTGCGCGTGCTGGGTGGACGCGACCCGCACCACATCGCAGAGGCGGAGTTCAAGGCGTTCGCCCGTGCGTTCCGCCAGGCGAAGGCGCTCGACCCTCAGGTGGTCGGCATCCCCTCCACCAAGGGCGCGCTGTGACGCGCACGCCCACTGTCGCGGTCTACGACTACGGTTCCGGCAACGTCCACTCCGCGGTCAAAGCCCTCATCGCGGCGGGCGCGGACGCGACGCTCACGGGTGACCGTGCGGCGGCGCTGGAGGCGGATGGACTGTTCGTCCCCGGCGTCGGCGCTTTCGCCGCGGTGCGCGAAGCGCTCCGGACCAAGGGCGGTGACGAGATCATCGAACGCAGGCTCGCCGGTGGTCGGCCCGTACTCGGAGTGTGCGTCGGGATGCAGGTGCTGTTCTCCCACGGTGTGGAGCGCGGACAGGACGTCGAAGGACTCGGCGAGTGGCCGGGAAGCGTGACGGAGCTCGATGCGCCCGTGCTGCCGCACATGGGCTGGAACACCGTCACTCCCGATGAGGGCAGCGTGCTGTTCCGCGGTATCGAGGACGAACGCTTCTACTTCGTGCACTCGTATGCCGCGCAGAGCTGGGAGCTCGACGTGATCCCACCGTTCCCGCAGCCCGCGCTCACGTGGACGACCTACGGCAGGCCGTTCCTCGCCGCGGTCGAGAACGGGCCGCTCTCGGCGACGCAGTTCCACCCCGAGAAGTCGGGCGACGCCGGGATCCAGTTGCTGCGCAACTGGGTGCAGAGCCTCTGACGAGGAGCCGCTCCGACCGGCAGCCGCGCCGCCGACGCACAGGTCACCGGATACCGTACGTCTCCCGCAGTACGGGCAGCCACTGCATGTTCAGCGCGGTCTTCGTCCGCGCGCGCAGGGACGGAAGCGTCTTCGTGAGCGGCGCGCCGACGGCGAGACGCGCGTCGAAGGGGACGGACAGTCGGCCGGCGACCGTCGTGGATCTCCCGAACGCCGAGCAGAGCACTGGGAGCGTGCGTTCGAGACCCGGGGTGCCGAAGCGCTGAGCCACGTCCGACAGGCTGCTCTCGAGCGCCGCGACCCCCTGGGGAGTGGATGCGCCCACCAGGACCAGGCGGCCCTGTTCGATCGCCGCCGCGGCCTTTCCCGGCTGGTAGCGTCCGCCGTCGACCAGCTCGTGCCCACTCCCGCGCACCGGTGACGAGAGGGTGCCGAGGCGGAGGTCGAACGACTGCGCATCCTCCGCGACGACGGTCGGGATCCGCGAGCCCTGCTCGACCAGAAGCAGCACGCTCAGAGCGGCGAGCGTCGTCGTGCCGGTTCCTCCACTCGCACCGATGAACGTCAACGAGGTCATGGTCTCGCCTCCGTGCTGTCGGGCAGATGCGCGACCTGCACGACGAACGGGCTCTCTCCGCGTCGTGCATAGCGTCCGCGCCCCGGCGGGAATCTCTCCGCGTACAGACGGGGCATGATCTGCCCCTCGCTCCGATCGCCGGAAAGGATCAGCAGCGCCGCCCCTGTGTCGCGGATGCCCTGCAGGAAGGCGCCGTACATCGCTCTGACCGATCCGGCGACAGGACGGGCGAGCACGATGTGGAACTTGCTGTCGCGTGCCGTGGGCAGATGCGGCGCCAGCGCTGCGAGGTGCTCGATCCCGCCGGCGCTGATGATGTCGTGGTCGTCGACGAGCAGCACCACTCGGGGAACGCTTCTGAGCTCTTTCGCGGACATCTGCGGTCTGCGGGCTAGCTCCGTCGCGATCGACGATGCCAGGCCGGACGCCTGCGTCGCCGTCCTGGCGTGCGCGGCGAGGTACTCGTCGGGGATGACCTCTGCGACGTGGCCGCGGGAATCCACGACGGCGATCGCGAGCTCTTCGGGCGTGAACCTCTCGATGAGACCGGCGGCGATCATGCGCAGCGTCGCCGACTTCCCGCTGCGAGCGTCGCCGAGCACGAGCAGGTGCTGATCTGCCTGCTGGAACTCCCAGAACGCGCTGGCCATCGTGTCCTGACGCAGGCCGAACGGCACGGCATCGGGTTCGTCGACAGCCTCCGGCAGCTGTTCTGGATCCAGCTCCTGCGGGAGCAACCGGATGGGGGCGGCGGACGGGCCGGCCCATGACGCCGCCACCCGCCGTCCGAGTTCCTCGATCTCGTCGCCGAGTTCGTCGTCGCCGCTCGTCTCGAGAACGGGCAGCGCGACGTGGCCGAGGAGTCCGCTGTCGGCGAGCGCCCGACCCGGCGTCGACGTGCTGATCGTCTTGGCGAGAGAACGGTCGATCGTCGATTCGGTCGGGTCGTTCAGACGCAGTTCGATCTTCGTGCCGAACAGCGACTGGTGGGCGATGCGCAATTCGCTCCATCGGGATAGTCCGAGCACGATGTGCACGCCGTAGTTCGCCGCACGCAGCAGAACAGCGGTGAACGCGGCATCGAGGTCGTCGAACTCCTGTCTGAGAGCGCCGTATCCGTTGACGAGCACGACCACGTCTGCGGACGACAGCTGCGGCACCTCTCCGGCAGCGTGCCGTGCACGCAGCTGCGAGACCGAGTCGATGCCGGAGTCCTTGAACACGCGCTCACGAGTGGCGAGCATCGACTCGAGTTCTTCGATCAGCCGGCGCACTCGTGCGGGATCCGATCGGGTGGCGACGCCGCCGACATGCGGGAACGGCTCGAGACGGCGCAGCCCGCCGCCGGCGAGATCCATCCCGTACACCGCGACCTCGGCCGGGGTGCGGCCGAGCGCCAGCGACACGGCGATGGTCCGAAGCAAGGTGGTGCGCCCTGACTGGGGGCTTCCGACGATGGCGAGATGGCCGCCGCCGCGCGTGAGATCGAGCATCCAGGGCTGCTGATTCTGGTGCGCCGGGTCATCGATCAGTCCGATCGGCGTCTCCAGGGCGATCGTCCGCTCTCGCTCTCCCAGGATCTGCCCGAGAGCGAGGGTCTCCGGCAACGGCGGCAACCACGCCGACGAGACGATGCGATCGTCGGCGCGAAGTCGCAGAACGGCCTCGTCCACGAGCAGCTGCCCGACCTCGGGCGTGGTGAACGACGGACTCGCCGGTGTCCTGTCATCGTCGTCGCCCTGGCTGATGCCGTTGTACGTCGGCACGCGGAAGACACGTGTGAGCTCGCCGTCGCTGGGTGCCGGAGCGGACCGGACCGGCACCGGGCCGGACACATAGCCGGCGCGAAAACGCTGATACAGCGACGTGTCGACCTTGAGGATGCCGTAGCCGGGCAGCGCCGGCAGCCGATAGGCGTCCGTCGTCCCGAGCACGACCTGTGACTCGCTCTCGCTGAACGTCCGCAACCCGAGCCGGTAGGAAAGATAAGTGTCGAGTCCGCGCAGCTTGCCTGCCTCGATGCGCTGGCTGGAGAGGAGCAGATGGATGCCGATGGACCGGCCGATCCGGCCGATCTGAAGGAACAGGTCGATGAACTCCGGCTCAGCGGTGAGCAGTTCGCCGAACTCGTCGATCACCATGAACAGATGAGGCATCGGCGGCAGTTCGGGCCGAGTCTTGCGGAGCTCCCGGTAGTGCGTGATGGACGGTGAGGCGTCGGCGTCCTTGAGCAGCTGCTGCCGCCTGACCACCTCGCCTTGGAGCGAGGCGCGTGCACGCGTGGTGAGCTGAGGGTCGTCGGCGAGGTTGTCGATCAGCCCGGCGACGTGCGGCAGCTTCTGGAACGGGGAGAACGCCGCGCCGCCCTTGTAGTCCACGAGGATGAAGCTCAGGTCCTCAGGCGGATGCGCCAGGGCGAGGGCGAGCAGCACGGTGCGCAGCATCTCGGATTTTCCCGAACCGGTGGCGCCGACGCAGATGCCGTGCGGGCCCATGCCCTCCTGCGCGCTCTCCTTCAGATCGAGGAAGACGGGGCGATCGTTGTCATCGAGCGCGAACGGCACACGCAGGAACGCACTCGGCGAGCGGGGAGTCCACAGCTCATCCGGGTCGATCGCGGAAGCATCCGTGATCCCGAGAAGCTGGGTGATGTCGAAGGCCTCGGTCGTGCCGCTCTGCGGCCGAGACGCGTGAACAGTGCGGAACGCGGCCATCGAACGGGCCAGGGTCGTCACCGTCCCGCCGTGTGTCCGATCCGGCGTGAACGCGACATGCGCGGGGGCGGCCGAAGAAGCCTGAGACGTGATCACGGCCCCGTCGTCATCGACGGTGATCCGGATGTCGACGTCGTCGGGCTCGTCCAGGCGGTCCGCGAGCAGATGCACGACGGTGATGTTGAGGTCGCGAATGCGCAGGTGGGGATCCGGGCTGCTCAGACGCGACGCGGCCTGCCCGTGGTCATCGAGGAAGACGACGAGGCGTCCGTGCGGATTCTCTCCTCGGCCATGGCGCTGCACGCCTGCGGCGGAACCGGCACGCTTGCCGAGGTCGCCCGCGAGGACATCGGTGAGGGATCGGATGTCGGGCGCGATCCGGCGTGCAGGAACAGGGCCGTCGAAGAGACCGGGATCCTGCACGTGGGGCAGGAGATCGAACCCGTTCCACTGATCGGCATGATGCGGCGCGTAGGCGGCGGCGAGGGTGAGATCGTCAGGGGTGTGCGCGGTCGCCAGCTGCGCGACCAGCGAGCGGACCACCGACATGCCGCGGTCACGGTCACCGACCACGGACACGACCCACGCGTCCTGCAGATCTGCTGTCGCCGGCATCTCGGGTACGGCGTCGAGACTGCGTGCGACGATCTCCGCCTCGCGCAGCAGGATGGGGTCTGCGGGCTCGAGCGGGGAATCGCTTCGAGCGACGGAGAGCGAGAACCACGGACGCGATGCGACGCCGATCCGTGCGGAGAGGTAGTCGTCATCGGAGCGGCGGCGTTCCCATCGGCGAGCCGGATCGCGCATGATGCCGACGAGGGCCTCAGGGGCGGGATGCACGGCGATCGCAGAGGCGCGGTCGCTGGCGCCGCGCTCACGCAACTCGGACCGGTAGCGCTCGAGGTAGTCGAGGTACAGCTCGCGCTGAGTGCGGGCCTTGCGTGCCGCCCGGCCGCGCGCAGACAGGGCGAAACCGAGTCCGCCGACGATGGCGACGACGAAGATCACGGCGGCCAGAACGAGGAACAACGGCTGTCCGTTGCGCAGCACGACCATCATGATGACGGACGACAACGCCCCGATCAGCGGAAGCATGAACTGCAGCGGCATGCCGCCGCCTTGATCGGTGAGCGCCGGCGGCGGCGGGATGAGCTCGGGCTCCGGTGGAGTGGGAGGCGCCGTCACCCGTGTGGGACGGTGGAACAGCGTCCGGGTCATGCGACCAGCACCTCTGCCGAAGGGCGTCCGCCGAGGCGCACGATCTCCGCGCCCAGCGTCGCGAGGGCGAAGGCGCTCGCGCTGCTGCGGGCGCCGGGCTCACCGAGGCGAACGGTTCGATCGAAGGGCAGCAGGAACACGGGCACCGGCGACGATGCGAGCATCCGTCGCACTGCGGGCGTCGCCTTCCCGCGCACGGACGACGCCACCAGTACCGTCGGCGTTCCCGATTCGATCACGAAGGATGCCGCGTCCAGGGCCTGTTGCACCGCCGACCGTTCGGTCGTCGAAGTCAGGCACAGCACGTGAGATGACGCTGAGATCGTGGAGAGCCGTGCGGCGTCGATCGAGCCCCAGTCGGTGAGTGTGAGCTCGGGCGCGCGCGTTGTTCCCGAAGCCGAAAGAGGCGACTGGATGGAGCCGGCCTCGTCCGCGTCGAGGAGCAGGACACCGCCTCTTCTGCGCCCGTCGAGCGTCGATGCGACGCCGCGCGCTGCGGTGGAGCATCCGGTCCCGCCGCGAAGCGACGCGAATCCGATCCGACGCACCACCGGGAGGGGAGCGCGCAGGTCGCGTTCGGCGGTGATCGCCTGCTCGTGCCGCGCTGTCGGCCAGACCTGGAGCAGCCTTCCCCACCTGCTCACGAGAACGCTCCGAGGAGATCGTCGAATATGCCGAGGATACCGAGCAGGAGCGGGATCAGTGCGATCGCGGACAGCGACTCGAGGACGCCGAGGAAGCGCCGCAAACGCGCCTGCGCTGCCGCAGACGGTCGCATCACGGAGACCACCACGAGAAGGACGACGATCACGCCGCTGATGAGGACCGGCCACGGCTGAGGCAGCATGTCAGTGGTCCACAACCAATGGGCGGCCGGAAGCACGGTCGCCGCGAGCAGGGCTATGCGGGCGATCGCGAACGGGAAAAGTCTGCTGCGCACCAGCACAAGGATGACGAGGGCCGCGGCGAGGCCGGCCTGCCAGGCGTTTCCGGCGCCGAGGATCAGGGCCGTCGTCGCGATCGGGGGCGCCAGAGCGAGTACGAGAGCGGTCTGCGAGGCGAACGCCGTGGCCAATGCCGAATCGATATCCGTGCGTTTGACCGTATCGCCGTCCATGGCGGTGTCATCCAGCCTGGCCACACCCGCGGTGCTGAGGGCGAACGACGGCGCGAGTGCGAGGACGACCGCCGCCGCGATGCCAGAGAACGCGGCCACGAGTGGGACCGGGGCCGCGCTCAGCGTCGCGACAAGCACGACTGCGCTGCTCAGGAGGGCGAGTGCTGCGCCTGTCAGCACTCCCGGATGCCGGCCCCCGATACCGACCACGACGGCCACTGCCGTCCAGACCAGTGCCCACGTGATCGCGAGCGTGACCGGGATCATCGCGGCACCCTGCGCCGGCAACGAAACGGCTGTGTGGAGTCCGAGCGGCACGGCGACACCGATGCACAGTCCGAGCAGGCCGTGCTGTCCTGAGGTGTTGTCGCGCCGGGAGAGCACGGCGCCACCGACGGTGGCGAGCAGGAAGACCGATGACAGAAGGATGATCGAGGCCGCCGCCGGCAACGAAAGCAGCAGACCGGCCGTCGCTGCGACTACGGCGATCGTCGACGCGACCACGATCGCCGTGAGTCGGCTGTTCCAACGATCAGGGCGACCGATCGACGCATCGGCGACGGCCTCGGTGACCTCTGCGACGTCCGGCGGACGCGGTGCGTCGTCGGCGGGGAGGAGTCGGAGCAGCGCGCCGTGTTCGATGCCCTGGTCGGCCAGGGCCGTGCGTCCGTCGACCGGCTGCCCGAGCAGCGTGGACAGCACGAGCGGGGAGCCGGCTGCGACGGGTTCCTCGAGCAGGTCGATGATCTCCGGGAGCAGCTCGTCGACGGGGTGGTCGTCCGGCAGCACGAGGTCCGCCTTGCGGCGGCTGCCGATGACTGTGACGCGCGTGTATTCCATCATTCCTTCTGATCTTCGACGGATTCGATGACCTCGAGCGTCTCGGGATCGATGGTGACGTCGGTCTCCGGGTCGGTGTAGTAGCCGGTCTCGGGATCGATGTACCAGCCTGTACGCGGATCGATCGTGCGCCCCTGCGGGTCGGTGGCCCATCCGGTCGCCGGGTCCACGATGAATCCCGTGCGCGGATCGATGAGCTCAGAGGTCGCGGTGTCGATCAGATAACCGGTCTCCTCGTCCTCGACCAGTCCGTCGCCCGGTTGCAGCGGACTGGAGGCGATCGCCGAGCGGAACGCGGCGATCGCCTTGTCCTCGCGCTGCGTCTCGATGATGTTCAGGACGAATCCGGTCCCCAGGCAGCCGGCGCAGATCACAGCGCCCAGGATGACGGATCCAGTCAGACGCCGAAGGTTGTTGTTGACCTTCCTCCGGTCGCGCTGCGCGCCGTGCACGAACGCCGCGGTGAGGCGATCGCGGTGCGTGCGCGTCGACTCCAGCAGGGTCTGGTCGTAGTCGATCACGAGACCTCCGTCGAGCGTCGTCGTTGTTCCAAGGTGACTCGACGATCACCGAGAAGGAGCGCGGCTCCCCACGGCACGACCGTCGCGCGATGCGGGATCAGGGGTGCGTCCGCACCCTCGACGTATGTCCCATTCGACGAACCCAGGTCGGTGACGGACAACCCGTCCGGACCGATCTGGACGAGCATGTGCACCTTCGAGATCGTGCGGGTGAGATCGGGGATCGCGACGAGCGCGTGTCGGGGATCGAGCGGCACGGTCGGATCGCGGCCGATGAGTGCGGAATGCTGCACCGTATGGGTCGTGCCGTCATCCACCACCAGACGGAGGTGCGAGCGCGGCGGTTCGGGTCGGAGATCGGACCGCGGCGGGGTCACGATCGCGAATCGCTGCGGTCGCAGCGCGAACGGGTCGTCCTCGCCGCCGCGTCGGGCCACGCGTGCGGAGCGGAAGCGGAAAGAGGGAAGCCCCGAAAGCTCATCCACGCTACGCAGTCGCAGCAACGAATGCCCGATGCTGCCGCCGAGAATCCCGCGCCAGATCACGAGTGCCACGAACGCTGCCGCTCCCACCGTGAGCGCCCAGGTGAGGGGTGCCGACGGGGCGATCGCAAAGCCGACCGCACCCGCCAGAAGCACCGTCAGCACATCCATCCCCACGGAGGTGAGGACCGCTGCACGGGATGGCACGGCAGGATCAGAGGACACGTCGGCCATCGTACACAGCGCACCGGTTCACCTGATGTTCGCCTGTGACCTTGGGGGATGGGGACTATTACCCATGGACATTCGTGGTGGTTCATTTAGCATTGGACGCGTCTCTCGGAAGGAGTGCGGTATGAACATGAAATTCGCTATGGAGGCGGAGACGCTGGTCCGTCTCGGCCAGCGTTCGGCGACCGAGTCCGAAGATCTCGGCACGCTCGTCCGCTCGCTCGTCGAGGCCGCTGAGCCGCTTCAAGGGGTCTTCAACGGTCCCGCACGTGCACGATTCGACAACTTCAAGCAGAACACCGACGCGATCGCGAACGGCCTCAACGGCGCACTCGCGGGAATCGTCGGTGCGATCTCGGGGCAGAACATCGCGTTCAACACTGCCGGTGAAGACGGGGCCGCTGCGCACGACGCCGGGCAGTCGTCCGCCGATTTCAGCAGCGAGGCGACACTCGCTCGTATCTCCGGTCAGTCCAGCGCCTGACCTGTCAAGACTCAGACACATCACGGAGGGTATGTCATGCCACTTGAGAACCAAGCAGATCGCAACGACTACAACGTCGGAGCATCCCAGTCGACGCAGTCGAACTTCGAGACTGTCGCGGGTCGCCTTGAGGCGGCTCTCGAGCGCCGGGATCAGGATGTCAAGGCCGCGATGGCCGATTACCAGGCCGATGGCGTCTCGGATGAGTACGCCGCCCTGGAGAAGCAGTGGAACGATGCCGGCGTCCAGGTGCGCGGTGTGATCGCTGCCATCCGGGGTTCGCTCGAACAGAACGATGATGTCGCCGTGCGCGCGCTGCAGCGTGCGCGGGCGGCTCTCCCGATCTGATGGTCACCGCCGTCCATCCGTTCGCGGATGAGTGGACGGATGACTACGCACTGTTCTCGGTCGAGCACGACCGGGTCGCATATTCACGCCCGCTACGGCATTTCCTCGCCCACTGCCGCGCGGACCGTCTGCGACCGGTCCTCCTCACCGGGGAGGGTGCGCTCATCAGCCCCCACCTCTATACCGCGATGACTGAGAGCGGCGCGCTCTGGGCCTTTCGCAGTGCCAGGGGAGTGTTCGACGCGCGATCCGGCCTGCGCATCCGGAGCATCTCAGAGCTATGGACCGGAACGGATGCGTCTGAGCGCCACACCGAGATCGCATTCGAAGGGCTGCCTGTACCTGTCGTGCTCTTCGACATCTACGCGACGGAACGAGCAGTGGATTCCACCCTCGTCGGGCCGCTGGCGGATCACGCGGTGGCGACACTGGGTGGCGGTTCGCTGACGCGCTACGGCCGCGATGAGCCGTTGACGTCGCAGTGGGACCACCGCGCGCTGACCACGCAGGTCCAAGGTCAGATGCCGGCGAGCGAGGTGATCCTTGCAGCATCCGATCTGGGCGCATGGTGCTCGCTCACGGTGGCGCGCACGCGCGACGGACTGATCCAGCGCGTGCACGGCGGCGTGCCACTGCCGAGTCTGAGCTCGACGCCGGTCGACGGCCTGCGCGATCGGGTCATGCCGACCGTGACTCGCATGCTGTCCGGGCTGGTCGACGAGTTCCGTCCGCGTGTGGCGATGGTTTCGGCCGGGATGCTGAGGCACAACGCTGCGGATTTCGGATTCAGGGTGGGGGGTCAGCCGGTGGATGCGCCGTTGGCCGTGCTGATCGGTCCGCGCGCAGTCAGGGATCTCCGTCTCGATTTCACGAGGCTTGCCGAACGTCACGACCTGACCACGCTCGGCCCTGGGCGGGTGCCCAGTGCGTTGGTGCGGATGACAGGGCGGGACGCTCTCTGGGCGCAGTTGCGGGCCTTCGCCTACGACCTCGATCAGGAACGGCTGGGCGCTGTGCTCGCCACAGAGCTCGGGGGGATGTCCTGATGGCGATGGAACTCGTGCTGTTGAGCGATGTGCCGCTCACCGCCGACCTGATGGCGGCGACGGCGGCGCAGGTGATTCCGGACGGCGTGGGGATCGAGTACCGCGACGGCGAGGTGACGCAGTTCGTCGACGCGAACGGCGCGCAGGTTCTGACGATCTTCGATCCGGTGTCGGTGCATGTGCCGGATGAGGCGCGGGCGATGCTGAAGGATCCACCGCTCTCGTTCGCGCTGTGGACGGAGATGACAGTCCCGTTCGAAGCGAGCGCGGCTGCACGGCCGCTCGCGGAGGCGTTGGCGAGGTCTGTGCGAGGAGTTGTGAGGGAGAAGCTGTGATGCGAGACCGGAGAGGTGCGGGCAATGTCTGAATGGAAGATGGATCCGTCGCAGGTGACGACGGCGCTGACGAATACGACGACGGCGTACGATGCGCTGTCCAAAGTCGTGACGGAGGATTCGATCACGACGATCTTCAACGGGCTCACTTGGGGGAGCTGGGTCACCGCGTGCGTGCCGCAGGCGCTGAACGAAGTGCTCGCGGAACAGCAGAACGTCAACCTCGAGAACATCGCCAATCACATCGCTGCAGGGATCAGCGGGGTGGGCAATTCGGCACGAGCGCTGCAGGAGGGGAATGAGGACATGGCTCAGACCTTTCAGACCGAGATGTACGCCGCCGCCGAGGACGGCGATTTCTCGTACTTCGAACAGCACGGCTACAGGTCGGAGTAGGCGAAATGGGTGGCGAAAGCACTGCGCTCGTCTGCACCGCGGACGACGGCTTGATCAATCCGGCCGGCTTCCCGTGCAAGTCGGCTGATCTCGACGTCGAGGTCATCAACGGTGCGGCGGACAACGTCGCGGCGATCGGCACGAACGTGCTCGCGGCAGCTGAGGACGCCTCGACGGCATGGGCCGGTTTGAAGGGACCGGGCGTCTTCGAGACGCCCGACCGCGACGCCGTGTACGCACTGATGGACCCCGCTGTCGAGGGTGCGACCACGATGAACGGCGTGACTTCACGCATCTCGGCGGCGATCGAGACCTATGCGACAGCGCTGGCGGGGATCAAGCCTGACCTGCAAGATCTGGAGGTGCGGGCAGCAGAGTTCCGCGCCAGGGCTCTCGAGGGCTACGAGGTGAGCAGCTGGGAGGCCGATGGCTTCTTCGGGACGCTGGTCTCGCCCGGTGACTGGGATGAGACCAAGGAGATCGGCTGGCAGGAGCACGGCCCTGCGGTTGAGAAGAACCAGGGGTACGTCGACGAGTACAACGCGATCATCGAGCGGATCTCGACCGCAGCATCCGCCTGTGCGACGGCGATCCAGGCGGAGTTGACGATGGTGTGTGCCGCACCGCCGACAGTCATCACTGCTGAAGCGCTGGCGAACACACCGGAGATCTCGACGTGGGGTACGGGCGTCGAAGAAGATCGCAACTGCACCGAGTCTGTGGGCCACGGCTTCGCGAACTTCGGCACCGGACTCTGGAATGGCGTGCAGAGCCTCGGCGGATTCGACCCGGAGACGGGCGATCACAGCTGGGGTCTGATGGGACGCTCCTGGCTCGGCGTCGGCGACTTCCTCCTGTCCACGGTGATCATCACCAACCCGGCGCTGGCTGTGGTCGCGACCCAGGATGATGGGCCGGTCGGGAATTTCCTCGAGGACCGATTCAACACCGCCTACACCGGCTGGGGGAGCCTGGTCGGCTGGGACCATCAGGCCTGGATGGCAGGCGAGGACGGCTGGCACAAGTGGAAGGAGGACGGCGTCGCGACGGGTACCGAGACGATCGCGAACATCGGCACGTTCTTCATCCCGGTGGCCGGATGGGCAGGCGGTGGGGCCAAGGTGGTCCTGTCAGGCACGCGGGTCGGCAGCTTCGTGGTGAAGGTCGGCACTCATGTGGCTGAGATCGCCATTCCTGGTGGGTCTCATGTCGTCGCGGCGACGGTGCGCATCGTCGATCTGAGCGCCAATGGGCTCAAGGGCGGATGGCGCGGGCTCATCGACGTGGTCAGGACTGCTGATGTGCATCCGTCCGGACTCCCGGGCGTCATCAACCCGGCGATCGATCACGCGCCGATCCCGCCGCGGACGTCGGTGTCGGATTCGCTCGGTCTGGAGCATCCGCCCTCCGGCGAGACTCCTCGCGTGCCGGGCGAGACACCGAATTCGAATCCGGTGACCGTTCATCCCGATGTGGATGCCGGATCTCCGTCAGGTACGCACGATCCGTCGGGCGCACCTGAGCCGCCGAGCTCTCCCGATCCGTCGAATACGGAGCCATCGACCACTGCGCCCGACGGTGGACCGACGCACGACAACGCCGGACGGGAGTACAGGTTCGACGCGAACGGCAATCGCCACCTCGAGAACGATCCTCCCCACACGTACCGCGACGAGAACGGGCGTCTGCACGACGAGAAGTCGAACGCTTATGTGCACGACCCGAACAAGCCGGACGTCAATGGTCTTCCGATCGACGATGCGGTCAAGGGCGAGACCGACCGCGGCGTGCAGCTGGATGCTGACTCCAGCGTCGTTCATGACGGACTGCTGCAGGATCGTACGCAGCTGCAGTCCGCCTCCGACGCCGCGACCACTCATCTGAATGATCTGGCGAAGTCGGCCGGCGTGGATCCTCAGGCGTTGCAGGGATCGTCGAAGAGCGTTCGTGAGGCGCTCGGTGAGCTGCAGAACTCCGGGCAGATCTCCACGCGTCAGAGCCAGCGGCTGGAAGCAGCCGCCGATGCGGCACGCGATGCGATGACTGAGTTGAAGCTCGGTTCGGAGCGGCTGGGCGACCACGCGGCAGAAGCAGTCTCTGCGTCGCGCGGTGAGACCTCCATCATCGACGGCGGTGGCGCGTCATCCGGACAATTCGACCACGCGAGCCTCAGCGGCGGATCGAAGCCCGCCCTGAACGTGTACGAAGCCAAGGGCGGTGGGTCGACTCTCGGGTATCGCACGGTCAACGGCGCGCGCGTGCAACAAGGGACCACCGCGTATCTCAACGAGGTGCTCGGGCTGGACTCTCGTGTGGCCGCAGGCCTGCGCGAATATGTCGCTCGTCCTGATGCGGATCCTGCCATCGTGTCCGCCATTCGGAACGGAACGTTGGACGTGCACTACCGTCTCGTCCAGGCGCGGGCGGACGGAAGGATCGACGTGACGGACTTCGTGATCGATTCCTCGCAGATCGCCATCCCTGGCGTTCGCTGATACCGGGATAAGGTTTTGAGTATGGTTTGGAAGGCGATGACACCTGGCGAGGTGTGTGACCTGTTGGCGTACTTCTCCGATCTTCCGTGGCCGCTGTCGCGGGCAGAAGTGCACCGTCTGGCGATCGAGCACTTCGGTTGGACAGCGGAGATCGAAGACGATGAGGAGTTCCTGGTGAACTCGGTGTCGGGTCTCAGTGATCCCGATGTGGCCACGGTGGCATCGCGCGAGTGGCTTTCGTCGCTGAATCTTCAAGTCACCGATCGGATCCAGGACGAGTCTGCAGAGTCTGCGGCTTTCCTCGGTGATGTGTTCACGAGCGTCGTCCGCGAGGGTGCGGAACGCTGGGGTGGTCCGGCGATGGAGCGGAAGAAAACGCAGGAGGTCGCCACGTGGAACATGAGCAGCGGGGGCAAGGCCTCGCTGACGCTTCTGTCGAGGTCGGTCTCTGTGGCGTTCTTCACTCCTCAGCGTGTCGAAGCGGATCGCAAGGCGGGATACTGACGATGTCGGAGTGGTCGCAGTTCGGTGATCGCCTTGCAGCGGGATTCAGGGCTGTATCGGAACGGGTGTTCCTGATCGTGTCGGCGCGCGACGACTCGCGCATATACGTGCAGTTCGCCGGCGGGTCGGATGCAATGGATGCAGAGGCCCCGGGTGCTGCGGTGGTCGAGGGGATCGACGAGGCCGTCCTGGCGGCTGCCGGCTGGGCCGCGCCGAGCGCGGGCCAGCCGAACTGGTCGTTCGAGTTGCCGTTGCCGGCTTTGACGTCCGAGTATGCGGAACTGGCGGAGCGGTGCGTGGTGGCGTTGCGGGACGTGTTCGGCGTCACCGACCCAGGGCAACTCGTGTACAGGGCGTGGCGTGATGCAGAGGCTTTCCCGCAGGGCGTGACGCTGTATCCCGAGCAGATCGAGGCGTTGGACAGGGGCGAGGACCCGCTCGAGATCGCCCAGCTCGGGTTGCCTGCGGCATCCTGAGTTCCACTCGGTCAGGAGCAAGAGCAGTATCCCGATTCATCAGAGGAATTGGCTGCTGGTCGCGTGGACTTCAGCCCGCTATTTACAGGCACACATCGGTGTAGTTGTTGAAGAGCAGGTCGCGGGCGGCCTCTGTCTCGTCGGTATCGAGTTCGAAGATCGAGTGGTCGAACTCCGTGTATTCCGTGACCGCGGTGACGTACGTCACCCACAGCTCATGCTCGTCAGCCAACTCATCGTTCGGCGGTCCCGCATCGAGCAACACCTCAAGCCGAGGCTCCGCCCAGCTCGCGGGAGTCGTATTCTTCTCGAACATGATCGGCGCGTACAGCGTAGGAGCGACGTCAGACGCCTTGACCGCGTCGCAATAGGCACCCTGATCGGCGGCACAGGCGCTGAGCGCCAGTAGGGATGCCGTGCACATCGCTATCGCGGTGGCGCCTCGCCGGAGGATTCGGAACTCAGACATTCGGCGACTCCGGCGACGTGCGCGCCGCCGCACGTTGCCTCAGCCACACGTTGACGGGCTTGCGGAAGATGAGGATCGTCGACACGACGGCGACGATCAGCAGCAGATACAGGATCGGCAGAGGGGAGCCCAACAGAGAGACGGTGCCGACGATCACCGCGCCGATGTAGATCCAGCGCGCCCAACCGTTGCCAGCGCGCACGAGGGTCAACGCACCGCACCTCACAACCATCATTGCCAACAGGCCGCCGACGGCGAGGATGAACGCCTGCGGAACGACCGAACCGCGGGGGCCGTTGAAGGCGGCGACCAACACGATTGCTACGATCCCCACTGTGAAAATGGCAGCGATGCCCTCCATCACGAGGGCAGCCGTGGCTCCGCCGGGCGACGCCTGAACGGGATGCGGTGGAGGTGTCGCGGGGTACCCGTGTACGGGTTGTCCCACCATCGGGTACGCGGGCTGCCCTGCGGCCGGATACGGCGGGACCGCAGGCGCCGGTGGTGCAGGTGTCGAGTAAGCCTGCGCTGCAGGGGGAGGAGGCGGCGCTGGTGCGGGAACAGGCATCGGTCCCGGGTCAGCGGAGGGGCCAGTCGAATCAGTCACGCTTCGACCATATCAACGCCGAGGATCGACGCCCGAGCCGGCCCGCCCCGCTGGGGATAAGCGTGAAGTTCAGAGCCCGCGGGCGACCGACGCGGCAGCGGAGAGCCAGGCTCGCTGCGTACGCTTGGCGAGCGCGCCGTAGCGGAGGTGACCGTCGACCATCTCGTGATCGAACGGGATGCTGACCACCTCGCGGGCAAGCGAGCGGTATCCGCCGACGACGTGTTCGATGTCAGCTGCCGAAGCCTTCGGATCGGCCTGAGAGACCACGACGACGGACTGCCGGGCGAGCTGTGCGGACCGATCGTCGCGATCTTCGAGTGCTTCGAGCAGCAGGGCGCCGGCCTCAGCGTGGTCGGCGCGGGTCGTGGTCGCGACGACGATCTGGTCGGCGCGATCGATCATGCGCAGCCACATGGGATCCGACTCGTCGTTGCCGGAATCGATGATGATGAGCCGGTAGAACTTCGCCGCGACGGCATGGATGGCGTCGACATCCTCTGGGCGCAGACGGTTCTCGTGCGCGAGCCTGATCGGCTTCGAGCGCAGAACGTCGTACTTCTCGCGGGGCTGGTGATGGACGAAATGCGCGAGATCTGCCGACTGCGCACCGGTGCCGAGCAGCCGCTCCGCCTCTGGAATCATCTCCAGCAGCGTGCGATCGTGCGCACCTGCCTCGGTGCGCCACCCCAGCGTGCCGCGCGTCTGATTGTTGTCCCATGCCAGAACACCAGCACCGCCGTAGCGGGCGAAGACCGCAGAGAGCAGGATGGTCGTCGGCGTCTTTCCCGCTCCGCCCTTGCCGTTGACGACGGCGATCGTCCGAGGACCAGGCCAATGCTGACTCACCGCGAGCTCATCGTTGCGCGCCGACTGCTCCGCCGCGTTCGGTGCCAGCTTGAAGCCCATACGGTTCAGAGCACCGCGTGCGCCTTCGCTGGCTGGTTCTTCCGGGCGCTCTGTCTGCAGGAATGACTTGCGTTCCTGCTGCTCGCGCTGCTGCCGTCGAGAGGGCAGATCCGCGCCGACGGCGGGCGCGTCATCGAGCTGCGCTGCGAAACTGCTCCGCCGGTACTGCGGAGGCTCGGCCGGAGACGCGGGTGCCGTTGCATATGCCTGCTCGAGGAACTCATTCTGCGACGCATCGTCTGCCTCGACGGGTGTCGATGGAAGCGGCGGAACCGGTGGGATGGCCTGCGCCATCGGCGGTATTCCGCTGATGATCGGCTGCGCGTGATCACCGCTCCTGGCCGGCACATCGGCCGAAGGCGTGGGTTCCTCGGTTGCTCCAGACATCACGTAGAGCATAGTGGCATTTGAGGCTGACCGGCCTCGGAGGTACTCTCAGTTCTCGTGCCCTCCCATCGGAGCACTCCACCCCCTACTGAGGACGAGATGAACGACTTCGCGTCAACGCCCAAGCTCACTCTTCTCCCGGCTGTCGATGTCGCCGGAGGCAAGGCCGTCCGCCTGACCCAGGGCGAGGCAGGCAGCGAGACCAGTTACGGCGATCCGCTCGACGCCGCGGCCGAGTGGGTCGATCAGGGTGCCGAGTGGATCCATCTGGTCGATCTCGACGCCGCGTTCGGTCGCGGATCCAACGCACCGATGCTCCGCAAGGTCATCAAGCAGTTCCGCAGTGTGAACGTGGAGCTCTCCGGCGGCATCCGCGACGACGCCAGCCTCGAGGCCGCGCTCGAGACCGGAGCTTCCCGAATCAACCTCGGTACCGCTGCTCTGGAGAACCCGGAATGGGCTGCTGACGTGATCGGCCGCTACGGCGAGGCCGTCGCCGTAGGCCTGGACGTGCGCGGTACGACTCTCGCGGCTCGTGGCTGGACGAAGGAGGGCGGCGACCTCTGGGAAGTCCTCGCTCGTCTTGAGGATGCCGGATGCAGCCGCTACGTCGTCACCGATGTCACCAAGGACGGCACGCTGCGCGGCCCCAACCTCGAACTGCTGCGTGAAGTGACCTCCCGTACGCCGAAGCCGGTCGTCGCATCCGGTGGAATCTCCAGCCTCGATGACATCGCCGCGCTGCGCGAGCTCGTGCACCTCGGGGTCGAAGGCGCGATCGTGGGCAAGGCTCTCTACGCCGGCGCATTCACGCTGGCTGAGGCGCTGGATGTCGCAGGGGACTGACGACGCCGGCGATTCGGCGGGCGTCCCGTGGGAGGGGCGCAGTTTCGAATCGAACCCGCACTCGGGGGATGACGGCTCTGCCGACCCGGAACTTCTCGCCGCTCTGCTGCGCTTCCGCGCGGGGGAGGGCAGCCAGGTCGAGGTCATCGATGCGTTCCGCTCGGCTCGCGTGCTGATCCCTCTCGTCGCTGAGAAGGGCGAGGAGGGCGTGGCCCCCAACGGCCTCTCCGTCGACAAGACGCAGGAACTGTCGATCGTGACGGTCGCGGCTCCGGACGGTCGTACCGTGCAGCCGGTGTTCTCCTCGGTCACGGCGATGCAGAAGTGGGATGCCACGGCTCGGCCGATCCCGGTCGAGGCTGTGCGCGCGGCGTTGGCGGCATCGTCGGAGCAGACCGACCTGATCGTGCTGGATCCGACTTCCGACACCGAGTTCGTGATCCGTCGCCCCGCCGTCTGGGCGGTCGCGCAGGGGCAGAAGTGGGAGCCGAGCTTCCATTCCCCGGAGGTGTTCACGGCTCTTCAGGAGAGCGTCGCGCGCGAGCTCGCGGTGATCGACGTCGCGGTCGATGCCGGCGATCCGGATGCGCGGCTGAGCGGTCCAGAACTGATCGTCATCCTCGAGCTCGTCGACGGTCTGGAGCGCGATGTGCTGGATGCCGTGCTCGCACGCCTGGCGCAGCGTTGGGCCGCGGATGACCGCATCGCCGTCCTCGCCGACTCCCTGACGGTGAAGCTCCGCCGCTCCAGCTGAGCTTCTGCCATATGCTCGCCCCATGCGCAGGATGCTGGCGATCGGGATGCTGGGGCTCGTACTCGCGCTCGGAACGACCGGATGCTCATCGGACCTCGTGTGCCCGGCGATCGGCTGGAACAACACCGTGCAGGTCGATGCTTCGGCATTCGGTGATGCCGTGCTCGTGCAGCTCTGCGTGGATGCCGGATGCTCAGCGGGCCCAGGAGAAGAACCGGCACCGTCTTCGGACATGGGCATGCCCGTGCACGCCGAGGACGGCGTATTCAACCTGAGTATGACGGCCCCCGAGGAAGCGACGATCCGCGTCTACGACGCTGCCGGCACGCTCCTGCAGGAATCCGGCCATGAAATCGAATGGACGCATTCCACCGAGGCCTGCGGCGGCCCCGGCGTCGCCGCCCCGATCACCGTGATACCCGAGCGCCCTAGTTGACCGGCCCGGTCCACTTCTCGCCGGGCCCCTTGCCGATCGGGTCGGGGATGGCGGATGCTTCGCGGAAGGCGAGCTGGAGCGAGCGCAGCCCGTCGCGCAGAGAGCGCGCGTGCATGTCGCTGATCTCGGGAGCACCGGCCGTGATGAGACCGGCGAGGGCGTTGATGAGCTTGCGGGCCTCATCGAGGTCGAGCTCGGCGTCCGGGTTGTCTGCGAGGCCGGTCTTGACCGCTGCTGCGCTCATGAGATGCACGGCGGCGGTGGTGATCACCTCGACGGCGGGTACGTCCGCGATGTCGCGGGTGGCTGCGGATGCCGCATCCTCCTGTTGCTGCCAGCGCTCGTGGCGCTCGTCGTGGCCGTCATCCTGAACCGGAATCGTCACTATGCCTTGCCTTCTGTTAGACTTTGTCGGGCTCCGGAGCGAAACTGCTCCGGAACGAAAGAGGATTCACTTCCCACCCGCGCTTGCCGTTCAAGGCTACCGGGTCTTGCACTCCACCGGCTCACGTCGGCAGATCGGACGAAGTCCGATGTTCAGGGTGCGAAGCCGGCGTCTGAATGCGCGGTGGGTGGGGGACGATTCCGATTTCGCCCGTGTCGCAGAAAGCGTCACGGTGGCTTAATCCATCGTCTAAAAGGAGTTCCGCATCAGCGATCCCCGCACCAATGAGCGCATCCGCGTCCCCGAGGTCCGCCTCGTCGGCCCCGCGGGTGAGCAGATCGGCGTCGTCCGCATCGAGGCAGCGTTGCGCCTTGCGCAGGAAGCCGACCTAGACCTCGTCGAGGTCGCCCCAAACTCGAAGCCGCCCGTGGTCAAGATCATGGACTACGGCAAGTTCAAGTACGAGGCCGCGCAGAAGGCGAAGGAAGCTCGTCGCAACCAGGCGAACACGATCCTCAAAGAGGTGCGCTTCCGTCTGAAGATCGAAGCACACGACTACACGACGAAGCTCAAGCGCGCCGAAGGCTTCCTCAAGGCCGGCGACAAGGTCAAGGCCATGATCCTGTTCCGTGGTCGTGAGCAGTCGCGCCCCGAGCAGGGCGTTCGCCTGCTGCGCAAGTTCGCCGAGGACGTCGCCGAGCTCGGCACCGTCGAGTCGAACCCGACGATCGATGGACGCAACATGGTGATGGTCGTCGCGCCGCTGAAGAACAAGTCCGACGCGAAGGCCGAGCAGAACGCCCAGCGCGATGCGCAGCGTGCGGCCAACAAGCAGGCGTCGCATGCGACCCGTGAGACAACGGCCTCCACCGAAGAGGCCGTCGCGGAGTAATCCGCCCCCCCCAGACTCCCGCAACGCGGGTTGAACCGTCGCCTGAGAAGGCGCCATACGAAGGAAGAGAAGATGCCGAAGCAGAAGACCCACTCGGGTGCTAAGAAGCGCTTCAAGATCACCGGCAGCGGCAAGCTGAAGAAGCAGCAGGCCGGGATGCGCCACAACCTCGAGCACAAGTCGAGCCGTCGCACCCGCCGTCTGAACCAGGACCAGGTGCTCTCGAAGGCTGACACCAAGGTCGCGAAGAAGCTTCTCGGTCGCTGAAGCGCCCGAACGCAGGAATAGGAACTCAGGAAAATGGCAAGAGTAAAGCGGGCGGTAAACGCCCACAAGAAGCGTCGCGTCATCCTCGAGCGCGCCTCCGGCTACCGGGGCCAGCGTTCGCGCCTCTACCGCAAGGCCAAGGAGCAGGTCACCCACTCCCTGGTCTACGCGTACCGCGACCGTCGCAAGCGCAAGGGCGACTTCCGTCGCCTCTGGATCCAGCGCATCAACGCCGCTGCACGCCAGAACGGCATCACGTACAACCGCTTCATCCAGGGTCTCGGCCTTGCGGGCGTCCAGGTCGACCGCCGCATGCTCGCCGAGCTCGCGGTGAACGAGCCCGCGACGTTCGTCTCGCTCGTCGAGACGGCCAAGAAGGCACTGCCTTCCGACGTCAACGCTCCGAAGTCGGCTGCGTAAGCATCTTTCAGACGACGGGCGCCTCCCTCAGGGGAGGCGCCCGTTTTCGTCTGTCGGCCTGAAACCGTCAGTGCCTCGGCAGCGACCGCTGCCGTCGCGCTGCTCGTGAGAGCGCGACGTCGACGATCAGCCCGAGCAGAACGGATGCCGGGTACACGAGCAGATCGCGTTGCGCGAAGCCCGAGCCGAGAACGAGTGCGGACGGTGGGAACGCGAGAGCCCATGTGCGCGGCAGGTCGGTGAGCTGCAGGAACTCGATGGCCGTGCAGAAGATGATCGCAAGCGCGGCGGGCAGTGTTCGTGAAGTCCTTGCCAAGAGGATCGCGAACAGCAGGTACACGAGCACGGCGTAGAGGGCGTCGCCCGCGATGTCGCCGACCTTGCCGGAACCGAACCGATGCACGAGCAGACCGCCGATGAGTACCACGACCGCCACCGCCACGAGCGCCAACCGGCGCCGGGCAGTGGAGCGTCTGGTGCGATCGGTCACATGAGCACAGTACGAAGTGAACCTGCGCGCACGCTCGACGTCTCCATGTGCGCAGCTGGGTGTCTGTGTCCCTAGACTGGGATCGTGCTGGAGAATCCCCGGTCCCCGCGTGTCCGAGCCGTCGCGAAGCTGACGAAGCGCAGTGCGCGTACGGAGACGGGCTTGTTCCTGCTGGAAGGTCCTCAAGCCGTCCGCGAGGCGCTCGCATACCGTCCCGAAGGCATTGTGGAACTCTTCGCCACGCCGGCCGGGTGGGAGAAGCATCCTGACCTGCGTGCGGCGAGCGCCACCCATGCGGTGAAGGTCGAGTTCGTCACCGAGTACGTGCTGAACGCCATGGCCGACACCGTCACCCCACAGGGGCTGATCGCCGTGGTTCGCCAAGCTCCGACATCGGCTCGAGACATCTTCGGGGCATCTCCTCGCCTGATCGCGATCTGCGAGGAGGTGCGCGACCCGGGCAACCTCGGCACCATCATCCGTGCTGCGGATGCGGCGGGCGCGGATGCCGTGATCCTCACGGGTCGCACGGTCGATCCTCACAACCCCAAGGTCGTGCGCGCCACGACGGGATCTCTGTTCCATCTGCCGGTGTCAGTGGGCGGAAACCTCGAGGACGTGGTCGAACGCGCCCACGCTGCTGGCGTGACTGTGCTCGCCGCAGATGTGAAGGGCGACGACCTGCTGCAGGCCCGTGCGGACGGCGTGCTCGCAAAGCCGACGGCCTGGCTGTTCGGGAACGAGGCTCATGGACTTGAGGAGTCGGCACTCGCGCTTGCCGACCACGTGCTCAAACTCCCGATCTTCGGTCGTGCCGAGTCGCTGAACCTCGCCACCGCTGCCAGCGTCTGTCTGTACGAAAGCGCCTTCACTCAGCGCGCCGCAGACGGCCGCTGACAGCAAGCTCCTCCCGGCTCGTCCTGTTTCCGATCGGTTACAACTCGATAACCCGCCGACGCGGATGCTGGTTCCCGCGCTCATGCACTCACTAGTGTGGGGACATGACCGAGACTGGTACACCCCTCGTCGTGGTGGAGAACGTTCAGAAGCACTACGGCGACTTCCAGGCGCTGACCGACATCGACCTCACCGTGAACAAGGGTGAAGTCGTCGTCGTGATCGGGCCGTCCGGATCCGGCAAGTCGACGCTCTGCCGCACGATCAATCGTCTGGAGACGATCACGAGCGGCACGATCTCGATCGATGGCAAGCCGCTTCCCGCCGAGGGCAAGGGACTGGCGAAGCTCCGCGCCGACGTGGGCATGGTCTTCCAGTCTTTCAATCTCTTCGCCCATCTCACGATCCTCGAGAACGTGACGCTGGGGCCGATCAAGGTGCGCGGCCTCAAGAAGGCGGATGCCGACAAAGAAGGCATGGCGCTTCTCGAACGCGTCGGCGTCGCCCAGCAGGCCTCGAAACTTCCGGCTCAGCTCTCCGGCGGACAGCAGCAGCGCGTCGCGATCGCACGTGCGCTCGCGATGCGTCCGAAGGTCATGCTCTTCGACGAGCCGACCAGCGCGCTCGACCCGGAGATGATCAACGAGGTGCTCGATGTCATGGTCGGGCTGGCGAAAGACGGGATGACGATGATCGTCGTCACTCATGAGATGGGCTTCGCGCGCAAGGCTGCGAACCGTGTCGTCTTCATGGCGGATGGGAAGATCGTCGAAGAGGCGACGCCCGAGGAGTTCTTCACCAATCCGAAGAGCGATCGAGCCAAGGATTTCCTTTCGAAGCTCCTCACACACTGACCTACTTCACTCACAGCACACGAAGGAGACGCACATCATGCGACGCACACGAACTCTTGCCGGCATCGGCATCGCGACGGTAGCGCTGCTGGCGCTGACCGCCTGTAACAGCGGCAGCCCGAGCAGCCCGGGCGGCGACACCGGTGACGGCGGTGACGCAGGCGAGGACTCGACGTGGTTCGAGGTGGCCAGTGACGTCTCGCTGGAGGGAAGTCCGACCTTCGACAAGATGCAGGAAGCCGACAAGGTGACGATCGGTGTCAAGGAGGACCAGCCCGGTCTCGGCTACCTCGACGTCACGACGGGGGAGCGCACCGGCTTCGACGTCGACATCGCACGGTGGATCGCCGCATCGCTCGGCTTCGACGAGGACAAGATCGAGTTCAAGCCGATCGCTTCGGCGAACCGCGAGCAGGCCATCATCAACGGTGACGTCGACTACTACGTCGGCACATACTCGATCAACGACAAGCGCAAGGAACTCATCGACTTCGCGGGTCCCTACTTCGTCACCGGCCAGGGCCTGCTCGTCGCCGCCGATACACCGGAGGCCGAGAAGCTCGAGGACTTCAACGGAAAGACCGTCTGCTCGGCGACCGGCTCGACGCCGATCCAGAACATCAAGGCGAACTTCCCCGAGATCAAGACGCAGGAGTACGACCTGTACTCGGCTTGCGTCGAAGACCTCCTCAGCGGCAAGGTCGACGCGGTCACGACCGACCAGGCGATCCTGATCGGCTACGCGGCTCAGTATCCGGACGAGCTGAAGGTCACAGGCGGTCTGTTCACCGAGGAGCGCTACGGCGTCGGCCTCGCCAAGGGCGACACCGCTCTGCAGGAGCACATCAACACCCTCTTCACCGATGGTGGCGACATCTGGCAGGCGATCTTCGACAAGAACCTCGGTTCATCGGGTATCGAGGTCGAACAGCCCGCTGTCGACTGAGTGCCCCCGGGGCGGCCCTGAAAGGGGCCGCCCCTCCAACTTTTCAGAAGGGAAGACGGCGTGGACGTCATCTTCGGCAACCTCGACCTGTGGGGCGAGGCGATTGTCAACACGCTGCTCGTCTTCGTAGTCGGCGGGCTCATCGCTCTCGTGCTCGGATTCATCATCGGGGCTGCGCGTGTTTCACCGGTGCCCATCGCTCGCGCCGTGGGGACCTTGTACGTCAACGTCGTGCGCAACACCCCGCTCACGCTGGTCTTCTTCGTCTTCGTCTTCGGCTACCCGGCGCTGGGGCTTCCCAAGCTGTCCAACCTGGTGCTCGGCATCCTGGCGATCGGCATCTACACCGCGACCTATGTCGCCGAAGTGCTGCGCGCAGGCATCAACACCGTGCCCGTCGGTCAGGCAGAGGCGGCTCGCGCTATCGGCCTGCCGTTCGGACAGGTCATGGGCGAGGTCATCCTTCCACAGGCCTTCCGCTCGGTCGTTCCGCCCATGATGAGCGTCTTCATCGCCCTGTTGAAGAACACCACGGTGGCGGCCGGGTTCGGAATCGCAGAGCTCGGTGCTCTCAGAGCGTCGGTGAACGACGCAGGGGATCGTCCGGGAAACCCGATGGAAGTCCTGCTGTGGGTCGCCGCGGTGTTCGTCGCTCTGGTGCTCGTGCTGAGCGCGGTGCAACGCCGCCTCGAGAACAAGTGGAGGATCGTGCGATGAGTGTCGTGCTCTATGACGTCCCGGGTCCCCGTGCGATCGCGCGCAACCGCGTCATCGCTGTCATCACCGTCATCGTCGTACTCGCGGCGCTCGGGTTCATCGTCTACCGACTCTTCGCGACAGGACAGTTCTCCGCAGAGAAGTGGTACATCTTCACGTTCTCCAACGTGTGGATGGGCATTCTCAAGGCGTTGGGAGCGACGCTCGCGGCATTCGCGTCTGCGGCTGTCCTGAGTATCGTGCTCGGATTCATCCTCGCGATCGGCAGGCTTTCCGAGCATGCGTGGGTGCGTGTCCCGGTCACTGTCGTCACGGAGCTGTTCCGCGCCATCCCGGTGCTGGTGCTGATGATGCTGCTCTACTTCGGTCTGCCGGTCATCGGGATCAAGATGGAGCCGTATTTCGCCGTCGTGATCGCGCTGATGCTGTACAACGGATCCGTCCTCGCCGAGGTGCTGCGCGCCGGCATCGAATCCCTGCCGCGTGGGCAGAGAGAAGCCGGGTACGCGATCGGGCTCCGAAAGAGCGGCGTCATGCGACTCATCCTGCTGCCGCAGGCGATCCGTGCCATGCTCCCGGTCATCGTCGCGCAGCTCGTGGTGACGATGAAGGACACCGCACTCGGATTCATCATCACCTACCCCGAACTGCTGTACTACGCGAAGCAGCTGATGTCGCAGCAGGGCCGTCCGATCCTGCAGTCGACATTCGTCATCGGCGGCATCTACATCATCATGTGTCTGATCCTCTCCGGTATTGCGAAATGGGTGGAGATTCGCACCCGTCGTTCGCCGAAGCTGCAGGCACTCGCCGCGGACAACGCGGCGGTGATGCACGAGGGCACCGACACCGAGATTCTCGTGGCGCAGAAGGGCGCGGGGAAATTCGACGGGAACAGCCAGGGTCCGGGCATTTGAGCGTACGGCTCGCCGGTAGACTCATGTCTCGTGTCTGATGCCCCTGAAATCACGCCCGAGGCGGTGGAATCCGCCGTCGCCGCAGCGCTCGAGGCGATCGGTGCCGCCGCCGATACCGCAGAGCTGAAAGAGGCTCGCACCGCGCATGTCGCTGAGGGGTCGCCGCTGGCAGTCCTGAACGCCTCCATGCGTCAGGTCGCGCCCGAGCACAAGGCCGCTTTCGGCAAGCTCGTGGGTCAGGGCCGCGGTCAAGTGACCAAGGCTCTCGCTGCCCGTGAAGCCGAGCTCGCCGAGGCGGAGACTGCGGCACGCCTGGAGGCGGAGCGCGTGGACATCACCGCCGTGTCGTCGCGCACGCGTGTCGGAGCACGGCATCCTCTCTCGCAGCTTCAGGACGACGTCTCCGACATCTTCGTCGGAATGGGGTGGGAGATCGCGGAAGGGCCGGAGCTCGAGCACGAGTGGTTCAACTTCGACGCGCTGAACTTCGACGTCGATCACCCTGCACGTCAGATGCAGGACACGTTCTTCGTCGATCCCGTCGATCGTCACCTCGTCATGCGCACGCACACGAGTCCGGTGCAGGTGCGCTCGATGCTCGATCGCGACGTGCCGATCTACGTGCTGTGCCCGGGGCGGGTCTACCGGACAGACGAGTTCGACGCCACGCACCTGCCGGTGTTCACCCAGTTCGAGGGCCTCGTCGTCGACAAGGGCATCACTATGGCGCACCTCAAAGGCACCCTCGACCACTTCGCGAAGCTCCTCTTCGGCCCCGAGGCCAAGACGCGCTTCCGTACCAACTACTTCCCGTTCACCGAGCCCTCAGCCGAACTCGACCTGTGGCACCCGACCTTCAAGGGCGGCGCGCGCTGGATCGAGTGGGGCGGGTGCGGCATGATCAACCCGAACGTGTTGCGTGCGGCGGGCATAGATCCCGATGTGTACAGCGGCTTCGCCTTCGGGATGGGGATCGAGCGCGGGCTGATGTTCCGCAGCGATGTGCAGGACATGCGCGACATGGCAGAGGGCGATGTGCGCTTCAGTGAGCAGTTCGGGATGGTGGTGTGATGCGCGTCCCGCTTTCGTGGTTGCGTGAGTACGTCGATGTGGCATCGGATGCCACGGCAGAGGACATTCTCGAGTCGTTGGTGACCGTCGGCTTCGAAGAGGAGGAGATCCACCGCTTCGAGATCTCCGGTCCGGTCGTCGTCGGGCAGGTGCTGTCCTTCGACGCCGAACCGCAGTCCAACGGCAAGACGATCCGCTGGTGCCAGGTGGATGTCGGCGAGGCTGAGCCGCGAGGCATCGTCTGCGGTGCGAGCAACTTCGCCGTCGGCGACAAGGTCGTGGTGACGCTGCCTGGCGCCGTACTGCCCGGCCCGTTCCCGATCGCTGCGCGCAAGACCTATGGTCACGTCTCGGACGGGATGATCGCGTCGGCGCGAGAGCTGGGGCTGGGGGATGAGCACGACGGCATCCTCGTCCTGTCGTCGCTCGGCATCGACGTTCCGGTCGGCACTGATGCGATCCAACTGCTGGGACTTGACGACGTCGCCGTCGAGATCAACGTCACTCCCGATCGCGGTTACGCTTTCTCGATCCGCGGAGTCGCCCGCGAGTATGCGCACGCGACCGGTGGGGACTTCCGCGATCCTGCGGAGCACGAATGGTCGGAGGTGGAGCCGGGAACCGGCTTCCCGATCAGCGTCGACGCTGAGCCGCTGCGGGAGAGCCCTGCCGTGCAGGAGTTCGTCGTCCGTGTCGTCCGCGATGTCGATCCCTCCCGTCCGACGCCGCCGTGGATGGTCGCCAGGCTTTCGCTCGCCGGCATCCGTTCGCTCGGTGTGCTGATCGACATCACGAACTACGTGATGCTCGAGCTGGGCAACCCCATCCACGGGTACGACCTCGACAAGCTCTCCGGCGGCATCACGGTTCGTCGCGCGCAGCACGGCGAGACGATGAAGACGCTCGACGGCCAGGAGCGTACGCTCCACGTCGAAGACCTGCTCATCACCGACGAGTCAGGCCCCATCGGCCTCGCCGGTGTCATGGGCGGCGGCACGACCGAGATGGGTGACGAGACGCACAACGTGCTCATCGAGGCCGCGATCTTCGATCCGATCTCCATCGCACGCAGCGCGCGTCGCCACAAGCTGCCCAGCGAAGCGTCCAAGCGCTTCGAGCGCGGTGTCGATCCGCTGGTGCCGTTCGTCGCCGCGCGCCGTGTTGCCGATCTGATGGTCGAACTCGCCGGCGGTCGCATCGACGAGGTGGGTGGTGCGCTGTTCAGCGACGTCTCCATCGACGGCATCGAGCTTCCCGCCGAGTTCGTTCCAGGACTGATCGGCGTCGACTACACGGATGAAGAGATCGTGTACGCGCTCGAGACGATCGGCGCAGAGGTCACCGAGACGACCGACGGCTGGCAGGTCATCCCACCCAGCTGGCGTCCCGATCTCACGGACAGGTGGACGCTGGCGGAGGAGGTCGCTCGGATTCACGGGCTCGACCGTATCCCCGCCGTACTGCCGACCCCGCCGTCCGGCCGCGGACTCACCGCCCATCAGCAGGGTCGTCGTCGCGTCTCGAACGCGCTGGCTGCCGCGGGCCTGGTCGAGACGCCCGCGTTCCCGTTCACCACTGAGGCGCAGAACGATCTTCACGGATCGGCATCGGGGGAGCACCTTCCGAGCATCAAGCTCGCGAACCCGCTCGACGGGCAGGCGCCGTTCCTGCGTCGATCGCTGATCCCCGGCCTGCTCCAGATCGCGCATCGAAACATCGCGCGGGGACTCACCGACCTTGCGATCTTCGAGATCGGTGTCGTCTTCCTGCCGGAGCCGGGAGTCACGTACGGCACCGATGAGGTGCCGCCGCTGGGCCAGCGGCCTTCGGATGAAAAGCTCGCCGAGTTGAACGCCTCGATCCCACCACAGCACCGTCATGTCGCCGGGCTCTTCACGGGCAACGTGACCGAGCGTCAGCCCGGTCGCGCTGCAGAGGCTTTCGGACTGACGGAGGCGCTGGATGCCGTGCGCGTGATCGCTGCAGCATCAGGCGTCGAGATCGATGTCGAGCAGGGGCAGCGCGCGGCGCTGCACCCAGGGCGTACGGGCGTGCTGAGCGTCGGCGGCACCGAGGTGGGCTACGTCGGTGAGCTGCATCCGAAGGTGGCCGCTGACGCCGATCTGCCTGGTCGCGCGGTGGTGCTGGAACTCGATCTCGATGGCATCCTGTCGTTGGCGGGATCGCGCGTGGTCGCCGCATCGCTGTCGACATATCCAGCAGCGACGCAGGATGTGTCGCTGGTGGTTCCGACTTCTGTGACGGCTGGCGAGCTGCGCGCTGCTCTCGTCGAAGGCGCGGGCGAGCTGCTCGAGTCGCTGCGACTGGTCGACGACTATCGCGGCGAGGGCGTGCCCGACGGCTCGAAGAGCCTGACGTTCGCGCTGCGATTCCGTGCTGAGGATCGCACGTTGACCGCGGGCGAGGCGACCGAGGCGAAGCTCGCCGGTGTCGCTGTCACGGCTGAGCGCTTCGGGGCGGCGTTGCGCGAGTAGTGCCTGAGTCTCGTTCGGAACGCCGGTGTCTCTTTTCGGGATGCCGGCGTTCTGTTTTCACTGCCACTTCGTCGAACATAACAACGAATCAAATTCTTGCTCATATCGAACATATGGACTATACTGAGTTCATGGAACCTTGGTTCGACGATGTGGATGATCGGCCGCGTGATGCGGCGTTCTTCGTGGAGTCGGCGTTGGATGATCTGCAGTGTGCGGATATTGATCTGAATAGGTATGAGGCGATGCGGTCGTGCCGGATCGCTGATGCTGTCGCGTTGGCTCGACGGAATCCTCACGTCTATGTGCACGGGACGGACAAGGATGCTGTGGCGCAGGCCGAGCGTGCTGCGATCTTCGACATCGCGCTGCGACTGAGGTGTTCGGAAGAGTATGTGCGCGGGGTGCTGTTCACGGCAGAAGAGGCGATGACGCATCTTCCGTTGCTGTGGCGGCAGGCCAAGGATGGTTTCGTGTCGATGTATCTGGTCGGTCGCACCGTGGGATCGCTCGCGCGGGTACGTGCCGATATCGGTGCGTCGGAGGAAGAGGTTGAGCTCGAACGTGAGGCGATGCGGCTGATCGATCAGGCAGCGTCCGAGTGGGCGTTCTCGTGTCCACCGGCGGCGTTCCTGCGTCGGTTGCGTACCCTGGTTGATCGGCTCGATCCGGTCGGGGCCACGGAGCGGCATGCTCGCAAGGTTCGTGGCCGCCGCGTGGTGGTTCACGAGGATGAAGACGGCATGAGCTGGTTCATGGCATACATCCCGACAGTTGAGGCGATCGCGGCGAAGCGCCGGTTGACGTCGGCGGCGAAGCATTTGCAGAAGAACCCGGACGAGTGCCGTAGCCGTGACCAGATCCGCGCCGATCTGTGCTCCGACTGGTTGCGCGGTATCGGTACCGACAAGGCAGTCAAGACGAAGATCTTCGTCACCATCCCGGTTCAACTCTTGGAAGGGGAGACCGTGCCCGCCCAGGAGGCCGAGCTCGTCGGGCATGGTCCGATCGACCCCCTCACCGCGAAGCAAGTGTTCCTCGACACGACAGCCTTCCGCCGGGTGATCATCGACCCGATCCGCAGCATCGTCATCGACATGGACCGCCGCAGCCGCCGTGCCACCCCGGCGCAACGCGAGTGGCTCATCCTGCAACACGGCACCTGCGCCAGAGACGGCTGCAACCGCCTCGCCCAAGACGCCGACATCGACCACACCACCCCCTGGGCCCACGGCGGCACCACCGACCTCCACGAGCTCAGACCCCTGTGCCCCCGCGACCACACGCACCGACATCTCACCCGCGCGATCTACCGCAACCGACCAGACAACACCGTCCAAGTCACCACACCCACCGGCCACGAAAGCAAACCCCCACCACGTTCTTCCGCGATCGCCCCGCCGTTCTGAACCGTGCTCAGCGCGCGCTGCCGGGTTCACTCGCGTGTCCTTCGACGTCTCTCCTGATGACCGGCGAGGATGAGCGCATGGCTTCAGAATCCGTATCCACCTGGCTGCGTGAGCAGCCTGCACTCACGGGTGTGCCTCTGGCTGTCACTCTCGATGACCTGCCCGCCGATCCGGCCGCGCTGTTCAGGACCTGGATCCACGAGGCAGTGGCCCACGGCGTCCCTGAACCTCACGCGGCGACCCTTGCGACCGTCGATGCCGACGGTGTTCCTGACGCACGCACGCTGATCCTGAAGGACGTCAGCAGCCACGGCTGGGCGTTCGCCGGTCACCGTTCGTCGCAGAAGGCTGAGCAGCTTCTCGCGCGCCCTTCGGCGGCATTGAACTTCTGGTGGCAGCCGATCGTCAGAGCCGTGCGCGTGCGAGGCGCTGTGCGGGAAGCGACTCCTGAGGAGAGCGATGCCGACCTGGCAGCACGCTCTGCCTCGGCCCGCGAGGGCATCGCACCGGGGGAATGGGTTCTGTGGCGCCTCGCTCCGACCAGGATCGAGTTCTGGAACGGCGCCGTCGACCGCCGGCACACGCGAATCGTGTACTTTCGCGAGGGTGAGAACTGGTCGCACACGGTGACCGGCGGCGATACGAACGGAGACACTGCGACATGAGCGGCTATCAGGTGACGCAGATCGGTGCGCCGGACGAGTGGCGTGACCATTTCGGTGGCTTCGACGAGGCGCGTTCCCGTGACGGTCGACGGGTCGTAGACCACGAGCTGAAGATGCAGTACATCGGTATGACGGCGAATGCGCTCGAGCCCGGCGAAGAGGCCGGATACTGGCACACGCACAGCCACGTCGAAGAGCTCTACGTCTTCCTCGGGGGGACGGGCCAGATGGGGTTGGATGACGAGGTCGTCGAAGTCGGCCCTGGCACGGTCGTCAGAGTCGAACAGAATGTCTGGCGCACCTGGCGTGCACGCCCGGACAGCGCCGAGCAGCTGCGCTGGCTCTGCATCCGTGCCGGTGGCGAGCAGCTGCCGCACCTTCCGAACGACGGCACGCGCGCGCCCGAGCGGCCCATGCCGTGGCCGGCGTCGTGATCGAAGCGTCTGCCGTGCCGCGGGCAACCGCAGCGACGGCGCCATCCGGTGCCCGCGAGCTCGGTGTCGCACCTTTTCTGAGCACCGGCGCGCAGATCGACTGGCACTCCCGCAAGCCACGCTGGCAGCAGGGCGACGCATCCAACATCGCGCCGATGCGCGTCGTCCGTGACGACGAACGGGGCCTGGTGGCGTGGCTGACGCCTGGCACCCTCCTGGAGGGGATGGGGGCATCGAACGGGAAACGCATCCGAACCGTGCCGCTCGATCAGCGCTGGCTCGTCGATCGCACCCGGATCGTGGAGGAGTGGTGGGGAAATGGAGTGCTGCGCATCGCGCCCGCCGGCACGCCCTGGTCCGTCTGGCTGTTCTGGAACGAGGCCACCGGGGACGATTGGGAATTCGCCGGCTGGTACGTGAACCTCGAGAACGCGCATCAACGCCTGCACGCAGCCACGCACTCATCCGACCACGTGCTCGACGTCGAGATCGATGCCGCCGGCGACATCAGCCTGAAGGACGAGGACGAACTGGAAGCGGCGATCGAACAGGGCCGCATTTCCGTCGACGAGGCGCAGCAGATCACCCGTCATGCGGACGCCGCGATCGCCGCGTTCCGTGACGGGCACTGGGCGTTCGCGCAGAGATGGGTCGATTGGCGCCCGGATCCGACGTGGACGATCCCGCAACTCGCCGACTTACCGAGCTGACGCTCTCGCACCATCGCTAGACTTCGAGCAGTGACACGGGGTGCCGCGCCGAGCGGCTGAGAACACACCCGTCGAACCTGATCTAGTTCGTACTAGCGAAGGGATGTCGCCATGAGCGATCTTCTGTACCCACCGTCCGCCCAGCCCGTCGTCGCTGAAGCGATGCGATTGCTGAAGTCGGTGCGCGAGGCGCCGCCGCTCACGCACTGCATCACCAACGCCGTCGTCACCGGCTTCACCGCCAACGTGCTGCTCGCCGTCGGTGCGGCTCCGGCGATGGTTGACATCGTCGGCGAATCCGAGCTGTTCGCCGGAGTCGCCAACGGCCTTCTGATCAATCTCGGCACGCCCACCCCGGAGCAGCGTGCCGCCGGACTCGAGGCTGCCGCAGGTGCCGCGGCATCAGCAACGCCCTGGGTGCTCGATCCGGTCGCGATTGGCGCTCTGCCGGTGCGCACCGCCCACGCACAGCGCCTCGTCGAGCAGCGTCCGACAGCGATCAGAGGAAACGCCTCAGAGATCCTCGCACTCGCCGGAATGAGCGCCGGTGGACGCGGCGTGGATGCGACGGATTCTCCGGACGCCGCCGCAGATGCTGCGCGCATGCTCGCGACCCGCTACGGCAGCGTCGTCGCGGTCTCCGGGCCGATCGACTTGATCACAGACGGAGAGCGTGTCTTCCGCATCGCCAACGGCGACGAGCTCCTCACTCGCGTCACGGGTGGCGGCTGCGCACTCGGCGCCGTCATGGCCGCCTTCCTCGGCGCGGCGCGTTCGATACACCTCTCACCTCTCACCGCCGTCACGGCCGCCACCGTGTACTACACGATCGCCGCAGAGCGCGCCGCCGCCCGAGCTACCGGCCCCGGCAGCTTCGCGGTCGCTTTCCTTGATGAACTGGCAGCCACGACGCCTGCTGATCTCGACAGTGCGGCACGCATCGAAGACGAGACGACCGCACGCGTCGAGATGGACGTCTCGTGAGTATCGATCTCTCGCTGTATCTCGTCACGGATCCCGTGCTGTGCGGCGAACGAGGCGTCGTCGACGTCGTGCGAGAAGCGGTCGCTGGTGGCGTGGGCATCGTCCAGCTGCGCGACAAGACCGCGACCGACGCGCAGATCGTCGACCAGCTCATCGAGCTGTCCGACGTGATCGACGCACGCGCAGCGCTCGTCGTCAATGACCGGCTGGATGCGGCGCTCGAAGCCCGCGCGCGCGGCGCTCGCGTCGACGGCGTCCACCTGGGACAGTCCGACACCTCAGTCGAGCGCGCGAGGGAATTGCTCGGACCTGACGCGATCATCGGACTCACCGCGAACACCGCAGCGCACCTCGATGCCGTGCGCGCATTGCCGCCGGGAACCGTCGACCATCTCGGCGTGGGAGTGATCCGACCGACCGACACCAAACCGGATCACCCGGCACCGCTGGGAATCGAAGGGTTCCGTGCGTTCGCGGAGCTCAGCGAATTGCCCTGCGTCGCCATCGGCGGCGTCGGGATCGACGACGTCGAGGCGCTCCGCGATGCCGGCGCGGCAGGGATCGCGGTGGTCTCGGCACTGTGCGCCGCGGACGATCCTCGGACGGAGGCACGTGCGTTCCGTCGTCGTTGGAGGGGCGCGGCATCCGTTCCCCGTGTGCTGAGCATCGCCGGAAGCGACCCGTCCGGTGGTGCAGGAATCCAGGCCGATCTGAAGTCCATCGGCGCGAACGGCGGATACGGGATGGCTGCGATCACGGCCCTCACCGTGCAGAACACGCAGGGCGTCCGCGCAGTGCATGTGCCTCCCGCCGACTTCCTCCGTGCCCAGCTCGACGCGCTATCGGTGGACATCGACATCGATGCCGTCAAGATCGGGATGCTCGCCGACGCAGCAGTCATCCGCACCGTCACCGCATGGCTCGACGACGCGCGCCCACCCATCGTCATCGTCGATCCGGTGATGGTCGCGACGAGCGGGGATCGCCTGCTCGAGGAGGATGCGGAGCACGCACTGCGCGATCTGCTCAGGCGGGCCGACCTGGTCACCCCGAATCTCCTCGAGCTCGCAGTGCTCGCGGACACGGTGATCGCAGACAGCTGGCCCGCCGCGATCGCGGATGCCGAGCGGCTGTCCGCCGACATCGGCGTAGCCGTTCTCATCAAGGGCGGCCACCTCGGCGGGGACCAGTCGCCCGACGCCTTCGTCGACGCGACGACAGCGACCGTTCAGCAGTTTCCCGGCACGCGGATCGACACGGACGCCACGCACGGCACGGGTTGCTCGTTGTCCTCGGCTCTCGCCACCCAGCGTGCGCTGGGGAAGGAGTGGCCGCAAGCCGTGATCGCGGCGAGGGAATGGCTGCGCGAATCATTGCGCGCCGGTGCTGAGCTGCAGGTAGGGCGTGGTCACGGGCCGATCGACCATTTCGCAGGATCGCGCGCACGAGGCGGCATCGATACGTCACCGACCCGTGACGAGGTCGTGACGCAATGGTGGGAGCACATATCGGCGATACGTGCCGACATCGACGAGCTCCCGTTCGTCCGCGCGCTCGCCGACGGCACACTCGACAGGGGCGCGTTCACCCACTACCTCGCGCAGGACGCCCTGTACCTCAGCGGTTATGCGCGTGTGCTCGCAGATGCCGCGCGGCTCGCTCCGACGGCGAAGGAGCAGGCTTTCTGGGCGAACTCGGCGCACGGGTCGATCGTCGGCGAGCTCGAACTGCATGCGCAGTGGCTCACACCGGATGAGGGCGTGAGCGATGGGACCTTCTCCGCGACGCCGTCTCCGACGACGACCGCGTATCTCGATCACCTCAGATCGTCGGCATACGGAGGCGACTACGCGCAGTTGATCGCTGCTCTGCTTCCGTGCTTCTGGTTGTACACCGATCTCGGGCTGCGCCTCGGTGAGGGGCACTTCGGAGACTTCGCCCGGTCGATGACCCACCCCTACGCGTCGTGGCTGCGCACCTACGCGGACGAATCGTTCGCCGAGGCCACGCAGCAGGCGATCGAGTACGTGGCGTCGGCGGCCGCAGCATCCGATGGGGAAGGCCGGATGCGCATGCTGCGCGCGTTCGAGGCATCAGCGCGGCACGAGCTCGCGTTCTTCGCTGAACCGCTCCGACACGAGTCGTGCGTATCCGCCCTGAGTAGATCGTCGGCCGCGCCCGAGGCGAAGATGGTGTGATGGGCATATGACGAATGTGCTCGTTCTCGGTGGAACCGCCTGGCTCTCCGGCCTCATCGCGACGAGATGGGTCGACAGCGGCGCACGTGTGACATGCCTCGCGCGTGGCACCCACGCTGTCCCGAAGGGCGCCGCGCTCGTCCGCGCCGACCGCGACGACGCCGATCCGTACGACGAACTGCACGGCGAGTGGGACGAGATCGTCGACGTCTCCCGTCATGTTGGTCACGCCCGCGGTGCGGTGGCAGCGCTGGGTGGCCGCGCCGCGCGCTGGACATACGTCTCCTCGACGTCGGTGTACGCCGACGAGGCGACACCAGGCGCGGATGAGACGGCAGCGACCGTGGCGCCGGCGAGGGACGGCGACGAGTACGAGTACGGCGCGCACAAGGTCGCCTCCGAGGAGGTCGTCCGCTCGCTCGGCGAACGCGCACGCATCGTGCGTCCGGGCCTCATCGTGGGTCCGGGAGACCCGAGCGATCGCTTCGGATACTGGGCGGCTGCGTTCGACCGCGCTGCGGACGGTCCGGTGCTCGTCCCGAGTGTCGAGGGGCGAGCGGCGCAGGTGATCGACATCGATGACCTGGTCTCCTTCCTGGTGGCCGGCGATTCCTCCGGTACGGTCAACGCCGTCGGTGATGTGCACGACCTCGGCCACGTGCTGGATGCCTTCCGCACGGCGACCGCACACGACGGCGAGGTCATCACGGCCGACGATGGATGGCTCGAGGCGCGCGGCGTCGAGTTCTGGTCGGGGGATCGATCCCTGCCGCTGTGGCTGCCGATGGACATGGGCGGCTTCATGACGCGCTCGAACGCCGCGTACCGGGCCGCAGGGGGAATCCTGACGCCGCTGGAGACGACGATCGCGCGCATCGTCGAGGATGAGCGGGCCAGGGGAGTGAACCGCGAGCGACGGGCGGGACTCACCCGTGACGAGGAGTCGGCGCTGCTCGAGACGCTGTAGCGGTCTGCCGATTTGCGCACCGCACGGCCGCGGCGCTACTGTCGCCACATGCCTTCGGCTGTTTCCGCTTCCCCGACGCTCGCTCCGAGCGTCGTCGTGGTGCGCCGACGCCGCAGCCGTCTGGGCGGCCGCCGACTCTAGGCGACCCCGTGCTCCCCGAACGTCGATGCGTCGACGAGAGGGTCGATCACCGGTGTCGCCGCCATCGGCCCATACCCCCCCAGACCGTTAAGGTAGAACCATGACGTATTCCGTCGCCGTCTCCGGCGCATCCGGCTATGCGGGAGGCGAGATCCTGCGCCTGCTGGCGAGTCACCCGGACATCGAGATCCGCACCGTCACAGCGCATTCGAACGCCGGCCAGCCGCTGATCCAGCACCAGCCGCACCTGCGCTCGCTCGCGCACCTCACCCTGCAGGACACGACCCCCGAGATCCTCGCGGGTCACGACATCGTCTTCCTCGCGCTCCCGCACGGCCAGTCCGGCCAGTACACGGATGCTCTGGGTGAAGTTCCGATCGTGATCGACGCCGGCGCCGACCACCGCCTCACCTCCCGTGAATCGTGGGACGCGTTCTACGGCGGCCCATTCCACGAGCCATGGGCGTACGGCGTCCCCGAGCTTCTCGTCGGCGGCAGCAAGCAGCGTGAGATCCTCCGCAGCGCGAAGCGCATCGCAGCCCCCGGCTGCAACGCCTCGACCGTGAGCCTCAGCCTCGCCCCCGGCGTCGCTGCAGGAGTCATCGACCCGAGTGACATCGTCGCAGTGCTCGCAGTCGGACCTTCAGGGGCGGGCAAGAGCCTCAAGACCAATCTGCTCGCGAGTGAGATCCTCGGCAGCGCCAACCCGTACGCCGTCGGCGGCACGCATCGGCACATCCCGGAGATCCAGCAGGCATTGTCCGCTGCAGGTGCGGACGACGTGCGCATCTCCTTCACCCCTGTCCTCGTGCCGATGGCACGCGGCATCCTCGCCACCTCGACAGCGCCGATCACCGACGGCGTTTCGGATGCCGAGATCCGCGCGGCATGGGAGGACGCCTACGGCGACGAGACGTTCGTCCAACTGCTGCCGGAAGGGCAGTTCCCGCGCACCGCCGACGTCATCGGCGCCAACACCGCGCTGATCGGGCTCGCCATCGATCGTGCAGCAGGCCGCGTCGCGGTCGTCACCGCTGTCGACAACCTCGTCAAGGGCACCGCGGGCGCAGCCATCCAATCCATGAACCTCGCGCTCGGGCTTCCCGAAGACCGCGCGCTGTCACTGAACGGAGTCGCGCCATGAGCGTCACCGCACCACAGGGATTCGAAGCGGCGGGCGTCGCAGCGGGCCTCAAGTCCACCGGCAAGCCTGATGTGGCCGTCGTCGTGAACCGTGGCCCGCGCAGGATCGGCGCGGCCGTCTTCACCAGCAACCGCGCCAAGGCGAATCCCATAATCTGGTCGCAGCAGGTCATCCTCGACCGCACTGTCGAGGCCGTCGTGCTCAACTCGGGCGGGGCGAACTGCTTCACCGGCGCATTCGGATTCCAGACCACGCACCAGACCGCAGAGAAGGCCGCCGAGCTGCTCGACGTCAGTGCCGGCGACATCCTGGTCTGCTCGACCGGCCTGATCGGTACGGGCGACGAGGAATTCCGTTCGAAGGTGCTCGCTGGAACGGAGCAGGCGATCGGGGAACTCAGCGCCGACGGTGGCGATGCGGCCGCGCAGGCGATCATGACCACCGACACCGTCGCGAAGACAGCGATCGTCACTCGCGACGGCTGGACGATCGGCGGTATGGCCAAGGGTGCGGGGATGCTGGCGCCAGGTCTTGCCACGATGCTCGTCGTCATCACCACGGACGCCGACCTCGACGCGCTCGACGCGGACACCGCGCTGCGCCGCGCGACAGGACAGACCTTCGACCGGCTCGACTCCGACGGCTGCATGTCGACCAACGACCAGGTGACGCTCCTCGCCAACGGTGCCAGTGGCATCCGGCCCGACCTCGACGAGTTCGCGGCCGCGCTCACCGAACTCAGCGATGAACTCGCGATCAAGCTGCAGGGCGACGCCGAAGGCGCGAGCCATGACATCACGATCCGTGTCACCAACGCGGCCTCGGAGCAGGACGCCGTGGAGGTCGGGCGCTCGGTCGCACGCAACAACCTCTTCAAGGCCGCCATCTTCGGCAACGATCCGAACTGGGGCCGCGTTCTGGCGGCGATCGGAACCACCAGCGCGCAGTTCGACCCTTACAACGTCGACGTCTGGATGAACGGCGTACGGGTGTGCTCCGAGGGCGGCCCCGACCGGCCGCGGGAAGAAGTCGACCTCACTCCGCGCGCCACAGATCTGCTGATCGATCTACAGGTGGGCGAGGCCCAGGCGACCATCCGCACGAACGACCTCACGCATGATTACGTGCACGAGAACAGCGCGTACGCCTCATGACGGGCATCCAGGACACGCCCGCTGACATCGCGGCGCTCAAGGCGACGACTCTGATCGGATCGCTGCCGTGGCTGAAGAAGTTCCGCGACCAGATCGTGGTGGTCAAATACGGCGGCAATGCCATGGTCTCGGACGAGCTGCAGGAGGCGTTCGCGCAGGACATCGCCTACCTCCGGTACGTCGGAGTGCAGCCGGTCGTCGTCCACGGCGGTGGCCCGCAGATCTCGAACATGCTTGATCGGCTCGCGATCCCCAGCGAGTTCAAAGGCGGCTACCGCGTCACCAACACCGAGGCGATCAGCGTCGTGCGCATGGTGCTCACCGGTCAGGTCAACCCCCAGCTCGTCGCCAAGATCAACTCGCACGGCCCGATCGCGACCGGGCTGAGCGGCGAGGACGCCGGGCTGTTCGGCGGTCGCCGGCGCGGCGTCGTGATCGATGGCGAGAATGTCGACCTCGGACGCGTCGGCGACGTCGTCGAGGTGGACCCCACCGCCGTGCTCGACCACCTGGCCGCCGGACGCATACCGGTGATCTCCAGCATCGCTCCCGACCTGGATCACCCCGGTCAGTCACTCAATGTGAACGCGGATGCCGCAGCATCCGCCCTCGCCATCGCGTTGAACGCTCGCAAGCTCGTCGTCCTCACCGACGTGCCCGGTCTCTACGCGGACTGGCCCAACCGGGAGTCGCTCGTCTCGCACCTCACGTCCGCACAGCTCATCGAGATGCTCCCGTCGTTGGAATCGGGAATGATCCCGAAGATGCGCGCATGCCTCGACGCGGTCGAGGGCGGAGTGGATGCCGCGGCCATCATCGACGGACGCGTGCCGCACTCGGTGCTCGTCGAACTCTTCACCAGCGAAGGAATCGGAACTGAAGTGGTACTCGGAGAATCAGGGGTGACGGCATGACCGTCTGGCAGGAAGACGCAGCACGGGATCTGGTGCTCAACGCGGGCGAGCGGTTCGCGCTGCTCACACGCGGCGAGGGCTCCTACCTCTGGGACGACCAGGGCAAGCGCTACCTCGATTTCCTCGCCGGCATCGCCGTGACGTCTCTGGGGCACGCGCACCCGGTGTTCGTCGACGCGATCTCGAAGCAGGCCGCGACGCTCGCCCACGTGTCGAACTACTTCGCCACGCCTCCGCAGCTCGAGCTCGCCGCTCGTCTGAAGCGTCTGGCCGGAGCCGGCATCGACGGCCGCGTGTACTTCTCGAACTCCGGCGCAGAGGCCAATGAAGCCGCCTTCAAGCTCGCCCGCCTGCACGGCGGTGCCGAGCGGCCGCGCATCATCGCTTTGGAGAACGCCTTCCACGGACGCACCATGGGCTCTCTCGCCATGACGGCGAAAGCGGCGATGCGGGCGCCCTTCGAGCCGATGCCGGGCGGCGTCGAGCACATCCCCGCCACGATCGAGGCGCTCGAGGCGGCGCTCGACGACCGCGTCGCCGCGGTCTTCGTCGAGCCCATCCAGGGTGAAGCCGGTGTCGTGGAGCTCCCGGAGGGCTATCTCGCCGCTGCGCGCTCGCTCACGCTGAAGCACGGCGCGCTGCTCATCATCGATGAGATCCAGACCGGCGCCGGTCGTACCGGCGCATGGTTCGGATTCAACCATGAGGGCATCACACCCGACGCGATCACGCTGGCCAAGGGCATCGGCGGAGGATTCCCGATCGGCGCCCTCGTGACATTCGGTGCAGCGAGCTCGCTGTTCACACCCGGATCGCACGGATCGACGTTCGGAGGCAACCCGTTGGGCACCGCGGTCGCGAACGCCGTGCTCGGTGAGATCGAGAGCGCGAGGCTGGTGGAGAACGCCGCCGCGCGCGGAGTGCAGCTGCGCACCGTGATCGAAGGCATCGGCTCTCCGCTCGTCAGCGGCGTGCGCGGACGCGGCCTGCTCATCGGCGTCGCACTGACCGCCCCCGTGGCGGGCAAGGTCGTCGCCGCCGCGCAAGAGCGCGGGCTCATCGTGAACGCCGCGAACCCCGAGAGCGTGCGCATCGCGCCGGCCCTCACCATCGGCGACGCCGAGATAGAAGAATTCCAGACGCTGTTCGCCACAGCCCTCGCCGATGTGCGGGTGGGCATGACAGCATCCGAAACCGGAAAGGTTGACGCATGACCCGCCACCTGCTGCGTGATGACGATCTCACCACGGCCGAGCAGACCGAGATCCTCGATCTCGCCGTCGAGCTGAAGAAGGACCGCTGGGCGGACAAGACGCTCGCGGGACCTCAGACGGTGGCGGTGATCTTCGACAAGTCGTCGACCCGCACCCGGGTGTCGTTCGCGGTCGGCATCGCAGACCTCGGCGGCTCGCCGCTGATCATCTCGACCGCCAGCAGTCAACTCGGCGGCAAGGAGACCCCGTCAGACACGGCGCGGGTGCTCGAGCGTCAGGTGGCCGCAATCGTGTGGCGCACTTATGCGCAGTCGGGACTCGAGGAGATGGCTGCGGGCACGCGAGTTCCGGTGGTCAACGCACTGTCGGATGACTTCCACCCCTGCCAGCTGCTCGCGGATCTGCTCACGATCCGTGAGCACAAGGGGGAACTCAAGGGGCTCACCCTGACGTTCCTGGGCGACGGTCAGAGCAACATGGCGCACTCCTATGCCCTCGCGGGCGTCACTGCGGGCATGCACGTACGCATCGCATCGCCGGAGACATACGCCCCGCGCGCTGATGTGATCGATGCAGCAGATCGCCGTGCCGCCGAAACCGGCGGATCGATCGCGCTCTACACCGACCCGGTCGAGGCCTCCGCCGGCGCCGATGTCATCGTCACCGACACGTGGGTGTCGATGGGCAAGGAAGAGGAGAAGCTCGCGCGCATCCGCGATCTCGGCGGCTACAAGGTCACCGCTGAGACGATGACCCTGGCCGATCCCGAAGCGATCTTCATCCACTGTCTTCCGGCTGATCGCGGCTACGAGGTGGACCCGGAGGTCATCGACAGCCCGCAGAGCGTCGTCTGGGACGAGGCGGAGAACCGTCTGCACGCGCAGAAGGCGCTGCTGGTCTGGCTGCTGCGCCAGAACTGAGGCGCTCGTTATGCGCGCCCGCCTGCGTGAGAACTGGAATCGCCTGAACGGCCGCGACCGGATAGCAGGCATAGATCTCGCGCGCGGTCTCGCCGTGATCGGAATGTTCGCGGCGCATCTGCTGGCGAACGCGGACCAGTTCGTCTGGGCGGAACCTGCGACCTGGTCTGCGATCGTCGACGGTCGCTCATCGATCCTGTTCGCCACGCTCGCGGGTGTCTCGATCGGTCTTGTCACGGGCGGTGCAGTACCGCTGACGGGCACGCGGATGATGGTGACGCGGTGGAAGCTCGTGCTCAGGGGCCTGATGCTCCTGGCCCTCGGCATCCTCCTGATCCTCACCGGTGTTCCGGTCTACGTCATCCTGCCCGCCTACGCGATCCTGTTCCTTCTTGCTCTGCCGTTCACAGGCTGGCCGGCGAGGTCGGTGCTGTGGGCGGCAGCAGGCACGGCGATAGTGATGCCGTTCATCCAGCCAGTGCTCGACGCGCTTCCGGTCTGGGGGTCGCTGTTCGGCGAGGAGCTGGATGCTGGGATCGGTTGGCACTATCCGTTCACGGTGTGGATCGCCTTCGTGCTCGCGGGTCTCGGTACCGCACGCGCCGGAATCGTCCGGGCCACCGTCCAGGTGCGGTTGCTGGTCGTGGGCAGCGTTCTTGCAGCGATCGGCTACGGACTGGCCGAAGTGCCACCACCGACGACGGACGCGTACTGGTGGACTGTGTGGAGCGCCCAGCCGCACTCCTCCGGGCTTCTCGAGGTGATCGGCTCCGGTGGGTTCGCGATGGCGGTGATCGGTGCCTGCCTTCTGATGTGCCGGATGCGGTGGGTCAAGGCGATCATGCTTCCGCTGCGCGCGGTCGGTGCCATGCCGTTGACGGCATACACGGTGCAGTTGGTCGTGTGGGCCGTTGTCGCCCTGCTGTTGCTCGGTGACCCGAGCGATCTGACAGGCTTCGTCGCGCTTGAGCCGTTCTGGCCCATGACGATCGGCATAGTGCTCGGCTGCACGGCGTGGGCACTGCTGATCGGCCGAGGACCGCTGGAGTGGCTGCTCGAGCGGGGTACCAGACCCGTCGGGATGGAACTGACGCGCCGGTAGGCTGGAAGCATGAGCGACGCGAAGCACGATGGCACGAACGAGGGCGCACTCTGGGGAGCACGATTCGCGAGCGGGCCGTCACCGGAGCTCGCAGAACTCAGCCGCTCGACGCACTTCGACTGGATACTCGCGCCTTACGACATCGCCGGCTCGCACGCGCACGCGAAGGCGCTCGCCGCGGCCGGATACCTCGAGCCCGATGAGGAGCAGAAGATGCATGCGGGCCTGGACGCGGTGGCGCGTCGGGTCGCCGACGGCACACTGCGTCCGGCACCCTCGGATGAAGACGTGCACGGCGCACTCGAGCAGGCGTTGATCGCGGAGCTCGGCCCCGAGCTCGGCGGGCGCCTCCGCGCCGGCCGCAGCCGGAACGACCAGATCGCGACGCTCGTGCGGATGTACCTGATCGATCACGCCAGGGTCATCGCCCGCGACATCCTGCGCGTCATCGATGCTCTCGTCGCACAGGCCGAAGCGCATCCCGATGCGATCCTTCCCGGCCGAACGCACCTTCAGCATGCGCAGCCGGTTCTCCTCGCACACCACCTCCAGGCGCATGCGTGGCCGCTCGTACGTGAGCTCGAACGCCTGGTCGACTGGCGCGTCCGCGCCGGCGTCTCGCCGTACGGCGGGGGAGCACTCGCAGGATCGACGCTCGGCCTCGATCCCGAGCTGGTCGCTCGCGAGCTGGGCCTCGATCGTCCGGCGGAGAATTCCCTCGACGGCACCGCCGCTCGCGATGTCGTGGCGGAATTCGCCTTCATCGCCGCGATGACGGGAGTCGATGTGTCCCGGTTCGCCGAGGAGATCATCCTCTGGAACACGCGGGAATTCGGCTTCGTCACACTGCACGACAGCTGGTCGACCGGTTCGAGCATCATGCCGCAGAAGAAGAACCCCGACATCGCCGAGCTGGCCCGAGGCAAGTCCGGCCGCCTGATCGGAAACCTGTCAGGACTTCTCGCCACGCTCAAGGGCCTGCCGATCGCCTACAACCGCGACTTGCAGGAGGACAAGGAGCCGGTCTTCGACTCGGTGAACACCCTCGAGGTGCTGCTGCCGGCATTCGCCGGGATGATCGCCACCCTCACCTTCGACACCGCGCGGATGGCGGAGCTCGCGCCGCAGGGGTTCTCGCTCGCGACCGATGTCGCCGAGTGGCTGGTCAAGCGGCGAGTGCCGTTCCGCGACGCCCATGAGATCTCCGGTGCCCTCGTGAAAGCATGCGAGTCGCAGGGCATCGGGCTCGAAGACGCGTCGGACGAGCTGCTCGCTCAGGTCTCGCCGCATCTGACCCCTGAGGTGCGCGAAGTCCTGAGCATCGAGGGATCCGTCGCCTCACGCACCGGAGCCGGCGGCACAGCTCCGGTCCGCGTCGCAGAGCAGCGCGCCGAGTTGATCGCCCGCGCCCAGGCTGCGGTGCACGCACTCGGCCTCTGACGGAGCGCGATCGATCAGTGCAAAGCCTCGTCCGCGGCGCTGCGCTCCCAACGTGTGAATCTCACGACCAGGCTCGCACTGGTCGGTGCGGCGAGGAACGGGCCGGCTGACGCGACGGCATCCCCGTCGAACGGCGCGACACGCACCAGGCGCCACTCGCCGTCATCCGCGCGCGCCCGCACGATCAGCGCGTCGGACCAACGGCTCACGCGCACCGTGATCTCCGACCCGTGCCACTCGTCGACGAACCCGACCGACCAGTCCGAGCGGATGTCGGTGACCACGGCTCCGAGACCGAGGTGGCCGTCGGCGAACTCCAGCCCGGCCTTCGTCCAGTGCTCGTCGTCGATCTGGACGAACACTCCAGCCTGGTCGAACTGTCCGTCCCAGGGTGCACGGAACGAGACTTCCATCGCTTCACCGACGGCCAGGGGTGCGAGGAGCGCGTGGGCGTTCTCATGTACGAAGCCGTACGCGGTGTGGCGCCAGGCGTCGCTTCCATGGCGCGCGGTAACGTCGAGGTGACTCCCCGTGACACTGCTCGCAGCAGGGGGAGTGGTCCATGTTCCTTCGTTCCAGGCGATCATGCTCGCCACCATATCGGCCGTTGACGCCGTTTGGATACCTTGCGATACTTGGGCCGAAGTATCTCGTAGTATCTCGCACCGACGGAGGTCCGATGCAGCCGAGTCCGTACACCCCGGGGGAGATCGCACGCGCCGTTCCCGGTCGCGGCGAGCTGATCGAGGAGTTCAACGAGCGGCTCTCGCTTCTGGTCGACCTGCAGCGCCTGATCGGCCGCATCCATGTCGCGTTCGGCGAGCGCGGGATCGGCAAGACCTCCCTGCTGCGCGCCTACCAGCGCCTCGCGGAGGAACGCGACGTGCTCTGCATCTGGGTCACGGCGGGGGAGCAGAGCGGACTGATCGCTCAGATCATCGACGGCATCCGCGAGGCGACGAGCTCGTGGCCGCAGGCCACCGAAGCATCGATACGCCAGCACCTCGATGCGCTCACCGTCACAGTCGGAGTGCCGGGGATCGCCTCGGTCAGTGCGAAGACCACCAGGCGCACAGCACCCGATGCCGTCGGCGCCCGCGCGCTCGAGAAGCTGATCCGCGCGACGACGGAGGATCGAAAGCGCGTGAAGGCGCTCGTGCTGTTCATCGACGAAGTGCAGTCCGCCGATGCCGACGGCATCCGAACGCTCGCCTACGCCTGGCAGCATCTGCAGGCGGAGGCGCCGAACATTCCCGCCGCTGTGTACGCCGCCGGCCTCCCCAACGCGCCGGAGCAGATCGCGGATGCCGTCACGTTCAGCGAGCGCTTCGCATACCGACCGCTCGAGATGTTGTCCGTCGGGGCGCAGGTCGCGGCGCTCCGCGACCCGGCTTCGGAACTGCACGTCACGTGGGAGCCGGATGCGCTCGAGCTCGCAGCCGAACTCGCGGTCGGATACCCGTACGCGGTGCAGCTGTACGGCGATGCGTCCTGGGTCGCGGCAGGGCGACCGGATGCCGGTGGCACGATCACCCCGCGGCACGTCAAGACCGCCAGGGCGAGCGTCGACCGTGATCTCCGCAATCTCTTCGCCGCCCGCTGGGCGAACACCACGGCGAACCAGCGCCGATTCCTCGTGGCTGTCGCCTGGCTGCAGGCGAACGACGATGCCGTGGACCGCGGCGATCTCGCCGACGTGCTCGACGTGTCATCACGCAGCCTGTCGTCGGTGCGCGCCCGCTTGATCGCGAAGGGTCTGATCCGCTCGGAAGGGCACGGCCGTGTCACGATCCCCGTCCCCGGGTTCGCGGACTACATCCGCGAGCTCGAAGACGACCCGCGGTAGCCGGTCGGCCGATCACTCGATCAGAAAATCTCCCATCAGAGGATCGAGCGGTACCAGTCGAGCTTCTCCGTGAGTCGTGCCTGCTTCGCGAGCACCTCGTCGAGTTGTCGCTGCACACTGGCGGCATGCTCCTCGAGCAGGGCGATGCGCTCCGGGACCGTCTCCTCGTCGCGGCACAGCTCGCCGTAGCGACGGAGCCGCTCCACTGGCATCCCGGTGTCGCGCAGGCACTTGAGGAATTCGAGTGTGCCCAGCTCGGAATCGGAGTAGACGCGATGTCCGCCCGCGGTGCGTCGCACCGGAGCGAGGATTCCCTCGCGCTCGTAGTACCGCAGGGTATCGATGCTGAATCCGCTGCGCTCTGACGCCTCGGCAGGTGTGTACGTCGTCATGGCCCGAGCATAGAGCTTGACCTGGAGTGCGCTCCAGGTTGCACAGTGGGCTCATGACTGATGACAGGATCCCCGTTTCCCCGCTCGTGCTCGGTGCGATGTCCTTCGGCACCCGAATCGATGAGGACACCTCTTTCGCGCTGCTCGACCGCTTCGTCGAACGCGGCGGTGTCTGGATCGACACAGCTGACTGCTACAGCTTCTGGGACAGTCCCACCGGTCACGGTGGGGCATCCGAAGCGGTCCTCGGTCGCTGGCTGGCCGCTCGACCAGGGTTCCGCGAGCAGGTGAGGCTGTCGACGAAGCTCGGTGCCGAGCCGCTGTGGCCCGGGTCCTGGCCGGAACGCCGAGCCGGTCTGTCGGCGCGTGCGATCCGTGATGCGGCGGCCGGCAGCCTCGATCGGCTCGGGGTCGATCAGATCGATCTGCTCTGGTTGCATCAAGAGGATCGATCGGTGCCTATCGAAGAGACTGTGGAGGCACTCGCTGAACTGACGTCGGCGGGCACAGTGCGTCGGGTCGGCGCATCCAACCATCCCGCATGGCGGGTCGAGCGGGCTCGCGCGCATGCGAAGCAGATCGGGACCCTCCCTATCGACGCATTCCAGCTCAACAGCACTTATCTGCGAGCCCGGCCCGGCACACGGCTGCCAGGAGTCATCCACCGGTTCGGGGTGTTCGATGACGAACAACGCGACTACGCCACGGAGCACGGCATCGAGACCTGGGCGTACACACCGCTCCTGTCCGGTGCCTACGACAACCCGGACAAGACGATCGCTGAGGTCTACGACCATCCCGGCAACACGCGACGTCTCGCCGTGCTCGATGAGATCGCCGGTGAACGCGGTGCCCAGCGCGGGCAGATCGTGCTCGCCTGGCTGCTGGCGCACGGCATCCGTCCGATCCTGGGCGGGAGCAGGCTCGACCAGCTCGAGACGGCGATGGACGCTGCACTCCTGACTCTCGCACCGGAGGAGGTCGAGGCGATGGATGCACCGGCCTGAGGGGGCGGTGCCGCGCTGATAGCCTGGAGCGCGTGTCGAATCCTGCTCTGACGACTGCTGAACCCGCGATCGACCCCACGTTCGAGAACGTGTGGGATGAACTCGTGTGGCGCGGCCTCGTCCACGTGTCCACCGACCAGGAGGCGCTGCGCGCCCTTCTCGCCGGAGACCCGATCACGTATTACTGCGGGTTCGATCCGACGGCGGCCAGCCTGCATCTGGGAAACCTCGTGCAGTTGCTCACGATGCGCCGCATCCAGCTCGCGGGTCACAAGCCGCTCGGCCTCGTCGGCGGCTCGACCGGACTCATCGGCGACCCTCGCCCCACGGCGGAGCGCACGCTGAACACCCCGGAGACGGTCGCCCAGTGGGTCGGCCGTCTGCGGGCCCAGGTCGAGCGCTACCTGAGCTTCGAGGGCGACAACGCCGCGCGCATGGTGAACAACCTCGACTGGACGGCGCCCATGTCGGCGATCGACTTCCTGCGGGAGATCGGAAAGCACTACCGCGTCGGCACGATGCTGAAGAAGGATGCCGTCGCCGCGCGCCTGAACTCCGACGAGGGCATCAGCTACACCGAGTTCAGCTACCAGATCCTGCAGGGCATGGACTACCTCGAGCTGTACCGCCAGTACGACTGCGTGCTGCAGACCGGCGGCAGCGACCAGTGGGGCAACCTCACCAGCGGCACCGACCTCATCCGCCGAGCCGAGGGGGTCTCCGCGCACGCGATCGGCACCCCGTTGATCACGAATAGCGACGGCACGAAGTTCGGCAAGAGCGAGGGCAACGCCATCTGGCTCGACGCCGACATGTGCAGCCCGTACCGGATGTACCAGTTCTGGCTCAGCACGGCCGACGTCGACGTGATCGAGCGGCTGAAGGTCTTCACGTTCCTCACGCGGGCAGAGATCGAGGAGTACGCGGCCCTCGTCGAATCCGAGCCGTTCCGACGTGCCGCCCAGAAGCGCCTCGCGCTCGAGGTGGTCGCGACTGTGCACGGCACGGATGCCACCGCCGCCGTCATCGCAGCATCAGAGGCTCTCTTCGGCCAGGGCGACCTGACCGCTCTGGACCCGGCGACGCTGCGTTCCGCTCTCGAGGAGCTTCCGCACACGACCGCCGCGGCCGGCACGACGGTCGTCGACGCGCTCGTCTCGACCGGTCTTGTCGGGAGCCTCTCAGAGGCGCGTCGCGCGATCGCGCAGGGCGGCGTCTCGGTCGACGGTTCGCGGGTGGAAGACGACGCTGCTGTCGTGGAGGGAACTCTGCCCGGAGGGGTGTCGGTACTTCGTCGCGGTAAGAAGACGCTCGCGGGCGTGTTCATCGGCTGATGCCGTTCACACCGAGCCATGCAGTGCTCGCGCTGCCTTTCATCCGCACGCCACTGATCCCGTCGGCGATCGCGATCGGCGCGATGACTCCGGACCTGCCGCTGTTCCTGCGCGGATTCGGCGTCACGTACGCGTTCACCCATACCTACGCCAACGTGCTCTGGACGACGGTGCTCGCGCTCGGACTGTTCCTCATCTGGCGCGTGGTGCTGCGGCCCGCGGCTTCAGAGTTGTCACCCTCCTGGCTGGCGCGCAGGCTACCGCGCAGCTGGGATGAGCCGGCCGCAGATGCCGTGAAGCAGGCGATAGGTGTGGGGCAACGGCGCTCGTATGTGCCGCTGCTCGTGCTGTCGCTGCTGCTCGGCGTCGTCTCGCACATCCTGTGGGATGCGTTCACCCACGCTGGACGTATCGGCTCTCAGCTCTTTCCGGCTTTGGCTGAGCAGTGGGGGCCGTTGCAGGGATTCAAATGGCTGCAACACGGATCGAGCGTCGTCGGGCTCGCCATCATCGGCGTCTGGGCACTCCTCTGGCTGCGTCGCAGTGAGCCTCAGGATGTGCGCGGGCGGACGCTGCCCCCGTGGGCTCGGGTGTCGTGGTGGTTTTCGCTCCCGGTGATCCTCATCGCCGCATGGGTGATCGGGTACCTGGCCTACGGCCCGTTCACCGCGGGATTCACGATCCAGCATCTTGCGTATCGTGTGCTGCCTCCCGCGTGCGGAATCTGGGCGATGCTCACGCTCGTGCTGTGCGTGGTGATCGCCATTGTGGGCGGTCGCCGCCCCACGGGCGCGGTGCGGCGAAGCTGAACCCCGGGAGCACTGAACCGGCGGTCACGAGCGTGCGTCCTTCGATGAGGAACTCCTGACTGTGCTCGGCTGGATCGATCTCACGCTCTGGTTCCGGGGCTTCGCGTCGTGGCATTCCGAGCAGTTCTGCGGCCACTCGTCGTAGCGAGGTCTCGATGTGCCAGGTGCCGCCTTCCCTCCGGCGGCGACGGAGCGTCTCGCAGACGGCCGCCGCCAGAAGGTAGCCGGCGCTGTGGTCGAGCGCCTGTGCCGGAAGGGCGCCGGGGCGCTCGCCGTCGGGCGATTCGATCATCGCGATACCCGATTCCGCTTGCACGAGCGAGTCGAATCCTGCGCGGTCAGGGTGTGCAGTGCCCCATGCACTCAGCTGCGCGATGATCAGGCCGGGATGCTGTTCGGCGAGGAGCTCGGGGGCGAGGCCGAGACGCGCGAGGGCGGCGGGGCGGTAGCCGAGCACGATGACATCCGCGCCTTCCACGAGTGCGGTCATCTGCGCTGACCGCGCATCCAGCAGCGCGCTGCGCTTTCCGTGACCGGTGTCGAAGTGCTGCCACTCCGGTTCGGCGAGATGGGGTGGATCGATGCGCAGCACCTCGGCGCCGAGCAGGGCGAGAGTGCGAGTGCAGACCGGACCCGCGATCACGCGGGTGAGGTCGAGTACTCGAATGCCGTGAAGCGGTGCAGTTCGAGAGGACTCTGCCGTACCCGCAGACGCCGCAGATCGGGGTGCGTCGCCGACACGACGCAGCTCGACGAGGGGGCGCGACCGCAGCGTCGCGTCGAGATCGGGATTCTCCGCGTTGACGGGGACGGCCAGCCCTCCGGCGGCAGTGATGCGGTCGACGGACTCATGAACGGATGCCGCGGCGAACGCTGCGCGCAGGTCGGCAGCGTCAGCGTCTGCAGACAGTGCGAGACCGCGACGAAGGGCACGCGCACGATGCGGGTAGTTGCCGTGCGTGCGAAGCCATCCGTCGTTCGCGCGCCAGAACCCGGAGGATGCCGACCACACCGATGCGGCCTGGCCGTCCACTCGGAGCAGCCGATCACTGCGGTACGCCATCGCGATCCGGTCGGGATCCGGATCGGCGGGGGGCGAGTCGCTGACGGACCGCAGCACGGCAGTCACACTGGCCCAGGCGAGATCGCCTGTCGACAGGCGAGAGGGGAGCGGGACCGGCACACTCATGACGAAGAGGGGCGGTCGACGAGCAGATCCATGGTCGAGATCGTACGCCGAGCCGCGTTCCGAGCAGAAAATGCGCGTGATCAGGACTGATGATTCTGAGCGGCTGAGGCGACACGCCCGGGGTGATCCCGTGATTTGCCGGACCCCCGGATCCCGCGTAACTTATTACTTGTTCGCCCCACAGGGTTGAGAAAGGGCCAAGGCTCAGCTCCCCTCAAGCGGTTGAACAACACCCCACACAGAAGATCACCTCGGTGAGATGCTGTGCGGGGTTGCTCTGTGGTTCCGCAGATCGACATCGAGTTCGCTCGGATCGCCGATTTGACAAACGGATGCCACGGGGTAAGATTGAGAAGTTGCCCTTCGGGCCTGGTTGTGATGACTGGGTCGGGGGAGCGTCCGATCCTTGAGAACTCAACAGCGTGCACTTGTCAAATGCCAAATTATCCTCGTCGCTCTTCGGAGTGGTGAGAATTCCTTTGGATCAAAGACCAGCCCTTCCGGGGGTTGGCATTTTAAATGAAGTCAGTTTGATTCATTTCTTTGGTCAGTTCAAACTCGCTGCTCATGCCTTTTTCCGGTGTGTTCAGTTTTTTTCTTTTACGGAGAGTTTGATCCTGGCTCAGGATGAACGCTGGCGGCGTGCTTAACACATGCAAGTCGAACGATGAAGCCCAGCTTGCTGGGTGGATTAGTGGCGAACGGGTGAGTAACACGTGAGCAACCTGCCCCTGACTCTGGGATAAGCGCTGGAAACGGCGTCTAATACTGGATACGAACCATGAAGGCATCTTCAGTGGTTGGAAAGATTTATTGGTTGGGGATGGGCTCGCGGCCTATCAGCTTGTTGGTGAGGTAATGGCTCACCAAGGCGTCGACGGGTAGCCGGCCTGAGAGGGTGACCGGCCACACTGGGACTGAGACACGGCCCAGACTCCTACGGGAGGCAGCAGTGGGGAATATTGCACAATGGGCGCAAGCCTGATGCAGCAACGCCGCGTGAGGGATGACGGCCTTCGGGTTGTAAACCTCTTTTAGCAGGGAAGAAGCGAAAGTGACGGTACCTGCAGAAAAAGCACCGGCTAACTACGTGCCAGCAGCCGCGGTAATACGTAGGGTGCAAGCGTTATCCGGAATTATTGGGCGTAAAGAGCTCGTAGGCGGTTTGTCGCGTCTGCTGTGAAATCTGGGGGCTCAACCCCCAGCCTGCAGTGGGTACGGGCAGACTAGAGTGCGGTAGGGGAGATTGGAATTCCTGGTGTAGCGGTGGAATGCGCAGATATCAGGAGGAACACCGATGGCGAAGGCAGATCTCTGGGCCGTAACTGACGCTGAGGAGCGAAAGGGTGGGGAGCAAACAGGCTTAGATACCCTGGTAGTCCACCCCGTAAACGTTGGGAACTAGTTGTGGGGTCCATTCCACGGATTCCGTGACGCAGCTAACGCATTAAGTTCCCCGCCTGGGGAGTACGGCCGCAAGGCTAAAACTCAAAGGAATTGACGGGGACCCGCACAAGCGGCGGAGCATGCGGATTAATTCGATGCAACGCGAAGAACCTTACCAAGGCTTGACATATACGAGAACGGGCCAGAAATGGTCAACTCTTTGGACACTCGTAAACAGGTGGTGCATGGTTGTCGTCAGCTCGTGTCGTGAGATGTTGGGTTAAGTCCCGCAACGAGCGCAACCCTCGTTCTATGTTGCCAGCACGTAATGGTGGGAACTCATGGGATACTGCCGGGGTCAACTCGGAGGAAGGTGGGGATGACGTCAAATCATCATGCCCCTTATGTCTTGGGCTTCACGCATGCTACAATGGCCGGTACAATGGGCTGCAATACCGTGAGGTGGAGCGAATCCCAAAAAGCCGGTCCCAGTTCGGATTGAGGTCTGCAACTCGACCTCATGAAGTCGGAGTCGCTAGTAATCGCAGATCAGCAACGCTGCGGTGAATACGTTCCCGGGTCTTGTACACACCGCCCGTCAAGTCATGAAAGTCGGTAACACCTGAAGCCGGTGGCCTAACCCCTTGTGGGAGGGAGCTGTCGAAGGTGGGATCGGTAATTAGGACTAAGTCGTAACAAGGTAGCCGTACCGGAAGGTGCGGCTGGATCACCTCCTTTCTAAGGAGCAACTGGCAGCCTCTTGGTTGTCCAGACCCCAGATCGAAGGCGTATGTTCTTCGCTGGGAGCTCATGGGTGGAACATTTGACAAGGTGCTGGAGGAAGATTTCCTCTCTTAGTACATCGCTCTTCGGGGTGATCGGAACGGGGTGGGGGTTGGGTGCCGGTACTTGCACGCTGTTGGGTCCTGAGGGACCGGAACCGGTCTGATCTCCTTTGGGGGTTGGGTTTGGGACTGGGTCTTCTGGACCTTTTGCTGTTTCTGGCTTTGGCTGGTTTCGGTGATGGGTACCGCCCGTACTTTGAGAACTACACAGTGGACGCGAGCATCTTGCAGCTGATCTTCGGATCGGTTGCACAAGATGATCTTAAAGATCATTAGTCAATTTCAGACACAGTCTTCGGACTGGGTCGAGTTTTTGATTCAAACTCATGTATCAAGTCTTTAAGAGCAAACGGTGGATGCCTTGGCATCTGGAGCCGAAGAAGGACGTAGCAATCTGCGATAAGCCTCGGGGAACTGATAAGCAAGTTTTGATCCGAGGGTGTCCGAATGGGGAAACCCCGCTGGGCGGCGTGCCGACCTAGTGACTCCCGCCTGAATATATAGGGCGGGTAGAGGGAACGTGGGGAAGTGAAACATCTCAGTACCCACAGGAAGAGAAAGCAACCGCGATTCCGTTAGTAGTGGCGAGCGAAACCGGATCAGGCTAAACCGAGTATGTGTGATATCCGGCAGGAGTTGCATATTCGGGGTTGTGGGACTCACCTGTCATCTCTGCCGAGGTGGCGACGTTACAGAAGCGTATAGACGAACGGTCTTGAAAGGCCGGTCATAGAGGGTGCCAACCCCGTAGTCGAAATGCGTGTTCTGGCGTGGAGAGTATCCCAAGTAGCACGGGGCCCGAGAAATCCCGTGTGAATCTGTCAGGACCACCTGATAAGCCTAAATACTTCCAGATGACCGATAGCGGACAAGTACCGTGAGGGAAAGGTGAAAAGTACCCCGGGAGGGGAGTGAAATAGTACCTGAAACCGTTTGCTTACAAACCGTTGGAGCCTCCTTAGTAGGGGTGACAGCGTGCCTTTTGAAGAATGAGCCTGCGAGTTAGCGATATGTGGCGAGGTTAACCCGTGTGGGGTAGCCGTAGCGAAAGCGAGTCTGAATAGGGCGATTCAGTCGCATGTCCTAGACCCGAAGCGAAGTGATCTATCCATGGCCAGGTTGAAGCGTGTGTAAGAGCACGTGGAGGACCGAACCCACTTAGGTTGAAAACTGAGGGGATGAGCTGTGGATAGGGGTGAAAGGCCAATCAAACTTCGTGATAGCTGGTTCTCTCCGAAATGCATTTAGGTGCAGCGTTGCGTGTTTCTTGCCGGAGGTAGAGCTACTGGATGGCCGATGGGCCCTACAAGGTTACTGACGTCAGCCAAACTCCGAATGCCGGTAAGTGAGAGCGCAGCAGTGAGACTGTGGGGGATAAGCTTCATAGTCGAGAGGGAAACAACCCAGACCACCAACTAAGGTCCCTAAGCGCGTGCTAAGTGGGAAAGGATGTGGAGTTGCTGTGACAACCAGGAGGTTGGCTTAGAAGCAGCCACCCTTGAAAGAGTGCGTAATAGCTCACTGGTCAAGTGATTCCGCGCCGACAATGTAACGGGGCTCAAGCACGCCACCGAAGTTGTGGCATTGACATTATTGGTAGGCCTTCGTGGTCCAGCCGTGTTGATGGGTAGGAGAGCGTCGTGTGGCCAGCGAAGCGGCGGTGTGAACCAGCCGTGGAGGCTACACGAGTGAGAATGCAGGCATGAGTAGCGAAAGACGTGTGAGAAACACGTCCTCCGAAAGACCAAGGGTTCCAGGGTCAAGCTAATCTTCCCTGGGTAAGTCGGGACCTAAGGCGAGGCCGACAGGCGTAGTCGATGGACAACGGGTTGATATTCCCGTACCGGCGAAGAACCGCCCAAGCTAATCCAGTGGTGCTAAGTATCTGAATCCTCATGACCGGATCCCTTCGGGGTGATGGGGTGAGGCCTAGCGTACGACCCCATGCTGGTGCGGTTAGCGTATTAACAGGTGTGACGCAGGAAGGTAGTCCAAGCCAGGCGATGGTAGTCCTGGTGCAAGTGTGTAGGCCGAGTCGTAGGCAAATCCGCGACTCACATAGGCTGAGACATGATGCGGATAAAAAGTGGATGATCCTATGCTGCCAAGAAAAGCATCGACGCGAGGTTCTAGCCGCCCGTACCCCAAACCGACTCAGGTGGTCAGGTAGAGAATACCAAGGAGATCGAGAGAATCGTGGTTAAGGAACTCGGCAAAATGCCCCCGTAACTTCGGGAGAAGGGGGGCCATCCACTTATACGGATTTACTCCGAAAAGGGTGTGGTGGCCGCAGAGACTAGTGGGTAGCGACTGTTTACTAAAAACACAGGTCCGTGCCAAGTCGCAAGACGATGTATACGGACTGACGCCTGCCCGGTGCTGGAAGGTTAAGAGGACCGGTTAGCCGTAAGGCGAAGCTGAGAATTTAAGCCCCAGTAAACGGCGGTGGTAACTATAACCATCCTAAGGTAGCGAAATTCCTTGTCGGGTAAGTTCCGACCTGCACGAATGGCGTAACGACTTCCCAACTGTCTCAACCGCGAACTCGGCGAAATTGCATTACGAGTAAAGATGCTCGTTACGCGCAGCAGGACGGAAAGACCCCGTGACCTTTACTACAGCTTTGTATTGGTGTTCGGTGTGGCTTGTGTAGGATAGGTGGGAGACTTTGAAGCCATGACGCCAGTTATGGTGGAGTCATTGTTGAAATACCACTCTGGTCACTCTGGATATCTAACTTCGAACCGTGATCCGGTTCAGGGACAGTGCATGGTGGGTAGTTTAACTGGGGCGGTTGCCTCCCAAAAAGTAACGGAGGCGCCCAAAGGTTCCCTCAACCTGGTTGGTAATCAGGTGGCGAGTGTAAGTGCACAAGGGAGCTTGACTGTGAGACTGACAGGTCGAGCAGGGACGAAAGTCGGGACTAGTGATCCGGCAGTGGCTTGTGGAAGCGCTGTCGCTCAACGGATAAAAGGTACCTCGGGGATAACAGGCTGATCTTGCCCAAGAGTCCATATCGACGGCATGGTTTGGCACCTCGATGTCGGCTCGTCGCATCCTGGGGCTGGAGTAGGTCCCAAGGGTTGGGCTGTTCGCCCATTAAAGCGGTACGCGAGCTGGGTTTAGAACGTCGTGAGACAGTTCGGTCCCTATCCGCTGCGCGCGTAGGAAATTTGAGAGGATCTGACCCTAGTACGAGAGGACCGGGTTGGACGAACCTCTGGTGTGTCAGTTGTTCCGCCAGGAGCACCGCTGATTAGCTACGTTCGGGATGGATAACCGCTGAAAGCATCTAAGCGGGAAGCCGGCCTCAAGATGAGATTTCCATACCTTCGGGTGAGAGGCTCCCAGCCAGACTACTGGGTTGATAGGCCAGATGTGGAAGTGCAGCAATGCATGCAGCTGACTGGTACTAATAAGCCGATGACTTGATAACACACCGTTTGTTGGTGCTACGCGTCCACTGAGTGGTTCTCGATGTACGGTCGAGAACCCTAACAGGCACCACGCGTGCCTTTAGGTTTTTGTTGAAACATCAATAGTGTTTCGGCGGCCATAGCGTGAGGGAAACGCCCGGTTACATTCCGAACCCGGAAGCTAAGCCTCACAGCGCCGATGGTACTGCAGGGGGGACCCTGTGGGAGAGTAGGACACCGCCGAACTTCTTCTAAACAAAATGGCCACCCAACGCTGGGTGGCCATTTTGCGTTTTACAGGAAGTTGAGAGAATCAGAGCATGCCGAACGAGGATGAGCGTCGCCCGCGACGTGACGACGACTCCAATGCCCGACGCGACGATCGTCAGGGCCGTCCTCCGCGCTCTGATCGCTCAACTTCGTCTGGTGGTTCCAGCGCCCCGCGCCGTGATGGTGCCCCGCGCCGTGATGGTTCCGGCGCACCGCGTCGCGAAGGTTCTGGCGCCCCGCGTCGCGAAGGTGGTTATCAGGGCCGTGATGGCGCTCCGCGCCGTGAAGGTTCCGGCGCACCGCGTCGCGAAGGTTCCGGCGCACCGCGTCGTGAAGGTTCCGGCGCACCGCGTCGTGAAGGTTCCGGCGCACCGCGTCGCGGAGGTTCCGGCGCACCGCGTCGCGAAGGTTCCGGCGCACCGCGCCGCGAAGGCGGCTACCAGGGTCGTGACGGTGCTCCGCGTCGCGAAGGTTCTGGCGCCCCGCGTCACGAAGGTGGCTACGCCAAGCGGGACGGCGCCGCACCACGTAAGGATGGTGATCGCCGTGAAGCCGGCTACCAGAAGCGTGAAGGCGGCTACCAGGGTCGGGACGGCGCACCGCGTCGCGACGATCGCAGCTCCGCCGGGCGTGGCTTCCCACAGCGTGCCGGCAGTGGACGTGAGCGTCCTGATCGCCGGACCGACGATCGTCCGCGCTTCGACGATCCGATTGTTCCCGAGGACGTCACTCCCAATGATCTGCACGCCTCGGCACGCAACGAGCTGAAGACGCTGAGCAAGGAGAACGCCGAGCAGGTCGCCCGTCATCTTGCCATGGCTGCTCGGCTGATCGACGAAGACCCCCCTCTCGCTCATGAGCATGCGCTGGCGGCATCCCGCCGGGCAGGCCGCATCGCCATCGTGCGCGAGTCGCTCGGAATCACCGCCTACGCGACTGGCGACTTCGCACTCGCTCTGCGCGAGCTGCGCACCTACCGGCGTATCTCCGGCAAGGACGACCAGATCGCCCTCATGGTCGACAGCGAGCGCGGAATCGGACGCCCGGACCGAGCCCTCGAGACCGGACGCGCTGCGGATCGGTCGAAGCTTCCGACACCGGTGCGCGTCGCCCTCGCCATCGCCATGTCAGGCGCGCGTCTCGACCTCGGCGACACCGAACTCGCTCTCGGCGAGCTGCAGATCCCCGAGCTCGACCCCGATCGTGCTTTCGAGTGGAGTCCCGCTCTGTTCGCTGCGCACGCGGCGGTGCTCGAAGACCTCGGCCGCGACGATGAAGCAGCATTCTGGGCGGAGCGCGCCGATGTCGCAGCCGATGCACTCGGCATGGGCGATGACGATGAAGACGAGATCTTCGTGGAAGACGGTCTCATCGAGGGTGAGTTCCCCGACGAGGAACCGACAAAGACGGTCGAAGAGCCGACGAAGTCTGCCGAGGCGCAGGAAGAGGAGTCCTGAGTGGGGCTCTTCTCCAGGTCACGCCCGACTCCGCTCGATGGCGTCGACGTCGTTCTCGCCGACCTTGATGGCGTCGTCTACGCCGGCCCCGGTGCTCTCCCGCATGCCGTCGAGAGCCTCAACCAGGTCGCCCGGTCGCGGCGCGTCGGGTACATCACGAACAACGCCTCCCGCACCGACGCATCCGTCGCGGCGCATCTCACGTCACTCGGTCTGACCGTAGAGGCGCGTGAGGTCGTCACCAGCCCGCAGGCGGCGATGCGCCTGCTCGCGTCCATGGTGCCCGCGCCCGCCACCTTGCTCATAGTGGGCGGTGAAGGGCTCGTCGTGGAGGCCGAGAAGGCCGGCTATACGGTGACACGCAGCGCCGACGACGCCCCGGATGCCGTCGTGCAGGGCTTTGCTCCTGAGGTCGCCTGGACCGACTTGGCAGAAGCCTCCTTCGCTCTGAAGGTCCCGGAGGAAGAGGGTGGCATCCCTTGGATCGCCACCAACAGCGACTGGACCATCCCACGAGAACGCGGCATCGCTCCGGGAAACGGGACGCTCGTCTCAGCCGTGCATACGGCTGTGGGACGCTTGGCCACTGTGGCCGGCAAACCCGAGGTGCCGATCTTCGAGGAAGCGATCGCACGCTTCGGCGCCACCAAGACGTTGTTCATCGGCGACCGCCTCGACACCGACATCATGGGCGCCGTGCGGGTAGGCATCGACTCTGTACTCGTGCTCACCGGCATCGACCGGCCGAAGCATGTGCTGGCTGCACCTGAGGGATCCCGTCCGACATACATTCTGGGTGACCTGCGCGAGCTGCATGAACCGTATCCGCAGACGGAGCGCAAGGATGACGCGGTCACCGTGAACGGTGCATCCGTCCGTGTCGTCGGGGGAGACGTCGAGATCCTTGCTGAGGGTTCGCGACAGATCGATCTTGTGCGCGCCGGCGCAACCGCGATCTGGGAGTCCGGCACACCCATCTTCGTGCTCCGCGTTCCCGAGAAGCTCTACGAGGACCCGTTCCACCGACCGTGAACCGCGTGTGCCCGCCGCGCCTCGACGGGCGCGTCCGAGCCGCGCCGTAGAGTGGAGTGGTGAGCGATGAGACGATTGCGACGCCGACCGACGGCCTGTGGAGCCGGTTGCGCCTCATAGAGGGCCAGCCGCTGGCCGATCGCGCCGACGCGTATTCGACTCTCCACGACGAACTCTTCCGCCGGCTCGAGAGCGGTACCAGGCTCGACTCCCGCGAGAAGACCCCGTCGGGAGACCGGTGACGCGCCTCGACGCCGCCCTCGCCGCTCGGGGACTCGCGCGCTCGCGCTCGCACGCGGCCACGCTCATCGTCGCAGGACTCGTGAGCGTCGATGGTCGACAGATGATCAAGGCCTCGACCTCCGTGAGCGACGAGTCCGTGATCACCCTCGCTGAGACGGACGATTACGTCAGTCGCGGCGCGCATAAGCTCATCGCCGCACTCGACGCGTTCGGGGTCGTCGCCGAGGGACGTCTCGCGCTCGACATGGGAGCCTCGACTGGCGGTTTCACCCAGGTGCTCCGTGAACGCGGAGCGCGGAAGGTGCTCGCGGTGGATGTCGGGCATGATCAGCTCGCGGCGTCCATCGCGGCTGACCCCGGAGTCGTCAGTGTCGAAGGCTTCAACGTGCGTCACATGACGCAGGAGAGTCTCGCCGAAGCGACCGGTGAGCGGGATGCACCCGAGCTGATCGTCGGCGATCTCTCATTCATCTCGCTCGAACTGATCCTGCCCGCAGTCGCCTCGGTCGCGGCATCCGGCTCCGACATCGTTCTGCTCGTCAAACCTCAGTTCGAGGTCGGACGCACCGCCGTGCGCGGCGGATTGGTGACGGACCCCGCCACTCGAGCGGACGCCGTGGCCCGTGTGGTCTGGAACGGCTGGGATGCCGGATTCGGGATGCTGGGCATCATCGCGTCGCCGATTCTCGGCACGCACGGCAACGCGGAATTCCTCGTGCACATGGCGCCCGGCAGGGGGAGCAATCCGACACAATGGAGAGACCGGATCGACGAACTGGCTGGAGGACGATGAACGAGCGCAACATCCTGGTCGTCGCCCATGCCGGCCGGGCCGATACCGTCGCCGCCGCTCGTCGCGTCATCGAGTTGCTTCGCAGCGCCGGCGCGCGCCCGGTACTCGCTCCCGATGACCGTGCCGAGCTGTCGGCCGTCGACTCCGATTTCGGCGACGTCCACGCTCTGGGCGAAGCCGTGACCGTTGACGATCTGGAACTCGCGATCGTGCTGGGCGGTGACGGCACGATTCTGCGTGCGGCCGAACTCGTCCGCGGCGCCAACAGCGCACCGGTGCTCGGGATCAACATGGGACATGTCGGATTCCTCGCCGAGATCGAACGCGACGCGATGGACGATGCCGTGCAGCGCGTCATCGCGAAGGACTATGCGGTCGAGGAGCGGCTTGCGCTCGCGGTGCGCGTCAAAGACGCTGCGGGCAAGGTCGTCTTCGAGACGTGGGCGTTGAATGAGGCGACCGTCGAGAAGGCGAGCCGCGAGCGCATGATCGAAGTCGTCGTCGAGATCGACGGACGGCCGTTGTCGAGCTACGGCTGCGACGGCATGGTCATCTCCACGCCGACGGGATCGACCGCGTACAACTTCTCCGCCGGCGGACCGGTGATCTGGCCGAGTGTCGAGGCCATCACGGTGATCCCGCTCTCGGCGCACGCGCTGTTCGCCCGCCCGCTCGTCGTCAGCCCGGACGCATCGGTGGCGATCGAGATGCTCGAGCGTACCGCCGGTACCGGAATACTCTGGTGCGACGGTCGCCGCTCGCATGATCTTCCTCCCGGCGCGCGCGTGGTCGCACGCCGCTCATCTCGTCCGGTGCGCCTGGCTCGGCTGCACCCGACCGCGTTCACCGATCGGCTGGTGCGCAAGTTCCAGTTGCCGGTCGCCGGATGGCGCGGACAGGACGGGGGAGCGCCGGCGTGATCGAGGAGATGCGGTTGCAGGGGCTCGGTGTCATCGCTGACGCCGTGCTGCCGCTCGGTCCCGGATTCACCGCGATCACCGGCGAGACGGGTGCGGGCAAGACGATGGTGGTCACCGGACTCGGCCTCCTGCTCGGACAACGCGCAGACTCCGGCGCCGTGCGGGCAGGGGCGGCGCAGGCCTCGGTCGCCGGGGTATGGGTGGTGCCCCGGTCGGGTGCTGTGGCAGACATCGTGACCGACGCCGGCGGCGATCTCGAACCGCTCGACGACGGTCAGGGCGAGCTGTACGTCTCACGCACCCTTAGTGCGGAAGGGCGCAGCCGCGCGAGCGTCGGCGGGCGCGCGGCGCCGGCCGGGGTCCTCTCCGCCCTCGCCGATGAACTCGTCGTCGTGCATGGGCAGTCCGAGCAGCTGCGCCTGCGCTCGACCGCAGCCCAGCGGGACGCGCTCGATCGTTTCGGGGGCGCGCCCATCGCCGACGCCCTCGACACATACACGTCCGCGTTCGCGCGCTGGCGCGAGTTGGATGCCGAGATCGCCGAGATTTCCGAGAACCGCGATCGCCGTGCCGAAGAAGCGCAGCGGCTGCGGGAAGCACTGGCGCTGATCGAGGCGACAGCACCAGAAGCAGGCGAAGACGTCGTGCTCGCGGAGAGAGCGGAGCGTCTCGCCAATGCCGAAGAGCTCAGGCTCGCGGCATCCCTCGCCCACAACGCCCTCTCGAGCGAAGAGGGCGAAGCCGACGCTTCCGCGCTCGTCGCCGAAGCACGAAGCAATCTGGAGCGTGCGGCCGATCCGGCGCTCACTGAGATCTCAGAGGGTCTCGCCGACGTCGGGTACCGCATCGCGGACCTTGCCGGCCAGCTCTCCGTCTACCTCGCCGATCTCGACGAGACCGGGCCGCACGAGCTCGCCACGGTCGAAGAGCGGCGCGCGGCGCTCACCACCCTGATCCGTGCTCACGGCTCGCTGGATGAGGCCCTGGAGCTGTGGCAGACCGGTTCAGCGCGCCTCGCCGAACTCGATGACGACGGCGATCGCCTGGAGCGATTGCACTCTGAACGCGATGCGGCCAGAGCGACGCTCGATGACGCAGCGACAGCACTCACCGCTGCGCGCACCGAGGCTGCAGCGCGCCTGGGCGCCGCGGTGACGGAAGAACTGCACGCGCTCGCCATGCCGGACGCCCGACTCGAGGTCGCAGTCCGTGAGGGGAGCGAGAGCACGCATGGACGCGATGACGTCGCGATCCTGCTGGCACCCCACCCCGGCGCGGAACCGCGCTCTGTTGCGAAGAGCGCCTCCGGTGGTGAGCTGTCGCGAGTGATGCTCGCCATCGAGGTCGTGATCGCCGGCACCGACCCGGTTCCGACCTTCGTCTTCGATGAGGTGGATGCCGGTATCGGTGGCGCCGCGGCGATCGAAGTGGGTCGGCGACTCGCCCGACTTGCAGAGACTTCGCAAGTCATCGCGGTGACGCACCTGGCCCAGGTCGCCGCTTTCGCCTCCAATCACCTTTCCGTCGTGAAAGCCAATGACGGCGCGGTCACCGCGTCCAGCGTGCGGCGTCTGGAGGGCGAGGACAGGGAGGCGGAGATGGCGCGTCTGCTGTCAGGACTCACCGATTCCGATGCCGCCATCACCCATGCCCGAGAACTTCTCAGCCTTGCTGTCTGAGCGAACTGTTAGGATTGAAGCCCGTGATGAACTCTTCTGACGCGGGGCCCAAGAACGACACGACCAAGCACATCTTTGTGACCGGTGGTGTCGTTTCGTCTTTGGGTAAGGGCCTCACGGCCGCCAGCCTGGGAAACCTGCTCACCGCACGCGGAGTCCGCGTCGTGATGCAGAAACTCGATCCCTACCTGAACGTCGACCCCGGCACCATGAACCCGTTCCAGCACGGTGAGGTTTTCGTCACCGATGATGGCGCGGAGACCGACCTCGACATCGGGCACTACGAGCGCTTCCTCGACATCAACCTGTCACAGGCGGCCAACGTCACCACCGGCCAGATCTATTCGCAGGTGATCGCGCGTGAGCGCCGCGGCGAGTACCTCGGCGACACCGTGCAGGTCATCCCGCACATCACCGACGAGATCAAGCGCCGGATGCGCCTGCAGGCGGATGAGACTCCGAAGCCGGATGTCATCATCACCGAGGTCGGCGGCACGGTCGGTGACATCGAGTCGCAGCCGTTCCTCGAGTCGGCGCGCCAGCTTCGCCACGAGCTTGGCCGAGACAGCGTGTTCTTCGTGCACGTTTCGCTCGTGCCTTTCATGGGTGCCTCCGGCGAGCAGAAGACCAAGCCCACGCAGCACTCCGTCGCAGCGCTCCGCCAGGTCGGCATCCAGCCAGACGCACTGGTGCTGCGCAGCGACCGTCCCGTCAGCGAGAGCAATCGCAACAAGATCGCGCTGATGTGCGACGTCGACGTCGAGGGCGTCATCAACACCGTCGATCTGCCCAGCATCTACGACATCCCCTCGACGCTGAACGATCAGGGTCTCGACTCCTACATCGTGCGTCGTCTCGGCCTGGACTCCAAGGCCGCGCCCGAGGTCGACTGGTCACGGTGGCAGAAGGTGCTCCAGGCCGTGCACAACCCGAAGCACGAGGTCACGATCGGCCTGGTCGGCAAGTACATCGACCTTCCTGACGCCTACCTCTCGGTCACCGAGGCGCTGCGCGCCGGTGGTTTCGCTCACGAGGCGCACGTCAGTATCCGCTGGATCCCGTCCGACTCGTGTGAGACGCCGGAGGGGGCAGCGAAGATGCTGTCGGATGTCGACGGCATCTGCGTACCTGGCGGGTTCGGCATCCGCGGCATCGAGGGCAAGCTCGGCGCGTTGAAGTTCGCTCGCGAGCAGGGCATCCCGACGCTCGGCCTGTGCCTCGGCCTGCAGTGCATGGTCATCGAGTACGGACGGAACGTCGCAGGCATCGCCGGCGCGTCCTCGAGCGAGTTCGACCCCGAGACCTCTGAGCCGGTCATCGCGACGATGGCTGAGCAGGTCGAGATCCTCGACGGCGGTGACCTGGGCGGCACCATGCGCCTGGGGCTCTACGAAGCCGAACTCGGTGAAGGCACGCTCGCCCGTGAGCTGTACGGCACGGCACAGGCATCCGAGCGGCACCGCCACCGCTACGAGGTCAACAACGCTTACCGTGACCGCCTCTCGGCCGCTGGGCTCGTGTTCTCGGGCCTCAACCCCGACCTCGACCTCGTCGAATACGTGGAGCTGCCCCGCGAGGTGCACCCGTACTACATCGCCACGCAGGCGCACCCCGAACTGCGCTCGCGCCCGACCGCACCCCACCCGCTGTTCCGTGGTCTGATCGGCGCGGCGATCGAACGTCACCGCTCGAGCGAGCTGTTCGATGTCTCGGCCGATGACTGAGACATCGATCACCGCGTCCGAGTTGCGTGACGAGCCGTTCGAGCCCGAGGTCGTGAGCAGCGATGTCGTCTACAAGGGCTGGGTGTGGGACGTGCGCTCCGACCACGTCGCATACGGCGACGGCGAGATCATCCGGGAGTACGTCGATCACACCGGCGCGGTCGCGGTGCTCGCTCTCGATGATGACGGCCGGGTTCTTCTGATTCAGCAGTACCGGCATCCGATCCGCCACCGTGACTGGGAACTACCGGCCGGGCTGCTCGACGTCGAAGGAGAAGACCCTCTCGCCGCAGCGCAGCGCGAGTTGGCGGAGGAGGCCGACCTCACCGCCCGCGACTGGCAGCTGCTCGTGTCGACCTGGACGACTCCGGGTGGCAACAGCGAGTTGATCCGCATCTACCTCGCCACAGGCATCGAAGAGGCTTCCTCCGCTTACGCTCGCGAGGATGAGGAAGCCGATATCCGAGTGGAATGGATTCCGCTCTCGGATGCTGTCGACGCCGTGCTCGAGGGACGACTGCACAACGGCATCCTCTCTCTCGGCGTGCTCGCGGCCGAGCGGAGACTGCGGGACTGATCGTGCGCCTGGATCGCGCAGTCGATGCGTACCTCAGGCACGTCACGATCGAGCGCGGTCTCTCAGAGCACACGGTCGGGGCGTATCGCCGAGATCTGGACGTGTACCTGGAGTGGTTGACCGAGGCGGGAATCGACGACACCACCGCAGTGACCGGCGCGATCATCAGCCGGTTCATCGCCGACCGCTCGGCGATCCTTCCGCCGCCGGCGGCGACGAGTCTCGCACGACTGCAGTCCTCCGTGCGCGGCCTGCACCGCTTCCTGGTGCGTGAGGGGATCGAGCTGGAGGATCCGACCGGCAGGCTGCGTCCGCCCAAGATGCCGCAGCGTCTGCCCAAGGCGCTCACGATCGATCAGGTCGAGCGGCTACTTGCGGCGCCTTCGGCAGAGGAGCCCATCGGCATCCGTGATCGCGCGCTGCTCGAGCTTCTCTACGCCACGGGTGCGCGCGTGTCCGAGGCGGTGGGGCTCGATGTCGACGATCTCGCTCATGGCGACGTGCTCCGCCTGCGCGGCAAGGGGTCCAAGGAGCGCATCGTGCCGATCGGCTCCTTCGCACGGAATGCTGTGGATGCCTACCTCACACGAGTGAGGCCCGCCCTCGCAGCGAAAGGCAAGGCATCTGCGCGACTGTTCCTCGGCGCTCGCGGAGCGCCGCTTTCGCGGCAGAGCGCCTGGCTCGTGATCCGCGCGGCGGCCGATGCTTCGCACATCACCTCCGAGGTGTCGCCGCACACCCTTCGCCACTCGTTCGCCACGCATCTGCTGCAGGGCGGTGCCGATGTGCGTGTCGTGCAGGAGCTGCTCGGGCATGCATCCGTCGCGACCACGCAGATCTACACGCACGTCTCGGTCGACACCCTCCGCGACATCTACGCCACCTCGCACCCTCGAGCGCGCTGAACTGCGCCCGATTCCGCGGGATCGCCGGGTCGGCACGCCGCGCATCCACGCGTGAATCGCTAGAATCGAGCAAGCATGAGGGAAGCAGGAGAATCGGTGGCTCAGAAAGTGGCGAAGTCCAAGGGCAAGACGTCGAACATCGGCGACACCCCGATGGGACCCACTGGGCGTCCATATCACGGCTTCCCCACGCCCGCTCCGCTCGACTCGCACGGGCCCGCGCGCATCATCGCGCTGTGCAACCAGAAGGGCGGCGTCGGTAAAACGACCACGTCGATCAACCTCGCTGCGGCCCTCGCCGAGTACGGCCGCAAGGTTCTCGCGGTCGACTTCGACCCCCAGGGTGCGCTCTCGGCCGGTCTCGGCATCCAGACTCATGATGTCCCCACGATCTACGACCTGCTGCTCGACACGAAGCGCGACGCACGGAAGGTCATCGTGCCCAGCGGTGTGGAGGGACTGGATGTCCTCCCCGCGAACATCGATCTCTCTGCGGCCGAGGTCCATCTGGTCAACGAGGTCGCACGTGAGACGATCCTTGCGCGCGTGCTGCGACAGGTCGCGGGGGAGTACGACGTCATCCTGATCGATTGCCAGCCGTCGCTCGGACTGCTCACCGTGAACGCACTCACTGCGAGTCACGGAGTCCTCATTCCGCTGGAGTGCGAGTTCTTCGCCCTTCGTGGCGTCGCGCTGCTCATCGAGACGATCGAAAAGGTGCGTGATCGGCTGAACCCCGGGATCACCCTCGACGGGCTCCTCGCCACCATGTATGACTCGCGTACGCTGCACTCACGCGAAGTGCTGGAGCGCGTCGTCGAGACGTTCGGCGACGACGTGCTGGAAACCGTGATCGGTCGCACAGTGAAGTTCCCCGACGCATCGGTGTCAGGGGTGCCCATCACCGAGTTCGCGCCGGAGCATGCCGCCGCACAGGCGTACCTGCGACTGGCGCGGGAGCTGGTCGCCCGTGGCGCCGTCGCGTGACGCGGAGTCCACTGAGCCCGTAGAAGCGGTCGCTGAGCCGGTCGAAGGGTTCCGCGTCTCGCTGACGAACTTCGACGGACCGTTCGATCTCCTCCTGAACCTCATCTCGAAGCACGAGATGGACATCACTGAGGTGTCGCTGAGCGCGGTCACGAACGAGTTCATCGCGTATCTGAAAGAGATCGACGGCGACGAGCAGGAGCTTGATCAGGCTTCCGAGTTCCTGGTCGTCGCCGCGACGCTGCTCGACATGAAGGTCGCGGGACTGCTGCCACAAGGAGAGCTCGTCGACGCCGAGGCTGTTGCACTCTTCGAAGCGCGTGACCTGCTGTTCGCACGGCTCCTTCAGTATCGCGCGTTCAAAGAGGTCTCCATCTGGTTCGCCCGTTGCCTGCAACGCGAGGACCGCCGCCACGTTCGTGCGGTGCGTCTCGACGAGAAGCACCGTGCCCGGACGCCGGAGCTTGTGTGGACCCTCAGCGTCTCGGACTTCGCGGCCATCGCGCTGCTCGCGTTCGCGCCCAAGGAGATCCCCAACGTCGGGCTCGATCACCTGCATGCGCCTCTGGTCAGCATCAGGGAACAGGCGGCGATCGTGGTGACGCTGCTGCGCAGCGCCGAATCGCTGACCTTCCGTGAGCTGATCGCGGGGAGCACAGAACCGGGCGTCGTCGTCGCACGCTTCATCTCGGTGCTCGAGCTGTATCGGCACGCGGCGCTGTCCTTCGAACAACTGGAACCTCTCGGCGAGCTGACGCTGCGCTGGGCAGCCGACACCTGGTCGGACGAGACACTTGCGAGCCTGGGGGCCGACTATGACCGATGAGATGCCCGTCGACGCGGCGTCGCCGACCGCTACCGATACGCCGCTGACGGAGAAGCTCGAGGCGATCCTGCTCATCATCGACGAGCCGCTCGGCCTCGTCGCGCTCGCCGCGGCCGTCAGCGCCCCGGTGCCGGCTGTCCGCCAGGCGATCGAGACGCTCGTCGACGACTACGACGGCAACGGTCACGGTCCGCGGCGCGGGTTCGAGCTGCGCGAGGTCGGGGGCGGCTGGCGACTGTACGTTCGAGATGACCACGACGCGCTGGTCGCGGAGTTCGTCGGCGGGCAGGCTCCGGCGCGGCTTTCGCAGGCGGCTCTCGAGACCCTGGCGGTGATCGCGTACAAGCAACCGGTCACGCGCAGCCAGGTCGCGTCGATCCGTGCGGTGAACGTTGACTCCGTGGTGCGCACTCTGCTCGCGCGCGGGCTCATCACCGAACTGTTCGCCGACTCCGAGACCGGCGCCATCAACTACGGCACCACCGACGCGCTGCTGCAGAACCTCGGCATCAACTCGCTCGATGAGCTGCCACCGATCTCCCCGCTGCTCGACGATGGTGCAGACGGATTCGACGAAGGAAGCATCAGATGACCGACAACCCGACCGACTCGACGCCGGCGCCGGAAGGCGTGCGGCTGCAGAAGGTGCTCGCCGCGGCGGGCGTCGCATCCCGACGCGTGGTCGAGCAGTACATCGTGGAGGGGCGCATCCGCGTCAACGGTGAGGTCGTGGAAGAGCTCGGCCGCCGGATCGATCCCGAGACCGACCTGGTCGACGTCGACGGCACCGCGATCCAGCTCGACGTCTCCAAGCGCTACGTCATGCTGAACAAGCCCACAGGCGTGGTCAGCACCATGAAGGACGAGAACGGTCGCCCTGACCTTCGCCGATTCACCGAGGACTGGGAAGAGCGGCTGTACAACGTCGGTCGCCTGGATGCGGAGACCAGCGGCCTGCTCATCCTCACCAACGACGGCGAACTCGCTCACGTGCTCGCGCACCCGTCCTTCGGTGTCACCAAGGTCTACATCGCGAAGGTCGAGGGCGCCGTCACTGCGCAGACGATCGCGAAGCTGACCAAGGGGTTCGATCTGGATGACGGCCCGATCAAGGCCGACAAGGCCCGCCTGCTCGACGTGTCGAAAGTCGGCGCGGAGTCGAGTCTCGTCGAGCTCACCCTGCACTCCGGACGCAACCGGATCGTGCGCCGGATGATGGCAGCCGTCGGACATCCGGTCGTCGAACTCGTGCGTCGGCAGTTCGGTCCGCTCCACCTGGGAACGCTCCCGGCGGGGAAGACGCGAGAACTGAGTAAAATCGAACGTGGTGCGCTGTTGACTCTCGCGCGCCATGATTCCCCTGCGGACGCCACGCCGGGAGACGCCCAGGAGACCGAGTGAGCGACACGGCCAGAACCAATGGCAGCGGCATCGCGCCGCGGCTCTCGGGGACGGTCCGCATCGTCGGGGCAGGTCTGCTCGGCGCGAGCATCGGGCATGCCCTGCGCGCCAAGGGCGTCGATGTGGTTCTCGCTGACACTTCGCCCGCGCAGCTGCGCCTCGCGATCGATTACGGTGCCGGCCGCGCCGCCCGCGAGGACGACGCTCCGGCCCTCATCGTCGTTTCCGTTCCACCGGACGTCACCGCACAGGTCATCGAGGCCGAGCTCGGACGCTTTCCGGATGCCGTCGTCACCGACGTCGCCAGCGTGAAGCTCGAGCCGTTCCGCGCCCTGAAGCAGCGCGGTGTCGACATCACCCGCTACATCGGCTCGCACCCGCTCGCCGGCCGCGAGCGCGGGGGAGCGATCTCGGCGCGTGCCGATCTGTTCATCGGTCGCCCGTGGGTCGTATGCCGTGACGAGGACACTCGCCCGGCTGACCTCGCGCTGGTGGAGGCACTCGCCCTCGATGTCGGTGCGATGCCGTTGGAGATGACGCCGGAGGAGCACGACAGCTCGGTGGCTCTCACCTCGCACGTGCCGCAGGTCGTCGCCAGCCTGCTGGCCGGACGATTCGCGACCGCGGATGAGGGCGCCATGCGCCTCGCAGGGCAAGGCGTGCGCGACACTACCCGTATCGCGGCATCCGCTCCTGAACTCTGGGTGCAGATCCTCGGTGCCAACGCGCAGCCGGTCGTCGAGATCCTGGATGCGCTCGCCGATGACCTGCGCGAGGTGTCCGATGCGCTGCGCGCACCGGCCGCCCCTGGCGCGCGACGTGTGCTGGCCGAGACCATCCGCCAGGGCAATGACGGCGTGGAGCGTCTCCCGGGCAAGCACGGGCAGAACCGCAAGTACGAGCAGCTCGTCGTCATGGTCGATGACACCGCAGGCCAGCTCGGCCGCCTGTTCGGTGAGCTCGGCGAGCTCGGCGTGAACGTGGAAGACCTGCGCCTGGAGCATTCGCCGGGTGCACAGTTCGGCCTCGCGGAGATCAGCGTGGCTCCGGCCGCGCTGCACGGCGCGATCGAAGGGCTGCAGGAGCGCGGATGGCGGATTGCGGGAGCGACCAATGAGTGAATTCATCGCGATCGACGGCCCGGCGGGTTCCGGCAAGTCCAGTGTGTCGAAGGCTGTGGCGCGCTCGCGCGGATACGGCTACCTCGACACCGGCGCCGCGTACCGCGCGCTGGCCTGGCACGTGCTCGATCGTGGTGCCGCGACAGATGATTCCGATGCGGTGCTCGCAGCGGCATCCGAATTCGATCTCCGTCTCGGCCTCGACCCTGACGACCGCACCGTCGCCGTCGGCGAGCGCGACATCACCGCCGCGATTCGCGACCCGCGCGTCTCTGACGCTGTCAGCGGCGTCGCTCGCGTGCCTGCGGTGCGCGAGCAGGTCAACATCTTCTTCCGCTCGCTGGTGGCGGGGGCCCCTTACCCGGCCGTCGTCGTGGAAGGGCGCGACATCACCACGGTGGTCGCCCCTGACGCACCAGTGCGCATACTCCTCACCGCCGCCCCTGAGGTACGGGCAGCCAGACGGGCCGGCGAACTCGTCGGCGAGAACGCCGCTGTCGTCGCCGAAGCGCTGCACAAGCGCGACGCCTCGGACAGCGCAGTCGTCGACTTCCTCAACGCCGCAGACGGCGTGGAGGTCGTCGATTCGACGCACCTCGATTTCCCACAGACCATCGACGCCGTACTCGCGGTGATCGAACGAAAGCAAGGAGCGGAACATGGCCGCTGAAGAAGAATACGAGGGCGGTCCCGACCGCCTCGCCGAGAAGATGGATGAGCTCGACGAGCAGCTCGCCGAACAGCGCGCTGAGGCTCTGCGCGCTGGTCTCGCCGACTACGATCTGGATGAGGATGATGCGGCGCTCCTCGCCGGCATCACCCAGGGCGAGGGTGGGATCGAGTTCCTGCCGGCGCTTCCCGTCGTCGCGATCGTCGGACGACCGAACGTGGGCAAATCCGCGCTCGTGAACCGCATCCTTGGCCGCCGCGAAGCCGTCGTCGAGGACACCCCCGGTGTCACCCGCGACCGCGTGACGTACAAGGCCGAGTGGAACGACCGGCGCTTCTCGCTGGTCGACACCGGTGGCTGGGAGCCGGATGCCAAGGGCATCGACCGCTCCGTCGCAGCCCAGGCAGAGGTCGCGATCGACCTCTCCGACCTCGTGCTGTTCGTCGTCGACGCGATGGTGGGGGCCACCTCCACCGACGAGCACGTCGTGAAGCTGCTGCGCAAGAGCGGCAAGACGGTGTTCCTCGTCGCCAACAAGATCGATGACGCGCGGCAGGAGCCCGAGGTCGCTGCCCTCTGGAGCCTCGGCCTCGGTGAGCCCTACCCGACCTCGGCGGTGCACGGTCGCGGCGTGGCAGACCTGCTGGATGCCGTGCTTGAGAAGCTGCCGTCCATCTCCTCCGTCGCGAAGTACGAGATCGGCGGCCCTCGCCGGGTCGCGATCCTCGGACGCCCGAACGTCGGCAAGTCGTCGCTGCTGAACAAGGCCGCCGGCGAAGAGCGCGTAGTCGTCAACGAACTGGCCGGCACCACCCGTGACCCGGTCGATGAGGTCGTCGAACTCGGTGGCAAGCTCTGGCGCCTGGTCGACACCGCCGGCATCCGTCGCCGCGTGCACCTGTCGCAGGGTGCGGACTTCTACGCCTCGCTGCGCACGTCTGCGGCTCTCGAGCGTGCCGAGGTCGCCGTCGTCGTGCTCGACGTCTCGGAGACGATCAGCGAGCAGGACGTGCGCATCATCGACCTCGTGCTCGAGTCGGGTCGTGCGCTGGTGCTGGCGTTCAACAAGTGGGATCGCCTGAACGACATCGATCTGGAGAACGCGGATCGTCGTCGCTACCTCGAGCGGGAGATCGAGCAGGATCTCGCTCACGTCGCCTGGGCGCCGAGGGTGAACATCTCCGCGAAGACCGGCCGCCACTTCGACAAGCTGGTGCCTGCGCTCGAGACGGCGCTGGAGAACTGGGATCGCCGCATCCCGACAGGCAAGTTCAACGCCTTCATCTCCGAACTCGTCGCCGAGCACCCGCACCCCCTTCGTGGTGGCAAGCAGCCGCGCATCCTGTTCGGTACGCAGGCCTCGACGCGTCCGCCGACGTTCGTGCTGTTCACGACGGGCTTCCTGGACCCGGGTTACCGCCGCTTCATCCAGCGCCGCCTGCGCGAGCTGTACGAATTCGATGGCACTCCGATCGTGATCAACATGCGCGTGCGGGAGAAGCGCCAGCGCTAGTGACCTGACGGTTGCCGTTCGGCGGCCGGAGTGGTGCAATAGAAGGTGGATGCTGCGACAAGGCGGCATCCACCTTCTGTGCCCAAAAGGCCCGCCGAAAGAGGATGCGATGACGCACACCCTGCCCCTGCCCGATTTCACCCACGAACGCGTGGAGGTGATCACCGGCCGACGCAGTGGCCTCTTCATCGCCGTGGCTCTGCATTCGTCCGTGCTCGGCTCGGCGCTCGGCGGCGCACGACTGTGGACATATCCGCACTGGAGCGATGCGCTCGGCGATGCGCTGCGGCTGTCCGCTGCGATGACGTTGAAGAACGCGACCGCCGGGCTCGACGCCGGTGGCGGCAAGGCCGTCATCGGGATGGAGCCGGGGACGGTGCTCGACGCCGAGCGACGACGTGCCGCGTTCCTCGATCTCGGTGATGCCGTGGAGTCGTTCGACGGTCTGTATCGCACGGCGGAGGACGTCGGTTCGACGATGGACGACATGGCTGTCGTCGGGGAACGGACGACGCACGTCGTCGGATTGCCGGATGCCTCAGGAGGATCGGGCGAGCCGGCCGGGCCCACGAGCCTCGGCGTCTACGAATCACTGCGCGCCGTGCTGGAGCGCACAACGGGCTCGGGAGACGTCGCAGGGCGGCGGATCACGATCTCCGGACTCGGCCAGGTCGGCGGGCGTCTCGCCGTGCGCCTGTCTGCCGAGGGAGCGCTGCTGACGGTCACCGACGTCAACTCGGAGCGTCGTCACCTCGCCGGAGAGCTCGGGGCGGCGTGGGCGGAGCCGGGAACGGAGCATCTCGTCGCATCAGACGTCTTCGTGCCGGCCGGGATCGGTGGACTGCTCACGGATGAGGTCATCGATGCACTCGACACCTCGGCGGTATGCGGTCCGGCCAACAACCCGCTCGCATCGCACAGCGGCGCCGACCGCCTGGCCGCGCGCGGCATCCTGTACGCCCCCGACTTCGTCGTCAACGCCGGTGGCGTCATCTACCTCGATCACGAGGCGAAGAAGCTCGGTTCTCGTGCCGAGATCATGGATCGCGTGACGCACATCGGCGACACCGTCCGAAGGATCCTCGCCGACTCCGAAGAGCGCGGGATCACTCCGCTGGCCGCTGCGGAAGAGCTCGCGGCAGCACGTCTGCGGGCGGGAGCGGAGACGCCGGTACTGCATTGAGCGACCCTCGCAAGGGTGTCCCCGGTCTATGGCACCCTTGCGAGGGAACTCAGGAGGCCCCATGTCCCACACAACGGACGAAGTGCACGCATTCGACGCCCACGCGACCGATGCGGACCTCGACGATCTGCGCGCGCGATTGGCGGCGGCGCGGTTGCCGGAGACCGAGACCGTCTTCCGGCCAGCGCCGGATCCTCAGCGTTGGGATCAGGGCGTTCCGCTCGCCGATCTCGTCGATCTGGTGAACTACTGGCGCACCGAGTATGACTGGAGCTCGTTCGAAACGCGCCTCAATCGGATCGGACAGTTCCGCACGACCGTCGACGATCTCAGCATCCATTTCCTGCACCGCAGATCCAAGCGCGCGGATGCCACGCCGCTGATCATGACGCACGGCTGGCCGGGCAGCGTGGCTGAGTTCGTCGACGTGATCGATGAGCTGGCAGATCCGAGAGATGCGGATACGCCGGCGTTTCACGTCGTGGCCCCGTCGCTCCCGGGGTTCGGCTACAGCGACAAGCCGACCACCACGGGGTGGGGAGTTGAAAAGATCGCAGACGCATGGGTGGAACTGATGGGACGGCTCGGCTACAGCAGGTTCCTCGCCCACGGCGGAGACTGGGGCGGTAACGTCACCACAGTCCTCGGCGGGATGTTCCCGGAGCATGTCGTCGGCATCCACACGACTTTCGCGCTGGCGCCGCCAGGGATGACGACGGACTCTTTGACGACGATCGAACGCGAATGGGTCGAGGAGACGCGCGATTTCTGGCTGCACCATCGGGCGTACGCGAAGCAGCAGGCGACGAGGCCGCAGACCATCGGTTACTCGCTCGTCGACTCACCGGTGGGGCTCCTCGCCTGGCTTCTCGACAAATTCGCCGAGTGGTCGGACACCGAAGGCAGCCCGTTCGAGACGATCTCCAGAGACAGGATTCTGGATGACGTCACGCTTTACTGGCTGACGCGCACCGGTGCGTCGGCGGCACGCATCTACTACGAGAGCCCGCATTCGTTGGACCCCGACCTCCGAGTCGACGTCCCCTCGGCGATCACCATGTATCCCGGTGACATCGAGTCGCGCACCCCTCGGGCCTGGACGCAGGAGCGGTATCGGCAGATCGTCCGATGGAACGTGCCGGAAGCCGGGGGACACTTCCCGTCACTGGAAGTGCCCGACTATTTCGTCAAGGATCTCCAGGAAGGTCTTGCCGCGGTACTGGCCGCTGCTCGATGAGTGGGCGAGCACCGTACGCACTCCGCATGCTCATGACGCTGCGCGTGCTCGATCCAGCCCACTGGTGATCATCTTCACGTACCGGACCAGAACCTCCTGGTCGGGTGCGTTGCCGGGGTTCACCTCCGTCAAGACGATCCCCGCGAAGCGATCACTGGCGGCGAAGATACGCAGGCTGTCGATGACTTCCTCGACCGTGAGTCCCCACGGCTCTCGGTCAGGGTTAGGCATGTTCGCGAGGGGCATGTGCATATGAGCGAGTACGTCGACGTCGAAGTGAACGAGGAAACGCGGGCCTGCCTGTTCGATCGCGGTGAGGGCGGCGCGTGCCGCGACGGCGACGCCCTGATGGATCCTGGTGGCGGGTACTCGCTGCAGTTGAAGCTGCGTTGCGACGATGTTCTCGAGATCCTGTGGATCTTCCGGTATGACGTCGCCGTACACGACGACTTCATCCGACCGGAGGAGAGGAGCATCGCCCCAGATGGATGTCAGCTGCGCGTCGCTTCCGGCGACGGAGAGCATGTGGGCGAGTCCCATTGCATCGAGATTGCCGTATTCCGTGCGGCCCGGCGTGTAAAGGTCGGGGCCGCCGTCGAAATAGAGCAGCGCGCACGGTTGCCCCGCGTCATGGAAGCCAGCTACGACACCCATGGTCACTGTGCAATCGCCGCCGATGACCAGGGGGATCTCGCCGGCGTGGAGGACATCGACGACAGCCGCTGCCGTGTCGATGGCCACTCTGACCACCTCCGCGATGTTCTGACGGTCAGGACGGTCCGGATCGGGGCGGCGTCGAAACCCGGATATGTCACCGTGATCGACGACGAGGTCAGCACTGGCTCCCAAGAGCGACTGGAGGCCTGCTTCACGTACTGCAGCCGGTGCAAGGTCCATTCCCGGCGTGTGCCCGCCAGCGCTTGACGGTACGCCGATCGCGCCCCATCGCCGCCCGGAAGACATGGTCTAGACGCTGAACTCGTCGCGGATGCGGTCGCGCAGCTGGTGGCTGCAGGCCGTGACGGCCTCGTTCCAGGTGGTGTTCGCATCGTCCTGGGCGCGGTCGGACACCGCCTTCCAGATGCGGATCGGTACGCCGAACTGCGTGGCGACCCACGCGTACGCGTAGGACTCCATATCCACGAGCTGACCACCGAGCGCGCGGATGCCGATGACCGCATCCGCATCGTCGATGAAACTGTCGCCCGTGGCGATCGTCATCGTGCCCTGGCCGAGGATCATTCGCGGCGGCATCGAGACGTGCTGTCCGGCCACGCCTTCCTCATCACGAACATCGTGCTGGAAGGCGACGTCGATTTCATACACGCCGGCGGCGAGGTCGGGGTCAAGCGCGCCGGCTGTGCCGACCACGACAATCTCGTCGTAGGTGCTGGCATCGAGCGCGCGCGTCAGGCCGTAGGTCGCCTTGAGTTTGCCGGGTCCCGTCACGAGACGGTCGAAGCCTTCCAGAGGCTCGGAGAAGGCGACGAGTTCGGATTCGAGGGCAGCGACGAGAAGCTTCACCGCTTCATCATCCCAGACGCGCGTTACGTCTCGGGTCTTCCGGGCAGCCGGATCGGAGGATGCTGTGACAGGGTGGAGGGGTGACGATCGTTCCTCCAACCCCCGGTGAGCCACGGCGCCCTGACGGGCCGCGCGATCCCGGCGACGCCTGGGTCGTCGCCGATACGGGTGAGAAGTACTGGGGTCGTTTCGGTGCAGCCGGTCTGCTCGCCGTCGATGCAGAGCGCGGCATTCTGCTTCAGCATCGGGTGAGCTGGAGCCATTTCGGCGGCACGTGGGGTCTGCCTGGCGGGGCGCTGCACGAGGGCGAGTCGGCGATCGATGGCGCGTTGCGCGAGGCGACGGAGGAAGCCGGCATCCCGTCCGGTGCTGTGGAAGTTCGCTTCACCAGCGTGCTCGACCTGAAGATCTGGTCATACACCACTGTCGTCGCCGACGTGGTCGAACAGTTCACGCCCGTGATCAGCGACCCGGAGAGCGTGGCTCTCGAGTGGGTGCCGGTGGATGAGGTCACCGACCGTCCGCTGCATCCGGGGTTCGCTGCATCGTGGCCGAGCCTGCGCGCCGAACTCGGATGACCGTGCACCGCTGAGTATCAGTAGTCTTCGCGCCCGCGCAGCTTGTCGATGTCGCGACGCTCGCGTTTTGTCGGGCGACCTGCACCGCGATCTCGCATGCCCATGATCGCCTGGGGCTCGCGTGCAGGAGTGCGATCGTCGTAGGCGAGGGCGGCGACCGGCGCTCCGACGCGTTTCACGAGCGTCTTTCGCACGAAGAGGATGCGATCGAAGCCGCTGATGCGCACGCGCAGCTCGTCGCCGGGCTTCACGGTCTGGGCGGCCTTCGCCTTCTCGCCGTTCACGCGTACATGCCCGGCGCGGCATGCGGTCGTGGCAGCCGAACGGGTCTTGTAGACGCGGATCGCCCACAGCCAGCTGTCCACCCGCACGGGCTTATCCTGCGATGGGGCATTCGTCATGCGCTCCTCCTTGCCCGCACACTCATGAGGGCACCTGCGACGATGAGCCCCTGGCCGAGCGTATATGTGAGCATCACGAGGGGGCTCGTCCACTGCGGCATGGAGTCCGGCGTGAAGAGCCGGAAGGCCAGGACGGTGTCGCTGATCAGGAAGAAGACGCCGCCCCACACGACCAGCGGATGACAGCGCGTCGAGAACGCTGCAGTGCCGCCTAGGACCAGGCCGTATGCTGCGACGGCGAAGAACAGTTCGCCGGTGTGCGGGCCGAGCACGACGAGCATCAGGATCCACCACACCGCGAACACGAGTGCCCACCACGGCATCCGTCGCACCGCGATCACGCGCACGAAGAGCACGATGTAGGCGATGTGCGCGAGTCCGAAGAACATCAGCATCAGCGGGAGTTCTGGTCCACCGGGGAAGAACGCGCCGGCACCGTCGCCGAGCCATGACAGGGCGATGGCGGCGAGCAGCAGTGCGATCGCGCTCGTGGGGCGCAGGCGCACCGACAACAGCACCGGGACCGCGAGCAACGGCATCAGCCACAGCTTGGTGGGGGAGGCGATGTCGCTCTGCAGCGCGAGGGCGACGACGTGCACGATCGAGATCACGACGTACGGAACGAACGCCCACGGGAGGGGGGTTCTCGTCTGGGCGCCGCGTTGCATCCCTCCATCGTAGGTTCGCCGGCACCCGATGCCGTGCCAGTGGTCAGGCCGCGAGGGTCAAGCTCACCAGCGGTCGACCTGGCTTGGCGCTGGCGACCTCGGCGAAGCCCGCGTTGAGGAAAGTCGAGAGAGCACCATGGAACAGATCGTTGACGCGTGGATCGGTGACGGACGTGTCGATCGGATAGCCCTCGATCATTCGAGCCCCGGATGCGCGGGCGAACTCGATGCCCGCTTCGAGGAGCGCGGCGTTCAGCCCTTGGCCGCGGTATTCCTTGCGTACGACGAAGCAGGTCACGGCCCAGACGGTGTCGTCGCCGAGCGGTTCGAGTGTGGTGGTGATGATGTTCCTCGTTCGTGCGAGGCGGTGCTGCGCCGGACGCGGCCCGATGCGCATCCACCCTGCGGCCTCGCCGTCGATGTAGGCGACGAGTCCCGGTGGCCTCTCGGAAGCGACCTCGCTCTGGAACAGCGCTGTGCGCTCGTCGAGGTCAGTTGCGTCCCACTCCTTGTTCGTGAGCACGGGCCACACGCACTGGCAGCTGCGGCCATCGCCGCCCCCGCTGAGAGCATGTTGAATGTCGTCCCATACGTCGGGGCTCGCGAGCGTGGTCGTGATCTTTGACATGTCGGGCAGGCTACGCCGTGTCACAGACACGGGCAAGAGTGGCGGTTCGCGATGGCGCCTGGGTGCGGCTAAGATAGTGGAGTTGCCTGCGCGAGAGCGGAGAACAACGGGCTGTGGCGCAGCTTGGTAGCGCACTTGACTGGGGGTCAAGGGGTCGCAGGTTCAAATCCTGTCAGCCCGACCAGATAAGGCCCGGAAACTCGCAAGAGTCTCCGGGCCTTCTGAATGTCCGGGAAACGCCAACCCCTCCAAAACCCCTCCCGTTGGCACGGCGTGTCGAGCACGCCCTGGAGGCAGCGGGGTCATACCGCGGATATGACGCAATGCACCGCACCCCGGGAAGGTCATCGCACGGCTAGCGGAACCGCGGCCTGCCCGGTCCATGGTGGTCGTTCGCGCGCGTACTATCCGCGATACTCAGAGCCAACTCCTCCGCCCAGGACCAGCGGTGGCAGCTCCTCGGGTAGCGGTAGCCGGTCTGGCGGAGGGAGCTCAGTTTCGTACACAGCGGCCGAACGCCGAACTCTCGCCCCGATTCGGAGGGAAGCAGAGCGCCAAGCGCAGGCTCATCCTGAGCGTCGTGACCTGTTTCTCTGCCATGCTTGGCCGGATCGCATGGGTGCAGCAAAGGAGCTGCACGACGCATTAGAGGCCAACGGCGTAACGGTTTGGCTTATTGAGAAGGATGTGCCACTCGGTACGTCTCTGCTCGGACAGATCGACAAGGGTCTGCGGATGTCCAGGATCGGGATCGTCCTCGTCACTCCGGCGCTGTACAAGAGCATCATTGCTGAGGGCATTGCGCAAAAAGAACTTGCTGCTCTCCTGGCGACTGACCGAGTCATCCCGGTGGCTCACGGCACGACCTTCGATGAACTGCGGGATGTTAGCCCGTTGCTCGGAGCGCGGTCCGGTCTGGAGACAGGCGAGTCGCCGATGGGTGAGGTGGCTGCGAAGATCGCTGAGGCAGTGCTCTTGAAAGAGCCGGCCCAGCCACGGATCGACCACTCTGCGACTAGTACGCTCGCGTGTATGGCCGAGCTAGGGATGCATCTCTATTTGGGTTCGCGAGGCTAAGGACACGCGCAATCTTGATGATCTGGAATGGGACGAAGCCATGCGCATCCGGTTCAGGAAACATCACTTTGAGGCGGCGCCGCTCGGGACGGTTGGCTACGAGTACGCGACCGATAAGGCAGAGCCGCTGATCGGCGGAACGCCTTATTGCGATGAGAGGGATTCAGTATGGGCGAGTCGGAGAACATGACTTCATATCCGCTGTTCCTTGACGAGCCAACGGATATGGACCGCCTATCGTTCGACGCAGTCGCGTCAACCGTGGTAGATGCCGTGCTCGACCCTTGCCTCGACCAGATCGCTTTGGGTCTTTCCGGCAGTTGGGGCAGCGGCAAGACCTCCGTGCTACGGCTCATCGGCCGTCAGCTTCAGCCTGCGGAGGGGGAGACGCCGACCCGCTTGGTGATCGAAACTGACCCGTGGCGCTACGACCCGCAACTGGGTATCAAAGAGTCGCTCCTCGGCGAGATTCTCACCGCGATCATGGACGCTGGTTGGAGCGTCGACTTCGAGGAAGGGGACTACCTCTGGACGGGCTTACACCCGGCCAGCGGAGCAGTAATCCACTTCGTCGAGGGTGATCTCTACTGCCTGATGGAAGGCAAGGTCGCACTATGAAGGGAGGAACACCGTTCGATCAGAGTGCTCCAGTGACTGCCGCAAAGATCCACGAGACGACGATGGTAACGGCCGAGCCGCCGAAGAAGCCAAGACCCGCGAGCCAGAGCGCAAACCGCCGGTCAGCTTTTCGCTCGCGCGCGCGGCTAGCGTTCTCTCTCTCAGCAAACTCCTCAAGGGCCTTCTTGACGGCGCGCTCGACCGTGACTGAGCGCATCGCGTTGAGGTGCTCGGCCTTCGGGACGGATACGTCAAAGGTCGAAGAAGGGTCTGACTCGCGCTGTTCGAGTGCGTCGTCGACAGGAACGTCTCGGACTTCCTTCAGGCCATCCTCTAGTGTCTTCTCAGCCTCGCTGAGGAGCCGCGATATTTCCTCAGACTGCCGAGATTGCTCGAGCTCCTCAGCATCCGACGCGCTCTTAGCTCGACGTGCCTGCATAGCGGACACAAGCGATCCAAGGCCGGTCGCAACGAACGCGGTGATGAGCGGTACAAAGAAGTCATCCACGGACACCATCATGGCGGAAGCTGCACCGTGAACGTCATTGGCTATCTCCGTGTCTCAACGGATCGGCAGGACTACGACGTTGATGCTCAACGAGAGGTGATCGAGCGTGAGGCCGAGCGCCGAGGGTGGACGTCCACTACATCGTTGACCATGGCAAGAGCGCTCGGTCCCTCCGACGCGACGGCGTCCAACGAGCTCTAGCTCTCCTTGCCTCGGGGGAGTACTTCGGGGGAGTACGCACCCTGGTGATCGCGAAGCTCGATCGGTTGTCTCGATCCGTCGTCGACTTCGGCAACATCCTGCGGACCGCCACGAGACAGGGTTGGAGCCTGATCGCGCTCGACCTCGGTATCGACATGACCACGGCGACCAGGCAACTGGTCGCAGGGATTCTTATGCAGGTTGCCGAATGGGAGGCGAAGATCATCGGCGAAGGCACCAAGGCCGCTCTCGCTGTCGTTAAGAGAGAGCGGGGTATCGTTCCCGGCCCAGTCTCCGCAGTCCCTGCCGAGGTCGCGGATCAGATCGCCGCGATGCGCGCCAAGGGTCTGACGCTCCAATCGATCGCTGACGACCTTAACTCAGCCGGTATCGCGCCACCGAAGGGTGGGCGGTGGTATCCGACGAGCGTTCGGCGGGCGGCTTAATCGGAGCGTAGTAGATTCCCAGCCTGGCTCTTTCTCAATCTCGTGTTCGGTCCAGAAGTCGTCCGAGAAACTTACGCTCGTGAGCGGTTCGGTCGAGACAAGTGCATCGGGGTCATTTAGGGAGAGATCGAGATTCGGATCGAGGTAAGTCACGTCGTGGCCCATTCCCATGCCCACACCCCACAAGAAGAACTGGACCCCAAACTGGGAGTAGTGAATCAGGAGTGCGTCGACGTAGGGAGGCTCGAAGACTCGTCGCTTATCAGGCATGCCGGGCAGGTCGAGCGGAGGAAACGTTTTTGCGTCCCTCTCGGTGAAGAAATCTCGAGGTCCGTAGGCGAAGTCATGGACTAAGTCCTCTTGCATCAGTCCTTGCAGTGCGTCAGCGAAGCGTTGAAAGTCCGACTGGTCTGGATCTAGACCGACCGCGCTAAGGAACTCTCTCATTGGGATCGCCACCTCCTTCGACTCGAAGTCATAGAGGTGTTGGTGGTCTTCGCTGGCGCTGAGGACCTGGCGGAGGTTTAAGTAGAGGACGTAGTGAATACGGAGCTGCAGCGCCGACAGCCGGGAAACCAAACTGGACCAGGGCAGCGCGTCGTCAGTGCCACCGTCCGGTTCTCGAGAACTCGCGAGCACTCCACTCAGGTAGTCCGTCACTATCTCATCATTTGCGTACTGTGCCGCCTCGAAGACAGCGTTGGCGACTCTCGGCTGCGCCCAACCCGGATCCTCTTTCCCCGCAGCCAACTTCTCGGTCTTCTTGAGCAGACGAGTCATGTTCTTCTGTCGAAGACGGTCAGCCCAGTCCTCCCCGATCACGTCAGCGGACGGACCAAGAAGACGCGACAGGAGAGAGAAAGCCTCCTTGGTCGCCGAGTCAGCGGCCTTCATGCCGACTTCGCCAGCCTTTGCAATCGCTCCCGTAATGATCGGATCCACTGCGTCCCCCTCGCTCATGGCAGGAGCTTAGCGCCAGGCACATACATCGACGGAAACAGGCGTGGAGGGGTACGACTCAACGTGATCACTCAGAGTCAGGGGCGTTCATTCCTTTCTCCTCGGGGCTTACAGCGGCCGAAGAGGTGTCGGCGATTCCCTCGGGCGGCGCCTCTGCAGTGACCTCAACGTCGGAGGTTGGATCTGAGGCGGCCTCCGCGGCCAGCTCAGACTCTTCGATCTCGGTGGATAGGTATCCGCGAACCAGCTCGCCGTACTCCCGGATGCGCGGATCAGCCCTCAGTGGAGCGGTCAAAGGCCAAGTAGCAAGGGCAGCGCCAGACAGTTTCTTACGCTCCACCAGGGTTGGCAGCTGAGCGAAGGCGGAATCGACGTCGTCCAGGATGCAGGCCTTCGCGAAAACGTACAACTCGTCTACTCCAGAAACATCCCACTGCTCTACTTCGTCGCGGATCGAATCGACACCGGACATTCCTTTCCGAGCCAGCCAAATGTTCACGGTAGTCATTAGGACCTCTTCGTTCGTCAGTGGCAGTTCCCGGCATCGTTCGTACAGCGGGAGTGCGAAGGCCCAGCGTTCATCGTTCAGAGCACCGAACGCGATCATCTCGAGTTGGTCATAGATCTCGGCATGGTTCTTCGTGAACTTCCTCCAGACAGCAGCCTGAAGGAGAGTCCCTACCACTTGGAGTGCGTCGATCGCTGACGACACGTACTCCCGGTCTGGCCTCAGGTCGGCCTTCGGTTCAGAGGCCTTCGTCGCTTTCACGTAGCGCTCGGACGCGCGCCCCTCGCTGTGCACAAGACAGTGTCGACGTTCGAAAACTTCCAGAACCTCCTGCCATGGTGTGCCCTGCTCGGCCATATCGATGTTCATCCGGTCGTCGAAGAACTTGCGCCAGTCAGAGAGGCTTCCGTAGCTAAGTTTGCTGACCCTAGCCTCAATCGCGGCTTCGATCGCCTGATCGATCGAGCCGAGGGTCTGTAGGTCCTTGAGCGAGAACTCCTTGGGAGCCTCTTTGGGTTGATCGGCTCGTCGTCCATTTCCAGAATCCGCAGCGTGCAGTGCAACAGGTGCAGCGCGGTAATAGTTCTCCGCCAGCAGGCCCAAATGCGCCTCCAAGCTAGCGACCGCGCTAATCAATAGCGCGCCGTGAAATATAGGCTCCCTGAGGGGCCGGAAGAACTTCGTCATGGTGGTCGTGGTGAAGGCTGGCCCCCATGCGTCATCGGCGGTGACTTCCCAAAGCTTGTCCAGTAGAGTACGTGCGCTGAAATCCTCCGGCGGAATCGACCGCAGTTCAGTGATTAGTCGCTGCTTCTCGTCGCGAGTCAGCTCAACACCCGGCGGTAGGTTTTCCCAGATTGAACCGAGTTTGTCAAGATTAGCGGCCGCCCCCGACAGCTCGGTATGAGTCTCCCGCAGCGCGTCGAAGGAGTCGGTGAAATCTGTGCCAGCGAACCTGAAGCGCTGGTCGAGGGTGGGCGGTGACTTTTCTACTGGATCTTTCGATGGAGCGCTCGCGGCGTCCGCAGGCGAATCAACGGCGGTCTCATCGGGCTTCATAGTGGAAAAGTAGCGCAGTTCGGCGGCGGTGTCAGGCAGACGCTCACGCTAGTTGAGACTGATTGGCCGCTAGGGCCTATGAGTTGACGGCTTTAGTAAGAGACTTCACTTCGTGAGCTACCGAATCGATGTACTTGCCGATGCGCACGAGCGGGTCCGCGATCACGATTGAACGACGCCAAGCCTCTACTTCGAGAGCAAATGAATCATGGAATCCGCGTCCTTCGCCGTCCTCGTAATCTACGGAAACTGTCCACGACGGTCCGGGCTCGTCAGCTTTTCCGAAAAGCTCGGTGCCATCAAGGTAGTACTTCAGCGGCCGCGTGTTCGTCAACGAGCGCAAGATCGTCGCGCCATTCGCCATCCGGTTCAGATCCTCCAGCGACTTGCGCCACCCATCAGTGTTTGGCTCGCTGACGGACTCGAAGGGACGGTCGGTGCTCATGCGGATGTTGTGGGCCGCGGTTTTTCCATCGTTCTTGATAACGACGAAGACAGACGTGCCTAATGTTTCTCCTGAACGGCTGACAGATGGGAGGAACTCAAGATCCACGACAACATACGGTCTAGTCAACGCGACGTTCGATTCGGTCATCGCGTTGTTCGACGCCGTCAGTAGCTTGTTCGAAGAGACCAGTTCGCCTAGCTGCCGCCCTGCGAGAACCAGAGCGATCATTGCAGCAATCGCGGCAAGTACAGTACCGATGCCTTGCACGGCGGCCCAGAATATCGTTTCGGTCATGGATAATCTCTATACCCAGCCGAGGACATCTATCAAACGGCGGCGGAAGCCTTCTGCCACTTCCATACGATCCGGATTCGTGATGCAGTAGCGACTTTCAGGGTCTCCCCTTGGTCTCGAGGTACTGTTCCTCGGTCTCCGAGTTGAGCTTGCGACAAGCGCATGGTTATCGGAAAGAGAACGAGACCGAGTCGCGACGTCTACCCGGACTTCTTCGCTCAGGCGGGTCCAGGCTCGCTTGAAGCGTGGTTTGAACTTTGCCGAAAATCCCTGGCTAGACCAAGAATCTCACGAATCTGGACCGCCGTAACGGGGACGTTGAATTATTGGAACATTCGGTCGAGAGCTTTCAGTGGGACCAAGCGGCGCTGGACGGTGCCGTGGACCAAACGGTGACCAGAAGCGTTCTAGGACCGAGGGCACAGGATCTGCCTCCCGTGTCATGTTGGTGCGATCCGCCTGGTCCTTAGTAGAGCCTCCCTGCAAAGAAGCTCGCCCGAGCGAGAGCAACTACGGCAGAGTGGGAACTGTGACCGCTGATGACACGCATGCCGAACTCCGAGCCGTGTGGGACCGGTTGGAGCGTCGACTGCGAGTTCGCCGCGACAACGCCAACATGGACTTCGGAGGCGACACCTTCCATGTCGAGTTCGGAGACAAAGCCAATCGCGCAGCGAGCCTAGGACGATACCTCGACTCCGCAGTCCAGTTGTCAGATAGGCATCACTACGGTCCAGCGTTCACGATCCTCCGAACCGGTCTCGAACACGCAGTCTTCGATTGGTTAGTCTTCCTCTGCGACACGTATGTGGAGCGCATGCGTTCGGTTTCAGATGAGACCTGGGAAGAGTGGCAACGGGAACGAGAGGCAGGCGCCGATTGGACCGCCAACATCCACACCTGGAACCGCACCAAGAAGGGTGACGTAACCATCCGAAGGCGGGGACTACTGTCGGCGCCCGACGAGCACGGCAACCAGGAAAAACTGAGCATCTACTACTTCCTGATCGATGAGTACGACGGTCTTCTAGGAAAGCCCGCCGACCAAGAGGATGACGGCTTCCTCACTAAAGACGAACTACGACGTCGTGCTAGTGAGAACGAAGCTCGCTGGTTTGTGTACCTCCGGTGGTCCGCGCTCTTGGAGAACCTCGAAGAGAACGGACTCGTCGACGCTGCCGACTCCGGGCGGCTCAGCGTCCACTACAGGTTTCTCTCCAGCTACGCGCACCCTGTTACGAACAGCGACCTACGGCTGTATGGCCGCTACCTCGACGGAGCGACTCCTCACTACGACCACTACGCGAGCGAATTGGTACTGCTCTATGCCATTGCGATCGCTGCACTGGAACTCCGCACCTACAGCCAAGGAGTCAAAGAACGTCTCGACGCCGAAACTGCCGACGACGAGGGAACTACCAAGGACCTCCAGGCGGCAGATCAAGTTGCAGGGCACTTCTGGTTTCTAGGCGAGAACCCCCACCCGAGGGACCACCATGACGAGACGAACAGACGATCGATCCGTCAACTCCGAGCACGTGGCGACGGGCCGGTAGTAGTCCCGAAGATGTCAGAAGTGGCCTTCCCCCGCGATCCACTCTCCAGGCTTGTCAGACAGCACGCCAGTTCTTATGGTCGAGTCGCAGGAACCGAATACATAAGCCCTTGGCCGCGCACCGACGCATCCGGGAGAGGATGAGGATCACGCTCTCGGGCGGACGCTTTGTCAGATCCCTCGACCATGACGTGCCTGTTCGGGCTGTCCGGCGGTCGAGAGGAGGGCGTTGGCTTGTTCGGCCGCCGACGCGAGATGCCGGTCGTCGGATGGAGGTCGCTCCTCGCTGAGGTGGACAACGATCCTGTCGTTGTGCCCATCATCGAATCGCTCGACATATACGGAGGTATGGGGCGGTTCTACTACCTCGATGAGCTGGGCGACGCCCCGCAACTGGTCAGCCCCAACGACTCATGGCAGAGCATCGAACAAGCAGTGCTCACTGACCCGGCGGTCGCAACGCTCTACCAGCAGGCGATGAACGACGTTGGCGACAACGATGCCTGGGAAACATTCATCCGTGCCCTGCACGAGCGATCGCGGTGTGCGAACGAAACCGTGCGCTGGGGGGAGATCGGCGGAACATTCGGCTTTGAGGTACACCCCGGCCGAGAAGACCGAGCAGTGAATGACTCCTTCATGGTGAGACCTTCATCGGGACCTTCGGCCTCGCTGGCTCGTGTCCGGTCCCAACAAGACTGAAGTCGACTTATCGGCATTCGCGTGCTGCCTGACGCCGCGAACCAGGTCTGAGCGAGGGCCGCCACATCGCGAACAAGATGTACCAGAAGTCCGCCGACAGGAGACGATGTCAAGATCGAGCGAGTGCGTTCGTGCTCTGCGGCGTGGGCGCTGAGCGTGGTCGAGGAGAAGTGGTCGCTTCTTGCGGTCCTGTCGCCCGGACGCCGCGTCCTCCCTCGGCGGCCGACCGGCGGACAGGGTCAGCCGAGAAGTGTCACGCCGAACCCCGAGACAACAGTTCGCAGTTCGGTGAGATAGCGCTGCGCCTGGTCGGTGAGCGGGATCGCGGAGTGGCCGATCCAGCCGATCTCGATGTGCTCGTCGACGTCGAGCGGGATGGCGACGATTTCGGGGTCGAGGTCGTCGCTGATGATGCCTGTCGAGATGGTGTATCCGTCGAGCCCGATCATGAGGTTGAAGATCGTCGCACGGTCGGAGACCCGGATCTCCTGCGTGCTCGAGAGGGTGGAGAGGATCTCCTCGGCGAAGTAGAAGGAGTTGTTCGCGCCCTGGTCGAACGTGAGCCGCGGCACGTCGGCGAGATCGGCGAGGGTGACGCGATCTCGAGAGGCGAGCGGGTTCTTGCGGGAGATGAAGATGTGCGGCTCGGCGACGAAGAGCGGATGGAAAGCGAGCCCGGAGTCCCGCAGCAGCTTGTCGATGACGTTCCGGTTGAAGTCATTCCGGTAGAGGATCCCCAGCTCGCTGCGGAGGGTGCGGACGTCTTCGATGATGTCCCACGTGCGCGTCTCCCGCAGCGAGAACTCGTACTCGGCCGCTGAGCTCGCCTTCACCATCCTTACCAGCGCGTCGACAGCGAACGAGTAGTGCTGCGTCGACACCCCGAGCAGACGCCGTGACGGCGGTCGATCGAGATAGTGCTGTTCGAGGAGCGCCACCTGCTCGACGACCTGCCTGGCGTATCCCAGGAACTCCACGCCATCGCTGGTGAGCGTCACACCGCGGGCCGAGCGCAGGAGCAGGCCGCGCCCCACTCTGCTCTCGAGGTCTTTCATCGCCGCGGACATCGTGGGCTGTGCGACGTAGAGCAGATCGGCGGCAGCGCTGATCGACCCCTCTGCGGCGACCTCGATGTAGTACGTGAGTTGTTGCAGCGTGATGCCGCTCGATCGCCTTGCCATAGCTTCACACTATGCCAAGGTATAGTCGCAGCGCATTTCTCGATAGGGGTGCTGAGCCGCCACCATGGAGGGACCCCACCTTCGCGAGGCCGAGCCCGGCCGATCAGCTCACCGATTGGCACCTCATGGCGCACGATTTCACTTTCCGCATCACGACGACCCGCTTTGACGAGGATTACTCCCCGTCGGACAACTCCCGGATCACCACGAATTTCGCCAACCTGGCGCGGGGTGAGCATCGTCAGCAGAACCTCCGCAATGCCTTGACGATGATCGACCGCCGGTTCAACGATCTGGCGCACTGGGACAACCCGACGAGGGATCGGTACACGCTCGAGCTCGAGATCGTCTCCGTCGCGGTGCAGTTCGCCGCAGAAGGCGAGGACCAGGAGTTCCCGCTGCTCGAGGTTCTGGACATCCGAATCCTCGACCGTCTCACCGGAAAGCGCAGCCAGGGGATCGTGGGGAACAACTTCTCGTCCTACGTCCGCGATTTCGACTTCAGCGTGCGGCTGCCGGCGGCGAGCGAAGCCGCAGGCGGGTTCGCCGTTCCCGCCGACTTCGGTGATCTGCACGGCAAGCTCTTCCAGCACTTCCTCGACTCGGAGGCCTACCGGGAACGCTTCACGGTGTCGCCGGTGATCTGCATCAGCGTCTCGACGAGCAAGACGTACCGTCGCACCGAGAATCACCACCCGATCCTCGGTGTCGAGTACGAGCAGAAGGATTCCTCGCTGACCGACGAGTACTTCGGCAAGATGGGACTCTCGGTCCGCTATTTCATGCCGCACGGCAGTGTCGCGCCGCTGGCGTTCTACTTCCGCGGGGATCTGCTCGACGACTACACGAACCTTCAACTCATCGGCACGATCGGCACGATGGAGACTTTCCAGAAGATCTACCGACCGGAGATCTACAACGCGAACTCGGCCGCGGCGAGCGTCTATCAGCCGAGCCTCGAGCAGCAGGACTACTCGGTGACGAAGATCGCTTACGATCGCGACGAGCGCAGTCGGCTCGCGACCGAGCAGGGGAAGTTCGCGCACGAACACCTCGTGAAGCCGCACGGAGAATTCCTCGAGCAGTGGGCAGCCACCTACCCCGTTCCTGTCGGATGATGAGCGGAGTACCACCGATCATGCACACGCTTCTGCCCACGTCGATCGTCGGCAGCCTGCCGAAGCCGTCCTGGCTCGCCCAGCCTGAGACCCTGTGGTCTCCGTGGAAACTGGAGGGTGACGCCCTGGTAGAGGGCCGGCAGGACGCGCTGCGCATCGCAGTCCAGGAGCAGCGTCACGCGGGAATCGACATCGTCAGTGACGGAGAGCAGTCGCGCCAGCACTTCGTGACGACGTTCATCGAGCATCTCTCCGGTGTCGATTTCGACCAGCGGGAGACGGTGCGGATCCGCGACAGGTACGACGCGAGCGTGCCGACGATCGTCGGTGCCGTGGGCCGTGAGAAGCCCGTGTTCGTCGAGGATGCGAAGTTCCTCCGCCAGCAGACCGATCAGCCGATCAAGTGGGCCCTGCCCGGTCCGATGACGATGATCGACACTCTCTACGATCGCCACTACAAGAGCCGCGAGAAGCTCGCATGGGAGTTCGCGACGATCCTGAATCAGGAGGCGAGAGAGCTCGAGGCGGCGGGGGTCGACATCATTCAGTTCGACGAGCCGGCGTTCAACGTGTTCTTCGACGATGTGCAGGACTGGGGCGTGGAGGTGCTGGAGCGGGCGGCCGAGGGCCTGCGCGCAGAGACGGTGGTGCACATCTGCTACGGGTACGGGATCAAGGCGAACACCGACTGGAAGGCTACTCTCGGGGCGGAGTGGCGCCAGTACGAGAAGTCGTTCCCGCTTCTGCAGCGCTCGAGCATCGACATCATCTCGCTGGAGAGCCACCACTCCCACGTTCCCCTGGAACTCATCGAGCTCATCCGGGGCAAGAAGGTCATGCTCGGAGCCATCGATGTGGCCAGCCAGACGATCGAAACCCCGCAGGAGGTCGCCGACACCCTGCGGGATGCGCTTCGTTTCGTCGACGCGGACAAGCTCATCGCGAGCACGAACTGCGGCCTGGCGCCGCTGCCGCGTGACGTCGCGCGCGGCAAGCTGCACGCACTCAGCGCTGGTGCCGACATTCTTCGCGAAGAACTCACGGCCGAGAAGTAGCATCCGCGGGAGAGGTGCCTGGCGGCGATGACGGCTATGAACTCCGCCAAAACTCCGCCAGGGCCGGCTCGAAGCACGCCTCCTTGGAACGGAAATACCGCGGCGGGGCGCGCGTGGCGTCCCCGCCGCGATGGAAGTCGCCGAGCGCCGATATGGACTGTTTCAGGCGATGACGCTCAGGGGGCTCTCCAGCAGGTCGGTGAGGGATGCAAGGAATTGCGCGGCGAGGGCACCGTCGATGATTCGGTGGTCGGCGGAGAGGGTATACCGCATCCGGTGACGGACTTCGACGGACCCGTCGATGACGACGGGCTCTGGCTTCGCGGTGCCCACGGCGAGGATCGCCCCTTCGGGCGGGCTGATGATCGCGGTGAACTGTTCGACGCCGTACATGCCGAGATTGCTGATCGTGAAGGTTCCGCCTGCCATGTCTGAATTGCCGAGCTTGCCTTCCTTCGCGAGTCCGGTCAGCCGCCTGGAGTCCGATGCGATCTGCGATGCCGACTTCTGATCGGCGTCGATGACCACCGGAACGACCAGCCCCGTGCCGGCGGAGACGGCGATGCCGATGCTCACGCGCTCATGCAGGAGCGTTGCTCCGCGCCCCTCCGGTGTGTAAGAGGCGTTGACTCCCGGATGCTCGCGGAGTGCTACCGCGCAGGCGCGGACCAGGAGGTCGTTGATGCTGATCTTGGGTCGGCCCGACGATGCGGCGTGCGCATTGATATCGGCGCGCAGAGCCAGAAGCGACTCGACATCGGCCACTGCGGTGACGAAGAAGTGCGGTGTAGTGCTGCTGCTCTCGCCGAGACGACGGCTGATCACCTGTCGGGTCCTGTCGAACGGTACGGCGGTCGACTGCCGTGCGTCATCGGTCGATACGGCGCGGTTCGCAACTGCAGAGGACTCGACGGTGATGTCCGCCTCGTCGAGGGTCGGGTCCTCACGGTTCAGTGCATCGTCGATGTCGGCGCGGACGATTCGACCGCCGGGGCCCGAGCCGGTCACAAGGGTGAGGTCGATCGCGTGCTCGCGGGCGAGCCTGCGCACGAGAGGCGTGGCGAACAGTCGCTCGGAAGGCGGGCGGGGAGGCGCAGCGAACTCATCGTCGGCGCGCGTCGGCGTTGCCGAATCTCCGGTCTCGGAAATGCCGTCGTCGATGCGGGCGATGACCGTGCCGATGGTTGCCTGTTCGCCTTCGGGGACGACGATGTCGAGAAGCACGCCGGCGTCATACGCCTCGTACTCCATGGTGGCTTTGTCGGTCTCGATCTCGACGAGGAGGTCACCGACGGCGACCGCATCGCCGGGCTTCTTGTGCCAGACGGCGATGGCGCCCTCTTCCATGGTGTCGGAGAGCCGGGGCATGTGGATGTCGATCATGGTTGTCCTTAGGCGCGGCGGGAGACGGCGGCGAGGGTCTGACGGATTGCGGTGGCCGCGTCTTCGGGGGACGGAAGCGCAGCGGTCTCAAGTGGTTTGGAATACGGAAGCGGCACTTCGGCCATGGCGACGCGGCGCACAGGGGCGTCGAGCCAGTCGAACGCACCGTCGGAGATCGTCGCGGCGACCTCGGCACCGATCCCGTAGGTGAGCCAGTCGTCCTCCAGGACCACCGCGCAGTGGGTCTTCTTCACCGACGCGATGATCGTTTCGCGGTCGAGGGGACGCAGGCTTCGAAGATCGACGACCTCGACGTCGATACCGTCTGTCTCGGCGAGCTGCTCGGCGACGTCGAGCGCGACGGCGGCCATGCGTGAGTAGGCGACGACGGTGATGTCAGAGCCCCGGCGGGTGACGGCGGCGCGGCCGATCTCGGCCGGGGTGTCGTCATCGGGTACCTCGCCCTTCGTGTTGTAGAGGGCGAGATTCTCGAGGAACAGCACCGGGTCGTCGTCGCGGATCGCGGCCAGCAGCAGCGCCTTGGCATCCGCAGGGCTGGAGGGGGCGACGACCTTCATGCCGGGCACGAACGCGTAATAGAGCTCGATGTTCTGAGAGTGAGTGGCGCCGAGCTGCTGCCCGCCGCCGCCGGGCGTGCGAATGACGAGGGGCACGCGCGCCTGGCCGCCGAACATGCCGTAGATCTTCGCGGCGTGGTTGACGATCTGATCGAGCGCGAGCAGCGAGAAGTTGATGGTCATGATCTCGACGACCGGACGCAGCCCCAGCATGGCGGCGCCGATAGCCGCTCCGGTGAAGCCCTCCTCTGCGATGGGGGCGTCCCGCACGCGTTTCTCGCCGAACTCGGCGAGCATGCCGGCGGTGATCTTGTACGAGCCCTCGAAGACGCCGATCTCCTCGCCGATGAGCAGCACGTCCTTGTCGCGCAGCATCTCGGCGCGGAGGGTGTCGTGCAGGGCCTGCCGGTAGGTCATGATGCTCATACGGGTGCTCCGATCAGGGGGAAGGGCGCCGGTCCAAAGAGGGGTTGCCCGGGCAATCGCCGGGAATCGTTCGGCACGGCGGTGGCGTAGGTGTAGTCGAAGAGGGTTTCAACTGAAGGGTGCGGGCTGGCCTCGGCGAACGCGACGGCTTCGCCGACGGCGCGCATCGCCTCGGCATCGATATCGGCGATCGCCTCGTCGGTCAGCAGGTCCCGTTCGGCCAGCTGGACAGCGAAGGCAGCGACGGGGTCGCCGGCCTTGAGGGACTCCGCCTCGTCCTTCGCGCGATATTTCGCCGGGTCGACCACCGAATGACCTTTCAAGCGCCCGCTCACAGTTTCCAGCAGGAACGGCTTGCCCTCACGTGCACTCGCGAGCGCGCTGAGCGTCGCGTCCCGCACGGCCACCGGGTCGTTGCCATCGACTCTGGCTGAGGCCATCCGATACGAAGCCGCCCGTTTGTACAGTTCGGGTTCGCCGGAGGACTGCTCCACCGTGGTGCCCATGCCCAGACCGTTGTTGACGACGACGTAGACGATGGGGAGTTGCCAGAGGGCTGCGATGTTCAGCGATTCGTGGAATGCCCCGATATTGGTCGCGCCGTCGCCCATCACGCACACCACAGCCTCCTTTCCGCTGCGGTAGTCGATCGCGAGTGCGGCACCGGTCGCGAGCGGCACTTGTCCTCCGACGATCCCGTACCCGCCGAGCAGCCGCGCCTCAAGATCGAACAGGTGCATCGACCCGCCCCAGCCTTTCGACACGCCGTCGCTGCGCCCGTACAGCTCGGCCATGATCCGTCCCGGTGCGATGCCTCGCCCGATCGCGTATCCGTGCTCCCGGTAGTTCGTGAACAGGTAGTCGCTCGGTTCCATCGCAGACATGAGCCCGACGACAGTGGCTTCCTCTCCGAGGTTGAGATGGCAGTATCCGCCGATCTCAGCCTGCGTGTAGGCCCGTGCTGCCCGCTCCTCGAACCGGCGAATCAACACCATCTGCCGGTAGAACGCCAGCAGCATCTCGTCGGGTGGCGCGGCATGCGGCGTCGTTCCCGCTGCTGCTTTCGGGGCGGCGGTGGGCCTGGATCTGCGTACGGCCATCGGGACTCCTCACACGGCGCCCTTCTGGGGCGCAGTTTGCTCGATCACGCGGTGTTCCACCGGCGATTAATGAAACGAATGCGTTTCATTATAGGATGATTGTTGATGGCGTCGACCTCCGATGCTCCTAGGACGGAAGGTCACCTATGAGCGGCACCTCGACGAACCCGGCCCGCAAGAGGGGGCGCCCGACCGCTGACGAGCGGGAGCAGCGCAGGGACCAGATCCTAGACGCGGCAGTGGAGCTCTTCGTCTCGAGCGGCTACGGCCAGGTCACTCTCGACGAGGTCGCCGCCGCAGCCCGAGTCGCCAAGAGAACGATCTACTCCTACTTCGGCGACAAGGCCGAGGTCTTCACGGCGGCCATCGAGCGATTCCGTGGTCGTGCACTCGACGACCTCGAATCGGACGAGAGATTGCTGGAAGACCTCGCGACACGACTCGTCTACGAGTTGCATTCCGACGACGCGGTCGGGCTGCACCGGCTCATGATCGGCGAGTCTGCACAGTTCCCCGAGCTCGCCGACCGCTTCTATACCAGCGGGCCCGGCGGCTATATCGAACTCCTGGCAGGGCGCCTGTGGGAGGGGGTGCCCCAAGGTGACCGGGGTCACCTTGCCGAAGCGCTGTTCGGGCTACTGCTCGGTGAAGCCCACCGCCGCCGCCTCCTCGGGTTGTCCCCAGCGCCCACGCGCGAGGCTGCGCGAGATCACGCCCGCGCCGCGCTTGCCGTGTTGCGGATCGTCGGCGGTGCGGAGCGGTGACGGGTTCACCTGGGATGCGCTGCGGGAATGAAGTTGCCCAATCTCCGCGGCTCGCTTGCTCAGCCGCCGACCGCCGCCAGGGCGCGGGCTTGCGCGACGACCGCCGCCCGCCGCGACGACGCGGTGCTGCCCGGTGCGACGAGAGTGGCGACGTGAGGGAGGCAGCGATCGGCGAGAGCGAGTGAGATCAGGCTCAGCACCAACTCGGCGACGTGTGTGCGATCGTGCTGCGGAAGTGCTTCGGCGAGCGAGGCCACCATGGCGGCGCAGCCGGCGGCGCGGCGCTCGGCGGACACCGGCTCGGAGAGCTCGAGGCTCTCCCACGCCAGGAGGCGCGCGAGGTGCGGATGTGCGGCTGCGCTGTCATGCAGAGCGCCGGCGACATGGCCCATCGCGTCCGCGCCGCTTCCCGTCACGGAGATGCCGTCAAGGAGGTGCTCCACCTCAGCGGCCAGGACGGCGGCGAAGAGACCGGCCTTGTCGCCGAAGTACTGGTAGATGCGCTCCTTGTTGACTCCGGCCTCGCGGGAGATCGCGTCGACGCGGGCGCCAGCCAGGCCCACGTCTGCGAACTGTGCGGTCGCCGCCTCCAGCAGCTTGCGGCGCGTGGCCTCGGTATTCCATGACATGTGCCCAGCCTAGTGAATCCAACCATTCAGTTGCAATTGTCGATGACGGTTCGTATGGTCGATATCCAACCAAACGTTTGGAGATTTTATGCGTCCGCTTCCTCGCCCTCTGCAAGCCGTGATTACCTGGGCTGCGATTCTCCCGCTGGTGCTCATCGCTTCGGCGATCGTCGCGCCCTTCACCTCGGGATGGCCCGATCCGCTTCGCACAGCCGTCGTCATCACCGTTGTCGTCCCCATCGCCGTGTTCTGGGCCGTTCCTACGTTGGCGAAGGCGGCGCAGCGCATGCGCGGCGTCCCGCCCGAGGTGGTGGCCGCTGCGTGCTCAGCGCGCACCCTGCCGGCGTCCGATACTGTCGGCGACATCACGCGCGACTCGAGCTCGGACCCGAGGAGATGAGGGCGCTCGTGTTCGGCGCGCGCGGAGCCGTTGGCTCTGCCGCGTCGGCCGCGCTGCGACAAAACGGGCACGAGGTCGTCGGCGCCGGCCGGCGTGCGCCGGAGGATGGCGTCGCGATCGACGCGTCGACATCGGCAGGACGTGCCCGGCTGAGGGTCGAGGCGGCCCGCGCCGATGTCGTCCTCGATGCGAGCGGCCTCGAATCCGCAGCCGTGCAGGCGGCAGTGGGTGTGACGCCGCTCGTGGATGTTTCCGCGACTGCGCTTCACCTCGAGCGGCTCGCCACCGGTGTGCCGGAAGGAGGTGCGGTCCTGCTGGGGGCGGGCATCGCGCCGGGGCTCAGTACCGTGCTCATCCGCGCTCTCGACCCGCAGCCCGGGGAGGAGATCGACGTCGCGATCATGCTTGGTGCAGGCGAAGCCCACGGTCCCGCAGCCGTGGAATGGACCATGCGCCTTGCTGGTGATGACGTATACGCAGCGCCCGAGGCGTATCCGGTCGCCAACCTGCGCTCACGACGGAAGTTCCCGCTCCTCGATGGCACGCTGCGTGAGCACCTGAGGGCGGACTTTCCCGACGATCTGCTCGTCGGGCGCCCGCTCGGAGTCGGAGTCCGCAGCTGGCTCGCACTCGACAGCCGACTTGCGACTGCGGCACTGCGTCTCGTCGGCGCTGTTCCGTCGCTGGCCCCGCTGCTGCGCCACGCGCCGCATCTCGGCGGTGAGGCCTGGAGCGTCACCGCGGTCAAGAGGGGATCGACCCGACCACTCACAGCCACAGGGGAGGGGCAATCCGGCGCCACCGGGCGGCTCGCGGCCATCGCGGCCGAGCGGCTCGTGGAGTTGCAACTGCGCGGCGCCGTGACGACGGCAGATGCGGTGCGTTTCGATGAACTCGAGCGAGCCGGTGATATCAGGGTCACGGGGATGTCGGCGATAGGGGCTGAGGTCGACGGATCGAAGGGCGCGTTTCACAATTCGAAACGGTACCGGCGTCATCGCTTTCCGCAGCCCATCGGTCAGCGCCGAAGTTTGTCCTGATCTGCCGGAAGAGAAATCAGAGCCCGGAACGCTCCGGCGAGAGAAGGGTGGCCTCGAGTCCGGCGATCGTGGTGTCCACGACGACACCGTAGTAGTCCCACCGCATTCGTGCTGCGGTCTCGCCGCCTTCGGCGAAGGGGCCGATGAAACGCTGTCCCATCGCGCGGACTTCTACTGAAGCAGTGGGCATCTCGTGGAACTCCGCCATCATCGTTGCGTGGTCACGAGGGCCGTCCCCTTCATGTTGGAGGCGGTCGTCGCTGATCGAGATCGTGAGCATGGCGTTGTTGAGCAATACGGCATAGGCGGTCTCGGTTCGCTCGCCGAACCGTGCGCGACGCAGGACGGACAGCCCGGACTGGAGAATGGGCAGCGCGGCGGGATGCGTGGGCCCGTGCATGAGCATCCACTTCGCTGTGCCGGGATACTCCGCAGCACGCGTGCCCGCGGAGTGCAAGAGGATGCGGAACCACTCCTGCCATGGTAATCCGGGATCGGGCAGCTGAATCCGCTCGAGCATCCGCTCGACGACCCGTCGGCACAGCAGATCCTTGCCGCCGACGTGATGGTAGATCACAGACGGTGCGACACCGAGCCGACGGGCGAGGTCTCGGATCGACCAGCTCATCAGATGCGACTCGCGCGTGAGGTCCACTGCTGAATCGATGACGAGGTCAGGGGTCAGCCCGACGTGAAACGGTGCGGGATCGGTCATGTGGACGATCTCTCCTTAAAGCGAACTGGACCGGAAGGTTCAGACCATTGAAGTTAGGGTCGCCTTACTTGTACGCTGAGGCCGAATAGAACACTGTTCATACTACTGTGTGATAATGGTTCTCAATAAGCAGCAGGGGGATACGCGTATGAGCGACCAGAGCCAGGCATCGACCGTTCGGGCGGCAGGGGAGTCTTTCTTCGCGCCGGTGCGCGGGAGTCTCGCCGGCATCGTCGCGTTGAGCGTGCTCGGGGCGCTCAGCGGAGTGATTCCGTTCATCGCGATCGTCGAACTCGCCCGCACGTTGCTGCCGGCGTTGTCGGGCGACAGCATCGACGCCGCACGAGTGTGGATCATCGTCGCCGTTGCCGTGGTGGCGTTGTTCGTGAGCTTCGGGTCGGCGTTCCTGTCAGGACTGGTGAGCCACTTTGCTGATGCCGAGCTGCAGCTGACGCTACGACAGCGGATCGTGCGTCATCTGCAGCAGTTGCCGTTGGGGTGGTTCGACCGGCGTGCCTCGGGGACCGTGCGCAAGCTCGTGGAGAACGACGTCGTCGCGCTGCACCAGCTGGTCGCGCATGCGATCCACGACGTCGTCGCTGCGGTCTCGGTCCCCGTCGTCAGCCTCACCTATCTGTTCGTCGTGCAGTGGCAACTTGCCGTGGCGGCGCTGGTGCCATTGGTGGTCACCGCGATCTTGTACCCGGTCCTGATGCGTGGCGGGGCGGAGAAATACCGGCAATACGACGAGTCCACCGCGGCGCTTTCCGGGGCGACCGTCGAGTTCGTCCACGGGATCGCCGTGGTCAAGCGATTCGGGCAGATCGGGCGCAGCCATCGACGATACCGGGACGAGACAAGAAGGTATGTGCACTTCGTCGGTGAGTGGACGCGCGAGACGGCCGTGATGTTCACAGTCATCGAAATCATCACGTCGCCGGTGGTGGTGCTGGTCTGGCTGCTCGCCGTCGGCGTCTGGCTGGTGAACGCTGGCGCGGCGGCTCCGATCGACGTGCTGCCCGGTCTGCTGCTGGGTCTCGGGCTGACGGGCCCGCTGATGAAGCTCGGATCTTCAGCGCAGTTCCTGCGCAATGCGACCAAAGCACAGCAGTCGCTGTCTGAGTTCTTCGCGCTCGAGCCCGTTCCACGCGATGACGCTCCACGCAGTCCAAAAGGGCGCGACGCCGCGTTCGATGCCGTCTCCTTCAGTTACGACGGCAAGCGCCGGGTGTTGCACGAGATCACCGCGGCGTGTGCGCCTGGCACGGTGACCGCATTGGTCGGTGCGTCCGGCTCCGGAAAGTCGAGCCTTGCCAAGCTTGTGCCGCGCTTCTACGACGCACAGGAAGGCACAGTCGCAATCGGGGAAGTCGATGTGCGGCAGATCGCCGCGACCGAGCTGTATCGCCAGGTGGGGTTCGTGTTCCAGGATGTGCAGTTGCTGCGGGCGAGTCTGCGTGACAACATCCGCCTCACGCGCCCAGCTGCCTCCGACGAGGAAGTGGAGGACGCGGCTCGGGCGGCGCAGATTCACGAGCGGATCCTGCGGTTCGATCGCGGCTACGACGCGGTTGTCGGAGAGGACGCGAATCTCTCCGGCGGTGAGGCGCAGCGCGTCACGATCGCTCGGGCTCTGCTCGCTGACACGCCGGTGCTTGTCTTGGACGAGGCGACCGCGTTCGCCGACCCTGACTCGGAGGCGTCGATCCAGCGCGCGCTGTCGATCCTTGCCGCAGAGCGCACGGTGCTGGTGATCGCGCACCGACTGCACACGATCGTCGGTGCGGATCAGATCCTGGTGCTCGATGAGGGTCGAATCGTCGAGCGCGGCACGCACGCCGAGCTTGTCGCGGCCGAAGGCAGGTTCGCTCGAATGTGGGCCGACTATCAAGCCAATCATGCCCGCTCTCTTCCGGAAGGAGTCCTGCCATGATCCGCCGGCTTCTGCACTACTCATCACCCACCGCACGCCGTCTGCTCATCACCGAGTTGGTGTTCATCGTTGCTGCTGCGATTCTTCAAGGCCTTGCGTTCCTCTTGCTCGTGCCTCTGCTGCGGGCGCTGTTTCTCGGCGATGTGGATGCCGCGGGGTCTTGGCTGATCGTCGTCGCCATCGGCGGAGTCGGGTATGTGCTGGCCGCATGGTTCGCGAGCCAGTTCGGAATGAAGACGAGCACTGCGTTGCTCGATTCCCTGCTCACTCGGCTCGGCGAACGGCTGGTGGAGCTTCCGGTGGCATGGTTCGGTGCGGACCGGTCCGGTCTTATCGCCGGCATCGCAACCCAGGGCGCGATGTTCGTCTCCAATATGCCGTACGCGATCCTGCGGCAGATCCTCACCGGATTCATCACCCCGGGCACAGTACTGATCGGGATGTACTTCTTCGACTGGCGTCTCGCACTGACGATGACAGTGATGGTGCCTGTCCTCATCATCGGCTACCGGTGGTTGCGCGGAACGTTCGGCCGGGGAGACGCCATTCACGCTGAAGCCGTGGACGACGCATCGAACCGGGTCATCGAATTCGCCCGCGCCCAGCCCACCTTGCGCACCGCAGGAGACGATTCGATTGCAGACCGACTGGTGGAGGACGCCCTGCAGAACCAACACCGTGCCTACCGGGGAATGCTCGTCACAGGCGGGGCGGGCATCGCGACCTTCGCGGGCATCGTCCAGTTCTCCCTGACCTTGTTGCTCGTCGTCGGGGCGTATCTCGCGGTCGGGGGCACCGTCGACATCGCGACACTCATCGCGTTGCTCGTGCTCGGTGTGCGCTTCAACGAGCCCATCGTCGCCGCTGGCGATCTCGGCGGTGGCGTCGCCGTCGCTCGCACCACCCTCGACCAGCTCGACCGACTCGCCGCGGTCATCGCGTTGCCGGAACCGGCAGTGCCCGCCGTGCCAGCCGATTGGGAGATCGATTTCGTCGACGTGACCTTCGGCTACGGTGACGCGCCGGTGCTGCGAAACATCTCCTTCACGGCTCCCGCTGGGGGCATGACGGCGATTGTCGGGCCGTCCGGTTCAGGGAAGACGACGATCACGAAGCTCATTGCCCGCTTCTACGACCCTGAAGCGGGAACAGTGTCGATCGGTGGCGTCCCGCTCCCGCGGCTCGGCACTGACATCGTCGAATCGGCGGTCGCCCCCGTGTTCCAGGACGTCTATCTCTTCGACGACACCATCCTCAACAACGTCTGGATCGGAAACCCCGACCTCAGCCGCGAGGAAGCAATAGCCGCAGCTACGCGTGCCAAGGTCGACGAGATCGCCGAACGTCTTCCCGGCGGATGGGATGCCAAAGTCGGCGAGGGCGGCTCCAACTTGTCCGGCGGCGAGCGTCAGCGGGTGTCCATCGCGCGAGCGCTGCTGAAGGATGCGCCGATCGTCCTACTGGACGAGGCGACCGCGGCGCTGGACATCGGCAACGAGATCGCGATCGGTGAGGCAGTCGACGCCATCCGATCCGACCGGACGATGATCGTCGTCGCCCACCGGTTGCAGACGATCATGACCGCCGACCGCATCATCATGCTCGACGGCGAGGGCGGCATTCGCGAGACCGGCACCCACGCGCAGTTGCTCGCCGCCGGCGGCGCGTACGCCCGCTACTGGACCGAGCGCGTCGACGCCACCGGTTGGCAGCTCGCCTCACACGACTGAAACACCCACCCTTGAAAGGACCTGATTCGATGACCGACCACACCCTGGCGTCCTCAACAGTGACGCCCGCCCCAGTGAAGACTCGATCTCCGTTCGCTGTGCGATTCTCCGCCCGAGACCTGCTCAACGTCGCGATCTTCGCCGTCATCTACTTCGTGATCGTGTTCGCGGTCGCGATGCTCGGCGTCATCAGCCCCGTGGTGATGCTGCTCACCCTGCCGCTGTCCGCCATCGCAGCCGGCATTCCCTACATTCTCTTCCTCACCCGCGTCCGGCACGCAGGTATGGCCGCTCTGTTCGGTCTTGTCGTGGCGCTCCTCTACCTCATGATGGGGCAGCCCTGGCAGAGCACCCTCGTCACGATCGGCGTATCCGTCCTTGCCGAGCTGATCCTGTGGGCCGGGAACTACCGGTCGAAGTGGGCGACGATCTGGGCGTACACGGTGTTCTCCGCGTGGTTCGTCGGGCCCTGGATCCCGTTCTTCCTTGACCGCGACGCATACTTGCACTCCGGGAGCATGGAGGGCATGGGCCAGGAGTACATCGCAGCTTTCGATCAGCTCGTATCGGCGCCGATGGTACTCGGGATGGTCGCGGCGACCGTCGTTTGCGGCTTCCTCGGCGCACTGCTGGGCACCAGATTGCTGCGCAAGCACTTCCAGAGAGCCGGCCTTGCCTGAGACCGAGCCTCCCGCGGCCGTCATGCGGCGCCAAGGGGGTCTGGATCCGCGGTCGAAGATTCTTCTGGTGCTGGTCTGCAGCATCGCCGTGATGAGTCCTGGCGGGCTGCGCTTCGTCCCGTTCGTGCTGCTCGTGGCAGTCATACTCGCTCTGTCGGAGCGAGCATGGACGCGCGCGCTCGGGCTGATGGCGACCGCGACGGTGATGGGAGTTCTCGGCTGGATGCTGCCACTGTGGTGGCCAAACGCCTTCACAGCGATCGTGGCACTCGCGTGCACCTACCTGATCCGTTTCGCCGCCGCGATCGGCGTCGGTATGCACCTGATCGGCACGACCTCTCCGACTCAGCTCGCCGCCGCATTCCGGGCCTGGCGGATCCCACGTCCGATCTCGGTGACCCTCGCTGTCATGCTGCGGTTCTTCCCCGTGGTCAGTTCCGAGGCCGCGTCAGTGCTGGATGCGATGCGGCTGCGCGGGCTCGCAGGCGCGAGCGGGCTGCTGCGCCACCCGGTCCTCACCCTGGAGCGGTTCACCGTGCCTATGATCGCCGCGAGTCTGCGCGCCAGCGAAGATCTCTCGGCCTCCGCCATTCTCCGCGGGCTCGGCTCGCACCGCATCCCCACGGCCATGCACCCGCCGCGCCTGGGAAATGCCGACCTCATCCTCGTCCTCGTTGTCGCCGTGCTCGTCACGGCGGCCCTGATCCTTCCGGCGCCGCTGACATGATCCGCATAGACCACACCTACTGGACTTATCCACACGCCGAGCAGCCGAGCCTGCGCGACCTCGACCTGCATGTCGTCCCCGGCGAGTTCGTGATTCTGTGCGGTGCGTCAGGGTCCGGCAAATCCACTGCCCTGAGGCTCATGAACGGTCTCATCCCGCATTTCCACGACGACGGCATCCTCGCCGGCATCGTCACCGTCGACGGGCTGATCACCGCTGACGCGGAACTCGATGCGATTGGCCTCCTCACCGGGACGGTGCTGCAGCATCCCCGGCGTCAGTTCTTCACCGACAGCGTCCCGGAAGAGGTCGCCTTCGCAATGGAGAACTTCGGCGTCGAACCCGAGGAGATCCGGACCAGGGTCACCAAGGCGGTCGTGGACCTCTCCGCAGGCGTGCCGGTCGGACAGCGGTTGCGGGATCTGTCCGGCGGGCAGCAGCAGCAGGTCGCGATCGTCGCCGCGACCGCGCACTGGCCCCGCATCCTCCTGCTCGACGAGCCCAGCTCGAACCTCTCAGCCGACGCCGTGCGCCGGCTGACGGTCACCCTTGCAGACCTCAAAGCCAGGGGAGTGACGATCGTGGTCGCCGAGCACCGCATCCGCTACCTGGAGGACCTCGTCGACCGCGTGATCGTCATGCGTGACGGTGCGATCGACGTCGAATGGACCGCCGCTCAGTTCCGCGCAGTGCCGGACGAGGAGCTTGCGCGTGAGGGGCTGCGGGGAGTCGTGGCCGCGGTCGATCTGCCCGTCGTCCCGGCCTCCGGACCAAGCATCGCCGGTGGCGTCGACGCGTCCGATGTTCCCGAAGCCGAGCTCGAACTCGAGGCGATCCGCTGTCACCTCGGCGGGCGCGCGGTGCTCGATATCGACCGCATCGCGTTCTCCGCCGGTACGGTCACCGCGATTCGCGGCGTCAACGGCGCAGGAAAGACCACCCTCGCCCGGGTAGTGACTGGCCTGCAGCGCAGCACCGGCGTCGTACGCCTCGACGGAAAGGTACTGGGCGCCAGAGCGCGGCAGCGGGCGAGCGCGATCGTCATGCAAGACGTGCAGCGTCAGCTGTTCACCGACAGCGTTCAGGCCGAGATCCACCTCGCCGCCGCCCACAGCCGGGCACCTCAGACGGAGGAGATCCTCGACGCCCTCGACCTCACTGCTTTCGCCGAACGGCATCCGCTGTCACTGTCCGGCGGTCAGCAGCAGCGCCTCGTCGTCGCGGCCGTCCGCGTCGCCGGCCGCCGGATCGTCGTCTTCGACGAGCCGAGCTCCGGCGTCGATCGCCGCCACCTGCAGTCCATTTCCGACCAGATCCGCCGCGTCGCCGACGACGGCGCCATCGTCCTGCTCATCAGCCACGACGACGACCTCCTCGCTCTCACCGCCGACTGCCAACTCACCCTCGCCCCTGCCATACCCGACTCTGTTTCCGACGTCACCGCCACGACCGCACAGGACATGTCTTCCAAGGAGATCCGATGACCCCGCCGACCACCGACACGGCAACGCGGCCGACAACATCGCGCTCGCAGATTCCGCTGCTGCTGGGAGCCGTATTCCTCATCTACCTCGGCCAGATGACCCTCAACCCGATCATCGCGCCCCTGTCGCGCGAGGTAGGGCTTGCCGAATGGCAGATCGGGGTCACCATCAGCGCGGCCGCGATCATGATCGTGCTCACCAGCCAGTTCTGGGGACGCCGCTCCCAATCCTGGGGACGCAAGCCCGTACTCGTGGCCGCCTTCTGCCTCGCCGTGGTCACCATGGCACTGTTCGCGGTGCTGGCCTGGCTCGGCATGACCGGCGCGATCACCGGAACACTCCTGTTCGTGCTGTTCGTGATACTGCGCGGGATCGGTTTCGGCACGGCGATCGCAGCAGTGCCGCCCACGGCGCAGGCCTACATCGCCGACGTCACGACCGATGAGAGCGCTCGAGTGAAGGGCATGGCCGCGGTCGGTGCAGTGCAAGGCATAGCGATGATCGGTGGCTCCATCGTCGGCGGACTCCTCTCGGCGTTCGGACTCATCAGCCCGCTCATCGCCGTACCCATCCTCCTCACCGTCGGCCTCGCTCTCATCGTCTTCCGCCTCCGCCGCGAACCCCGCCACGAACTCATCCAGGCGCCTGTACGCATCAGTCCACTCGACCCGCGCGTGTGGCCGTTCCTGCTCGCCGGATTCGGAATGTTCACCGCACTCGGATTCATCCAAGTCATCACAGGGTTCATCGTCCAAGACCGCCTCGGACTCGATGCAGCAACCACAGGCCTGGTCACCGGCGGCGCACTCCTCGCCGCGGGCGTCGGTATGGTCCTCGCGCAGACCGTCGTCGTTCCTCGCAGCGGCTGGAAGCCTGCGACCCTGCTACGCGTCGGCGGCGTGATCGCGCTCATGGGCTTCCTGGTGTTGATCGTCGACGCAGGTTCGGTGCTGCTGTTCGCCGCCGTCCTGCTGGTCGGACTCGGCTTGGGCATCGCCATGCCCGGCTACACCGCCGGCCCCACCCTCCTGATCGGCAGAGAAGAACAGGGCGGTCTCGCCGGAGTAATCGGTGCGACGACTGGACTCACCTTTGTCATCGCCCCCACTGCCGGTACGGCGCTCTACGGCCTCTGGGCGCCGTTGCCCGTCATCACCGCAGCCGCGATCATGCTCATTGTCACGGTGTTCGTCCTCACCCATCCTCGATTCCGACGTGCGAATACTGCGAGTCGGCTGCGATGATCCCCGACGCCAGCGGTGCAGGACGCGACCCGCTCAGTCGTCGATGTCGGTGCCGACGACGGCGAAGTCCGCGCTGAAGTCGATGTCGATCGAGCGGTTGTCTGACGTGAGGACGGACGCGTCGTACGGGCTTACCTCGTCGCCGTCGACGTCGAGGTCGGTGATCATCCCGTCGGTTTCGGCGAGCGCGGCGGTGACCAGTTCGCGGATCGTCTCGTCGTCCAGGCTCAGACTGGCGGCCGTGTCGTCGCCGTCGGCCGGGTCGGTCGAGATGACGGATGCGGCGAGCTCTTCGTCGACGCGGACATCGGTCTCGTCACCTGCGGCGTTCGTCAACTGCACCTCCCAGGTGCCGTCTCGTTTCGCGTCGATCGAAGTGACGTCGCCCTCAGCTGCGCCGCGCGCGGCATCCGCGATGCCGATCAACTCATCGGCCGATGCCGTTCCGATGCCGGTGCCCGAACCGCTGCCGTTCGAAGACGCACCGTCGTCAGTGCTGTCGTCGTGGCCGCCGTCGTCGCGGGACGCGTCATCGTCGTGCGCATCATCGTGGCCAGCGTCGTCGGATATCGATGAACCGTCGTCATCGCCGAACTCGTCTCCGATCGCCGCGCCGACCGCGATGCCGCCGCCGGCGAGCAGCACGGCCGCCGCGATGCCACCGCCGATGAGGAGCGCCCGCTTGCGTCCGGGCTTCCCCTCGGAGTGAACGGGAGCAGGAGTAGCTGCTGGGGCCGCCGGATGCGGCGCCTCGCCCGACGTCGGCGCCACGGGAACCGTCTGAGCATCGGGCGCGGACTCCGGGATGTGAGGCGTGTGGTCGGGGGTCTGGTCGGGAGTGGGTGTCTTGTCGTCCATGTCACGATCGTCTCGCGAGGGCGCTGAAGCCTCCCTGAAGCATCCTGAAGGCTTCTTCAGGAACCGCGGATCCGCCTGGTCAGGCGCCGAGTGGCAGTGCGAGCACGAAGCGTGCGCCGCCCCAGCGCGAGTCGTCCACGACGAGAGTGCCGTGAGCTGACGCTGCGATGCCCCGTGCAATCGCGAGGCCGAGTCCGCTGCCCCCGGCGTCGCGGCTGCGCGCCTCGTCGAGCCGGACGAAGCGTTCGAAGATCCGCTCCCGCTCCTCAGCCGGCACGCCGGCGCCGTCGTCCTCGACCGTGACGAACACGTACCGATCCGATGGCGTCACGCTGATCGCGACTCGGCCACGGCTGTGGCGGGCGGCATTGTCGGAGAGATTGCGCACCAGCTGACCCAGCAGGCGCGGGTCGCCGTGCACCTGCGCGGCGTGGATGCCGGAGCCGTCGACCTCGAGCCCCGCCGCGCGCAACCGCCGCACCTCGCCGAGTGCGATGTCGTCGAGGTCCATCGCCTCGTCGTGCGTACTCGCGCCCTCGTCGAGCCGGGCGAGCAGCAGCAGCGACTCTACGATGCCCTGCAGACGCAACCCCTCCTCCGAGACGACCTCCGCGAGCTCGCCGATGCTCGTCACGTCGGGATGGGCCTGAGCGAGCTCCGCATGCTGGCGGATGGTCGCGAGCGGAGAGCGCAGCTCGTGCGACGCGTCCGACACGAATCGCCGCTGTGCGGTCGCGGCGGCATCGAGCCGATCGAGCATGCCGTTCATGGTGGTCGCGAGCGCGGCGATCTCATCCGCCGTGTCCGGCACCGGCACGCGCTGGTGGAGGCGCTCGGCGGTGATGCCGTCGACGTGCTCGCGGATGCGCTCGACCGGGCGGAGCGCGCGGCCGACGACGAGCCAGGTGGTCACCGCGACGAGGAGCAGGAGCAGCGGAACAGCGACGGCCAGCAGGGTCGAGACCGTCGCCAGGGTGTCCGCGTCGTCCTCCATCGAGACGGCGAGCACGAGACTCTGGTCGCCGTCGAGGTCTTCCGAGACCACAAGCATCTGCTCCTCGTCGACGATGAGCGTCTGCGCGTCGTCGGAGACGGGGAGCGCGTTCGATCCCAGCGCTTCGCGGGCATCCTCGCTGGCGACGCGGACGGACCCGTCCGGTTCGATGAGCTGCACGATCTCGTCATCGATCGCGTCGATCACGTCTCCGCCGGCGCCGTCGAGACGTCCGGCGAGTTCTTCGAGGCGCTGCTCCGCCGCGCGCTCCGTGCTGCCATGGATGCTGGCGCTGAGAACGCCGTAGAACGAGAAGGCGCCGACGATCAACGCGACCGCGACGACGACCGTCGCCCCGAGCGTCGTCCTGCCGCGCACCGAACGCCAACCGCGAACCGGGCGCCGGCCGCGGCTAGCCACCGTCTGCCGCCAGCCGGTAGCCCGCACCGCGGATGGTCTCGATCGCCTCGCGGCCGAACGGCTTGTCGAGCTTGCGGCGAAGGTGCCCGACGTACACCTCGACGATGTTCGGGTCACCGTCGAAGTCGTCGTCCCAGACGCCGTCGATGAGGGCGCGCTTCGACAGCACCTGGCCGCGATGGCGCATCAGGTACTCCAGTACGGAGAACTCCCGCGCGGTCAGCGTGACGACGCTCTCGCCGCGCCAGACGCGGTGCGCGGCGGGGTCGAGCCGCAGATCGCCCGCTTCCAGAATCGCCGGGCGCGCGACGGCGCCGCGGCGGACGAGCGCGCGCAGGCGTGCCACCAGGATCGCGAACGAGAACGGCTTCGTGACGTAGTCGTCGGCCCCGGTCTCCAGCGCCTCGACCTGATCCCACTCGCCGTCCTTCGCGGTGAGCATCAGCACAGGTGTCCAGTTCTCCTCGGCGCGCAGCGCCTCGCACACCTTCCACCCGCTCATGCCCGGCATCATCAGGTCGAGCACGATCGCGTCGTAGCGCGTCTCCCGCGCCCGCCAGAGTCCGTCGACGCCGTTGTGTGCGACATCGACGGCGAACCCCTCGGCCTCGAGACCGCGGCGCACACCGTCGGCCAGGCGCACCTCGTCGTCCACCACCAGGATCCGCATTCCTCCAGTGTGGCCGCTCAACGCTGAATCCGGGCTGAAGCGGGTTGCGAAGTCGACCAGGGCGCGTATTACTCGCTTCTGTCACCTGGAGATCGTTCTGCCACGAAGTGGCGCCCGCTTCTTTGTAAGATCGGCACATGTCAGAGTCGACTGGTCGCCGTGTGCGGATCTACACTCACAACATCTATGCGCGACGGGCCGGCTGGGAAGATCGTCGGGAAGTTCTCGCACGCGGTGTCGTCAGCCTGCGACCCGACATCGTTCTGTTTCAGGAGGAGGTCTGGTCTTCCGACTACGATCAGACCCGCGATCTGGTGCCGTCGGACTGGAACGTCGTGCATTCGGCAGCCAGATCAGCCCAGGAGTCCAGTGGGATCTCGATTGCGAGCCGGTGGCCGATGACATTGATCGAGGAGGTCGATCTCACTGAGGGCGGTCCACCGATCGATGAGTTCGCGTGGGCTGCGTTGATCGTTCGCGTGACATCGCCCATCGGAGACCTTGTGATCGTGAATCACTTCCCCGACGCCGCCGTGGATCGCGAGAGCGAGCGGGAACGGCAGGCCGTCGTCGTCGCGCGCAGGGTCGCGGCCACGTGCGATCCCGACATTCCGGTGGTGCTGGGCGGTGATCTCGACGCCGAACCGCACGCGAGCAGCCTGCGGTTCCTCACCGGGCTTCAGTCGCTCGCCGGGGAGAGCACGTCGTATCAGCGGGCATGGGATGCGGTCCATCCGTTCGAGCCGTGTGTGACGATCGATCCGGTCCGCAATCCGTTGACGGCGGGAATGCGCAACTGGCCGTACCGGCAGATCGATCACCTCCTCGTGCGAAGTGGACTTGACGGGCTTGCGGCCTTGCAGATCGAGACATGCTCCCTGGTCCACGATGAGCCGGTGGACGGGGTTTGGGCGAGCGACCACTTCGGCCTCTTCATCGAGTTGACGTCAATCTGACGGCCTCGTCCCGGGAATCACATGGCGCTTTCTCCGCGGGTCGACGGCGATCGACACCTGAACAGCACCGGCGCATACTGAAATATGCGAACGCAGGCGGATCTGAGCTCTTCGAGGCCCGGGTTGTGTCGTCAGCGCGCCTTCGCGATCCGCTTCACCATCGCCGGAGGTCGCGCGTCGAACGTGCCGACCGGCTCTTCGCGAAGACCGAACCGCCGAAAGATCGGGGTGAGGAAGGCGGGGGCCCACCAGTTGGCCCGTCCAGCGAGTCGCATGAATGACGGGACGAGGATGCCGCGGATGACGGTCGCGTCGACGATGATCGCGACCGCGACGCCGATGCCGACCATCTGGAGGTACATCACGGAGCTGGTGGCGTAGACACCGAACGACACGGCCAGAGTGAGTGCGGCCGCGGTGATGAGGGGTGCGCTGCGTTGGAGTCCGACAAGCACGGCGCGTTGGTTGTCGCCGGTGCGTTCGTACTCTTCGCGGATGCGGGAGATCATGAAGACTTCATAGTCCATGGAGAGTCCGTAGACGACGCAGAACATGAGGATCGGGAATGCCGGGTCAAGGCTTCCCACGGGAGTGAACCCGATCACATCGGCGAGGAAACCGTTCTGGAACACCGTAGTGAGGACACCGAACATCACGCCGATGCTGAGGAGGTTCAGCACCGTCGCCTTGAGCGGTAGGAGGAGGCTGCCGGTCAGCAGGAACAACAGCACGAACGTGACGGCGAGGATGAGCCCGGCGATGAGGGGCAGCCGCTCGAGCAGAGCCTCACGGAAGTCGGCGAGCTGAGCAGGGTAGCCACCGACGAGGAAGGTCTCGAAGGGGCTGTCGAGCGCGCGGATATCGGCGACGAGACGGTCGCCACCGGTGCCGTACAAAGCGTCCCGGGTCGGGATCACATCGAGTCGTGCGGTGTCGCGGGATGTCAGTCGATCATCTCCCGCAGCGATTCGGGCGCCCTCGGAGTACACGCCGACAGAGGAGTTCACCTGCGCGATGCCGTCGACACTGGATAGCTCGGCAGCGTATGCCCCCAGATCGGCATCAGTCGGCGATGCGCCGCCGGTCTCGATCACCTGGATGGCGTCGTTGGCTTCGGTGGTGAAGTCGTCGCGGAGCTGATCGTATGTGTCGCGCACGGAGGCGCCCTGAGCGAGCACGCGAACGTCGGGCACCCCGATCTGCAGACCGATGGCTGGTGACGCCAAGGCGAGTAGTGCGACCAGTGCGCCGCCGCCCCACAGGATCGGACGGCGCATGACCCGCGCACCTACCCGGTACCAGCCTCCCTGTTCCGGAGGCTTCGATTCCGGAACCGTGACGCCGCGCCGGGCCGCGCGCTCGCCGATGACGGCGAGTGCGGCGGGCAGGATCACGAGCGCGCCGACGGCGGCGGTGATGACTGTGAGTACACCGGCATAGGCGAAGGAGCGCAGAAACGGGAAGGGCAGTGCGAGCAGCACGGCGACCGATGCTGCGACCGTCAGTCCGCTGAACACGACAGTGCGCCCCGCCGTGTTCAGAGTCTCCCGAAGGGCGAGACGGACGCTTGAGCCGCGGCCGAGCGCTTCCCGGAAGCGAGAGATGACGAACAAGCTGTAGTCGACGCCGAGTCCGATCCCCATGACGAGCACGATGTTGGAGGCGAAGCTGGCGATCTCGACAACGGAAGTCAGAGCACGCAGTCCTGCGAGAGTGGCAACGACCGAGAAGAGGCCGATTCCGAGGGTCAGCAGCGCAGAGCTCACGCGGCGGTAGATGAAGATCAGCAGCACGAGCATGAGCGGGATGATGATGACTTCGGCTCGGAGGAAGTCTTGCGTTGCCTGCGCACTGATCTGCGTGGATGCAGCCTCCGCACCCGCGACCCGAACGGTGATCGCACCGTCGTCTCGCGTGTAAGCGGGTATGTATTCGGCGATTGCTGCGCGGGCTTCGGTCGCATCGCCGGTGACGTGCGCCAGGACCATGGCCGACGCGCCGTCCTCGCTGCGGAGAGTCGTATCGCCGCCGAGCGACCAGTACGACCACACCTCGTTCACCGCTTCCTCCTCGGCGAGTTCGTCGGCGACCGCGGTCGCGGAGGCAGTGACGACGGGATCGTCCACGTCGCCGCCAGCGGCGGTGACGAGGAGGATCAGATTCGAGTTGCCGGTGGCGAACTCGTCGCGCAGAACCTCCTGCGCCGCCACCGACTCGGTGCCGGCGGCCTCCCAGCGGTTGAGCACGAAGGACGAAAGTGCGCCGGCGGCGACGGCCGCAAGGCCGGCGAGCACGATCAGTGCGACGATCAGCACCGGCCACCGCCGTCGGTAGCTCAGGTCACCGAGGCGCTCGAGGGCAGTGGCTGGGGGCGGGAGGCTGGTCATGGACTTCTCCATTGGGCTTGTCGGGCGTGGACGAGTCGGAAGGCGGGCATCCGCGAAGCCTGCTAAGTTATACGAGTAGATACTCGCATTTAGGAATATACGAGCTAATGCTCGCATTGTCTAGTCGTTGGAAAAGAGGGGGAATGGCGGGCAAGGATGAAAGCGCAGGGGATGCGCGGGCTCAGCCCCGTAGGCAGGCTCGAGGCCAACAGCGCATTGAGCTGATCCTGCACGCGGCCGCAGCGGTATTCGCCAGAGATGGCTACGATTCGGCTACGACCAACGCGATCGCTGCGGAGGCCGGCATCTCACCTGGCTCGCTCTACCAGTACTTCAAGAACAAGGGCGACATCGCCCACGCGCTTGCCGAGCACTACGCACTGAAGCTGACGGCGCTGCGCGGCGAAGTGTTCGCGACCGACAGAGTCGTCGACACCAGTCTCCCCGAGCTCGTCGATACTGTGCTGGGGCCGCTGATGGCCTTCAATCTCGCCCACCCGGGCTTCAAGGCGATCTTCTCCAGGACGGATATGCCGGCCGGCCTCCGAGAAGCCGTCGCCCCGATCCAGGCCAGCATCCATCAGAGCGTCGCTCACCTCCTCGGTCTGGTCCTGTCCGACCATCAACCGGCCGACGTCGCACGCATTGCGACCGTGGTGATTCAACTTGTTCGCGGCATGGTGCCGCTGATCACGGATGCCACGGGAGCAGAACGAGACGCCCTGATGGCCGAGCTTCGCAGCGTTCTCCTCAGTTACGTGCGCCAGCAGCTCTCCTGAGCGGGACGAGCGCGCGTTCTGGCTCCGGGGTCATGACTCGGCACGAAAAAGTCGGTCGAGGTGCTGATCGATGGCCGCGAGCGCCTCTTGCGGTTCGACAACGTTGAGTTCGAGAAGGGTTGCGAAACCGGTCAGCGCAAGAATGAGATCTGTTTCAATCTTCGGGTCACGGTCCGGGGGGATCTGCCCATGCTCCATCGCCTGGCGGATGAGACTCTCGATCATCGCGCGTCCATCGCGTAGTCCGATGCCGATCTGCCGCTGCAGCGTCGGGTCGTGCATCGCTTCAAGGACGTAGGCCGCGTTCATGCGGCTGGTGGCCCGAGCGTCGGGTTGGAGGGGGAGCAGTTCGGTCAGAACCACCCGCAGCACTTCGCGAGGATGCGGAGGTTGGTCGAGCGAATCGAGATGTTGCTCGACTCGGTCGGAGGTCTGCTCCGCCGCATGCTCCATCGCGAAGGTCAACATCTCCGCGCGCGAGACGAAGTAGTGCTGCAGTTGTCCCAGCGAGACCCCCGCTTCGCGGGCAACCTCGCGCATGGTCGCTCGTGCCCAGCCCTGCTGGTCGACGATCCTCCACAGTGCTCGGGCGATCGATTCACGTCGCTCTCGGTGGTCAACCTGCTTCGGCATCTCGGCTCCTAAAGTTTTCAATACACGTGACATAATACAGGTGACTGAAGACGCGAGGGGAGCGAGCGCTGATGGCAGAACAGGATTCGGTACCGCCCCTCCGGTTCTGCAACCCTGCTGCCTTCGCGTTCGATACAGAGGTGGCGATTGCGCTGATCGCCGACATGCAGATACGCAGGGCGATCGAACGAGGCGAATTCGATGACCTGCCCGGGAGTGGCAAGCCTCTCGAGCTTCCCGATCACCATGATCCTGATTGGTGGCTCAAGAACCTCATGAAACGAGAGGGGATGGCGGTGCTGCCGCCATCCATCCAGCTGCGCAAGGAGGACGCCGTGCTGGACGAGCAGCTCGACCAGCTATCGAACGAGGCGGCTGTGCGGACCGAGATCGAGCAGTTCAACGAGCGGGTGATCCGTGCCCGCTACCAGCTCCCGGCCGGTCCGCCTCTGATCACCATGCCCCGTGACGTCGAAACCACGGTTGCCGCCTGGGCTGATCGCCGGGCGGCACGAGCTGAGGCCGCCCGCAAGAAGGTACGTGAAGAGACCGGAGTGGACGAGCGCAGCCGACGTCGCCTCTTCGGTAGACGTAGTCGTCCATCGCCGCATCTGGGACCCGAGGTATAGCTGGTCCCTGACGAAGACGTTGCGCAAGATGTGGCACTGGCGCATGGGGAATCTGCGAGTTTGTTAGGGTTGCCTTAGCTAAGCGCACATCTGCCTGCTTCTCTCCCCGACGTCCGAAAGGCTGTTCCATGCCCTCCCATCACTCCCGTCGCGCGCTCGTTCTGATTGCGGCGTCGACCTCAGCTCTGCTGATGCTCGCCGGGTGCTCGTCCGATTCGTCCGTTGCGAAGGAAACCCCAGGGGAGAGCGCCGCGACCCACGAGGTCGAGCATGCGCGCGGCGTCGCCGAGGTTCCCTCCGATCCGCAGCGCGTCATCACGCTTGAGCCCCTCGAGCTGGATACTGCTGTCGCGCTGGGAGTGACTCCGGTGGGTGCAGCGGTTGCGAGCAACGTCTCCGGCATCCCGTCGTATCTGGATGCTGAGGGCATCGAGCCGGTGGGAACCGTCCCCGAGCCCGACCTCGAGGCGATTGCAGCGTTGAAGCCCGACCTGATTCTCGGAACTGAGGCGCGTCACTCGGGGCTGTACGAGCAGCTCGCGGCCATTGCGCCGACTGTGTTCATCGCGACTCACGCCGACCCCTGGCGTGAGAATGCTCTCCTCATCGGCGAAGCGCTCAGCCGTGAGGATGACGTGGAAGATCTTCTGATGACAGTGGACGACCGCTGCGGGGAGCTGGCGGGGGAGTTCGACGTCGACGGCGAGACCGTCCAGCTGATCCGCCCCCGCGACGAGACGACGCTGAGCCTCTATGGCCCCGTCTCCTTCGCGGGCAGCCTGCTCGAGTGTGTCGGATTCACGATTCCCGAGCGGGACTGGGCTGATGGTCTGCAGGCCGACATCTCCCCGGAGAACATCCTGGACGCTCAGGCCGACCACGTATTCGTCACGACCACCGATGTCGCCGACGAATCGACCGTGCCTGCCGCGATCACGCAGAACGCAGATGCCTTCGCGTCTGTCACGCTCGTCGACACCGGTTACTGGGTCTCCGGTGTCGGTCCGAAGGGTGCGCAGGCGGTGCTCGACGACATCGAGCAGTTCCTCGAAGAGACTCGTTGACTGCTGTCACGGTGGCGGCGCCAGGCGGAGCCGCACCTCCGTCGCGCACGGGGCGAGGCCGCGCGTCGTGGGGAGTGCTCCTCCTGCTTCTCGCCCTGACGCTCGCGCTGGTGCTCTCATTGGCGGTCGGCGCCAACACTCTCTCGCCGCAGACGGTTCTGGAGACGCTGCGTGGAGAAGGCACGGCCGAGACCGACTACATCGTCTTCGATCTGCGGATCCCGCGTACCGTCGCGGGTCTCGCCGCAGGTGCCGCTCTGGGAGTCGCCGGCGCGCTCATCCAGGCCTTCACGCGCAACCCTCTTGCCGACCCCGGAATCCTGGGGGTGAACGCGGGTGCGGCACTCGCGATCGCGATCGGGGTGGCGTTCCTGGGCCTGCGCGACGTCTCCGCCTTCGTGTGGCTCGCCTTCCTCGGTGCTTTCGTCGTCACTGTCGCGGTCTACTTCATCGGCTCCTCAGGGCGTGGTGCAGCGGACCCGATTCGGCTCACTCTCGCCGGTGTGGCATTGGGGGCGGTGTTCGCCGGCATCACCACGGGTTTGACGCTGAGCAACCCGGAGGCCTTCGAGTCGATGCGCAGCTGGAATGCCGGCTCACTGCTGGGTCGTGGGCTCGATGTCATCCTTCCCGTGCTTCCGTTCATCGGCATAGGTCTTGCCGTCGCGTTCGTTCTCACGCCGGGGCTGAACGCACTCGCTCTCGGCGATGATGTCGCCCGTGCCCAGGGCGCGAACGTCGCGGGCATCCGAGTCGGAGTGATCGTGGCGGTCACCCTCCTCGCCGGGGCGGCGACGGCGCTGGCCGGCCCCATCTCCTTCGTGGGTCTCATGGTGCCGCATATCGTGCGGTGGCTGTTCGGCGTCGATCAGCGCGTGATCGTTCCGCTCTCGGCCGTGCTCGCTCCGGTCATGGTGGTTCTTGCGGATGTTCTCGGCAGGGTGATCATCGCCCCGGCGGAGATCCCGGTCGGAATCGTCACCGCGTTCGTCGGTGCCCCGGTCCTGATCCTGCTCGCGCGACGCCGGAAGGCGAGTGCACTGTGAGTCCGCTCGCTCCAGCGCTCGATGTCGGGCATAGGCGTCTCATGCTGCGTCTCGGGCCGATCACGCTACCGCTGCGCATGCGCAGCGTCGCCACCGGAATCGCCGCACTCGCAGTGATTCTCATCCTGGGTGTGCTGTCCCTGGGGCTTGGGACCTATGCCGTGTCGCCGGGGATGGTTGTACAGACCCTCCTCGGAGGCGGTGATGCCATGGAGCGCACGGTGGTCATCGACTGGCGATTGCCTCGTACCCTCGCCCGCGATCGGTCTCGGCGCGCTGCTGGCCATCGCCGGAGCACTGTTCCAGACGGTGACCCGCAACCCGCTCGCCAGCCCCGACATCCTGGGCCTGTCGAACGGAGCGTTCACCGGAATGCTCCTCGCGCTCGTCTTCGTCTCGGCCAGTTGGCCCGTCCGGACGATCGGCGCCCTGGCGGGAGGGATCCTCACCGCAGCAGCCATCTGGCTGTTGGCCTATCGCGGAGGTGTCCAGGGATTCCGCCTCATCGTGATCGGGATCGGCGTCTCGGCGATCCTGGCGTCTTTGAACACCTGGATGCTGTTGCAGATCGAGCTGGAGACCGCGATGTTCGCCTCCGCGTGGGGTACCGGAACCCTCAACGGTGTGAAGGCCGCGCCCCTGGCCGGCGCACTGCTGTGCTCTCTCCCTTTCGCCGCAGCCGCCTTCCTGCTCGTTCCGCGGTTGAGGCAACTCGATCTCGGTGATGATATGGCGGCGGCGACCGGCGTCCGGCCGAACATCGTCCGCACGCTTTCACTGCTCATCGGCGTCGCCCTCGTGGCAGCCGCCACGAGCATCGCGGGACCGGTCGCCTTCGTCTCCCTCGCCGCACCGCAGATTGCGCGGCTTGTGGCGCGCACGCCTCATCTGTCGCTCACTCTGTCCGCCCTGCTCGGCGCACTGCTCCTGCTCGGTTCCGATCTCGTCGCCCAGCATGTGCTGCCGGTGACTCTGCCTGTCGGCGTCGTCACCGTCTCCGTCGGCGGCGCCTATCTCGTCCTCATGATCATCCTGGAGATCCGCCGTCGTGCCTGATACCCCTGCCCCCGCTATCGCCACCGAGTCTGCACGCCTGGCCGCAGACCGGATCAGCCTCTCGTACGATCGCTCAGAGGTCATCAGTGATCTCTCCGTGACGATTCCGCCGGGCTCATTCACCGTGATCATCGGCCCCAACGCATGCGGAAAGTCCACGTTGCTGCGCGGCCTGTCACGTCTCCTCACGCCCACTCGCGGCCAGGTCATCCTCGATGGGCAGACGATCGCGTCCTTCCCGGCGAAGGAGGTCGCCCGGCGCCTCGGGCTGCTGCCGCAGGGTGCGATCGCCCCGGACGGCATCACCGTCGCTGACCTCGTCGCTCGCGGCCGGTATCCGCATCAGAACCTGATCCGCCAGTGGTCGGATGCCGACGAACAGGCGATCCGAGAGGCTCTGACGGCCACTGGCACCGCCGAGCTGGCACCGCGGCCGGTGGATGCGCTCTCGGGCGGCCAACGCCAGCGGGTCTGGGTGGCCATGGTTCTCGCGCAACAGACGGACCTGCTCCTGCTCGACGAACCGACCACATACCTGGATGTCGCCCACCAGGTCGATCTCATGGAATTGTTCGCCGATCTGAATGCGCAGGGCCGCACCATCGTCGCCGTGCTGCACGACCTCAACCACGCGGCCCGCTACGCCAGCCATGTCATCGCCATGCGAGACGGACGCATCCTCGCCGAAGGAACCCCGGAAGAAGTCATCACCAGCGTGCGAGTACAGGAGGTGTTCGGACTCGCGAACGTCGTCATTCCGGATCCTGTCACCGGCGGACCGTTGGTGGTTCCCCTGCGCGGAACGCCGAATCGAGGGGAGCGGTGATGACATCCGAACGCCCGTGGGCCTACAGCGCCTTTCGTGTCGAGGTACGGGGGAGCCGTCGTCTGAGTCCGCGATTCCTGCGCCTCACCCTGGCAGGGGAATCACTGCGTCACTTCGCGCCCTGGGGTCTGGATCAGCGCATCAAGATCGTGCTGCCCCTCTCGGGCGGCGGCATCGCCGAGTTCGGGTTGCTCGACGAGCCCACTCCCCATCCTTCGGAGTGGTATTCGCGTTGGCGCGCACTGGCAGAAGCGGAGCGCAATGTGCTGCGCACATACACGCCGTCGGCGATCCGTTCCGAGCAGGGCGAGATCGACGTGGACTTCTTCCTTCATGAGCCCGCAGGCCCGGCTTCGGCCTGGGCCGCATCCGCACGCCCCGGTGATCAGCTGGTCGTCACAGGCCCCGACGCCCGGATGGGTCGGACCGGATACGGCATCCACTGGAACCCAGGAGAGGCCCGACGGTTCCTCCTCGTGGCCGATGAGACCGCGTATCCGGCAGTGAGGAACATCCTCCGATCTCTGGCACCCGAGGCCCATGCCGACGTGCTCCTCGAAGTCACCGATCACGCAGACGACGTGCTTTCGCAGGACGCACCGCGGAATGCGAATGTGAGGGTCTCGATCCGCGGCAAGCAACCCGAGACCGGCGTTGAGACAGCGGTACGAGACTGGGGCGAAACCCGAGGAACGATGGCACGCGACGACGGCGAGTTCTACGCGTGGCTCGCCGGTGAAGCCGGCTCGATCACTCGAGTTCGCCGCTATCTCACCCGAGACCTGGGCATCTCCAAGGAACGAGTCGCATTCCTCGGATACTGGCGCGTGGGCGGACCCCTGGTCGGCTGAGCCAGGTTCGCCCAGGACGCGCCGCTATGATGCGCCCATGAAGCGGACGCTCGTCATCATCGGTGGCATCGTGGCGTCTGCTGTCCTGGTCATCGGGGTTCTCGTGTTCCAGCCGTGGCTGCTGTTCACGGATGTGCGGGTCGATGAGGTTCTCCCAACGGCCCAGAGCTCCCGGCCGGATGTATCTCCAGCCCCCGGCTCATCCGCGACTCCGACGCCCGACCCGGTGCCGGTGGTACTCCGGTCGGGCGCCTTCGTCAGCCAGGAACACACGACGACGGGCACCGCCACGATCATCGAGAACCCGGACGGTACGCGTGTGCTCGCGATCGAGAACCTCGACACCAGCAATGGCCCGGACGTGCACGTCTGGCTCAGCGCTGCGGATGCGGTCGAGGGGTTCGACGGCTGGTTCCTGGCAGGTGATGCCGCCTACTTCGACCTCGGCGTCATAAAGGGCAATCAGGGCAACCAGATATACGACATCCCCGCAGAAGTCGACCTCGGCGCCTACCGCAGCGTCTCGCTGTGGTGCGTGCAGTTCAGCGTCGGCTTCGGGGCCGCGCAGCTGGGATAGCTTGCACCGCGCACGTCCATCATGGGGCGGGATGCTGGGGGAGACCCCTGCCCCGTCGATGTGTCCAGAGCACAGTCACACCCGTAGACGCTGTGCTGGTGCGACGCTGACGGGCCCGGAGGGCTCGAATAGGGTCGGTGCATGGACGTCTCCGATCTTCCCGCGGTCGATCTCTCGTACCTCAGATCGACTCTCGGAGAACCGGGTGCCCCGACGAGGCAGAAGATCACCGATTTCCTCGACGAGAACTGCTTGGCCTTCCTGGCGCATTCCCCGTTCTGCTGCCTGTCGACCTCGGACGCGTCCGGCAACTGCGACTGTTCACCGCGCGGTGACTACCCGGGCTTCGTTCGCGCGCTCGACGAGCGCACGGTGGTCATCCCCGATCGGCTCGGGAACAAGATCGCCGATTCCATGACCAACATCCTTGAGAACGGCCATGTCGGGCTGCTCTGCTTCGTGCCCGGCATGACCGAGACGCTGCGCATCAACGGCACGGCGACCATCACGAACGACTCCTCGCTGCTGGCGATGCTGGAGCAGGACCATGCCGTCCCGGATCTGGCGATCGTCATCCGCACCGAACAGGTCTATCTGCACTGCGGTCGCGCACTGCTGCGGGGTGGACTGTGGGATCCCGAGATGCAGGATCTCGCGGACGGGGTGCCGAGCTCCGGTCAGATCTGGGCGAGCATGTCAGGGTTCGCCCCCGCTGTCGGCGACGAGATCAATGATGCGATGGCCGGCGCCTACCGGGCCCTGTACTGAATGCGCTCCCGAGCAGGCATGACGGCGCTCGTCGTGCGCGAACTCGTCACCGAGACCCCATCGATCGTCAGCATCCGTCTCGAATCCCCGGACGGATCGAGCCTTCCGCTGTGGCAGCCGGGCTCGCACATCGACGTACAGCTGCTCACTCGGCATGAACGCCAGTACTCGCTGTGCGGCGATCCCGCGGATCTCACCGCCTACCGGATCGCCGTCCGCCGTGAGCCGCGCTCGCGCGGCGGCTCGCACTACATCCACGGGTACCTACGGGTGGGCAGTCTGGTCTGGGTGCGTCCACCGCGCAATCTGTTCGCTCTCGCGGAAGCGCCGTCATACCTCCTTCTCGCCGCGGGAATCGGCATCACGCCGATCCTCTCGATGGCACGTCACCTCGCGGCGCAGAACGCGGAATGGCAGATGACGTATGCGACTCGCCACCGCGACGACATCGCATTCGCAGACGAGCTCGGCGCACTCGGCGAGCGGGTCACGACGCACGTCAGCGGTGAATCCGGACGGCTGGATCTGCCCGCCCTTCTCTCCCGAGCTTCGCCTGGCACCGCCGTCTACGCCTGCGGTCCTCAGGCATTCATCGACGAACTCACTGAACTGGCCGGACTGCTGCCCGAGGGGAGCAGCATCCACGTAGAACGCTTCGAACCCCGACAGCGTGAGCACCGGCCGAACGCACCCTTCACCGTGGTCTGCACGCAATCGGACGTCACCGTGGAGGTGCCCGCTGGGCGCTCGATGCTCGAAAGCCTGCAGGGTGCGGGCATCCCCGTCGAGGGCTCATGCCTTCGCGGCATCTGCGGTTCGTGCGCGATGAACGTGCTCGAGGGCGAGCCGGAGCACCGAGACTCGCTCAACAGCGACGAGCGGTCGATGACGATCTACCCATGCGTCTCCCGGTCTCTCTCGCCGACGCTCGCCGTCGACGTCTGAGTGCCTGAGTAAGGTCATCACCATGGCGGTGATCGACGACGTCCGGGCGCTGGGTGCCGATCTGGAGCGCTCGTACCAAGTGCATGTGCGCGGGAGATTGAAGTTCCGCGTCGGCCAGATCGTGTATGTGGCGTTCTCGCTCGACGAGAGCGTCATGGGCTTTGCCTTCCCGAAGGAGGAGCGGGCTGCCCTCGTCGGCGGCGATCCGCGCAAGTTCCAGATGCCGTCGGAGACGGACCTGCGCTTCAACTGGGTGCATGCCGATCTCGCGTCGCTGGAGCCGAGCGAGGCGCGCGAGTTCGTCGTCGACGCGTGGCGCATGGTCGTTCCCCAGAAGGTCGCCCGTGCCTACGATCTCGAACACCCCGACGGCCCGGGTTGACAGGTGGCGCGACGCCACGGTGCGGTCAGGTAGTCCCACAGGTCGGGTCGTTACCCTCGGAGAATGCGCCGCATCGTCATCGTTCCGCTTCTGCTCGCCGCCGGTCTTCTCGCGGGGTGCTCGCAAGTGGCGCAGGTCGCGGGTGACGCCCTGGGCGTCGACGTCGAGGCGACCTGTACGACGATCGACGACGCTTACGCCCAGTATCAGACCCTGCTCGACCAGGGCGGCGCATCGGCAGAGCAGGTCGACGCAGCCCGCGACCAGCTCGTCACGACGCTCGACGGACTCGCGGCTGATGTCGATGGACAGCTCGGCGACCTCATCAGCTCAGGTGCGCAGCAGATCGGCGGAATGACCGATCTGCAGGCGCCGGAGACGATCGAGGCGATCGATCAGCTCAAGGACTCGGCTTCCGCGTTCTGCGGCTGACGTCACGCCGGGGCGTGGGAGTGGGTCAGGCGAGCTCCTGAGCAAGCATCCGGGCCGCCAGCCCTCGTGCCACCTCGAACGGCTGTGCGAAGGTCTCCATGCCGACAGTGACGATCGCGCCCTCATAGAGAAGCATCATGCCCTGCGCCGTCGACTCGGCGTCTGAGACGCCGGCCTCGCGGCACAGCTCGACGAACAGCTCGAGCAGCCACGCCTTCTGACGGGAGACCTCAGGGAAGACAGGGTGCCCGTCGTGACCGTCGCCGATCTCGGCGCGGGCGTTGATCGCGCTGCAACCCTTCGGACTGTTCTCGTCCGACCAGCTGATCGCCGCGTCGAACACGGCGAGGATGCGTGCCGCCCCGGGCTCGGGCGCCCGCGCGAGATGGTCGGCGACATGCGCACGCCAGCGCGCATCCCGGTGCTGCAGGTACGAGACGACCAGCGCCTCTTTCGAGCCGAACCTGTCGTAGAGCGTCTTCTTCGTGACGCCGGCGGCTTCGGCGATCGTGTCGACGCCGATCGCGTGGATGCCCTGCTCGTAGAAGAGCCGTGAGGCAGCGTCGAGCACACGGGCGGCACCTGGGGTGAGTGGGGCGAGTTCGGGAATGAAGACGGCCATGGCATTGAGTATACCAACCTGTATAGTCAATTGGGTGAGTAAACAGATCGGTATAGTTCGTGCAAGCGTGACCGTCATGGCCGGTGCGGCCTTCGTCCTGAGCTGGAGCTCCGGCTTTCTCGTTCCGGCGATCGCCTCAGTCGATGTCTCGCCGCTGACTCTGCTCGTGTGGCGGTTCGTTCCCCTCGCCGCTGTCCTGCTCGCGGTCGTCGCATTCACTGGTGCAGGCAGAGGCGTGACGCGAGCGGACGTACGGCACCAGGCGCTCATCGGCCTCTTCGCGCAGTTCGGATACTGCACGGCCGTGTATGCGGCGATCGCGGAAGGCGTCGCCACCGGTACGACGGCGCTGATCGATGCCGTGCAACCGCTCGTCGTCGCGATGCTCGTCGGTCCGCTGCTGGGATTGCGAGTCCGCGGGGCGCAATGGGCCGGGCTCATGATCGGCGCGGCCGGGGTCCTGCTGGTCGTGCGTTCCCAGCTCGACGATTCCACCGCGCACCCGGCCGCCTATCTCTGGCCTGCCCTCGCGATGGTCTGTCTGATCATCGGCACCTTCCTCCAGCGCCGCTCCGAACCTCGGACGGGAACGCTCGTCACACTGACCATCCACGTGACAGTGACCGCCCTGGCGCTGGTGCCGGTCGCCGCGATCTTCGGTGCGCTCGTGCCACCGGCATCCGCCTCGTTCTGGCTCGCGTCCGGATTCGCCGCTGTCTTCCCGGCGCTCACGGCATACGGACTGTACTGGTGGCTGCTGCGCCGGGTGGGAATCACCGCGCTGAACGCCCTCCTCTTCCTCGTCGCTCCGACGACCGCGGCAGCGGGAGCGCTTCTCCTCGGCGAGCCACTCACGATCGTCACGCTCATCGGATTCGCGCTGTGCGGTGCAGGAGTGGCCGCGGTGCTGACGAGCGAGGCGCGCGCGTCGAGGTCCACGGTCGTTGCCGCAGCACGCGCACAATAGGAGGACGATGACGACCTACCTCTCCATCTCCGTGGTCATACCGGTGCGCAACGACGCGCGCCTGCTGGAGTTGTGCCTCCAGGCCCTCGGGGAGCAGACCCGCCGAGCGGACGAGATCATCGTGGTCGACAACGGCAGCACTGATGACACGGCGGCAGTGGCAGAGCGGTACGGAGCCCGAGTCGTTGCCGAACCCGTTCCAGGAATACCGCAGGCGGCATCGGCCGGCTATGACGCGGCATCGGGAGACATCATCGGCCGTCTGGACGCCGATTCCCGCCCGGGTCGGGACTGGATCGAGAGGATCGTTCAGAGGTTCCAGAGCCGCCCCGAGCTCGACTTCCTCACCGGCGACCCGCGATTCTACGGATCCACCCCCTTGGTGCGATGGATGGGGGAGCACCTCTACATCGGCGGCATGTATGCGGTACTCACGCCGTTCCTCGGGCATGCGCCGCTGTTCGGCTCGAACATGGCGATGCGCACCGACGCCTGGCGGATGCTGAGCGGCGAAGTGCATCGGAATGAGCAGAACATCCACGACGACTTCGACCTGTCGTTCCACATACGCCCCGGCATGACCGTGCTGCGCGACCGTGACCTCGTCGTCGACGTGTCGGCACGACCGTTCAAGGACTGGGCGTCACTCCGGAGGCGGCTCAGCTTCGTGCTGCCTACCGTCAGGCTGCACATGCCTCAGCAAGCCCCGCATCGGCGGCGGCAGGCCCGTCGCCGCGCACGCATCGGGATGCCAGCGGCCCAGTGAATCAGCCCCCGGATCGGGCGTACAGGTCGAGCAGGTCCGCGCTGAGCTGATGCGGCGTGGTCTCGCTCGGGCTGTGTCCCGTCGCATAGCTGCGGAATTCCGCTCCGATGTCACGAGCGAACATCTCGTGCGCGGACAGCGGCCACAGGTCGCGTGATCCGGCGGCGACGAGTTTCGGCAGAGGCAGGTCCCGCACACGACTCCGCAGATCCGGTGATCTCATCATCAGCCCGACGATCTCCTCGACACTGCGCCGACTGGTGAGAGCGAAACGCGATCGCACGAAGTGGAGCCGCCTGGGCGGGACGCGATTCTTGTTCGTCACGATGCCCCAGATCATGAGAGCGGCACCACGGCGCGCGCTCGTGAACGGTGCGAGGCGCCCCAGCAAGCGCATGCTCTCGAAGACATTGCCGGAGCTCGGCGGCGTCGTCAGGAGCGCGAGGGAGAGGAGGAGATCCGGGCGGTGCACGGCCACGAGCTGAGCGATCGTGCCGGCGAACGAGTAGCCCAGAAGGTGCGCGGGTCCGCCGGATTCGAGGACGGCGATGAGGTCCTCGACGAAGAGCTGATGCGTGTACGCCGAGTCCGCGCCCGCTGCGTGCGACTGGTATTGACCCGCCAGGTCGAACGACTGCACGAAGTAGCCGGCCTGGGCGAGGATCGGCAGCATCAGCGCGAAGTCCTCTTTGGAGCCTGTCGCACCCGGCACCAGCACGACGCGCGGCTGCCCAGGATCACCCAGTGACAGCATCGCCAGTTCGCCGCTGGGGGCGGAGAACCAGGATCTCCTCGACCCGGCCGGCGGTATCGTCCAGTCGATGTCGCCCAGGGCAGCATCCAGGGATGCCGGGGGAACCGACATCGGCTCGCTCATCGAATCTGTCGACACGCTCACAAGGTACTCTTCAAGACGCTCGCGAAGAAAGATCTGCTCAGCGCAGCCCCTGCAGTTCGCCGATCATCGCGAAGATCCTGTCATCCAGCTCGACCTGAGTCATCACGATGCAGATCGTGCCGTCAGGGTCCACGAAGAAGTCGGTGCCGAGACCACCGGACCAGCCGAACCGACCCCGGTGCGGACCGTCCGTCACGACCGAAACGCCGTGGCCCCAGCCCATGTTCTCCCAGAAGCCGGGGAAGAAACTGTCCGGACGTTTCGCCGCCGCATCCACCTGGTCGCTGCGCATGCCGTCTCGCAGGTCCGCGTCGATCAAGCGACCATCGACCAGCGCTCGAAGGAACGCATGATAGTCAGCGAGCGTCGAGACCAACTCGGCGTGACTCACGTCGAACGGTGCCGGCGCCACGTAGAAGCCGGCACCAGCCGGCTCCGATTGTTCGAGCCCTGCCGCTCCGTGTCTGAATGCGGCGGGCAGGCGGTGCGCCTGATCAAGCGGAACGGTGAACCCGGTGTCCGACATGCCCGCCGGCGTGAACACCGTCGCATCCAGCACTTCCTGTGTGCTCAGATCCGACACTCGGCCGAGCAGGATACCCAGGATTCCGAACGAATGGTGGTAGCGCCATCCGTCGCCCGGCTCGAAGGCCAGCGGCAGCGAAGCGAGTCCGTCGAGCCAATCCTGCGCACCGCGATCAACGGGCTCGGCGCCCGCCTCCATCCCGGCATCGATCATCGCTCTCCGAAGGGGAGAGTCAGCGGTCATCATGCCGTATCCGGATTGATTGGTGAGCAGATGGCGTACGGTGATCGGGCGGCGCGCAGGGCGAGAGTCCTCGATGGGTGCGTCAGGATGCACGAGCACACGAGGCTCGGCCAGCTCAGGCAACCATGTCGCGATCGGATCGTCCAGAGCGATCACGCCGTCCTGCACCAGACGCAGCGCCGCGACGGCGCTGACCGCCTTCGTCATCGATTGGATGCGGAAGATCGCGTCGGTCTGCAACGGCTGTCCTCCGGGCGCGGCGAGTCCCACGGCGACCGGCTCGTAGCGCTCTCCGAGCGTACCGACAGCCCCTGGCATCGTGCCGGCCTCGACATGACGGGCAAGGAGATCGCGCAGGGCATCGGACACGGGGTTCTCCTTCATCGCAATACGTCGTGGGCCAAGGATAGCTCCGCCGCAGCACTTCGCCCGAGCGTGCGTCCAGTATCCGCAAGGGTGATGCACCTACGATCGGAGAGACAGATCGGAGGGCGCATGACGACGCTCTACTTTGCCCGTCATGGCGAAACGGAGTGGCATGCCGAGCATCGCTACGCAGGTTCGTCCGATGTGGCGCTCGTCCCGGACGCGATGCTGCAGGCTGCCGGACTCGCCGCTTGGGCGGGCACGGCCGAGCTCTCTGCGATCGTCGCGTCGCCTCTGAGTCGTGCGCGCCTGACGGCCGAACCGGCCGCCGAGGCTGCAGGTCTGCCGCTTCGCATCGACCAGCGCCTCGTGGAGATCGATTTCGGGCGCGGTGAGGGGATGTCCCCGGCGGAACTCGCGGCGGCGTTCCCTGAGGACTGGGCCGGATTCGGACGGCAGCCGGCGCAGCATCCGCTACCCGACGGAGAGTCGGGTCGCGCCGGCATCGCGCGTGCCATGCCGGTGCTCGACGAACTCGCGGCCGAGTTCCCCGACGGGAGCGTGCTCGTGGTCGGACATGCCACCCTGATGCGCCTCATGCTCTGCGAGCTCGTCGGACTCGACCCTGACTGGTATCGCGACATCTTTCCTGCGCTCGACAACTCCGCGCTTCTCGAGCTCGAATTCCCGTACGTGGGCGAGTCGAGCTGGCCTGGACGCGCACGCATCCTCGGCATAAATGTGCCCCCGATCTCGCACGTGCCCAGAGCAGAGCTCCAGCCCGTTGACCAGGCGGCAACGTCGGAGTAGACAGAACGGACAGGCAGGGCGGCGTCACCGTCGTGAGGAGTGGCACAATGACCGATTCGACAAGCATGCCGAGCACCGTCATCCGCGGCATCGAGCGCGCGAAGACGCTGGACGGCACGGCGAGCACGATCAGCGGCTGGGTTGATGCGGTGACGCACCCCACCTGGTTCAAGAATGCTCTGTCGGGATCCTGGCTCGGACATCAGCTGCACCCGGTGCTGACTGATCTTCCGATCGGCGCATGGGGCGCGGCCGTCGCGCTCGACCTCACCGGTGGGCGGGAGAGCGAAGCGGCTGCGCGCCGGCTCGTCGGTCTCGGCATTCTCGCTTCCGCGCCGACGGCGTTGTCAGGTGCTTCGGACTGGTCGAGCACCCGAGGCGCTGACAAGCGTGTCGGTCTCGTGCATGCGCTGTCGAACGCGGTCGCCACGACGATGCAGGCGGGGTCGTGGCTCGCGCGTCGCAGCGGACACCGTCGCACGGGCATGGCCCTCAGCGCCGTCGGTCTCAGCATCACACTCGCCTCGGCGTACCTCGGTGGACATCTTTCCTTCGTGCGCGGCATCGGCGTCAACCGGACGGCGTTCCAGAGGCAGACGCGATCCTGGACGGACGTCGCCGCCGACAGCGAGATCCTGGACGGCACACTCGTCCGGGTCAGCGTGCACGACGTGCCGGTGCTGCTGACGCGGCAAGACGGTCAGCTTCGCGCGATCTCGGCCGTCTGCACCCACGCGGGCGGCCCGCTGGACGAAGGAACCCTCGATTCGGACGGCTGCATCACCTGCCCGTGGCACGGCAGTCGATTCCACCTCGAAGACGGTGCAGTCGATCGGGGACCGGCCAGCGTGCCGCAGCCGGTGTGGGAGGTCAGCGTGGAGGACGAACGAATCCTGTTGCGTTCGGCGGATGCGGCCTGATTCACTCGATGCGGCAGCTCAAAGCGGCAGGTCGCCCCGAGCCCGCGCCACGACGATTCCTCGCTGCGACGTCGGGAAGCGATCGAGCATCTCTCGCAGCTGCGTCGCATCGACATCTGCTCCGAACGCCTCGGCGCCCGGCTCCAGCATGATCCCTGCGGCAAGAGGGCCGGCGAACACCGGATCGAAACCGAGATCGTTCACGAGAGATGCGACGATCGCGACATCCGCCGTGTCGTCGCCGGCGATCGCGATCGCCTTTCGTCCCGCGCTTCCGGCTGGACGCGCCTCATCTTCGAGGTCCTGATACCCCATATGGCTCAATGCCTTCACCAGGCGTGCGCCGGTGAGATGCCCCTGCACGAGCTCGCTGGTCGAGGTTCGTGCGTCACTCAGATCGTCGCGGATGCCGTCGGAGCCCCACCAGTAGTTCATCGCGTCGATCACGAGAGTGCCGCGCAGCGCCTCGGCGTTCAGCATCCGGTACTTTCCGAGCGGTAACGCGAGTATGACGGCATCCGCGTCGGCTACGACGGTCGCGGCATTCGCTGCTTTCGCGCCGATGGCCTTCATCGCGGGAGAGATGAGCGCGGGATCTCCCGACGCCGCCACCAGAACGCGATAGCCGGCGGATGCGGCGAGTCGAGCGATCACGGTGCCCAGCCTGCCGGCGCCGAGGATGCCGAGGGTCCGGATGCTGTGCACTTCGCTCTCCACGTCGCCAATCGTACGGCGGTGATCCCGTCTCCTTCGGGAGCAGCGTTATTCGTCGAGCGCGTGACGCATCTCGTGCACGGAACGCTCCGCTCTCGACACCTGCTCTGAGATCATGGCCACGCTCTGATCCGCCGCGTCGATGTCGCTTCGCGCCCGGTCGTGTTCGTGACGGGTCCGCTCGAGTTCCGCTTCGAGTTCCCCGATCCGCGCGGAGAACTCTTCAGCTCGGCGGTTCGCCTCGCTCCGATCGCTTTCTGCCTTCGCGAGATCCCGTTCCGCGCCGGCGAGTTCCTCTTCCGCGTCATGGACGGCGCGTTCGGCCTGTCGCCGCTGTCGCCGCTCGCTCAGCTCGTCAGCGGGAGGGGGAGCGGCGCCGGTGAGCCCGCCCGCGACGAGCGCATCCATCTCGAGCGGCAGTGCGCTGGACGCGCGGAGTTCGCGAATCAGTCTGCCGGAAGCGACGGCTGCGGCAGCGTCGGGGTCGAAGAACGCCGCGTTGATCGTCTGCTGGACGGCGTCGAGAGTCGCCGGTGTGATGCGTTCTCCACGGCTTGCGGCGAGGTCTGCTGCCTCTTTGGCGAGCCGGATCGTGAGCGCTCGTCGCTGGCGCCCGAGTTGGGCGAGCGCCTGTGCGTCGAGATCGGCCTGTGCTTCGCGCAGCTCGGCGGCCAGCTGCAATGCCTCCCCGAGTTCGTCGGAGCGTTCCCGTGCGAAGACATTCACGACCCACGCGGCCACGGACGGCTTCCGCAGGGCGCGCACGCGCTGGGCGACATCGCGGTCGGACGCCGCCTTCGCGTGTGCGTTGCGGACCGCGACGAAGTCGTCCGGCGGTCCGGCGTAGAGTGCCGCGGCGATCTCCGCGAGCGTCGATTCTGCGGTCATGCTGCCACCCTGCCATGCCGCGTACGCGTCAGTCGACAGCCAGTCTGTTGCGCCGCACCTGCCGCACGCGCACCACGATCCAGACGGCGACAGCCACCACCACGACGGCGATGACGACCTTCTGGAACACGCCGGCGTAGTCCTCGACGATGTGCCAGTTCGCTCCGAGATAGAAGCCGGCAAGTACGAAGATCGTGTTCCAGATCGCGCTACCGGCGGCCGTGAGCAGCGTGAACCGCAGCAACGGCATCCGTTCGATACCAGCGGGAATCGAGATGAGGCTGCGGAAGATCGGAATCATGCGGCCGAAGAAGACGGCCTTCGAACCGTGCCGCTCGAACCATGCCTCCGTGCGCTCGACATCTGCTGTCTTGATCAGTGGCATCCGCTCGACGATCGCGTACATCCGGCGTCGACCCAGCCACGCGCCGATGCCGTAGAGCGCAAGCGCTCCGACGATCGAGCCCACAGTGGTCCAGATCAGCACTTCGACGAGGCCGAGCGTGCCCTGCGCCGCGGCGAACCCGGCGAGGGGCAGGATGACCTCGCTGGGAAGCGGTGGGAACAGATTCTCGGCGGCGATGGCGACACCGGCACCGAGTCCACCGAGAGTCTCCATGAGCGAGACCGCCCATGCGGCGATGGCGTTGAGGTTCTCGGCTCCGGTATCCATGCCTTCCAGGCTAGGAGGCGGTGCCTGAGGATCTCCGCTGAGTCACGGGATGTTCACCGTCTGGAAGGAAAGGCGTGAGGCGGGGGAGCCAGCACCGCACGGCACGGGCGTACTCGAGATACGCGGATCCGAACCGTCTGCCGAGGTCTGCCTCCTCGAGCGGTCGCACGATCCAGTTCCATACCAATGAACCGCACAGTGCGTACACGACGACGAGCCAGGAACCGATGATGAGCCCGACCGCCACTCCCTGCGCGATGCCGGCCAACGCCATCGGATTGCGCACGAATCGATACGGCCCGGCGATCACCAGTCGGCGCGCGGTCGCGGAGGGGAGAGGCGTGCCCTCGCCCCGCGTCGACATCGCCGCCGCCGACCAGATGCCGAGCATGCTCGCGGCGAGGAGCAGAGCCGCACCCGCCCACCGCGTCGGATCCGGAAGCGGTAGATGCAGATTCCACCGGTGCTCGACGAATGCGATGATCACGGGGAACACTGCGAGGAACAGCCCCCAGAACGCGATCACCTGACCGGTGGTGCGCGCCACGTGCGCAGAGGTGGACGTCACGGGTGCCAGGCGGATGGCGAACGGGCCGAACAGGATCCACTCCGTGGGCAGTCGGCCGAGCCATACCAGCAGGCCTGCCGCCACGCTGCCGACCGCCGCAGCGATCATCAGCAGCGCACCCCAGCCCGCGAGACCGGTGAACGTCGCGTAGAGCGCCATGCCGCCGCTCACCAGAACGGTCCACGATGCGACGACCCAGACCAGCCGGCGCACCCCGCACGCGACCAAGGCGGAGCCGATCACGAACAACGGGATGTCGAACCACGCGACGACCGTCGGACTCAGCTCTCCGAGAGTGAGCGTGCGGATGCTGTCGCTCAAGAACACGCCGATCCACCAGCCGATGCCCGCCAGCGACTGCATGGCGAAATAAAGTCGTCCCGCGCGTGCATCGAGACGGAGTGCCGGCATGGGGCGAGTCTATTTCGCCTCGACCGCGTGCTCCGACTCGTTCAGGGCGAGCAGCACGGCGAAGCCTGCCCAGAGGATGGCGAGCGGCATGGCGGTGTCTTTGCCGTTCCAGCTGCTGGACTGCCACATCGCGAACCACTCGGACCCGATGACGATGAAGCCGATGAACCAGATCGTGAAGCCCATCGCATAGGCGGCATAGCCCCAGGTGCGCGCCTTGTCGTAGCTCGCGAGGTCGGCGTCGCGACGCAGGAACAGCTTCACGCCGCCGATCAGCCCCAGTGCGGCGAAGACCCCCTCGGCGACGATGATGCCGATGTAGCCGACGGTCCACACCCATGGCACAGTGATCGCGCGCCACATGAGTGCGTTGCCCTCGAAGGTGGTGTCCATGGACAGCACGTGCTTCACGAACTGATAGTTCGAGTCGTAGTCCATCAAATTGCCCAGGAAGACGAAGAGGCCGAAGAGTCCGGCGCAGAACAGCGTGAAGGCCTGCAGCAGGCGAAGCGGGTGTCTCATTGTCCTACCTCTCGCGTGAACACCAGATCGAGGTGCGGTTGCATGTCCGTGTCGAACGGGATCGCCTGGACGAACTCCCAGCCGCTGGCTGCTTTGTCCTGGATCACATCGCGGTAGTCGCCCTTCAGCGCAGTGCCTCCGCGACGACGGGCGATGGGGATGCTCACGAATGAGTACTCGCGCATGGCAGCACCTCCTTGTGTGCCTCACTTTGGCATCGCATGGTGAAGGCGTCAATGTTCCACTTGTCTGCGGGCCGTAAGTTCATAGGCTGGAGCCATGGACAGGACGATCACGATCGCGGTGCCGGCACCGATCCCGTACGGACATCGCGTTGAGGTGACCGAGAGGGCCGATGACACGGGCTCGCGCTCGGTCGTCGTCGTGACCGACCTGGAGACCCGCATCCGCTATCGGCAGGAGTCCTCGTCCGTGTCGGACGCCGTGGGCTGGACCGGCCGCGTCATCGAATGCGTGATCGCCCCGACGAGAGGTGGGATCAAGACAATGCTCGTGGTCGATCCGACCGGCCCCGGCTCGGCAGAGGCCGATGTCGCGCTGCGCGGAGCGGATGCTGCGGCCGAAGCTGCAAGCGTCGAGGCGCTCCGCTGGGGTGGGGCCGACACCGTCCCTGAGCCGGAGCCACCGCGCTTCTGGTGAGATCGCGCGCGGGCGGGGTCAGGTGCGCTCGCGCAGCATCCGCTCCCCGGAATCGATGTACGCCTCGAAGAGGTCGGTGACATCGCGCAGGCGGGCGACAGCGTGTTCGCCCTCGACGACGTCCTCTCCGGCACGCAGAGTGCGGACGAATGCGCGGGCACGCTCGTGACTCGCTGCGAGAAGCTGCTCGAACCCGCCCGCAGCCTCGATGAGCAGTCGTCTGCTGCCCGGTTGCGGAATGGTCCGCGCCAGCCCCCACGAGACGAGTTCGCGGACGGAAGCGCTCACCGCACCCGTACTCAGTGACAACACTGCGCGGAGCTGATCCGACGACGCCGGTTCTGCACTGATGAGCAGATAGCCGTATACACGACCGGTGGCGCGGGAGAGGTTCCAGGAGGTGAGCAGGTCGCCGACCGTGTTGACGAATCGTTGACGCTCGTCATCCATGCTCTGTGCTCCTGCTCTGGGAGATCAGCGCGTTCAGGATCGCGCTGCTTACCCTGCCCGGGGCATCCAGTGGTGAGATGTGCCCTGCGGTGGGTATGACGTGTTCTGCGATGTTCTCTGCAGCCGCCCATCGCGGCATCGCCGCCGTGATGTTCCCGGTGCGATCCTCTGCGCCGCGGATGAGCGTGAGTGGCACGGGCGTCAGCGCGTCAGGATCGGGATCGACCAGCGAGAGCGTGGCGCGCCAGACGTCGAGGAACACCCGCTTCGGCATCAGTGCGAAGCATTCGCGTGCGTAGGCGACGCCGGCGGGAGTCGTCGCCGACGCCTTCGCCATGAGCTCTGGGAGTCTTGCCGCGGGGACCAGCGCGAGAAGCGGTGCGGCCAGGCGGAGCCCGAAGCGCTCCATTATCGTCAACGGCCCGGCGTTCCAGGTGGAATCGACGATGATGAGGCCGGCGGCGAGTCCGGGATGACGCTTCACGACGGTCTGCGACAGATTGCCGCCGAGGGAGTGGCCGATCAGCGTAGGGCGCTCCAGCTCCAGGTGGCCGACGAGCGAAACGAGGTCGTCGAGCGCGTCCGCTGCGCGAAAGCGGATGCCGTCATCGAGAACGGATGCGCCATGTCCGCGAAGATCCCAGCAGATGACGCGGAACCCTGCCTCCTGTGCGGCGCGCGCCTGAGCATCGAACATCGAATGGTCCACCCCCGCGCCGTGCGTGAAGACGACGCCATGACCGGTTCCGCCGCTGTCGAAGAACCGCAGATCGCAGCCGGGGCGGGGTAGCCGTCGATCTAAATTCACCATTCTCTGAAAATAGCAGTTGATGGCGAGGTGGTGACACGCTCATCGGAAGTCGCGGGATCGATGCTCGATGCCGGTGCGCAGATCCTGGAATCCGTCTGCGAGCACATTGATGACGCCCTCGGGGGAACGCTCCAGCATGCCGCGGACGATCAGCGCCGGCGAGTCTCTTGCGACTCGTCGATAGCGGTTCCAGACCCCGGTCGAACAGACCACGTTGACGAGTCCGTGCTCGTCCTCGAGGTTCAGGAACGTGACCCCGGCCGCTGTCGCAGGGCGCTGCCGGTGAGTGACGAGACCGGCGACCTCGATGCGCCGTCCGACCTCATGCTCGCGCAGCTGCGCGGCGGTGAGCACGCCCCGCTCGCCCAGTGCGGAGCGGAAGTGCGCCATCGGATGGTCATCCGTGGAGACGCCGGTGGCGGAGAGATCTGCGGCCAGCTGCTCATAGCTCGTCTGGTCGGTGAACAGCGGAGGCTGCACCGACACGGTCGTGCCGGGCAGGAAGCGGGCGCGGTCGGATGCGGCGGCGCCTGCGAGCCAGATCGCCTCGCGGCGCTTCAGCCCGAGACATTCGAAGGCGCCCGCCGTGGCCAGAGACTCCAGCTGAGCGGCTGTGGCATCCGTGCGCCGCACCAGATCGTGCAGGTCACGGTAGGGGCCGTTCGCCTCCCGCTCTGCCACGATGCGTTCCGCCATCGACTTTCCTATCCCGCGTACCTCGCTGAGGCCGAGGCGCACGGCGAAGGCGCCGTCACGACGGTGCTCTGCCGACTCATCCGGTGCATTCCTGTCGAAACGGGGCGCAGCCGGCTGCTCGTACGTGCGGCAGGAGTCCCGCCCGGTCTGAGCGGGGGAATCCGTCAGGTCTTCCAGAGACAGGGGCTCCAGGGAGTCGGTCGCCGCCGATGCGTGGAGGTCTGGCCTGCGCACCTCCACACCGTGCCGCCTGGCATCAGCGGTGAGCGTCGACGCGGAGTAGAAGCCCATCGGCTGGGAGCGCAGGAGACCGGCGAGGAAGGCGGCGGGGTAGTGCAGTTTCAGCCAGGAGCTGGCGTAGACGAGCAGCGCGAACGACAGGGAGTGCGACTCGGCGAAGCCGAAGTTCGAGAACGCCTGGATCTGCTCGTAGATGCGATCGGCCTGCTCATGAGAAAGGCCGTGCCGCGCCATGCCGGCGTACAGCTTGTCGCGGATGCTGTCGATCCGCTCCAGACCGCGCTTGGAGCCCATGGCACGACGGAGGGTGTCAGCCTCGTCGGCCGTGCAGTCGCCGATCGTCGTGGCCATCTGGATGAGCTGCTCCTGGAAGATGGGAATGCCGAGCGTGCGCTCCAACGCCGGCTTGAGGACCGGGTGCGGGTAGGGGATCTCCATCGGTGGCGTCGGAGCCTCGCCGCGGGCTGCCCGGCGACGATTCTCCTCGTCGATGCGGTCCTTCTCCATCTTGCGGCGTACGAAGGGGTGCACCGCACCGCCCTGGATCGGACCGGGGCGGATGAGGGCGATCTGGATGGCGAGATCGTAGAAGCAGCGGGGCTGCAGCCGGGGGAGCAGGCCGATCTGCGCACGCGATTCCACCTGGAACACCCCGATCGAGTCGGCGCGGCAGAGCATGTCGTAGACCGCCGGCTCCTCCTTGGGGATGGTCTCCAGCGTCCAGCTCTCCCCGGTGGTTGCGGCGATGATCTCGAAGCAGTTCTGCAGGGCGGCGAGCATCCCCAGCCCCAGCAGGTCGAACTTCACCAGTCCCATCCAGGCGGCGTCGTCCTTGTCCCACTGGATGACGGTGCGATTCTCCATCCGGGCGTGCTCGACCGGCACGACCTCTCCGACCGGGCGCGCGGTGAGCACCATTCCGCCGGAGTGGATGCCGAGGTGCCGTGGCGCTTTCAGCACATCGCTGGCGTACTCCAGCACAGTCTCGGGGATGTCATGGCCGTCCACGGGCATGAGGTCGGCACCCCAGCCGTCGACCTGACGTGACCAGGCATCCTGCTGTCCGGGGGAGTATCCCAGTGCTCTCGCCATGTCGCGCACGGCGTTCTTCGGACGGTACTGGATGACGTTCGCCACCTGCGCCGCGCGTTCACGCCCGTACTGCTCGTAGACCCACTGGATGATCTCCTCGCGTCGCCCGGAGTCGAAGTCCACATCTATGTCGGGCTCTTCGGTGCGGGTGCTGGCGAGGAACCGCTCGAACGGCAGCCCGTAGAGGATCGGGTCGACCGCGGTGATGCCGAGCAGATAGCAGACGGCGCTCGCCGCAGCAGATCCTCGCCCCTGGCAGAGGATGCCGCGACGCTTCGCCTCGGCGACGATCCCGTGCACGATCAGGAAGTAGCCGGGGAAATCCTTCTCCTCGATCACGTTCAGTTCGCGGTCGATCCTGGCTCGCCCGTCGTCGTCGAGGCGGGGATACCTGGCGGGGACGGCATCCCACACCAGCCGGCGCAGCCAGCTCATCGGGGTGTGCCCCTCCGGCACCTTCTGCCTCGGCAGATCCGGTCGTGCGCGTCGCAGCGGGAAGGCGGACTCCTCGGCGATGAGGAGGCCGTGCGAGATCGCACCGGGGTAACGCTGGAATCGCGCGGTCATCTCAGCGCCGCTGCGCAGATGCGCTGCACCGTGGGAGGGCAGCCACCCGTCCAGATCATCCATGCTGCGCACCGCGCGCACCGCGGCCATGGCCTCTGCGAGTCCGGCGCGCTCGGGAGTCGCATAGTGCACGTTGTTCGTCGCCACCACGGGGAGGCGGTGTTCGGTGGCGAGATCGGTGAGGGCGTCGTTACGGCGAGTGTCCTGCGGATCGCCGTGGTCGAAGAGTTCGACGGCGACGTTGTCCCTGCCGAACAGGTCGACGAGGCGGCGCAGCGGCGTCGCGGCATCGCCTGCCGCGAGCCCCTGGCGCACGCCGCCCTTGCGGCATCCGGTGAGGATCGTCCAGTTCCCGTCCGCGCTCGATGCCAGATCATCGAGGTCGTAGACCGGGCGCCCCTTCTCACCACCGCGCAGTTGCGCCCTGGTGATCGCTCCGGCGAGGCGATGGTACCCCTCGAGCCCGCGGGCCAGCACGAGCAGATGCTCTCCCACAGGGTCGGGGACGCCGCCCTGTGGAGCGGGGAGTCCGAGCGACAGCTCGGCGCCGAAGACGGTCTGCAGTCCGCTCTTCATCAGATCAGCGACCTCTGCGAACCTGGCGGCGCCGTAGAAGCCGTCGTGGTCGGTGATGGCGAGAGCCGTGAGTCCGAGCCGTGCCGCCTCGGCGAGCAGATCTTCGGAGGATGAGGCACCATCGAGAAAGGAGTACGACGTGTGGGCGTGCAGCTCGGCGTAGGGGACGGCGTCTTCGGGTGGGATGACCGTCGGCGGAGGCGTCGGAACCCTTCGACGGCTGATCGGCCCCGGATCCGGCCGTGGTCGAAGCTCTGCCGGCTCGGATGGCGCGCGCCCGCTGAGGGTCTGCTCGAGCTCTTTCCAGGTCAGTGGAGGATTGTGGAAGCCCATCAGCGGTACCGCCCTTCGACCCACCAGGAGTCGTCCTCCCAGAGCACCAGCCAGGCACGCTGCGACTCGTCGACGATCTGAAGGCGTTGTGCGAGGCGGGCCTGCTCCTTGTCCCAGGTGCGCTCGCGCAGCGGCCAGGGGCCCGCCCAGCTGGAAACCGCCGTCTCCTCGATCCAAGCGGGGGCGGCGGAGAGCGCGCCACGCTCGTCCACCCGCGGCGGCGTGCCATCTGCCGCGGTCAGCCGTGCGGGCAGCGGTGGATTGAATATCTCGGAAGGATACGGCGGAGGCAGGCTGCCAGGCCAGGGCAGTGCGGCATCGCGCTCCGAGGGAACCCGGTCGCCCCAGGGTTGAAGCAGCTGTCGGTCGGCGAGCCGGCGCCCGCCCACGACCACAGGGGTGACCACGCCGCGATGACCGAGCATCGCCTGCACCCGGGAGACGGCATGGTGCAGTCGCTGCTGCGGTCCCTGTCCGAAGAGGCCGGGCTGGTGATGGGCGCTGTCATCGACCCTGGTCGGCACGATCCGCACTTCGGCGATGCCTGCCGATGCGCGATCGGACTTCGCAGATGCGGGAAGGGACTCCAACTGCCAGCGCACCCGATCGACCAGGTCGCTCGCCTCGAAAGAGGTCGGGTGCATCCACACCCGCGTCGAGATCGCTCCGTCATCATCGGTCAGGTCGATCCGTACCTCGGTGCACACCTGTGAGAGCTCGGCGAGAGCCGCGGTGACGGCATCCGCTGTCTGCCGCACCGCGAACGCCACCTGATCGGCCTGTTCGAGGGGCGTCTCGAACACGACCTCGCGTGCGAGCTCCGGTTCTGGATGCTGCGGCACCAGCGGTCGGGAATCGGCGCCGGAGGCCAGCGCGTGCAACCTCGCCCCGCGCTCACCCAGCCGGTCGCGGATGTCGGTCTCGGCGAGGGCGGCGAACTCCGCAAGGGTGCGGATGCCCAGCCTTTCGAGCAGGGCGGTCACCTCTTCGTCGCCCAGCGCCTGCACGGGAAGAGGGGCGAGGAACTCCTGTGACCCGCCAGGGGTGACGATGAGTGCCGGTGCTGCCAGACGCGCGGCCTGCTCTGCAGTGAAGAGTCCATCGGCGATGGCCGCACGAGTGCCGGGATGGTCATGCTCGGCGAGAGCGTCGATGAGGCGCAGCGCTGCCTGCTCCTCTCCGCCGTAGTAGCGGGCCGCTCCTCGGGCGCGCAGCGCGGCAAGACCGGGGCGCAGCGGCTGGACGCCGGGTACGAGTTCTTCCAGCAGACGCAGCACGGGCAGGAAGGCGCGCTCGTCACGGCGAGGATCTGCGGGGATGAGGCGCAGCGAGGGGGAGCGGGTCTGCGCCAGCCGCCGGCGCTGGCCGCGCCGCACTCCCTGCGCTCGGGCGGATGCCGAGCACGCGATCACCATGTTCGCCTGCACGACGGCGACGGGTTCATCTGCGGGCGGTGCTCCGAGCGCTGCCCGCACCGGCCAGTCCGGCAGCCACAGCACGAGATGACGAGGGGGCATGCTCATCCGGCCGCCGCCCAACTGCCGGATCCGGCACTGATCGTGTGAGGTACTGGCACGGGTAGAGGCGCCACCGGGCGCAGGGGCGCCGGTGCGGCATCCACGCGTCCGAGGGAGGTAGGCATCCGCACCCGCACCCGACTGGGAGCCTCATGCCGCCGCCCCGATGCGCGCAGAGTCACGGTGCGATCGGCGAGGAGCCCCCAGCCTTCGCCAAGGCCGTGCCACTCGGTCTCCTCCACGCGGATCGTCGCCTCGCTCTGCGGCCAGGGCGCTGTGACCAGCAGTGTGCAGCCGCGATCGCGCAGGCGCGCGTTCAGCCGGGCGATGTCTGCATCGGCGACCCTGCTGCGCGGATGCACCGCGATGAGCGGGATCACCTCCGAGAGCGCAGTGGCGACCGTGAGCCAGCGCGGACCGGGATCAGGCACGAGGACGAGACGGTCCAGCTCGACGCCGAAGCCTGCCATCGCCTCGACGCCGATCGTGGGCATGCCGATGATCGCGCACCACGACCCCTTCTGCGAAGGGGCGGCGAGCAGAGCGCCCAGAAGGCTCGGTGATGGCGAGAGGGAGTATGAGGAACCGACCCGCAGACCGGGATCGGGCAGTAGCCCCTCCAGGGCTGGGTCGAGGGGGAGGAAGGGTACATCGCTGCGCCGCCGCTGCATGCGGGCGATCTCGCCGCGCAGGCGGTGCACCTCCTGTGCGCGGGAGGCGTTGCCCTCGCGGGGGAGAGCGGAGGGGGCGGAGAGTGCTGTGCCCATACATCCATCCTCGAATTTATCTACGAATAAAGCAAGTGGAACCCTCATCGTAATTCGCACATCCGACAACTGGTTCCGCGCTACCGTTGATGCATGCAGATCGAGTTCGAGAGCCCGGTCACGCGCTGGGACAAACGTGTGGAGTCGTGGTACTTCGCGACCATGCCCGAGGAGCTCTCGCTGGAGCTGCGCGAACTGCCGGCACCGAAACGGGGCTTCGGTTCGTTGCGAGTGCAGGCCAGGATCGGCGCCTCCATCTGGCGGACATCGATCTTCTTCAGCGACAACGCGTTCGTGCTGCCGCTGAAGAGGTCGATCCGCGACGCGCAGGGGATCGAAGAGGGAGACATGCTCACCATCGATCTCGACATCCTTGATCTCTGAAACTCCCGGGGTTATCCACAGGGCCAGTACACGGCACCCGCCGTTCTCATAACCTTCGGGCATGCTTTCCGCCGTGACGCCGTACGACGTGATCGTCGTGCTCGTGCACATCGGGCTGGCCGGCATCGGCGTCTGGCTGCTCGCGATCGACGCGCGCACGCACCGGCTGCCGAACCGGATCGTGCTGCCGACGCTCGCGGCGCTGCTGGCGCTGGTGGGGGTCGACGCGCTCGTGACGGGCCGCAGTGGCCCGCTGATCGGTGCCGTGATCGGGATGCTGGTGCTCGGCGGCCTCTACGCCGTGCTGCGCGCCGCCAGCAGAGGCGGCATCGGAGGGGGAGATGTGAAGCTCGCCGCACTGATCGGCCTGGTGCTGGGATGGCACGGCTGGCAGGCGCTCGCCGTCGGTGCGGCATCCGCCTTCGTCCTCGGGGCGCTTTACGCGCTCGCTCTCATGGCGTTCCGTCGGGCGAACCGGTCCACTCGGATCGCGTTCGGCCCATGGATGATCATCGGCGCTGTGCTCGGTGTCGCCGTGGCATGAGCACCGCTCGGCGTACTCAGGACTATGGTGAGCACATGGCAATCGCACGACTTCATGACGGCCCGCTCGACGGGCAGATCCTTCCGCTCGAAGACATCGAGCAGGACAGACTGATCGCACCGTACGGTGCGACCCAGGTCATCTATCGACGAGGCAGCGCTGCAGCCAACACCGGCGCGAGCGACGGGCCGACTGAGGTGGGGTTCTGGTTCGTCGAGTCCAGTGACGACATCACGCCCAGTGACGATTAAGAGCCCAGTGACGATTAAGAGCAGTGACGATTAATCAGTGATGACTGAGCCTTCACGCACGGTCGAGGTCGAGCGCAAGTACGACGTCGACGATGCGACGCCGTTGCCGGTCTGGGATGCGATTCCCGGAGTGGACGGTGTGACCTCCGGCGAGCATCGCGCTCTCGATGCGCAGTACCTCGACACGGCGGACGCCGCGCTGTCGCGCTCCGGCGTGGCGCTGCGCCGCCGCACGGGCGGGCCGGACGAGGGCTGGCACATCAAGGGTCCGCGCGAGGGTGACGGACGACTCGAACTGGGCTGGCCGTTGGGAGATTCCGATGCCGTTCCGGATGCCGTGACCACAGCGATCTCGCGATGGACGACCGAGACGCTCACCCCGCTCGCGCGCATCCGCAACGATCGTACGGCGTATCTGCTGACCGGACGGGACGGCGTAGTCGCCGAGTTCGTCGACGATCGAGTGCGCGCCACGGATCTCCGCTCCGGAACAGAGCGCGAATGGCGGGAATGGGAGATGGAGCTGGGGCCCGCAGCGCCCGCGGACGCCGCAGGACGTGATGCCTTCTTCACCGCGGTCGAAGCCGCGATCGTCGCAGCCGGTGGCCGGAACGCGGCATCCGGGTCCAAGCTCGCCCGCGCCCTGGGTTTCTGACGCAAGCCCCTTTCCCTGAAGGTGTGCACATGCTTGAGTGACACACATGACGCCTTCTCCTGTGCTGCGCTCCATCCAGACGATCGTTCCCGAGACAGTGCTGGCGCAGGAAGAGGTGCGCGACGTCTTCGCCGCGCAACCCGAGATCAGTCGCCTCGCCAAACGCATCGTCTCGGCGTCGTTCAACGGTTCGGGGATCGACACCCGGCATACGGTCCTGGAGGAGCTGTCCTTCACGGCTGACGTCATCGATCCGCAGTTCTTCGACCGTGACACGGGTCTGCTGCTCGAGCCGGGCACGAAGGCGCGCAACGAGGTCTACATCCGCGAAGCCGGGCGGTTGTTCGTCGAAGCGGCCAGGCGCGCGCTCGATGCCGACCCCGACATCACCGCTGCCGATATCACGCACGTCATCACCGTGTCATGCACGGGTTTCTACGCGCCCGGTCCCGATTACGAGATCGTCCGCGCCCTCGGGCTGCGGGACGGCGTGCGCCGCCAGCACTTCGGGTTCATGGGCTGCTACGCCTCGATGCCCGCGCTGCGTGCGGCGAGCGAGTTCTGCGCGGGCGATCCGGATGCCGTGGTGCTGGTCGTCAGCGTCGAACTCTGCACGCTGCACCTGCGCTCCACCGACGACCCGGACATGATCGTCGCGACCTCGCTGTTCGCTGACGGTGCGGCGGCGGGCATCGTCACCTCTCGTGTCTTCGATTCCGCCGTCCCCGGCCTCGCCCTTGACCGCTTCCACACCGGCATGATCCCCGAGGGCAAGAAGGACATGGCGTGGACGATCGGCGATCACGGATTCGAGATGGTCCTGTCGACGGCTGTTCCGCAGCTCATCGGCGATCACATCCACGATGCGCTCAGGCCGTTGTACGCACCGGAGGAGACACTGGCAGAGGCGTTCGAGAACGACTCGATCGGCGAGCGCATCGCACACTGGGCGATCCATCCCGGTGGACGCAGCATCGTGGATCGGGTGCAGGAGAAACTGCTCCTCTCAGATGCTCAGATGGTGCCGGCGAGGGAAGTGCTGCGGGAGTACGGCAACATGTCCAGCGCGACGGTGCTGTTCGTCCTGCGCCGGATCCTGGACGAGGGGGCGCAGAACGGGGAACGGGTGGCGGCGATGGCATTCGGTCCAGGGCTCACAGCCGAAAGCGCGCTGATGACCGTCGTCGCGCCGGGGAGCCATGAGAGCTGATCTCTCGGCTCGTGCGGTGGATGCGCGTGAGCTGATGGACGACCCGGATGCGGATCTTCGGATGCTCGAGCGCACCTACGAGCGGTTCCCCCTGATCAACGCGGTCGTCTCCCGATGGCGCGCCGTGTACCGACGGGACATCCGTCCACGGGCGCGAACGCGGGTGATCCGTGTCCTCGACGTCGGTGCCGGCGGCGGGGATGTGTCGCGGGCGCTCGCGGACTGGTCGCGCAGGGACGGATTGGCGATCGAGGTCACCGCGCTGGACGCCGACGCGAGAGCAGTGCGGTGGGCGCGCAGTCGCGGCGGCGGGGTGAAGTATCGATGCGCGTACACGAGCGAACTCGTGGATGCCGGTGAGACGTTCGACATCGTCATCTCCAATCATCTGCTGCATCATCTCAGCGGAGACGAACTGTCGTCACTGCTCCAGGATTCGGCCGCGCTCATCTCGGACGGTGGTGTCGTCCTCCATCGGGACATCGCACGCAGCCGGCTCGCCTACCGGGGCTTCGCCGCAGGGACGCTGCCGTTCGCGAGGAATCTGCTCGCCGGCTCCTTCATCCGACCCGATGGGCTCACCAGCATCCGCCGGGCATATACGCCGGCCGAACTCTCCGCAGTCATCCCCAGCGGCTGGTCGGTGCGGACCGCCCTTCCCGCGCGGCTCGAGCTGCGGTACGAGGTATCAGATGCCGGATCATGACGTCGCGATCGTGGGTGGTGGCCCCGTCGGCCTTGTGCTGGCGTGCCTGCTGGCTCAGGTCGGGGTCGATATCGCACTGTTCGAGCAGCGCGAGACTGGAGATGACCGGTCGCGGGCGATCGGGATACATCCCCCCGGACGCGCGGCTCTCGACGCGGTGGGCGTCGGAGAAGACGCCAGACGTCAGGCGCTGGAACTGCACGGCGGTGACGTGCTCTGCGACGGTCGAGTGCTCGCCTCGGTCTCCTTCACGACTCGCCAGGAGGTGCTGATCCTCCCGCAGCACCGCACGCATGCGCTGCTCGTCGAACGCCTTGCCCACTTGCAGCCGGATGCTGTGCGCCTCGGCCACGCGGTACGTGACGTGCGCGACGAGGGAGATGTCGTGCGCCTGGTGATCGAGGCCGGCGGGGTGGGCCACGAGACCACGGCATCCATCGTCGTCGGGGCGGATGGGGTGCGGAGCGGGATCCGTCGTCGCCTGGGCATCCCTTGGCGCGAACGACGCGGAAGCGGCTCCTACACGATGGCGGATGTCGCTGACGAAGGGGCGAGCACGAGAGTGCGTCTGTACTGCGAGTCCGGCGGAATCGTGGAGTCATTCCCGCTTCCGGAGGGGCGGAGACGATGGGTGGTGTCGGATCCGCTGAACCGGCTGCGCGACGGGGCCGCGTTCGCGCAGGAGATCGAGGAGCGTACCGGCGTCCGTCTTGATCGCGCGACGGAGATCGCGCCCACTCCGTTTCGCGCGCAGCAGCATCGTGCGGCGCGAGCAGCCGTCGGCCGAGCGGTGCTCCTCGGAGACGCACTGCACGAGACCAGTCCGATCGGAGGACAGGGCATGAACCTCGGCTGGAACGGTGCGCGACAGCTCGCTGTCGCGATCGAGCGGTCATTGCGCAGCGCTGCGCCCGACTTCAGCGCGTACGAGCGAGGTGCACTGCGCTCTGCCGCGCGTGCTCAGCGCCGCTCGTCGTTCTATATGACGATGGGGCACCCGCTGCACGGCTTCGGTCTGAGCGCCCGCAACACCCTGATCAGAGCTCTCGGGTCGGCACCGCTGCGCCGAAGCACCGCTGATCTGATCACCATGCGCGGTCTATGAGCGGGATCGCGATGGCGGAGGTTCCCTCATAAAGAAGGAAAACCCGGCCGAGTCGGACGGGTTTTCCTTCTTTGAAAATGTGTCTGCGTATCAGAAGTTGATCATGTGACCTGCGAGGCCATGGAAGCCCTCCTGCAGCGCTTCCGACAGCGTCGGGTGCGTGTGCACGTTGCGGGCCAGTTCCAGTGCGGTGAGGTCCCACTTCTGCGCGAGCGTCAGCTCGGGCAGAAGCTCGGAGACGTCGGGGCCGATCATGTGGGCGCCGATGAGCTCGAGGTGCTCGGCATCCGCGATCAGCTTGACGAAGCCCACGGGCTCGCCGAGACCGTGCGCCTTGCCGTTCGCCATGAACGGGAAGGTCGAGACCTTGATCTCGCGGCCTTCGTCCTTGGCCTGCTGCTCAGTGAGGCCGAACGAGGCGACCTGCGGTGAGCAGAACGTCGCGCGGGGCATCATGCGGTAATCGCCCAGCGTCTGCGTCTCGGCTCCGCCGATGGTCTCGGCCGCCACGACGCCCTGAGCCTCGGCGACGTGTGCGAGCTGCAGCTTCGCAGTGACATCGCCGATCGCGTAGATGCCGTCGACGTTCGTCTTCATGTGGTCATCGATGTCGATCGCACCGCGCTCGGTGAGCTTCACACCGGTCTTGTCGAGCCCGAAGCCCTCGACGTTCGCCGCGAAGCCGACGGACATGAGAACCTTGCCGGCCTCGATCGATGCCTGCTGGCCGTCCTTGCCGGTGTACGTCACCGTAACGGACGAGCCGTTGTCGACGACCGTCTCGACCTTGGTGGAGGTCAGGATGTCGACGCCGTAGTTCTTGTACTGCTTGGTGATCTCCTTCGACACGTCGGCATCCTCGTTGGGAAGCGCGCGGTCGAGGAACTCGATGATGGTGACCTTGACGCCGTAGTTCGTCAGGACGTAGGCGAACTCCATGCCGATGGCACCGGCGCCGACGATGACGATCGATTCCGGGAGTTCGCGGCTGAGGATCTGCTCTTCGTAGGTGACAACGTTCTCGCTGAGTTCGACGCCCGGCAGCAGACGGACCCTGGAGCCGGTCGCGATGATGACGTTGTCGAACGTGACCTCTTCGGTGGTGCCGTCCGTCTTGGCGACCGAGATGGCCTTGGGACCGGTGAAGGTGCCGCGGCCGTCGTACTCGGTCACCTTGTTCTTCTTCATCAGGAAGTGGATGCCCTTGACCCGGCCGTTGGCGACCTCGCGCGAGCGATCGAACGCCTTGCCGTAATCGATCGTGAACTCACCGGAGATGCCGAAGAAATCAGCCTTGTGGTTCAGAGTGTGGGCGAGCTCTGCGTTCTTCAGGAGAGCCTTGGAAGGGATGCAGCCGACGTTGAGGCAGACACCGCCCCAGTACTTCTCTTCGATGACCGCGGTCTTCAGACCGAGCTGTGCGCTGCGGACCGCGGCGACGTACCCGCCGGGGCCCGCGCCGAGGATGACGACGTCGAAATGTGGCATGTCTAAAGCCTATCGCTCTGCAGGGTCGTCGGAATCGGCGTGAGAGGCCGATCCGCGCCGGCTGCGCACGACCATGAACACGATGAACGCCGCGATGATCAGCACCACGGCTGCGCCGATGAGCCAGGGGATCGAGATCGAGAACCCGGAAGCCATATCCGGGTCCTCCGCAACGTTCGGCGCCGTGGGCTCCGTCGTCGCGGCCTCCGTCGGCGCGGTCGTCTCCTCTGCGGCCGGAGGCGCTTCACCTGCGGTGCCGGTGCTCACGCTGAATCCGAACTCGCCCGAGGTCGGATGACCATCGCTGGAGACGACCTTCCAGATCACGTGATAGTCGCCGGCAGGGGCCTCGGACACGAGTGGCTGAACGACCATCGCGCCATCCAGAGTCGGCTCGCCGTCGGCGACATCGTTGCCTTCGGCATCGGTCACGACGACTTCGGTGGAGCCGTCGCCGCCGATCAGCGCCGCGCTGAAAGTGAGCGTGAGCTCGGTGGGAAGCGTCTCGACGGTCGAGTCTGCGGCCGGATCAGAGTCGACGAGCGAGTCGTGGGCGGCTGCAGGCTGGGGCCAGGCGAACAACATCAGGAAGGCCAAGAGCAGTGTCGCGGCCAGCGCGATCGGGGCGGGGGAACGTCGAACTGTGAGAGTGCGCACAGTCTCAGCATAGGAAACGTCGATGTGCGGGGGCTGACTCATACAGACCCTCCCGGCGGCGGCGCGTGATCAGTTAGTGTGGTGTGAGAGGAGGGCCACCGTGACAGACAACGACAGCCGATCGGCAGGCGACGCCGCGATTCATCGCGACGGCGAGCAGAGGCACGACGCCACACAGACATTCGGACACGACTCCGATCTCTCCTTCGTGCCCTTCGGGGCAGAGCTCACCGACGTCGAGCAGGCGGCGATCGCCGCGCTTCCTGCAGGATCCGCATTACTGCTGGTCCGCTCGGGCGCATTGGCCGGCGCCCGCTATCTGCTGGACACCGATGTCACGACGATCGGACGCCATCCAGAAGCCGACATCTTCTTCGACGATGTCACCGTCTCGCGTCGTCACGCCGAGATCACCCGCTCCGGTACCGCCTTCGAGATCACCGACCAGCGCTCACTCAACGGAACGTATGTCAACGGTGAGCGGGTCGATCGCAGCACGCTGGCGAACGGCTTCGAACTGCGAGTCGGCAAGTTCCGGCTGAACTTCTTCGCCTCGACCGCAGATCTCTCGGCGGCGAACGACTGATGGTGGCGCTTCACGCCCGCGATCGCTCTGCGTCCGCGGGTCTTCTGAGTATCGGTCAGGTACTCGCCCGCCTCACTCCTGAATTCCCCGATCTCACCTCCAGCAAGCTGCGCTTCCTCGAAGTGCAGGGGATCGTCAGCCCATCGCGCACCGATTCGGGCTATCGCAAGTTCTCGCAGGCCGACATCGACCGTCTGCGCCTCGGGCTCACATTGCAGCGCGATCACTATCTGCCGCTGAGCGTGATCCGCGAGCAGCTGGACGAAGCCGAGGTGAACGGCGAGGCAGCGACGGCTTTTCCGCCGCCGTCCATTGCGCCGGCTCCTCGGCGTTATCGGCGTGACGAGCTCCTCTCTGCGGCCGGCGCCGGCCCTCAGATCCTGAACGACGCCATCAGCACCGGCATCATCGCTGCTGCTGAGAGCTATCCGGAGACGACGGTCACGCTGTTGCGCGGCCTCGTCGCGCTCGATCGTCACGGCATCGAACCGCGGCACCTTCGCACCCTGCGCCAGAGCGCGGAACGCGAGGTCTCACTGATCGAATCGGCGATGTCGGCACTCCTTCGTCGAACGGATGCCACGTCGAGGGGAAAAGCGCGCGAGATGGCGCCGGAACTTGCCACGAAGATCGACGAGGTGCGCTCGCTCTTCGTCAAAGAAGCGCTCACCAGAGTGCTTTCGTAACGAACTGGTTGCGACACACCTTCGCCGCTGCACGGATGTCATTGCCCGTGCCGGGGCACTGCTCTAGCGTGGAGTTAAATGCTTCAGGGAGGATTTCATATGAATGCGGATGAGCGAGCAGGCGACCCGCACTTCGTGACGGAACTCCTCTTCACGGACGGTCTGCCTGCGATGGACGACGAGGTCGGCTACCGCGGTGCGGTGGCCGCTCGCGCCGCGGGGATCACATACCGACAGCTCGATTACTGGGCCCGCACCGAGCTGGTCGAACCTACTGTCCGCGGTGCCAGTGGATCCGGCTCGCAGCGTCTCTACGGGTTCCGTGACATCCTCGTGCTCAAGCTCGTCAAGCGACTGCTCGACACCGGGATCTCGTTGCAGCAGATCCGCACCGCTGTCGATCAGCTTCGTGCCTCCGGCATCCGCGATCTGGCGGGAACCACACTCATGAGTGACGGAGCATCCGTCTACCTGTGCACGTCGAACGATGAGGTCATCGACCTCGTCAGCCGTGGCCAGGGCGTCTTCGGCATCGCCGTCGGCAAGGTCCTGCGCGAAGTCGAGTCGACGCTCGTCGAATTCGACCCCACCTCGCCCGACCCGGTCGATGAACTCGGTGCACGTCGCGCCAGGCGTACCGCCTGACGGTGCACGTCGCGTCAGGCGTAGCGCCTGACGGCCCACATCGCGCCAGGCGTACCGCGCCTGACCTCGGCCACTAAAAAACGCGCTCAGCGATGCTGGGCGCGTTCTTCGTATGAGCCGGATCAGGCTTGGGCGCCGCTCTCGGGGACGGGGACGCGACCAGTGCGGACGATCCGGTCCAGCAGCAGGTCGAAGTCGGCGGCGAGCTCCTGAGCGGAGTCTCCTGGCCAGATGTGCAGCGGCTTGGCCGCGCCCTGTGCCTGCTGCAGCGACGTGCGTTCAGGCAGCTGAGGGGAGAGCACCAGCGGGCCGAACATGTCGCGCAGCTCCTTGATGCGGAACTGGTGCTCGATCGACTGCGGGCGCACGCGGTTCACGACGATGCCGAGCGGCTGAAGACGGGGGGAGAGGCCGCGGCGGATCTCCTCGATCGCGCGCAATGCGCGGTCGGCGGCAGCCACGGAGAACAATCCGGGCTCGGTGACGACGATGACGCGATCGCTCGCGGCCCAGGCCGTGCGGGTGAGGGCGTTCAACGAGGGTGCGCAGTCGACCAGAACGAGGTCGTAGTCGCTCTCGACTGCAGCCAGTGCCTCTTCGAGCTTCCAGACGTCGCGCACGCTGGGGTGCGGGCCGTCGAAGTTGATGGCCGAAGGGCTGCCGATGAGCACGTCGATCGTGCCGGGGTGCACCTTCGCCCAGCCGCTGGATGTGATCGCCTGACGGACGACCTTCTCCTTCGGGTTCGCCAGGACGTCGGCGATATTGAGCCGGCCGGCCACCTGGATGTCCATCCCTGTGGACACATCGGATTGCGGATCGAGGTCGACGACGAGGGTCCGGACGCCTCGGGCGAAGGCCGCTGAGGCCAGTCCGAGAGTCACGGTCGTCTTGCCGACGCCTCCCTTGAGAGAGCTGACGCTGAGTACGTGCACGGACACCACGTTACCTTCCCCTAGGCTTGGAGAACACTCAGCCCCGCCCCGTGAGCGTCGAAAACGGCGTACAACGAGTCATCAGAGGTGTGCATGTTCCAGAAGATCCTTGTGGCCAACCGCGGTGAGATCGCGATCCGTGCGTTCAGAGCCGCTTTCGAAGTCGGAGCGCGCACAGTCGCGGTGTTCCCCTACGAGGACCGGGGTTCTCAGCATCGGCTCAAGGCCGATGAGGCATACGAGATCGGCGAGCGCGGCCACCCGGTGCGCGCCTACCTCGACGTCGACGAGATCATCCGCGTGGCACTCGAATCCGGGGCCGACGCGATCTACCCCGGTTACGGCTTCCTCTCCGAGAATCCTGAGCTTGCAGAGAAGGCAGCGGCGAACGGAATCGTCTTCGTCGGCCCGCCGTCGAAGGTACTCGAGATGGCCGGCAACAAGGTCGAGGCGAAGCATCACGCGATCGAGGCCGGCGTTCCCGTGCTGCGATCCACAGAAGCCTCGTCCGACGTCGATGCGCTCGTCGCCCAGGCCGATGACATCGGCTTCCCGCTGTTCGCGAAGGCCGTCGCCGGCGGCGGAGGCCGCGGCATGCGCCGTGTCGAGACCAAGGGCGAACTCGCTCCTGCTCTTGCCGAGGCCATGCGCGAAGCCGAGAGCGCCTTCGGCGACGCCCGGATGTTCCTCGAGCAGGCGGTCGTTCGGCCTCGTCACATCGAGGTCCAGATCCTCGCCGACAAGACCGGTGAGACCGTGCACCTGTTCGAGCGGGACTGCTCTGTTCAGCGTCGGCATCAGAAGGTCGTGGAGATCGCGCCGGCTCCGAACCTCGATGACAGCATCCGCGAGGCCCTGCACGGATATGCGATCGCGTTCGCCCGTTCGATCGGCTATGAGAACGCAGGCACCGTGGAGTTCCTGCTCGAGACGGCGGGGGAGCGCACCGGTGAAGTCGTCTTCATCGAAATGAACCCGCGCATCCAGGTGGAGCACACCGTGACCGAGGAAGTCACCGACGTCGACCTCGTGCAGTCGCAGATGCGCATCGCCGCCGGAGAGACACTCGCCGAACTCGGACTGCAGCAGGGCGACATCCGTCTGCGCGGCGCGGCACTGCAGTGCCGAATCACGACCGAGGATCCGACGCAGGGGTTCCGTCCGGACACGGGCAAGATCACCACATACCGCTCGCCCGGCGGCGCCGGCATCCGCCTCGATGGTGGCACGGTGCACCAGGGCGCGCAGATCAGCCCTCATTTCGACTCGATGCTCTCCAAGCTCACCTGTCGAGGGCGTGACTTCGAGGCTGCCGTCGGCCGCGCGCGCCGTGCGCTGGCGGAGTTCCGCATTCGCGGCGTCTCCACGAACATCCCGTTCCTTCAGGCGCTGCTCGAGGACGAGGCGTTCATCGCCGGCGACGTCAGCACGTCGTTCATCGATGAGCGTCCGGATCTGCTGCGCGGTCGGGTCTCGAAGGACCGCGGCACGCGACTGCTGAACTGGCTGGTCGATGTCACCGTCAACAAGCCGAACGGTGCACACCCCGGTGTCGCCGACCCGGTGTCCAAGCTGCCGAGCATCGACTTGAGTGCCGAGCCGATCCCGGGTTCGCGTCAGCGTCTGCTCGAGCTGGGGCCCGATGGGTTCGCCATGAGCCTGCGCGAGCAGAGCGCATTGGCCATCACGGACACCACGTTCCGCGATGCGCACCAGTCCCTGCTGGCCACACGAGTGCGCACGCGTGACCTCGTGGCCGCTGCCCCGTATCTCGCGCAGCTCACCCCAGGGCTGCTGTCGGTCGAGGCATGGGGAGGAGCGACCTACGACGTCGCGCTGCGATTCCTCGGTGAAGACCCGTGGGAACGACTCGACAAGCTGCGCGCGGCCCTGCCGAACATCAATATCCAGATGCTGCTGCGCGGGCGCAACACGGTCGGATACACGCCGTACCCGACCGCGGTCACCGAGGCCTTCGTGGCCGAGGCCGCGGCAAGCGGTGTCGACATCTTCCGCATCTTCGACGCCCTCAACGACGTCTCTCAGATGCGTCCGGCGATCGATGCCGTACGTGCCACCGGCACTTCGATCGCCGAGGTCGCGCTGTGCTACACGGGGGATCTGCTGAACCCGGCCGAGGACCTGTACACGCTGGACTACTACCTCGGTCTCGCCGAGCAGATCGTGGATGCCGGGGCGCATGTGCTCGCCATCAAGGACATGGCAGGACTGCTGCGGCCCGCGGCGGCTGCGAAGCTCGTCACGGCGCTGCGCGAGCGTTTCGACCTACCGGTGCACCTGCACACGCACGACACCCCCGGTGGCCAGCTCGCCACCCTGCTCGCGGCCAGCAACGCAGGCGTCGACGCGGTGGATGCGGCTTCCGCACCGCTGTCCGGTACGACGAGCCAGCCTTCGTTGTCGTCGCTCGTGGCGGCGCTGGCGCACACCGATCGCGACAGCGGAATCGACCTGGACGCGGTCTCGGATCTCGAGCCCTACTGGGAGGCGGTGCGCAACCAGTACGCGCCGTTCGAGTCCGGCCTGCCCGGTCCCACCGGTCGCGTGTACCACCACGAGATCCCGGGCGGGCAGCTGTCGAACCTGCGCCAGCAGGCCAAGGCCCTGGGACTCGCGGATGACTTCGAACTCATCGAGGACATGTACGCCGCCGCCGACCGCATCCTCGGCCGTGTCCCCAAGGTGACGCCGTCATCGAAGGTCGTCGGCGATCTCGCCCTGCACCTCGCTGCGGTGCGTGCGGATCCTGCCGACTTCGAGGCGAACCCCGAGAAGTACGATGTGCCGGACTCCGTCGTCGGATTCATGGCGGGCGAGCTGGGCGACCTCCCAGGAGGATGGCCCGAACCGTTCCGCACCAAGGTGCTCGCCGGGCGCGAAGTGCGCACCGGTCTCACCGAGCTCTCCGCTGACGACGAAAGGGCGCTTGCCGGTTCCAGCCTGGAACGTCGACAGCGGCTGAACGAACTGCTGTTCCCCGCGCCGACGCGCGAATTCGCACAGCAGCGCGAGGTGTTCGGAGACCTCTCGGTCCTCGACACGAGCGACTACCTTTACGGTCTCGTGCAGGGACAGGAGCATCTCGTGGAGATCGACCGCGGCGTGCAGCTGTACGTCGGGCTCGAAGCCATCGGCGAAGCGGATGATCGCGGCATGCGCACCGTCATGACGACGCTGAACGGGCAGCTGCGCCCGGTGTTCGTGCGGGATCGATCGATCTCGGTCGATGCGCACGAAGTCGAGAAGGCCGATACCTCCAAGCCCGGTCAGGTGGCAGCGCCGTTCTCGGGTGTGGTCTCGCTGAAGGTCGAGGTCGGCGACGCAGTGCGTGCCGGCGAGCCCGTCGCATCCATCGAGGCCATGAAGATGGAAGCGGCCATCACCGCTCCCGTGGACGGCATCGTCGAACGGCTTGCGATCGGTGTCACTCAGCAGGTGGATGCTGGAGACCTTTTGGTCGTCATACGTCCTGCCCAGTAACCTTGGGCGGGCGACACGCTCGCACAAGCTTGGAGTGACACAGTGACACCGAAGAATGAATCAGACTCCGCGGAGGACGACAGCCGCGGCATCCTCGACGAGGCAGCCTCGTTGGACACCACGGGTATCGGCATCCTCGGACAGACGGCGCAGGTGAGCGTTGCGCTTCCCCAGGACGAGGACGATGACCTCGTGGACGACGCAGTGGTGGACGGTGAGATCCTCTCGGAGCTCATCGTCGACCCGCCGCTCGACGTCGCAGCGGTAGCGGCGACTGACGTGAATGTCGGTCGGATCCATGACGACAGGATCGGCATCGTCATCGAGCTGCCGGCGGAGGAATCCGCCGGCAAGTTGTCCGCAGACCAGCTGGACGCGCCAGGCGAAATGATCGTGGAGGGCATCGTCGAGCCCGAGCCCGCATCGGATTCGGAGCCCGCGGGCGAGCCCGAGGTGGCGACCGGTGATTCGACGAGTGCGACCTCGGATGAAGGTACTTCCGCCGTGACTGCTGACGTGATCGTGGACCCTGTCATCATCGCCGCGGCGAATCCTGCAGGGCCCGAATCGAAGGTCAAGCCGAAGCCCAAGAAGAAGCCGCGCGCTCAAACCGCGACCTCCGGTACGTCCGGTGCTGCGCCCGAGCCGAAGCCTGAACCGGCGCGTGTACAGACGCCAGAGCCCGAACCGGCTCCCGAATCAGCGGTCGAGCCAGAGCAGGCGTCCGACGCCGAGCCGCCATCCCGTGAGCCCGCACGGCGTGGGGAGAGCGCCACGACGGCGTGGATCGCCGCCGCATTGAAGCAGGATGCCACAGCATCGCCGACGCCGGTGCCCACGGCATCCGTTCCGGCAGAGAAAGCGAAGAACGAGACTGTGAAGAATTCCGAAGAGGCTCCGAAGTCGGTCGATAAGCCGGCGGCGACGGCGATCACGCAGCGACCGGCCGTCTCCCGACCCGAGGTCGCCCTGACCTCGAAGCGGCTCGGCGACCAGCTGGGGCAGTCGACGCGCGAGTCCGCCGATCTCTTGACGGCTGACCGGCTGCTCGATCCCCACCAGGTCACGAAGCCGGAGCCGGAGGGTGCGTGGAGTCATTTCCTGTACGCGGCCTCAGGGCGGCGCATCAACATCGGCGACGGCAAGCGCGCTCGTGCTCGCAAGGCACTCACCGCACGGATCTCCGCACCGCTCGCGGGCGGCGCGCGTTTCGTGCCGGTGCTGTCGCGCAAGGGCGGCGTCGGAAAGACGACCATCACGGCGCTGCTCGGCATGGCGCTGGCGGATGCCCGTGATGACCGCGTGATCGCGGTGGATGCCAACCCCGACCGAGGTACGCTGGCCGACCGCATCGTTCGCACGCACAACAAGTCTGTGCGCGACCTCGTGCGCATCCATGACGAGGTGAAGGGGTATCACGACGTCTCGTCGATCGTCGTGCGGGATGCCACGCGGCTCGACGTGCTCGCCTCTGACGCGGATCCTCGTATCGCCGAAGCATTCAGCGACGACGATTACCGGGACGTCGCGGATGTCGCGGCGCACTACTACTCTCTCGTTCTGACCGACACCGGCACCGGCATCGTGCACTCCGTCATGGGAGCCACCCTCGACCTCGCCGACCAGCTCATCATCGTCTCCGGGCTCAGTGTCGATGAGGCACGCCTCGCGTCCGAGACCCTGACCTGGCTGGAGACGAACGGCTATGCAGAGCTGGCACGGCGCTCGATCGTGGTCCTCAACCAATCGACGCCGGGCAGCCCGCTCGTCCGGCTGAACGAGCTGGAGGCTCACTTCGCCACACGTGCGAAGAGCGTGGTTCGCATGCCGTACGACTCGCAGATCGCCGGCGGTGGAGCGATCGTGTTCGCCAACCTGCAGCCTGAGACGCGACAGGCGGCTCGCGAGCTGGCCGCATCCCTCGTCGAGGGTCTTCGCGCGAGCGCCGCCTGATGACTGCTCGCGAGATCAGGGTCTTCGGTGACCCCGTACTGCGAACCGTGTGCGCACCGATCGGTGAGATCGACGACGGAGTACGAGCGCTCGTCGCCGACCTCATCGACAGTGTCGAGCTGCCCGGCCGCGCCGGTGTCGCCGCGCCGCAGATCGGCGTGGCAGCGCGAGCCTTCAGCTACAACATCGATGGCGACGTCGGCTATGTGCTCAACCCGGTGCTGACCGAGGTGCGCGGTGAGCCGGTGCCAACGGGAGAAGGATGCCTCTCGGTGCCGGGCCTCTGGCATGACGCTCTCCGCCACCCCTGGGCGCGCGTCGAGGGCATCGACCTCGACGGCAATCCGCTGGTGCTCGAGGGAGAGGGCTTGCTCGCTCAGGCTCTCCAGCACGAGACGGACCACCTCGACGGCACGCTCTATCTCACCCGGCTCTCGCCGGAGGATCGCAAGATCGCCATGCGCGAGGTGCGCGAGAGCGACTGGTTCTGAATGAGAAATGGCCCCGCCGAGGCGGGGCCATTTCTCGTGTGACTGCTCAGCCGCCGATCGCGACGTTGGTCGTGTTGACCGGCTCGTCATAGATCGCCGCGACCTCGTCGGCGAAGTCCGCCATGATCACGTTGCGCTTGATCGACATCTTCGGCGTGAGGTGTCCGCTGTCCTCGGTCCACTCGGTCTCGAGGATCGTGAACTTCCGGATCGATTCAGCACGCGACACATTGCTGTTCGCGATGTCCACGGCCTTCTGCACTTCTGCGCGGACGGCTTCGTTCTTCGAAGCCTCAGCCAGAGTCATTCCGGTCGAGAGGCCGTTGTTGCCGAGCCATGTCGGCAACATCTCGGAGTCCAGGGTGATCAGCGCAGAGATGAACGGCTTCTGGTCGCCGACGACCACGACCTGACCGACGATCGGGTTGGCGCGGATCGGATCCTCGAGTGCAGCCGGTGCGACGTTCTTGCCGCCCGCCGTGACGATGATCTCCTTCTTGCGGCCGGTGACGGTGAGGAATCCCTCCGAGTCGAAGCTGCCGATGTCACCGGTACGGAACCAGCCGTCGTGGAACGCCTCGGCGGTGGCTTCCGGATTGTTCCAATACTCCTTGAAGACGTTGATGCCCTTGACTTCGATCTCGCCGTCATCGGCGAGCCGCACCCCGACGCCGGGGAGCGCGGGGCCGACGGTTCCGATCTTCGACTTGTCGGCGAGGTTCACCGTTGCAGGCGCTGTCGTCTCGGTGAGTCCGTAGCCTTCCAGGATCACGACGCCGAGGCTGTGGAAGAAGTGTCCGAGGCGCGGCCCGAGAGGAGCAGAGCCGGAGACGGCATAGACGATGTTTCCACCCATGGCCGCGCGGAGTTTGCTGTAGACCAGCTTGTCGAACAGCGCGAACTTGATCCTGAGCCCGAGCGGAATCTTCTTGCCCTCTTCGAGCAGGCGGGAGTGCTCGACCGCGGCAGCGGCGGCGGCCCGGAAGATCTTGCCTTTGCCGCCGGCCTCGGCCTTCTGCTCCGCCGAGTTGTAGACCTTCTCGAAAACGCGAGGCACCGCGAGGAGGAAGGTCGGTTTGAACGAGCCCAAGGCAGGCAGCAGCTGCTTCGTGTCGGGCTGATGTCCCGTGCGCACGCCGGCGTGGATGTTGAGGTGCGAGATGAACCGCGCGAAGATGTGCGCCGTGGTGATGAACAGCAGCGTTGAGGCTCCCGGCGTCTCCACGACGGCATTGAGCGACTTTGCGGAGTTGCGGCAGAGTTCGACGAAGTTGCTGTGCGTCAGCACACAGCCCTTGGGGCGACCGGTCGAACCGGAGGTGTAGATGAGGGTGGCGATGTCGGATCCGACAGCGATGTTGCGACGACGCTCGATCTCGGCATCCTCGATCGCGACCCCGGCAGCGGTGAGTGAGTCTATGGCTCCGACGTGCAGCTGCCAGACCTCGCGGATCAGCGGAAGGTCGCCTCGGACCTCGTCGAACTTGGCGAAGTGACTGGCCGATTCGACGATGAGCGCAGTCGCTCCGGAGTCTTCGAGGATCCATTGGATCTGCGAGGGGGAGCTGGTCTCGTAGATCGGCACCATGACGGCCCCGGCATAGAACAGCGCGAAGTCGACCAACGTCCACTCATACGTGGTTCGCGCGAGGAATCCGACCTTCTCACCTGGCTGGATCCCCACAGCCACGAAGCCTTTGGCCAGGGCGATCACGGCGGTCTGGAAGTCGGCGGCACTGATGTCACTCCACCCGTCACCGTTGGGCACCGAGAACAGTGCCCGGTCGGGAGTGGCTTCGACGCGCTTGGCAAGCAGGTCGGTGATGTTCGCATCGGGATCAGCAGGGACGATCGCGGGAACTTCGAATTGAACCACGGCAACTCCTTCGGTACCGGTCGGGCACGGGTTTTCCATGAGTCTAGGGCACAACAGCTCCCGAAACTGGGCAATTCTGGAATTGGGTCACGCGAATGCTGAGACTCAGTCGCGCACTTTGCGGCCGCCTTTCACGGGTGTCATGACAGACGGTGGCGAGCCCGGGGATAGACTTCGTGACGATGTTCTACTGGCTGATGAAGTACGTCGTGATCGGCCCCGCGGTCAAGGCGATCTTCCGACCTTGGATCGTGGGCCGCAGCAACGTGCCCAAGAACGGTGCCGCGATCCTCGCGAGCAACCATCTGTCCGTGTCCGACTCGGTCTTCCTGCCGGTGCTGGTCGATCGGCGGATGTCGTTCCTCGCGAAGAGCGACTACTTCACCGGTAAGGGCATCAAGGGCTGGGCGACGCGCTTCTTCATGAAAGCGAGCGGTCAGATCGCGATCGACCGCTCCGGCGGCAAAGCATCCGAGGCGTCGTTGAACACCGGACTCCAGGTGCTCGGGCGCGGCGATGTCCTCGGCATCTACCCCGAGGGCACGCGCAGCCCGGATGGCAAGCTGTACCGCGGTCGTACCGGCATCGCGCGGATGGCGCTCGAAGCGAAGGTTCCGGTGATCCCTGTGGTGATGGTCGACACCGACATCGCGATGCCGATCGGTCGGACCGTGCCGCGCATCGTGCGCGTGGGGATCGTGATCGGCGAACCCCTGGACTTCTCCCGTTACGAAGGCATGGAGAATGATCGCTACATCCTGCGCTCGGTGACAGACGAGATCATGGTGGCACTGCAACGTCTGGGTGAGCAGCAGTATGACGACGTGTACGCCTCGTCGGTCAAGGACCGGATGCCTCGGCGATCCTGACGGCGGGGGAGGCCGTGCCCGGCCGGTAAGCTGGGCAGATGCCTCAGCAGCACGACGCCGCCCTGGATGCTTGGCGCACACTTCCCATCAAGCAGCAGCCTTCCTGGCCCGATCCGGACCGCGTCGCGGACGTGTCTAAGCAGATCGCAGCACTCCCGCCGCTGGTGTTCGCCGGCGAGGTCGACAACCTCCGCGATCGTCTCGCGCGCGCAGCATCCGGTAACGCGTTCCTGCTGCAGGGCGGTGATTGCGCCGAGACGTTCGCCGGCGCGACCGCCGAGCAGATCCGCAACCGCATCAAGACCGTGCTGCAGATGGCCGTCGTGCTCACGTACGGTGCTTCCATGCCGATCGTGAAGATGGGCCGGATGGCAGGGCAGTTCGCCAAGCCGCGCTCCAGCGACTCGGAGACCCGAGGCGACGTCACACTGCCCGCCTACCGCGGCGACATCGTCAATGGTTACGACTTCACCGAGGGATCTCGCCGGGCCGACCCCGGCCGTCTGCTGCAGGGATATCACACGGCGGCATCCACGCTGAATCTGATCCGCGCGTTCACTCAGGGCGGCTTCGCCGACCTCCGCGAGGTGCACTCCTGGAACAAGGGCTTCGCATCGAACCCCGCCAACCAGCGTTACGAGCGCATGGCGTCGGAGATCGACCGCGCCATCAAGTTCATGGAGGCCGCCGGAGCAGACTTCGACGAGCTCAAGCGCGTCGAGTTCTTCACCGGCCACGAGGGCCTGTTGATGGACTACGAGAGTCCGATGACGCGTTATCGACTCGCGAACGGACACTCCGTACAACACTTCGGCGCATTTCCTCTGGATCGGGGAGCGCACGCGTGATCTCGATGGTGCGCATGTCGACTACTTCTCGAAGATCCGCAATCCCATCGGTGTGAAGCTCGGCCCCACCACAACGCCGGAGACGGCGCTCGCGCTGATCGACAAGCTCGACCCCAACCGTGAGCCCGGGCGTCTGACTTTCATCACCCGCATGGGCGCAGGCAAGATCCGCGACGCACTGCCACCGCTGCTGGAAGCGGTTCGCGAATCCGGCGCGCAGCCGCTCTGGGTGACCGATCCGATGCACGGCAACGGCATCACCACGCCCACCGGGTACAAGACCCGGCGCTTCGATGACGTGGTCGACGAGGTGCGCGGATTCTTCGAGGCGCACCGCGCCGTCGGCACCTTCCCCGGTGGCATCCACGTGGAGCTCACCGGCGACGACGTCACCGAGTGCCTCGGCGGCTCGGAGCACATCGACGAGGCCGCTCTGGCGACGCGCTACGAAAGCCTCTGCGACCCGCGGCTGAACCACATGCAGAGCCTCGAACTCGCCTTCCTCGTCGCCGAGGAACTCGAGAAGCGCTGATTCATCGCACGTCGAATCGGCTCCTCCGAGAGGAGGGGCCGATTTCGGGGTTTCGGGCGCCGGTCAGAGAGCGCTGCGGATCAGCAGAGTGACCTCGCTGCCCGCGCGGCGCATGGTCTCGGCGGCCGGATCGGTGCCGGTGACCTCGGTCAGACCGTTCGGGAACGGTGACCACAGCGGGTTCCATGTGGGCTCGAAGCCTGCGTCGCGCAGCGTCTGCGCCGCCTGATCACGATTCTGACCGGTGACGTCGGGGACCGGGAACAGCTGTGGTCCCTTGGAGACCACGAGGGTCATCGTGTCGCCGGGGCGCCAGTTCGCGCCGCCTTCGCGTTCGATGACGCTGATGACGCGCCCCTGCTCGACGGAGTCGTGGAACTCTTCCGTCGTCGTGGTCGAGATGTCCTTCTCGCCCAATGCTGCTGACGCCTCGTCCACCGTCATCCCCACGACGTCGGGCAACCCGCCCAGTGAGACGATGAGATTCACGGTGTCGGCCTCGAAGGCGGAGCATCCCTCGCCGCATTCGTAAGGGTCACCGCCGGCGCGCGGGGTGATGCTCGCGTTGATCACCACGCCGTCATCTGCCCTCGAGTACAGCAGCAGGTCGTCGTCGGAGACGGCGATGTTGAGATCGGCGAGATAGGCACGCGCCTCATCCGCCGTCATTCCATTGAGCGCATCGAGAGCGTGCTCCGCTGGCCCGGCGGAGATGAAGACGGTGACCTCGGTGCCCTTGTCGAGTCGCTCTCCCTCGGAAGGATCGCTGCGGATCGCGACATCTGCGGCGACCTCGGTCGAGTTCTCCTCGCCGCGCACGGGGACGAACCCGTCTTCCGTCAGGACGGTGGCGGCTTCTTCATAACTGAGACCCGACACTGACGGTACGCCCACGAGCGAGCCGGGACCTGAGCCGAACCACCAGCCGACGCCACCGGCGACGACCGCGAGCAGAAGCACGAGTGACAGCAGGAACGCACCGCGGGCGCGTCGCTTGGACGCACGTCGTCGCAACAGAGTCGCGTTGTCGATGGGCTGCGCCGCCGCCACCTGCGTGGTCGTGTCCTCGATCACCATCGTCGATGGCATGACCTTGGTCAGGTCGCCGGAGTCGCTCTGCGAACGGATCGGCGTGGTCGTCGGAGCGACGGCGGCGGGGGAGACTCCGAGGGAACGCTCTATCTCGCGCAGACGATCGAGCATCTCCTGCGCGTCGTTCGGCCGCTCATCCGGTGACTTCTCGGTCGACCACAGCACCAGTTCGTCGAGCTGCTCCGGCACGCCGGGGTTGCGTGCGCTCGGTCGAGGCACAGACTCGGTCGCATGCTGGAAGGCGATCTGCATGGGCTGCTCGCCCTTGTACGGCTGCTCGCCGACGAGCATCTCGTAGAGCATGATGCCGAGTGCGTAGATGTCGCTGCGCGCATCGGCGGTGCCTCGGGTGACGAGTTCGGGAGCGAGGTAGGCGATGGTTCCGAGCAACTGCTGACCGGTGGCGGTGTTCGCTGTCGTCGCGCGGGCGAGCCCGAAGTCGCCGATCTTGATGCGGCCGTCCTCGGCGAGCAGCACGTTCTCCGGCTTCACGTCGCGGTGCACGATTCCGGCTTTGTGGGCCGCCGCGAGCCCGGCGAGGATCGCATCCATGATCGTGATCGTCTGCGGGATCGTCAGGCGCTTCTGCTCGCGCATCAGCTCGCGCAGGGTGATACCAGGGAGATACTCCATGACCAGATAAGCGAGTTCGCCGTCCTGGCCCTGATCGAAGACGTTCACGACGTGCGGATCGGCGAGGCGGGCAGCGGCTCGCGCCTCCTGGATGAACCGGCTCTGGAAGACCGAGTCGTCGCTGAGGTGGCCGTGCATCACCTTCAGGGCGATCCTGCGTTCGAGGCGAAGGTCGGTGGCGACGTAGACCGTGGCCATGCCGCCGCGCGCGATCCTGGCGCGAACGCGGTAGCGGCCGTCGACAAGCCGCCCGATGAGGGGATCAGCCTGCTGATTGGTCGTCACGTACAGAGTCTATGAAGAAGTGGCTGACAGACCGCGGAGCGGCTCACCCCTTTCGGCGACCGATTAGGCTGAGAATCAGCCATACAGCGCGATCCACTGGTAGGCCTGAGCCTCCCACTGGGCGTAGCGATCCGGATACGCAGAGATCTGCACGGACTGCGCAGCATCCTTGAACGCCATGCCGTCCCAGCCCGAGATGTCGAGAAGGCCCCGCGTCGTCGTCCCGTTCGGGTCGGATGGGCCGCCGTAGAAGACGCGGATGCTTCGGTCGCGATCCATGATCTGCGCCGCCGTGCCCCAGCCCGTGCTCGGTCGCTGTTGGAAGAGCCCCAATGAGTCGCGGTCTCCCCAGTCGAGGTTGCGCAGCCATGATTCGACCATGGATGTCGCCAGAGCGATCGCGATGCCGCGGTCGGAGACTCCGAGCTCGCGTCCGATCCGGATGATCATTGCGGCATTCTCCGCCTGCGCTGCGTCGAGAACCGCCGTCCGGGCGGGGGCAGGCGTGGATGCTGCCGGAGCAGGTGCCGCGGGCGCCACCGGTGCGGCTGCTGCGACGACGATGGCCTGACCGGGGTAGATGATCGACGAAGCGCTCAGTGCGTTGGCCGCGTAGATCGTGTCGACGGAGGTGCCGTATTTCTGCGCGATGGCGAAGATCGTGTCACCCGCGACGACCGTGTGCGCGGTCCCGCTCGATGGGGCCGGTGCGACGGCCGGAGTCGGTGCAGGAGCCGCGGGCGCGGCTGTCGCCCCGCCCGAGATCGCGATGGCTTGTCCCGGATAGATGACAGAGGCGCGGCTCAAGCCGTTGGCGGCGAGGAGAGCGTCGACGGAGGTGCCGTACTTCTGGGCGATGGCGAAGAGCGTGTCGCCCGCGACTACCGTGTGCGTGCTCGTGACAGCGGCCGGGGCTGCGGGGGCGGGAGTTGCCGGTGCCGGTGCCGGTGCGGCGGGTGCCGGTGCGACGACGGCGAGGGTCTGGCCCGGGTAGATCACCGAGCGCCAACCGAGTCCATTCCAGGTGAGCACGTCAACGGTGCGCAACCCGAAATGCTGCGCGATCGAGAAGACGGTGTCGCCTTCCTGCACCGTGTAGGTGGTGGGAGTCGTCGCGGCGGGAAGCACGCGAGGCAGTGCGGTGAGCCGGCTCTCGGAGCCGAGCTCCACCGGTGGCGCGGCGTGGGCGGGCGCGGTGCTGATCGCACTCGCGAGCACGCCCAGAACTGCAGCTGGAACGCCGAGCTGGACGTATCTGACACGGCTGTTCATGGTGTTCGGTCTCAAGGTTTCCCCCCTTTGCTGACCCTGAAACGCTGACACGTCTGTATACAGATGTCAATCAAAGTGGCTGATGTGACTGAAGTGAAAGGAGTCTTGATGTGCGGTGCGCGGCCGAAGGTGAGATAGTCGAAACGTGTCTGAGACTGCCCCCGAACCCACAGCCATCGAATGGCTGACGATGCCCGAGCTCGTCGAGAGCCTTGACGAGTCGCTGGGGCGTGTGCGTCGGCTGATCTCAGAGCAGTACCTGGTCGGATCAACGCGGAACGGCGTGTTCGGCGTTCCCGCGCAGTTCATCGTCGAGGGTCATCCGCTGCCGTCGCTGCGCGGTACGATCATCGTCCTCACGGACGCCGGCTTCACCGATGACGAGGTGATCGACTGGTTGTTCAGTGAAGAGGAAGAACTCGGTCGCACACCGATCGCTGCTCTGCTCGACGGTCACAAGAGCGCTGTCCGTCGCGTCGCCCGCACTCTCGCCTGACGCAGCTCACGCGGTACGCACGGTCGCGGCGCGCGCGAGGTCTCGCAACTCGCCGACTGCGGCATTGTCCAGTGGCGCGCCCGAGAGCGCGCGATCGGCCTGTTGCGCGTAGGAGTCGATGAGCTCCTCCACCCGTGCCAGGGCGCCTGACCCGGTGATCGTCGCCTGAAGGGCCGACACCTGATCCGCGCTGAGCATCGGGTCCCCGAGCAGTTCGTCGAGCAGTCGACGCGCCGACGCATCGAGATGTTCGCGGGTGAACGCGATCAGCACAGTGCGCTTGCCCTCGCGCAGATCGTCGCCGGTCGGCTTGCCGGTGAGCGATTGATCGCCGAAGACACCGAGCACATCGTCTCGCAGCTGGAACGCCATGCCGACCGGATGTCCGAATCGGCGCAGCGCCGCCTGCTGCGATTCGTCCGCCCCCGCCAGCAGCGCGCCGAGCAGCAGTGGCTGCTCGATGCTGTACCGCGCGGACTTCAGCGACACGACGCGCAACGCGCGATCGGCGTGTTCAGCGATGGGATTGACCTGCCAGGCCGACTCTTCGGCGATGTCGAGGAACTGGCCCGTGGTGACATCACGACGCATGCGCGCGTATTCCCGTCGCACCTGGGAGGCGTGCGCCGCGTCCGCCAGCCCCTGTTCGAGCAGGTCGTCGCTCCAGGCCACGAGCAGATCGCCGAGCAGGATCGCGCCCGCTCGCCCGAACGACTCGGCATCACCGGCCCACGCGAGAGTCCGGTGCTGCTGCTCGAGGGAACGGTGCGCCGCTGGACCGCCGCGCCTCGTGTCCGAATTGTCGATGAGATCGTCGTGCACGAGCGCCGCGGACTGGAAGATCTCCAGTGCCGCGCAGAGGTCCCACAGCGCATCAGTCTCGACGGCATCACGTGCCGAGAAGTGCGCTACTGCGCGCCATCCGGTGTGACAGAACCGTGCTCGCAGACGTTTGCCGCCCCGCAGTGTGGCCGCGGCGGATCTGATGAACATCTCGGCATCCGGACCGTACGCCCGCGACTCCGATCCGAGCGCGGTCAGGAAGCGATCCAGGCGAGCGGAGACGGCATCCTGGACAGGGGTGGGGGAGGGCACGATAATCAGCTTAGGTTCTCAGCTGATAACTAGCCTCGGCGGTTTTGCGAGCGTAGAATGAAAGACACTGAAGCAAGGGGGGCGTCATGCCACTGTCTGAACAGGAGCAGCGTCTGCTCGACGAGATGGAACGTCATCTCCTGCATAACGACGCAGACATTGTTACCGCGCCCTCCGGCGATCGAACGCTCAGCTACCGCAACCTCGTGTACGGCGCCGTCCTGCTGCTCGTCGGCATCGGTGCGCTCGTCGCGGGTGTCGCGCTCGGTGGCCAGCTCGGTCCTGTCGCCAGCATCATCGTCGGCGTGATCGGATTCGCCGCGATGGTCGCGGGTGTCATCCTTGCGGCGACTCCGGTGCGCCGCGTCGGCGGTCCGCCCCGTGCCCGAACCGGCTCAGCGTCGAAGCCGCCGCAGAACTCGGCCTCGTTCATGGACCGTATGAATGACCGTTGGGATCGTCGCCAAGACGGTCGCTGACCTCTCCACTTCCCGAAGCCCGGATGCATTGAGCATCCGGGCTTTTCTGCGTCTATTGGCGTTTGCGTTCGCCTACGCCTCGCCGAGGCTCCGCCGGATCTGCAGCATTCCCTCCACCCTCCTCCACTGATCGCATACCCGATTCGGCCCCGGAAACACGGGGGATATTGGTGCTGAGTCGGTGCGAGATGCCATGCTGTCTTCGTTTCCTCATATGAAAGTGGAGCAAAGTGGAGTAAAGTGGGGGATACCTCGAAGTTGGCCGGACACAGAGGGGGTGATGGCCGATGTTGTTGGGAACGCATTCACCGAAGCTCGACGACAAAGGCCGCGTCATCCTGCCAGCGAAGTTCCGCGAGGACCTCGGCGGCGGCATCGTCGTCACCCGTGGTCAGGAACGATGCCTGTACGTGTTCAGCACGGTCGAGTTCGAGGCGATGCACGAGCGGATCCGTCAGGCACCGCTCAGCAACAAGCAGGCTCGAGACTTCCTGCGCATGTTCCTCTCGGGAGCGAGCGCGGAGATGCCGGACAGCCAGAACCGCATAACCATCCCCAGCCACCTCCGCCAGTACGCGGGGCTCGAGAAAGAGCTCATCGTCACGGGCGTCGGCGCACACGCCGAGATCTGGGATGCCGCGGCATGGAACGACTACCTCGCCGCAGGCGAGGACAACTACTCAGAACTGGAACAGGAGGTGATTCCGGGACTCTTCTGACCTCGACTGTGATGCCCCGCCGCTCCCGCCCCGACACACTTCCCCGGTGCCGGGTCGAGAAGCGGAGGGGGATCAGAGTCGAAGGTCACCGGAAAAGATCATGAACCTTCGCGACATCCACACCCCGGTCCTCCTCGAGCGCTGCATCGAACTGCTGGCACCCGCCTTGCAGCACGACGGTGCGGTGCTCGTCGATGCGACGCTCGGCATGGGCGGACATTCCGAGGCGCTTCTCGAGCGATTCGACAGCATCCGCCTGATCGGGCTCGACCGGGACACCGATGCTCTGCGCATCGCCGGACAACGACTCGAGCGTTTCGCCGACCGGATCACGCTCGTGCACACCGTGTACGACGAGATCGGCATCCACGCGCACGGCGCTTCCGGCATCCTGATGGATCTCGGGGTCTCATCTCTGCAGCTCGACGAGGCAGACCGCGGCTTCGCGTATTCGAAGGATGCTCCGCTGGACATGCGGATGGATCAGACGAAGGGCACCACCGCAGCCGAGGTCCTCGCGACGTACAGCGAGGGAAACCTGCGTCGCATCTTCGAACGCTACGGCGAGGAGAAGCTCGCGGCACGCTACGCCCGTTTCATCGTTCAGGCGCGTGACGCGAAGCCATTGGAGCGATCGCAGGACCTCGTCGATCTGCTCCAGGCCGCGACTCCGGCCGCCTTGCAGCGTGCCGGCCATCCCGCCAAGCGGGTGTTCCAGGCGCTGCGCATCGAGGTGAATTCCGAACTCAGCGTGCTCGCCGATGCGATCCCCGCGGCAATGGATGCGCTCGCCGTCGGCGGCCGGATCGTCGTCATGAGCTACCAGTCGCTGGAAGACCGACTCGTGAAGCAGGCCTTCGCCGCAGCCTCGGCCTCCACAACCCCTGCTGGGCTTCCGGTGGAGCTGCCGGAGCACGCACCGCGCTTCCGCACGATCACGAAGGGCGCCGAGCTGGCCGGCGACGAGGAGAAGGCACGCAATCCGCGCGCCATTCCCGTGCGCCTGCGCGCCGCCGAGCGAATTCGGGAGTCAGCATGAGCCGCGCGACAGCAACAGCCCTGCGACCCGAGCCGATCGCCCCCACGCCTCGCGCGCCGCGGCGGCTGAGGCCCGTCAGCGCGCCAGCGCGGCGCACGAAGCCGAAGCTCGCCTATGCGCTCATCGCACTCGGGGGAGCAGCGGCCATCGGCATCGCCCAGATCGGGCTGTCGCTGGCGATCACGCACGATTCCTTCGTGCTCGCAGATCTCACCTCTCAGCAGCGCGAACTCAACCTGCAGGCAAGTGCGTTGGAGGATGAGCTCGCCGGAACCAGCTCGCCCCAGCTGCTCGCGATCAAGGCATCGGAACTGGGAATGGTGGTGGCCGGCTCCGCCTCATACCTGCGACTCAGCGATTCCACTGTGCTCGGCGCGAACACCGGTGCAGACGGGCTGTCAACGATCGATCCGAACGGCACGGGCGCGGTGCACAACGCTCTGCTGAATCAGAGGGCGCTCGCGACGGCCGCTCAGGACGACGCCGAAGCATCCTCGGACGGTACTGCCGACACCGTCGATCCGAATCTTCCCCCGCCCATCACCGACGGACTCCCGAGCCCCACGACCCGCTGAAAACGACGGAGGAAGCGACATGACGACAAGAGCCACTCGCGGACCACGGCGCCGCACCGTCGTCGCACTCGCGGTCATTCTCGCGGTGCTGTCGGCGTTCGTGATCCGTCTCGTGGACATCCAGGTCGTCAGTGCGGATGATCACGTTGCGGATTCCCTGCAGGTCGGGCAGCTCGGCGACACCGTGACGCTATACGGCAGCCGGGGCTCGATAGTGGACTCCAACGACACTCTGCTCGCATCCAGCATCACCGTCTACGACGCGCAACTGGATCCGAAGGTCATGAAGATGCTCGAGGACAACGACGAGAACCCACCGAAGGTGGCGTGGTCAGACGCAGCCGACCAGATCGCCGCGATCACCGGGCAGGATGCGGAGGAGATCCGTACCGGAGTCGCAGAGACGCTCGCAGCAGACCCGAACTCGCAGTACTACCCGCTGAAGAAGGGCCTCAGCACCGAGAAGTACCTCGAGCTGCGCGATCTCGGGCTCGTCTACCTGCACATGAAGCCGCGCGAGACGCGTGTCTACCCGAACGGCGCGGTGGCAGGCAACCTGATCGGCTACGTCGACAATGCGGGGACCGGCCAGTCCGGCGTGGAGAAGCTCGAGGCGCAGTGCCTCTCGCCCACCAACGGCGAACGCACGTACTTGCGCGGCAAGGACGGCAACGTCATCCCCGGCAGCGACCGCACGGTGGAGGCGCAGGACGGTGGATCGGTGCAGCTGACGATCGACAGCGATCTGCAGTGGTATCTGACGCAGATGATCGCGGAGGAGTCGCAGAAGATGGGCGCCCAGTCCGGCACGGTCACCGTCGTGGAAGTGAAGACGGGAAAGATCCGTGCGGCGGCGGAATGGCCCTCCCTCGACCCCAACGACCTCGACGCCTCGTCCCCCGAGGACTGGGGCACCCGGCTGTTCACACACACGTTCGAGCCAGGGTCGCCGTTCAAGGCGATCACGGCCGCCGCAGTACTGGACTCCGGCGCAGCCGACCTGAGCACGTCAGTGTCCGCGGCGGGCAGGGAGACGTTCCCCAACGGCGCCGTCATCAACGACTCCTTCGTGCACGGTGCCGAGAACTACACGCTCGCCGGCGGGCTCATCGACTCGTCGAACGTCACGCTGTCGAAGTTCGGCGAAATGGTCGACCCGCAGGTGCGTTTCGACTATCTGCAGAAGTTCGGCGTCGGCGAGAAGACGATCGGCTTCCCCGGTGAAGAGCCCGGTCTGTTGCACCCGGCCTCTGAGTGGGATGCCCAATCGCTGTACACCACGACGTTCGGGCAGCACTTCACCGTCACAGCGCCTCAGCTCGCCGGTGCCTATCAGGCGATCGCGAACGGCGGGGAGAAGATCGATCTGTCACTCATCGAGTCCTGCACGAACCATGACGGCGAGGTCGTGAAGCCCGATGCGCCCGAGCACGAGCAGATCATCTCGGAATCGACAGCAGACACCGTGAGCAGGATGCTGGAGAACGTCGCGGTGCAGGGCGGTCTGGCCGAGCTGATCCACGTTCCCGGTTACCGCATCGGGATCAAGACCGGTACCGGTGAGGTGCCGGATGGGAACGGCGGGTACAAGCAGGGCGTGTACTTCACGAGCATGGTGGGCTTCGCTCCGGCGGACGATCCGCAGTACGTGGTGGTGGTCACCCTCGATCAGCCGACTAAGGTTGTATCGTCCACCGCCACGGCATCCGCCTTCCAGCAGGCGATGACACAGGTGCTGAAGACCTACCGTGTCTCGCCCTCGACCGTCCCGATGGACGAGCTGCTTCCCAAGTTCAACTAGCCGGCACTGAGCCGCGCATGGAGATTTCATGATCGCCCTGACGCTTGCCGAGATCGCCGCAATCACCGGTGGCGACCTGCGTCTCGTAGACCCCGACACCGCGGAGACCACCGTGTCCGGCGTCGTCGACACCGACTCGAGGAAGATGACCTCCGGTGGTGTGTTCATCGCCAAGCCCGGCGCGGAGACCGACGGGCATCACTTCGTCGCCGCGGCGGTCGACGGCGGAGCGTCATTGGCGATCGTCGAGCACATCGTCGATGCCCCGGTGTCTCAGGTGGTCGTGGCGGACGCCGTCGCAGCCCTCGCCGACCTCGCTCGCGCTGTCGTCGCGCGCGTGCGCGCGGAAGGTCAACTGAAGATCGTCGGAATCACGGGGTCGAACGGCAAGACGACCACCAAGAACCTGCTCGCCCGCATCCTCGAGGACGAAGGCGAGACGATCGCCCCGATCAACTCGTACAACAACGAGGTGGGCGCCCCTGTGACCATGCTGCGCATCACGGAGAGCACTCGGTATCTGGTGAGCGAGTTCGGTGCCGCCGGTCCAGGCAGCATCGCCCACCTCGCCGGCCTGGTCGAGCCCGACGTCGCCGTCGTCCTCATGGTCGGCATGGCGCATGCCGGGGGATTCGGAGGCATCGAGGAGACCGCCAAGGCCAAAGCAGAGCTCATCGCCGCTTCGCGCTCCGGCGGGGCCGCTGTGCTCAACATCGACGACTCCCGCGTCGCCGCCATGCGCGATGCAGCCACGGCGCACCGCATGAACATCGTCGGTTTCGGGCAGGACGGCGCGGCAGATGTCCGTGCGACCGACGTCCAGGTGGCGGCGGACGGGACCCGCGCAGTGATCACCACGGCCGAGGCGAGCCTGCCACTGCACCTGAAGGTGCTCGGTGCCCACCACATCACGAACGCCCTCGCTGCGATCGCCGCCGCCGGTGTTCTCGGCGTTCCCCTCGCCGATGCGATCGCCCGGATCGAGACCGTCCAGGTCGCGGAGCGCTGGCGCATGCAGCCGCTCGGCAACGATCGCGTGCGCATCATCAACGACGCCTACAACGCCAGCCCGGACTCCATGGCGGCCGCCCTGCGGACTCTCGCACAGATCACCGGTCCTGACGAGCGCACCGTCGCCGTGCTGGGGGCGATGAGCGAACTCGGAGAGAGCGCAGGGGAAGAGCACGACAGGATCGGACTGCTCGCCGTGCGTCTGAACATCCGGCGCATCGTCGTCGTCGGCCCTGAAGCGCGCCGTCTCTACCTCTCGGTCGTAGGGGAGGGGTCGTGGGACAGCGAAGCCGTGCACCTCCCTGACCAGGACACGGCTTACGAGTACCTGCGCACCGAGCTTCGCGACGGAGATCGCGTGCTCGTGAAATCATCCAATTCCGTGGGCCTTCGGCATCTCGGCGATCGTCTGGGAGAATTGTTCTCGTGAGATCACTCCTCATGGCGGCTGCGATTTCGCTCGCCTTCACTCTGTTCCTGACTCCGGTCTTCCTGCGGCTGTTCCGCCGCTGGGGCTGGGGGCAGGTCATCCGTACCCCCGAGGACATCGCGAATCCGAGCCACGGAGCCAAACGCGGCACGCCGACCATGGGCGGTCTCATCTTCATCGTCGGTACGATCGTCGGCTACTTCGTCGGTGTCTACGCCGGCGGCAGCGAGCCCGCGCTGTCGGCGATCCTCGTGCTCTGGCTCATGGTCGGCTTCGGCGCCGTCGGCTTCATCGACGACTACATGAAGGTCAAGTCCCAGCGCAGCCTCGGTCTGTCCGGCTGGCGCAAGGTGATCGGGCAGCTCGTCGTGATGATCCCTTTCGGCGTGGTCGCGCTGAACTTCCCCAATCAGTATGGTCAGAGGCCCGCCAGCGGCTACGTCTCGCTGTTCCGCGACATCTCGTGGCTGGACCTGTTCGCCTTCGGCGTCGTCATCGGCTGGATCGCCTACCTGATCTGGATCGCCGTGATCGGCATCGCCACCTCGAACAGCGTGAACCTCACAGACGGCCTCGACGGCCTCGCATCCGGTGCCGGCGTGTTCGTCGTCGGCGCGTACAGCCTGATCGCCTTCTGGCAGTTCAAGCAGTCCTGCGCGAGCGCAGGCGTGGACACCGGCGCTCTCGACGCCTGCTACGAGGTGCGTGATCCCTTCAGCCTTGCGATCGTCTCGGCATCGTTCGCAGCCGGGCTGATCGGATTCCTCTGGTGGAACGCCCCGAAGGCCAAAGTCTTCATGGGCGATGTCGGGTCGATGGCGATCGGCGGCGTCATCACGGCGATGGCTATCCTCACCCGTACCGAGCTGCTGCTGTTCGTGATCGCAGGTGTGTTCGTGCTGTCCTCCGGATCGGTCATCGTTCAGCGCCTGTACTTCAAGATCACCCGCGGTAAGCGATTGTTCCTGATGAGCCCGTTCCACCATCACCTCGAGATGCGCGGCTGGTCCGAGATGACGATCGTCGTGCGCCTGTGGATCATCGCCGGTCTCCTCGCAGTTTCGGCGGTGGGTCTGTTCTACGTCGAGTGGCTCACGGGAGTGGACGGATGAGTGCAGCTCGTCTGGACACCTTGACCAGTTGGCACGCCGACTGGAAGGGTCTGCGGGTCGCCGTCCTCGGGCTGTCAGTCACCGGCTTCTCGGCGGCTGACACACTCGCCGAGCTCGGCGCCGACGTGCTGGTGCTGTCGGAGTCGGCGGCCGAGGAGTACGAGCGGCTCGTGCCGGTGATCGGCGCCCGTCTCGAACTCGGTGCGCTCGACCACGTGCCGCAGTCACTGCGGGACTTCGACCCCGAGGTCGTGGTCGCGTCTCCCGGCTTCTCACCGTCGCATCCGATCATCCGTTGGACGCAGGACGCCGATGTCGGCCTGTGGGGTGATGTCGAGCTCGCGTGGCGTGTCCGCGACAAGGTCGTGCGCGCGGACGGCACACCGGCGGAATGGGTGCTGATCACCGGCACGAACGGCAAGACCACGACGACTCAGCTCACCGCGACCATGCTCGCAGAAGGCGGCCTGCGCGCTGCACCGTGCGGGAACATCGGCATCCCGGTGCTGGATGCCGTGCGTGATCCGGCCGGCTTCGACGTGCTCGTGGTGGAGCTGTCCAGCCATCAGCTCTGGTACATCGGCCAGAGCAGCAGCGCTGGCGAGCTGGTGCCGTATGCGTCAGTGTGCCTGAACCTCGCCGACGACCATCTCGTCTGGCACGGCAGCGCCGCCGCCTATCGAGACGCGAAGGCGTTCGTGTACCGGAACACCCGCGTCGCCTGCGTGTACAACAAAGCCGATGAGGCGACGCGCCTCATGGTCGAGGACGCCGAGGTCATCGAGGGGGCGCGCGCGATCGGATTCGATCTCGGAGTGCCTGGGCCGAGTGATCTCGGAGTCGTCGACGGCATCCTGGCCGACCGGGCATTCCACCCCGACCGGGCGCACAGCGCGCTCGAGCTCACGACGATCGCGGACCTCGCAGAGGCGGGTCTCTCGGCGCCTCACATCGTCGAGAACATCCTCGCGGCCAGCGCACTCGCGCGGTCGCTCGGCACCGCCCCTGAAGCCATCAGACGCGCCCTGCAGTCGTTCCGCCTCGACGAGCATCGCATCCAGGTCATCGCCCGTCACGCCGGGATCACCTGGGTCGACGACTCGAAGGCGACGAATCCCCATGCAGCGGCCTCGTCGCTGCGCGCATACCCAGGCGCCGTCTGGGTCGTCGGGGGCGATCTGAAGGGCGTCGACCTGTCTGAGCTCGTCGCGGACGCAGGAAGAACGGCCAGCGCGGCGCTGGTGATCGGCGTCAAGCGCGGCGAGGTGGTCGCGGCATTCGAGCGACACGCGCCCGGGGTGCCGGTGATCGAGGTCGTCACTGGCGAGACTGAAGATGTCATGACCCGCGTGGTGGAACTCGCCGCAGGGATCGCCGATGACGGGGGAACAGTTCTGCTGGCTCCCGCAGCGGCATCCTTCGACCAGTTCACCAGCTACGGGGATCGTGGCCACCGTTTCGCCGACGCGGTGCGCAAGTGGATCGACCGGGGGAGCGCCGATGACACAGGTAGCCCGCCCACCCGCTGAGGCAGGGCAGCGTCGGGGCCTCGCCGCACGCGTCTCGCTGGGGCGCATCTTCACACCGCCGTCGAGCGAGTTCGTCCTCATCGCCTCCACCGCGCTGCTGTTGACGGTGTTCGGGATCATCATGGTGATCTCCGCCACCAGCGCGACGGAGTCCGGCGTGATGGACACCGCCATCAAGCAGGCCATGTTCGCCGCCGTCGGCATCCCGTTGATGTTCCTGGTCAGTCGTCTGCCCATCGCCTTCCTGAAGAAGATGGCGTGGCCTGCCCTCATCCTCGCCACGATGCTGCAGCTGCTCGTCTTCGTCCCCGGCATCGGCGTCGAGAACGACGGCAACCGGAACTGGATCAACGTCGCCGGATTCTCGCTGCAGCCATCGGAGTTCCTCAAGCTCGCGATCGCCCTGTGGGTCGCGTACGTGCTTCTGCGCAAGCGCGTACTGCTCGGCATCTGGCACCACGTCTTCATCCCTGTGATCCCGGTCTCCCTGCTGGCGATCGGGACCGTCATGGCCGGGCACGACCTCGGCACGGTCATGGTGCTCGTGCTCATCCTTCTCGGCTGTCTTTTCTTCGCCGGCGTCAAACTGCGCCTGTTCATCATCCCGGTGCTGCTCGGCGTGGTCGGAGTCATCGCCCTCGCCGTGCTGAGTCCCGACCGCATGAGGCGCATCTCGGCCGTGTGCACCGACATGACCAACTACGAGAACGACTGCTACCAGTCGATCCATGCCGTGTGGGGCATGGCGAACGGTGGGATCTTCGGTCTCGGTCTCGGCAACTCGCAGGAGAAGTACGGCTGGCTTCCCGCTGCCGCCAACGACTTCATCTTCGCCATCGTCGGCGAAGAACTCGGGCTCATAGGATGCCTCGTGGTCCTCGGGCTGTTCACGTTCTTCGCCGTCGGTGCCTTCCACATCATGCGCAAGACGACGGACCCGTTCATCCGCGTTGCGGCCGGCGGTATCACCGTCTGGATCCTCGGTCAGGCGCTCATCAACATCGGTGTCGTCATCGGCGTCTTCCCGGTGTTGGGCGTGCCGCTCCCGTTCATGTCCCAGGGCGGTACGGCGCTGCTCGCTGTGCTGCTGGCCTGCGGCGTGCTGCTCGCTTTCGCTCGCACGATCCCCGCATCCTCGCGGGGTAAAGTCACCAGGTGACCACGTACCTCCTTGCCGGCGGCGGCACCGCCGGCCACGTCAACCCGCTGCTCGCCGTCGCCGATTCGCTGCGTGAGCGCGACCCGGAGTGTACCGTCCTCGTGCTCGGCACGAAGGAGGGATTGGAGGCACGGCTCGTTCCAGAGCGGGGCTACGACCTCCTGATCGTCGACAAGGTGCCCTTCCCTCGGCGACCGAACAAGCAGGCGCTCGCGTTCCCCGGACGATTCCGGAAGGCGATCGCGCAGGTGCGCGCGCACATCCGCGAACACCGCGTGGATGTCGTCGTCGGCTTCGGCGGTTACGCGTCGGCACCGGCCTACCTCGCCGCACGCAGAGAGCACGTGCCGTTCGTCGTGCACGAGGCCAACGCGAAGCCGGGACTGGCCAATGTGCTGGGCGCCCGGCGTGCCGCGGGAATCGGTGTCGCCTTCGAAGGAACCCCGCTCAAGGGCGCCGAAGTGGTCGGGATGCCGTTGCGACGCGAGATCGTCGATCTCGACCGTGCTGCGACCCGCTCGGAGGCCGCAGCGTATTTCGACCTCGACGCCACTCGGCCCGTGCTGCTGGTCTTCGGGGGCTCGCTCGGTGCGCAGCGTCTGAACGAGGCACTTGCAGACTCCTGGGGCGACGTGCTCGCAGCAGGATGGCAGCTGCTGCATGTGACGGGAGAGCGCAGCGAGCTCAAGGATCCCGAGGTGCCCGGGTACGCCGTGCGTCGCTACGTCGACCGGATGGATCTGGCGTTCGCGCTTGCTGATCTGATCGTCTCGCGCGCCGGTTCCGCCACCGTCAGCGAGGTCAGCGCGCTCGGTATCCCCGCGGTGTATGTGCCGTACGCGGTCGGAAACGGAGAGCAGCGACTCAACGCCGCATCAGCGGTCGCCGCGGGAGCCGCGATCCTGTTGGACGACGGCGGCTTCACAGGTGACACCGTCCGTGACGTCATCGTGCCGTTGCTGACCGACACCGCGCGCTCAGACCGGATGGCGGCTGCCGCTCAGCATGTCGGCACACGTACCGGCACGGAGAACGTCATCGCGATGATCGACCGTGCGCTCAGGCCCGCGAATTAGGATGGACAGGACATGATCAGACCTGACCTCTCCCTCCCGATCCCGGACTCCATCACCGCTGCCCACTTCATCGGGATCGGCGGATCCGGTATGAGCGGACTCGCGAAGATGTTCCTCGATGCAGGCATTCGCGTGTCCGGATCCGATCGGGCCGACAGCGACGCGCTGCGGTCGCTCGCCGCCGCCGGCGCCACCGTGCACGTCGGTCACGATGCGGCGCACCTCGGCGACGCCGACACCGTCGTCCACACCGGTGCGATCTGGCCGGAGAACCCCGAGTTCGTCACCGCCAAAGAACGCGGCCTGCATGTCATCCACCGCTCGCAGGCGCTGCACTGGCTCATCGGCGCGCGACGCCTGGTCTCCGTCGCCGGCGCGCACGGCAAGACGACATCGACCGGAATGATCGTCACGGCGTTGCAGTCACTCGGCGCCGACCCGAACTTCGTCAACGGCGGCGTGATCGAGCAGCTGGGCACATCCAGCGCGACTGGCGCGGATGACCTCTTCGTCGTCGAGGCCGATGAGTCCGACGGCACGTTCCTGCTGTACGACACGGCGATCGCCCTGATCACGAATGTCGACCCGGACCACCTCGACCACTACGGATCGGATGACGCCTTCCACGACGCGTTCATCCGCTTCGCGGACGCGGCGAGCGAAGCCGTGGTGATCTCCAGCGACGATCCAGGCGCTCTCCGGGTGAGGGCAGGACTGTCGCATCCGAACGTGATCGGTTTCGGCGTCGCCGCTGACGCCGACGTGCGTCTGACTGATGTCTCCACCGCCGGCCCCGTGGCCGCCACCCTCACATATCAGGGACGGAGCGAGCGTCTGCAGCTGGTCGTACCGGGCGAGCACAACGCGATCAACGCGGCGGGCGCTGTGGCGGTGCTCCTGACGCTCGGCCATGATCTCGCTGACGCAGTGCGCGCCGTCGAAGACTTCGCGGGGACGGTGCGCCGGTTCGAACTCCATGGAGTCGAGCGCGGTGTGAGCGTGTTCGACGACTACGCCCATCACCCCACTGAGGTGAAGGCCGCGCTGGAAGCGGCGCGCAGTGTCGTCGGCGACGGGCGGCTCATCGCGATCCAGCAGCCTCACACCTACTCGCGCACGCAGCACATGTACCGCGAGTTCGCTGAGGTTCTCGAGACTTACGCCGATCACACCGTCATGCTCGACGTCTACGGTGCACGTGAAGATCCGGTCCCCGGGGTCACAGGTGCGCTCGTCAGTGACGCGTTCAGCGACCAGGAGCACGTGCACTACGTCGTCGACTGGCAGGAGGCCGCCGACTACACCGCGACCGTCGCGCGCGAGGGCGACTACGTCATCACGCTCGGATGCGGAAACGTCTACCTGATCATCCCGCAGGTGCTCGAATCGCTGCGGCGGACGACCGGGGTCTGATCGATGCGTCGCCCGGCCCCGCTTCCCACTCCGCCGGAGCAGCAGACGAAGCCTGCATCTGGTCGCTCTTCTCATCGCGTGCGCGACGAGGGCGCGGATCCGGCTGTCGCTGCATCGTCGGCGGCCGAACCGGTCGTTGCGATCGGGAGCGTCGAGGACGAGCGAGCGGATGCCGCGGGTGCTGAACCCGAATCATCGGACGGTCTCACCGCCGGCGACGTCTGGCGGGCTGCCCGCGCCCGTCGCAAGGCCCTCCGCGCGGAGATCCGTCGTTTCACGCAGCGCTCGCGCCGCAGTCGTCTGATCTGGCTCTGCGCGATCGGGGCGGTCGTCCTGTTGATCGGCGGAAGCGTCGCGGCGGCGTACAGTCCGCTGTTCGCCGTCGAGAAGATCACGGTCGCCGGGGCATCGACGCTGGATGCGGCATCCGTGGAGGCGGCGCTGGACGACCAACTCGGAACGCCGCTTGCACTCATCAGCGAGAGCGAGGTCAAGGCGGCGCTCATCGCGTTCCCACTGATCGAGACCTATGCGCTCGAAGCCAAGCCGCCGCACGATCTGGTGGTTCGTATCGTGGAGCGCACCCCGATCGGAGTGATCGAATCCGGCGCCGGCTTCACCCTCGTCGACGCCGCAGGAGTCGCCCTGTCGACGACGCCGGATCGTCCGGAAGGGCAGCCGGTGATAACCGTCGACGGCGGCATCGAATCCGATGCGTTCGAGTCGGTCGGACTGGTCGTGCGGTCGCTGCCCGCCGATGTGCGGAGCATGGTCACGGATGTCTCCGCGTCGACGCTGGATGACGTCACACTGAAGCTCTCGAGCGGACTCACGGTGGTCTGGGGGAGCGCAGATCGTTCCGTCTACAAGGCCAGGGTGTTGGCGACCGCGATGCTGGCGAATCCCGCCGCGCACGAGATCGACGTGTCCTCTCCCGACGTCGTCGTCGCGGGCTGAGTCGCGGTCATAGCCCCGCTCCGTCGCTTCGCACGCGTTCTCGTACGCCAAAGCGGCGACACGCCCGTGTCGTTGCGCCCGCCGGGCCTTGCGGCGCATACCTTCGATCAAGAGAACGCAATACCGGGAAATACTTTACACCTCTAGTTGAGGTTTAAGGTTCACATTCGTTTCCAGGCTCAACACATCGGAGGCCGGCCATGAGCCAGAACCAGAACTACCTCGCCGTGATCAAGGTCGTCGGCGTCGGCGGTGGCGGCGTCAACGCCGTCAATCGCATGATCGATCTCGGCCTTCGTGGGGTCGAGTTCATCGCTGTCAACACTGACGCGCAGGCGCTGCTCATGAGCGACGCCGACGTCAAGCTCGATGTGGGCCGAGAGCTGACCCGCGGTCTCGGCGCAGGCGCCGACCCCGAGGTCGGTCGTCGTGCTGCCGAGGATCACGCCGAAGAGATCGAGCAGGCGCTCACCGGCGCCGACATGGTCTTCGTCACCGCGGGTGAGGGCGGCGGAACCGGCACCGGCGGCGCCCCGGTCGTCGCACGGATCGCGAAGTCGATCGGCGCGCTCACCATCGGCGTCGTCACCAAGCCGTTCTCGTTCGAGGGTCGCCGCCGTCAGAGCCAGGCTGAGGCCGGCGTCTCCAAGCTGAAGGAAGAGGTCGACACCCTCATCGTGGTGCCCAACGATCGGCTGCTGGAGATCAGCGACCGCGGCATCTCGATGATCGAGGCGTTCGCCACGGCCGACCAGGTCCTCCTCGCCGGTGTGCAGGGCATCACCGACCTGATCACCACCCCCGGTCTCATCAACCTCGACTTCGCCGACGTCAAGTCGGTCATGCAGGGTGCCGGGTCCGCATTGATGGGCATCGGCTCCGCGCGCGGCGCCGATCGCGCGATCAAGGCCGCCGAACTCGCCGTCGAATCGCCCCTGCTGGAGGCATCCATCGAGGGTGCGCACGGTGTGCTGCTCTCGATCCAGGGTGGTTCGAACCTCGGTATCTTCGAGATTCACGACGCTGCCGACCTCGTCAAGGAAGCAGCGCACCCCGAGGCGAACATCATCTTCGGTACGGTCATCGACGACACGCTCGGCGACGAGGTACGCGTCACGGTGATCGCTGCCGGCTTCGACGGCGGGGGACCGTCGCTTCGACTCGACCCGATGGTCGTCTCGCGACCGACGGCAGAGACTCTGCCCGAGGTCTCCCTGTCCGATGACTCGGAGGCGCCTGCCGTCGAGCAGAAGCAGAACGAGGCCCCGGTGCCGGCACCGCGTGTCGCGGCGACGAGCCTGGAGCCTGCATTCGCTGATGACGACATCGACATTCCTGAGTTCCTGAAGTAGGAGCGCCTTGACCGACCTTGCTGCGCGGCTGTCCGCGATCGATTCGCAGATCGCGGATGCCGCGCGTACCGCAGGACGCGACGTCACGGAGATCACCCGCATCGTGGTGACGAAGTTCCATCCGGCATCCCTCGTACGAGAACTGCACGCCCTCGGTGTCCGTGATGTCGGCGAGAATCGGCAACAGGAACTCGAGGCGAAGAGAGCCGAGCTGAACGGGGCTGACGCGCTCGATGGGCTGCGCTGGCATTTCATCGGGCAGGCGCAGACCAACAAGGCTGCGTCCATCCGACGCAACGCGGATGCCGTGCATTCGGTCGACCGTGCCAAGCTCGCAGATGCGCTGCACAGAGCGGCGGGTGAGGCGGATCACGATGTGCTCGATGTACTCGTGCAGGTCAACCTCACGGACGATGCCGGTCGCGGTGGCGTCGTACCTGTGGATGCGCCGCGTCTCGCCGAACACATCCTGACGCTGCCGTCCCTGCGACTGCGGGGGGTCATGGGCGTCGCGCCGCTCGATGAGGATCCGGCATCCGCCTTCGCACGACTGAACGACGTCGCTGATGCCATCCGGTCGGTCGATGCGGAGGCCACATGGATCTCCGCCGGCATGACCGGCGATTTCGCCGAGGCGATCGCCGCAGGTGCGACACACCTGCGGATCGGCTCGGCAATCACAGGACCCCGGCCCGACCGGGGTTAACCTCGAAACAGATCAGCCCACGTCGAACACGGAGGACACGATGGGAAACCCGCTCAAGAAGACCATGGTGTACCTGGGACTCGCCGATGAGGAAGAGGCCTACGAAGAGCAGCTGGCTCCAGCCCCTGCTCGGGCCCACCGCGAGCGTGATCGCGAGCGCGACCACGAAGAGGCCCCACCGGCACCGGTGACGCCGCTGCGCCGCCCTGTGGCCGTGCGTCAGCCCGCCGCGGGCACGGTCAACGAGATCCTCACCGTGCACCCCAAGCAGTACCGGGACGCGCAGCTGATCGCAGAGAGCTTCCGCGAGGGTGTTCCGGTGATCATCAACCTGTCGCAGATGAGCGATGCTGACGCGCGTCGGCTGATCGACTTCGCCAGCGGTCTCTCCCTCGGCCTGTACGGCCGCATCGAGCGCGTCACCAGCAAGGTGTTCCTGCTCTCGCCGGAGAACATCGCGGTGTCGGGTCATGGTGGTATCGCGAGCGCAGATCCGGAGTCTGCGGGCTTCGATCAGTCGTAAGTCGTGACCGCACTGGTCTCGGTGATCGCATCGATCATTCATCTGGTCCTGCTGATCTACATCTTCGTGCTCTTCGCACGACTGATTCTCGACTACATCCCGCTGTTCAATCGTGAATGGCGGCCGAAGGGTGCCGGCCTCATCGCGGCAGAACTCGTCTACACGGTGACCGACCCTCCGATCCGGCTGTTCCGGCGCTTCATCCCTCCACTGCGCATCGGCACGCTCTCGCTGGATTTCGGGTTCACCTTCACCATGCTCGCTGTACTGATCCTGATGTCGATCGTGCGCGCGTTCATCTCCGTCTGACCCACGGGCGCCCACGCGCACGTCTCACATCGCATCACTTGCGAGCGGGGACTATGCTTGCTCGGAGGTGCGCGCCCCGGGTACGCGCCGGATCAATACCGAGCCACACTTCAGTCACTGGCAACAGAACTCATCGAAAGAGGAGCCGAGAACAATGGCACTGACCCCGGATGACGTCGTCACCAAGCAGTTCCAGCACGTCCGTTTCAAGGACGGCTTCGACCCGGACGAGGTCGATGACTTCCTCGACGAGATCGTCGTCGAGTGGCGCAAGGCCCTCGAGGAGAACGCTGAGCTGAAGACGAAGCTCGCCGCCTACGAGTCCGGAGAGACCTCCGGCCGCTTCGGCAGCCGAAGAGACTCCCGCAGTCGTCGACGAGGTTCCTGCTGCCGTTGTCGCAGCCACTCCCGCGCCCGTCTCCAAGGCCCCTGTCTCCGAGGCCCCCGCGGCCGGTCCGACCACGGCCACGGCCGGCATCATCGAGCTCGCCCAGCGCCTGCACGACGAGCACGTCGCCGAAGGTGAGGCGAAGAAGAGCCAGCTGATCACCGAGGCTCAGACCGAGGTCGACCGCATCCGGTCCGAGGCCCTGGCAAAGGAGCGCGAGGAGTCCGCCCGCCTCGAGCGCGAGCGCAACACCCTCGAAGCGCGTATCACCGAGCTCCGCAACTTCGAACGCGACTACCGCACTCAGCTGCGTGGCTACATCGAGGGTCAGCTCCGCGATCTCGACGAGAAGTCGGCATCGACGGATTCGACTCCGGTCTCGGCAATCGGGCTCTAGGTCGTCCCTTTGCCAGGACGTCGTCCACTTAGTCGGTCGGCGGCCGGCATCATCGTTGCGATTCTCGCTGCGCTGGTGCTGGCCGCCGATCAGTTTGTGAAGCACCTCACCATCGAGCATCTGCCTCTGCATGAGGTCGTGCCGGTTCTCGGTGATTTCCTTCAGCTGTACTACATCCGCAACTCTGGTGCGGCGTTCTCGCTCGGCAGCGAAGTGACGTGGATCTTCACGATCGCGCTCACCGTCGTCGCCGGCATCATCATCTGGAAGGCCTTCGGCCTGCGTTCACGGCTGTGGGCGGTTGTGCTGGGGCTGCTGCTGGGCGGCGTGCTCGGCAACCTCACCGATCGGCTGCTGCGCGAGCCGGGGTTCGCCGTCGGACATGTCGTGGACATGATCTCGATGCCGTGGATGATGCCCGCGATCTTCAACGTGGCCGACATCTTCATCGTGGGCGGAATGATCGCCGTCGCACTCCTCGTCGTGCTCGGCTTGCGTTTCGATGGCACGCGCGAGAAGGACGATGTCGCACCGGATGCTGACACGGATGCCGACTCCACCGCTGATGCGGAGGCCGTCGCCGACGTCGATAAGTCTGAGGTTCCGGTCGACACTGAGCCCGAACAGGCCACCTGACGATGGAGTCCCGGTCGCTGCCGGTTCCTGACGGGCTCGAGGGCGCGCGCGTCGATGCCGCCCTCGCGAAGATGCTCGGTTTCTCGCGCACCTTCGCCGCAGAGGTCGCCGAGGCCGGAGGCGTGAGCCTTGACGGCACCACGTTGGGCAAATCCGATCGGCTCCATGCCGGCGGATGGCTGAGTGTGGAGTGGCAGCCCAAGGAGGAGCCGAAGATCATCCCTGTCGTGGTGCCCGACCTCGGGATCATCCATGATGATGACGACATCGTCGTGGTGGACAAACCATCCGGTGTCGCCGCTCATCCGTCGCAGGGCTGGGACGGACCGACCGTGCTCGGCGCTCTCGCAGGCGCGGGTTTCCGGATCGCCACCAGCGGTGCGGCCGAACGTGCCGGCATTGTTCATCGGCTGGACGTCGGCACGAGCGGTCTGATGGTGGTCGCGAAGACCGAGTCCGCCTATACGGCCCTGAAGCACGCCTTCAAGGAGCGGACCGTCGAGAAGGTCTACCACGCCGTGGTGCAGGGGCATCCCGACCCGCTCGCCGGGACGATCGACGCACCGATCGGGCGGCACCCGAATCACTCGTGGAAGTTCGCCGTCACTCCGACGGGTAAGGACTCTGTCACGCACTACGAGACGCTCGAGGCGTTTCCCGGGGCCTCGCTTCTCGAAATCCATCTGGAGACCGGACGCACGCACCAGATCCGCGTGCACATGGCAGCTCACCGGCATCCGTGCGTCGGCGATCCGCTCTACGGGGCCGACCCGACGATCTCAGCCCGGCTGGGGCTCACCAGGCAGTGGCTGCATGCGCACCGACTCGGATTCACACACCCGGCGACGGGGGAGTGGGTGCAGTTCGAATCGCCGTATCCCGCCGATTTCGTGCATGCGTTGGAGATTCTGCGCGGAGACTGAGGCGTGGGATCGTCATGCGATGTCGGCGGCATCCGCCACACTGTCGGCATGAGCATCGAAGTTCGGCCGGCGACGGTCTTCGACGACGTCGCGACGCTGGTAGGCCCGAAGAAGCCGACGTCGAACGTGTGCTTCTGCCTGAGCTATCGGATCGGGAGCAAGGAGAATGTCGCTCTGCGCGGTGAAGAGCGTGCAAAACGGGTGCGCGAACTGTGCGACCACGACCCGCCGCCGGGTGTGATCGCCTACCTCGATGACGAGCCCGTTGGCTGGGCGGCGGTACATCCAAGGCGCGACACGAGCTTCGCGCGCAACCGGCTGATTCCGCACGTGGATGAACTCGATATCTGGTCGCTGTGGTGCTTCAGAGTCAGGCCGGGATACCGGAAGCAGGGGATCATGCACGCGCTGATCTCCGGAGCGGTCGCCCATGCTGCCGAATCGGGTGCCCCCGCCATCGAGGGCTATCCGGTCGACAACCGGGGCGAGCGAGTGAACCAGACCATGATGTACGTCGGAACGAAGGCGCTTTTCGAATCGGCCGGGTTCAGCCACGCGGCAGACACCGCGTCAGTGCTGGACGGGTTCCCGCGCGTGCTCATGCGACTCGGTCTTCGTTGATGTCGAAGGTCGCAGAAGATTAAGTGAACCGTTTCGGCGCTGCCGAGCAATACTCATTGTGAGCACAGACAACGAGATCATCGCGCGGTCACTCCACGAACCCGGAGCGTTCTCCGAGATCTTCGAGCGGCACGTCGGCCCCGTCGGCGGGTACATCCGTCGTCGGGTCGGCGTGGACGCCGTCGACGATGTGCTGAGCGAGACCTTCCTCGTCGCGTTTCGTCGCCGGAAGGCGTTCGATCCGAGGCGGGAATCCGCGCGTCCATGGCTGCTGGGCATCGCGACGCGGCTGGTGAAGAGCCACCGCGCGGTGGAGGCGCGGCAGTGGCGGGCGTTCGAAGCATCGGCCTCTGCCGAGTCGGACTCAGAAATGCCGCACGCGGTAGCGGATTCGCGGCTGGATGCCGACTCCGCGCTGCGTGAGCTGGCGCCGCGAATCGCCGCACTTTCCACGAAGGACCGCGACACGTTGCTGCTGTACGCCTGGGCTGATCTGACGTACGAGCAGATCGCGGATGCCCTGAACGTGCCGGTGGGCACCGTGCGCTCTCGTCTGAATCGCGTTCGCCGCAAGCTCGCACCACCGGGATCGCGTGGTGCGACCCGGTTGACACCCATAGTCCACGCGATGGCAAAGGAGGAGAGCGATGTCTCTTATGGAACGAGTGCGTGAGATCGGGGCGGATGAGGCCGACACCACTGACGAGAGCGTGCGGCTGGCGCGGAGCGCGCTTTCGCGTGAGATCTCCCGAAGCGGGCAGCCGGAGAGGGTGCGCCGCACGCGGCGCCGCTGGGCGGGGATCGGCATCGGCGGATTGGTGGCTGGCGCCACGGCGACGGCGATCGTCATCGGCTCCGTGCTGGCACCCGTCGATGCGCCTACCGCATCGGCAGCGGACGCGCTGAATGCAGCGGCGGATGCGACGCTCACAGCAGCCGTGCTGGACCCGGCACCAGGGCAGTACATCAGGATCCAGGAGGTCTCGACGCAGGAGCTCGGCTGGACATCGGATCCGAGCCTTCCCGAGCGAGGGTACCTCGACGGTCGCGGCTCGGCGACGGAAGCGACTGTGCGCCAGGCGCGGTCACTGTACGTGCCGGCTGACCGGTCACAGGACTGGGTGGAGGACTACGACGAGTCCACCGAGGTGCTGGAGGTGTCCGGACCTGATGCCGCCGCTGCACGTGCGGTGCTCGAATCAGAAGGGGCCGGTCCACGAATGGGCGTGCAGGTGTATCCCGGCGGCATGTACACCCAAACGGGTGTCGGTGCCGAAGGCGTCGACCCGGAGGATGTGCTCACGTTTTCGCGTAACGCGCTCGCGTGCTACTACGACGAGATGCCGCGTGATCCTGAGGAGCTGGTCGCGTGGCTCGACGACTCGTCCTACGAGTATCTTTCGGACTGTCCGCCGCCGCAGCTCGGGGAGCCTATCGACTTCAACCTCGCGCCGGCTGACCTGCGCGCCGCTATGTTCCAGGCGCTCGCGCTCGTCCCCGGGGCTCACATCGAACGCGTTGAGGGTGACATCACCACGGTCGCGTTCCCAGAGGGCGGCGAGAGCGACTGGATGCAGACTGTCGATGTCGACACCTCGCAGGGACTGATCGTCGGTCGCGGGAATCTTGAGGACGACAGCTGGTCGAGTCGCATACACATCACCGTGATCGACCAGATTCCTGCTTCCGTGAACGTGCCGCAGCCGTAGCATCCGATATGGGTCCCGGGGACGCTCAGCGCGATCTCGGAACCCATATCAAAATGCCGACGTCCCTGCCCCGACGTAGACTCGAAGACGTGGCATCCGACTCCTTCGTACACCTGCACGTGCACAGCGAATACTCGATGTTGGACGGTGCCGCGAAGATCAACTCGATGACGCAGGCGGCCGCCGATTACGGCATGCCGGCCATCGCCGTCACCGACCACGGCAACACTTTCGCGGCTTTCGAGTTCTACAACGCGGCCAACAATGCGGGCGTGAAACCGATCATCGGCCTCGAGGCCTACGTCACCCCTGGCACACATCGCAGTGACAAGACACGTGTGGCCTGGGGCTCGCCCGATCAGAAGCGCGACGACGTGTCCGGTTCTGGTGCGTACACCCACATGACCATGTGGAGCCAGAGCACAGAGGGCATGCACAACCTCTTCCGGCTGAGCTCTCTCTCCAGCCTCGAAGGCCAGTACTTCAAGCCCCGTATGGACCGCGAGCTACTGCAGACGTATGGCAAGGGGCTCATCGCGACGACCGGGTGCCCGTCCGGCGAGATCCAGACCCGACTGCGCCTCGGGCAGTATGACGAGGCCCGTGCCGCCGCTGCCGAATTCCAGGACATCTTCGGCAAGGAGAACTACTTCGCCGAGATCATGGATCACGGCCTCTCGATCGAGCGCCGGATCATGACCGACCTGCTGCGGCTGGCGAAGGATCTCGGCATCCCGCTGGTGGGCACGAATGACTCGCACTACACGCATCAGCACGAGGCCGATGCGCATGCGGCGCTGCTGTGCGTGCAGTCCGGCTCGACAATGGACGACCCGAACCGTTTCAAGTTCGACGGCGACGGGTACTACATCAAGACGGCGCAGGAGATGCGACAGCTCTTCCGCGACAACCCTGAGGCGTGCGACAACACTCTGCTGATCGCCGAGCGCTGCCAGGTCGACTTCAACACCTCAGCGAACTACATGCCGCGCTTCCCCGTGCCCGACGGCGAGACGGAGGACAGCTGGCTCATCAAAGAGGTCGAGGCGGGGCTGCACTACCGGTACCCGTCCGGAATCCCGGACAAGGTGCGCAAGCGCGCCGAGTATGAGACCGGAATCATCCTCCAGATGGGGTTCCCTGGATACTTCCTCGTCGTCGCCGACTTCATCAACTGGGCGAAGGACAACGGCATCCGCGTCGGTCCCGGCCGTGGTTCCGGCGCCGGATCGATGGTCGCCTACGCGATGAAGATTACCGACCTCGACCCGATCGAACACGGTCTCATCTTCGAGCGCTTCCTCAACCCTGACCGCGTCTCGATGCCCGACTTCGACGTCGACTTCGATGATCGTCGCCGCGGCGAGGTCATCGACTACGTCACCGAGAAGTACGGCTCGGAGCGCGTCGCGCAGATCGTCACCTACGGCACGATCAAGTCCAAGCAGGCCCTGAAGGACGCCGGGCGAGTGCTCGGCTTCCCCTTCAGCATGGGTGAGCGCCTGACCAAGGCCATGCCGCCACCCGTGATGGGCAAGGACATGCCGCTGGACGGCATGTTCGACTCGAAGCATCCGCGATTCAAGGAAGCCAGCGAGTTCCGCACGCTGATCGAGACCGACCCTGAGGCGAAGACCGTCTTCGATCGCGCCGTCGGCCTCGAGGGGCTGAAGCGTCAGTGGGGCGTGCACGCCGCGGGCGTGATCATGTCGAGTGAGCCGCTGCTCGACATCATCCCCATCATGCGTCGCGAGCAGGACGGCCAGATAGTCACGCAGTTCGACTACCCGTCTTGTGAGAGCCTCGGCTTGATCAAGATGGACTTCCTGGGGCTGCGCAACCTCACCATCATCTCGGACGCTCTCGACAACATCCGCACCAACAAGGGCGAGGAGCTCGATCTCGAGCATCTCGAGCTCGACGACCAGGGCGCCTACGATCTGCTCACCCGCGGTGACTCGCTCGGCGTGTTCCAGCTCGATGGCGGACCGATGCGTTCGCTGATGCGGCTGATGAAGCCAGACAACTTCGGTGACATCTCGGCACTCATCGCGCTGTACCGACCGGGCCCCATGGGCGCGAACTCGCACACGAATTATGCGCTGCGCAAGAACGGACTGCAGCCCATCACCCCGATCCACCCGGAGTTCACCGAGTCGCTCGCCGAGATCCTCGACGAGTCATACGGCCTCATCATCTACCAGGAGCAGGTGATGGCGATCGCGCAGAAGGTCGCCGGGTTCTCTCTCGGTCAGGCAGACATCCTCCGCCGGGCGATGGGCAAGAAGAAGAAGTCCGAACTGGACAAGCAGTTCGAGGGCTTCCAGGCCGGAATGCACGCCAACGGGTACTCGGACGGCGCGGTCAACGCGATCTGGGAGATCCTGCTGCCGTTCTCCGACTACGCCTTCAACAAGGCGCACTCCGCCGCGTACGGCGTGGTCTCGTACTGGACCGCCTATCTGAAAGCGCACTATCCCGCCGAGTACATGGCTGCGCTGCTCACCAGCGTCGGCGACTCCAAAGACAAGATGGCGATCTACCTCAATGAGTGTCGTCGCATGGGCATCCAGGTGCTGCCACCCGACGTGCGGGAGTCGATCAACTTCTTCGCGGCAGTCGGCGACGACATCCGCTTCGGCCTCGGCGCCGTGCGCAACGTCGGCAGCAACGTCGTTGACGGCATCGTCAAGGCGCGCGAGAAGGGGAACTTCGAGTCCTTCCATGACTTCCTCAAGAAGGTGCCGCTGCACGTATCGAACAAGCGCACCGTCGAGTCGCTGATCAAAGCCGGCGCGTTCGACTCGATGGGTGATACCCGTCGAGCGCTGATGGAGATCCATGAGGATGCCACAGAGGCCGCCGTCGACCAGAAGCGCAACGAGGCTCAGGGCGCCATCGGATTCGACTTCGACAGCCTGTACGACGCGGTCGAGGAATCCGTGCCCGCCAAGGTGCCGTCTCGCCCCGAATGGGTAAAGAAGGACAAACTCGCCTTCGAGCGCGAGATGCTCGGCCTCTACGTCTCCGATCACCCGCTGGCCGGGCTCGAGGTGCCGCTGGCGAAGCACGCGTCCATCTCGATCCACAATCTGCTCGCCTCCGAAGACCTGCAGGACGGCGACCAGGTCACCGTCGCCGGGCTCGTGACCAGCGTGCAGCATCGCGTGGCGAAGGCGAGCGGAAACCCGTACGGCATGATCACCGTCGAGGACTTCAACGGCGAGGTCACCGTGATGTTCATGGGCAAGACCTACACCGAGTTCCAGCACACGCTGCAGCAGGATGCGATCCTTGCCGTGCGCGGTCGGGTGTCTCGTCGGGATGACGGCCTGAACCTGCATGCGCAGTCGGCGTTCTCGCCCGATGTCGGCTCATTCGATGCGGCAGGGCCGCTCGCGCTGGTGCTCGCCGAGCAGCGCGCGACGGAGCGGGTGATGAACGACCTTGCCGAGGTGCTTCGCCGCCATAACGGCGAGACCGAGGTAGTGCTGCGAGTGCATCGTGGCAACAGTGCGAAGGTGTTCGAAGTGCCGATGCCTGTGAAGGTGTCCGCCGATCTGTTCGGTGACTTGAAGTCGCTGCTCGGGCCGACCTGCCTGGGGTGACCGGGTAGTTCTCCCCATGCATCCGGAAGCGCTGTCCGGGCGCAGCGGGTAGTATCGGGACGCGTTGGGCGCACACGATCAGACCGAGTGCGCCACGTTGAAAGGACCACGTTTCATGAGCACGGAATCCCCCCTCGCCAACGAACCGGAACCGTCCAGCGACCAGGCGGCGCTCAGCGACCAGTCCCCGCTCGACGACCAGGAACCGTTCGCAGAAGACGACGGCGTGCTCTACGACGAAGAGGTCACCCCACAACCCGGCATCGTCGGTTTCACGCTGCGAGAGCTGCTCATCGTGGGGGTGTGGTTCGTCGCGTTCGTCACTTCCTTCTTCCCCGTCCACGCATATGACGGCGCTGCTTCGCTGTGGGCCCAGGGCATTCAGTGGGTCCTGGCCCTGGGGCTGCCCACCGCGGCAGTATTCCTCATCGTGCTCCGCCGGTTCTCCCCGGAGGGCATCCGCAGAGTCGGCTCGCTCGGGATCGACCAGTTCGCGTCTGTAGCGTTCTCGGTGAGCGCCCTCTACTGGGCTACGGGCAACTGGGACCTCATGCTCGTCACGGCGTCCACAGGCGAGTTCGCCTTGACATGGCTCACGATCGTTCAGTTCATCGCGGCGCTCGCGCTCGTCGTTCTCACCGTGTTCGCACCACTGATTCCTCGGCTGCGTGACGACTTCCACGGGCGTCTCGTCACACTCGCGCACCGCAACGCCAACCCGGTGCGACCGGTGATCGCACGCCCGCGCGTGGAGAAGCCTGCGCCGCCGGCGCACGCATCCCCGGCGATCGACACTGAGCTCTCGGGTGAGAACACGACCGACGAGATCGCGCGCCTCGGTCTGGACGACCGCGTATCGTCGTCCTCGCACGCGTCGAGTGGCGACCTCAGCGCCCAGCGCGGCTTCGGAGCAGATATCGGTCTCGGAACCACGGTCGGCGCCGATGAGAGCGACTACGTTCCCGCGTACGCGCGGACGTCGCGCGCGCAGTTCGATGCTGACGACGAGCAGGATGTCGTGGCCGCTGACGCCGTGGATGAGATCGAAGTGGCAGACTCCGCAGCCGACGGCCGCACCGAGGTGATCGAAGACCTCGACGCGACGGCGCCTCGCAACGTGGCGGTCTCGTCGGAGACCGCCGCGGAACCATCCGCCGATGCCGCGCCTGCCGTGGCATCTCAGCCGTTCTGGGCGCTCGCGCCCACTGAGCGCGATGTGTTCGACGAGCGTGGTGAGCCGCTGTTCCGCATCGGTCCGAGTGCGTGGGCCCTTGTGGTCGAAGACCGTGGCGGCGCCTACGTGGTCCGACACGACGACGGTCGGATCGGCTACCTGCACGACATCGCAGACATCACGAAGGGCTGACGTGCGCACGATCGATCTTCGAGGGCAGAAGCTCTCGCCGGCAGGCATGCTCGCCGCGGTTCCCCGTGCCACGCAGGCCAGAGCCGAGGCGCTCGAGACCGCAACGCGGATCGTTGACGACGTCCGCACCGGGGGAGAGGATGCGTTGCGCGCTCAGGCAGAGAAGTTCGACAGAGTCACCGGGCACGATCTCCGTGTGCCCGGGTCTCACATCGATGATGCTGTCGCGGCCCTCGCACCCGAAGTCAGGTCTGCTCTCGACGAAGCGATCGTACGAGTGCGGCGGGCTTCGACCGCACAGGTGCCGGACGCTCGCGTGACAGACATCGGCCCCGGTGCACGCATCACGCAGCGTTGGCAGCCGGTTCAACGCGTGGGCGTCTACATCCCCGGTGGCAAGGCTGTCTACCCCTCCAGCGTGATCATGAACGTCGTGCCGGCGCAGATCGCCGGTGTCGAGCAGATCGCGCTCGCCTCTCCGCCGCAGCATGACCAGGGTGGTCGGATCCACCCTGTGATCCTCGCAGCGGCAGGACTCCTCGGCATCACCGAGGTGTATGCCATGGGCGGAGCCGGCGCCATCGGCGCATTCGCCTGGGGCGTTCCCGGACTCGACCTCGATCCTGTCGATGTCGTGTCCGGTCCTGGCAACAACTACGTCGCGTCGGCCAAACGCGCGGTCGCGGGAGTCGTGGGCACGGATTCCGAAGCCGGGGCGACCGAGATTCTCATCGTCGCGGATGCTGCTGCCGACGCGCGTCTGATCGCTGCAGACCTCGTCAGCCAGGCGGAGCACGATGAGCAGGCCTCTGCCGTACTCGTCACCGATGATGCTGCCCTCGCCGAGCGCGTCGCCGTCGAGATCGAACAGGCCGCGGCCGCCACGAGGCACAGCGAGCGCGTCGCCGTCTCGCTCGCCGGACCGCAGTCGGCGATCGTCCTGGTCGATGACCGCGACATGGCGACCGCGTTCAGCAACGCGTACGCCCCTGAGCACCTCGAACTGCACCTCACCGACGCCGAAGCCGCGGCAGCCGCATTCACCAGCGCCGGCGCCGTCTTCGTCGGCGACCAGACGCCGGTGAGCCTCGGCGACTATATGGCCGGGAGCAACCACGTCCTGCCCACCGGGGGCCAGGCGCGCTACGCGCCAGGACTCGGCGCGTACACGTTCTTGCGCCCGCAGCAGGTGATCTCCTACGACCACGATGCTCTCGCCGCTGTGCGTGAGGGCGTCGTCGCGCTCGCGAACGCCGAAGCGCTGCCGGCGCACGGCGAGGCCGTCGAGGCACGCTTCCAGGGAGCAGCCGAGGGAACGACTACGCTGTAACACCATGCACTGCCCCTTCTGCCGTCATCCGGACTCCCGCGTGATCGACTCCCGAACGAGCGACGACGGACTCTCCATCCGTCGACGTCGTCAGTGCCCCGAATGCGGGGGGCGTTTCACCACCACCGAGACAGCCAGCCTCAACGTCATCAAGCGCTCAGGCGTCATGGAGCCGTTCAGCCGGGAGAAGGTCATCTCCGGTGTCCGAAAGGCGTGCCAGGGCAGGCCGGTGACCGAGGCCGACCTCGCGATCCTCGCCCAGCGGGTGGAAGAGGCGGTGCGTCAGACCGGTGTCTCGCAGCTCGACACGAATGAGATCGGGCTCGCAATCCTCGGCCCCCTGCGCGATCTGGACGAGGTGGCGTACCTGCGCTTCGCGAGCGTGTATCAGGCATTCGATTCTCTGGAAGACTTCGAGAGCGTGATCGGTGAGCTGCGGGCCGAGCATGCTGCGTCCAAGACGGAGTCCGCCGACCGGTAATCTGGCAGGGATGTATCCGCTGCTCTTCCGCGTCGTCCTGTCGCGCTTCGATCCCGAATTCGCCCACCATGCCGCCATGGCGGTGATACGGGTGCTCGGCGTGCCGCCGTTCTCGTGGGTCACGCGTGCGATCACGGCGCCCCCTGCGGAGCAGCGGGTGGAAGCGCTCGGCCTCACGTTCGACTCGCCGTTCGGCGTCGCCGCAGGGTTCGACAAGAACGCTGTCGGAGTACGCGGGCTCGCAGCCCTCGGCTTCGGCCACGTCGAGGTCGGCACGATCACGGCGATCGGGCAGGACGGCAACCCCAAACCCCGACTCTTCCGTCTGATGCCGGATCGAGCGGTGATCAACCGGATGGGCTTCAACAACGGCGGAGCGGATGCTGCGGCACGTCGCCTCGAGAAGCTCCGGCGGCGCCGTCCGAAGACGGTCATCGGCGTGAACATCGGCAAGAGCCGCGTCGTCGAAGTGGAGCACGCGACCGCCGACTACGTCGCCAGCACCACGAAACTCGCGCCGCTCGCCGACTATCTGGCGGTCAATGTGTCCTCGCCGAACACGCCGGGCCTGCGCGGCCTGCAGGCGGTCGAGACGCTCTCGCCGCTGCTTCGCGCGGTGAAGGCCGCTGCGGGATCGACGCCGTTGCTGGTCAAGATCGCGCCGGACCTCCCGGACGAGGAGATCGTCGCGATCGCGAAGCTCGCTGTGGCGGAAGGTCTCGACGGAATCATCGCCCACAACACGACGATCAGCCGCGAAGGCCTCATGACGGATGCTGCGGTCGTCGAAGCCGCCGGCGCCGGCGGGCTCTCCGGAGCACCGCTGCGCGCGCGTGCGATGGAGGTGCTGCACGTCGTGCGCGCGGCGGTTCCGAGCGGATTCTGCGTGATCTCGGTCGGAGGAGTGGAGACCGCATCGGACGTGCGCGAACGACTGGATGCCGGTGCCACGCTGGTGCAGGGTTACACGGCGTTCCTCTACCGAGGCCCGCTCTGGGCGCGTCAGATCAACCGTGGTCTACGTCGCGGTCGCTGAGCTCGTCGCGCTGAGCGCAGGGCTCAGGCGGGGTATGCGCCGCGCTTGACCTGGGGTTTGGGCAGGCGCATGAAGCGCATCTGGAGTGCGCGCATGGCGGCGTACCAGCCGAGGCCCTTCTCCATGCGTTCCTTGCCGAACTTCGCGGCGACCTTGCGCTTCACGCGGATCCCGAGCAGCACCATGTCGATCACGGCGATGACGATGAACGCCCAGAGGCCGATGAACGCAAAGAACGAGAACGTCGGGTCTGGCACGAGCGACACGAGGATGACGACCACCATGAGGGCCATGACCCACTCGGAGAGATGCCAGCCTGCGTCGACGTAGTCGCGAACCCAACGGCGCTGCGGTCCCTTGTCTCGCGGCGGGAGGTACTTGTCCTCACCGGCTGCCATACCGGCCTGCGCACGTTCACGCTGCTCGCGCAGCTGCTGCTTCGCCGCGGCCCGCGCTTCCTTGGTGTCTGCGACCAGCGGTCGTCGACGCGCGGCTTCCTGCTCGGCGCGGCTCGGCGTCGGGCGTCCCTTGCCGGCGACCGGCGTCGCGGCCGAGTCGTCGTTCGTCGGTGGGGTGGAAGTGGCCACGAGGCTCCTCGGATAGAAATCGGTGTTCAGCCTTAAGATTACTCGCATGACTTCACACACGCCGAACGTCGACCCCGCGATCGAATCAGCAGTCACCGAGGCGGTGGCCATCGGAATTCCCTCTGCGCTGTCCGACCTGGGCGATCTCGTACGAATTCCCGGGATCGCCTGGCCGTCGTTCGATCAGACCCAGCTCGAGCGCAGCGCTGAGCGCGTCGCCGCACTCGCGACCGGCACCGGTGTGTTCGACGACGTCAAAGTGCTGCGCGCTGCGATTCCCGGCACCGACGAGTACGGCCAGCCCGCTGTGCTGGCGACGCGGGCGGCTCGGGGTGGCAAGCCGACGATCCTGCTGTACGCGCACCACGACGTGCAGCCTCCGGGAGCGGACGAGCTCTGGGAGACGCCGCCGTTCGAGCCGACGGTCCGCGACGGACGACTTTACGGGCGCGGTGCGGCCGACGACAAGGCCGGAATCATGGCGCACATCGCATCGTTGCGCGCGGTCGCTGAAGTCCTCGGCGACGACCTCGAGCTTGGTGTCTCGATGTTCATCGAGGGGGAGGAGGAGTACGGCTCCGCATCCTTCGCGCAGTTCCTCAGCGACAACGCCGAAGCATTGCGTGCAGACGCGATCGTCGTCGCCGATTCCGGAAACTGGGACTCCACCACGCCAGGACTCACCGTGTCGTTGCGTGGAAACGCGCGTTTCGTGCTGAAGGTGCGAACGCTCGATCACGCCTCGCACTCCGGAATGTTCGGGGGAGCGGTGCCGGACGCGATGATGGCGACGGTGCGCCTGCTCGCCACACTCTGGGATGAGGACGGTGCTGTGGCCGTCGAAGGGCTCTCCGAGACCGACACGCCGACGCCCGAGTACACCGAAGAGACGCTGCGTGATGAGGCCGGGCTCCTGCCCGGCACGTCGCCGATCGGGCGGGACAGCATCCTGAGCCGGATCTGGAACAAGCCCGCAGTCACAGTGATCGGCATCGATGCGACCAGCGTGGCGTCGGCATCCAACACTCTGCTCCCGGAGGTGACCGTCGTCCTCAGTGCACGCGTCGCGCCCGGTCAGTCCGGTGCAGACGCGTACGCGGCGCTCGAGGCGCACCTGCGCGCTCATGCGCCCTTCGGTGCGGAGCTCACGTTCTCTGATATCGATCTCGGTGATGGATTCCTCGTCGACACCAGTGGCTGGGCGGTCGGTCTCGCGCGCCAGGCCATGGCAGACGGCTACGGAGCCGACCCTGTCGATCTCGGTGTCGGGGGCTCCATTCCCTTCATCGCCGATCTCGTCCGCGAGTTCCCAGCAGCGCAGATTCTCGTCACCGGCGTGGAAGACCCGCATGCGCGTGCGCACAGCCCCAACGAGTCGCTGCACCTCGAGACATTCCGGCACGCGATCGCGACCGAAGCGTTGCTGCTGACGCGTATGAACGAGATCACCCGCTGATCAGCATTCATCTCGGGATCAGCGCCCATTCGGGCGGCCGAAGGTAGAATCAGAACAAACCGCCGCCTGCACGCGCGGCCTGTCACAAGGAGCGACATGAGCGACACCACGCTGACCACAGAGACCTCGACCGCACACGGCGTCACCCTCACGGACGCGGCGGCGACCAAGGTGAAGAACCTTCTCGAGCAGGAGGGCCGTGACGACCTGCGACTGCGCGTCGCCGTGCAGCCCGGCGGATGCTCGGGACTGATCTACCAGCTCTACTTCGATGAGCGCTACCTCGATGGCGACGAGACCGTCGATTTCGACGGCGTCGAGGTCATCGTCGACAACATGAGCGTCCCGTATCTGGACGGTGCCGCGATCGATTTCAAGGACACGATCTCCGAGCAGGGCTTCACCATCGACAACCCGAATGCCGCGGGAAGTTGCGCGTGCGGCGACAGCTTCCACTGAGTGTCAGCCGTGCCCGACCTGCGTGGTTGGCATGAATCGGGTGTGAGGTTGCCCTAGACTTGGGTACGCCTTGTCCGTCATCTTGAAAGGTGCATCGTGCCCTCGAAACGCCGCCTTCGTTGGGTCGCCATTCCTCTGGGAATCGCGGCAACTGTGGCTCTGGCGGGATGTTCTCCCACCGAACTCCACGGATTCCTCCCGGGCTTCGTAGAAGACGGCACTGCCGCAACGAACCAGACGGATCGTGTCGCCGGTCTCTGGGTCAACTCCTGGATCGTTCTTCTCGCGGTCGGCATCGTCACGTGGGCGCTGATGGGGTGGGCAGCTGTTGCCTACCGCCGTCGCAAGGGCCAGACCGGCCTCCCCGTGCAGATGCGCTACAACATGCCGATCGAGATCTTCTACACGGTGATCCCGCTGATCCTCGTGATGGGCATGTTCTTCTTCACAGCCAAGGATCAGGCCGCGATCGAGACGCAGTGGGGCGACGACGCCGACGTCGAGATCACCGCGATCGGCAAGCAGTGGGCGTTCGACTTCATGTACGCCGGCGAAGACGACGACCTCTCCGACGCCGTATGGACCATGGGCGTACAGGCGCAGGCAGACGCGAACGGCGACATCGACACGGAGAAGCTGCCGACACTGGTGCTTCCGGTCGACCAGAAGGTGCACATCAGCCTTCAGTCCCGTGACGTCATCCACTCGTTCTGGATCATCGACTTCCTCTACAAGAAGGACATGTACATCGGGAAGGACAACTCCTGGTCCTTCATCCCGACCCGCGTGGGCGAGTACGCCGGCAAGTGCGCAGAGCTCTGCGGTGAGTACCACTCGATGATGCTCTTCAACGTGAAGGTCGTGGAGCAGGACGAGTACGACGCATATGTCGAGTCCCTCCGCGAAGAGGGGAACACGGGCGACATCACAGACGCGTACGACCGTCTCGGCAACCTCCCCGGCACCACAGGCAAGACGTCCGAGACGGACTCCGAGGAAGAGGGAGAGTAAACCTCATGTCGACCAACTCCGCAGCAGGCGACGTCCACGGATCCCGCCCCACAGCCATTCCGGCGCGTCAGGCGGCTCTCATGAGCTCTTCTCGCGTCGAGCAGAAGGGCAACATCGTCGTCAAGTGGATCACGTCCACTGACCACAAGACGATCGGGTACATGTACCTGATCGCGTCGGTGCTCTTCTTCCTCCTCGGCGGCGTGATGGCGCTCGTCATCCGCGCTGAGCTGTTCGCTCCCGGGATGCAGATCGTCCCGACCAAGGAGCAGTACAACCAGCTGTTCACGATGCACGGCACGATCATGCTGCTCATGTTCGCGACACCGTTGTTCGCCGGTTTCGCGAACGCCATCCTGCCGCTGCAGCTGGGCGCGCCCGATGTGGCGTTCCCCCGACTGAACGCCTTCGCCTTCTGGCTCTTCTCCTTCGGCTCGATCATGGCGGTCGCCGGCTTCCTCACCCCGCAGGGCGCGGCATCGTTCGGTTGGTTCGCCTATCAGCCGCTGGCAAGTGCGACGTTCACGCCAGGTGCCGGTGGAAACCTCTGGATGGTGGGGCTCGGCATGTCCGGCTTCGGTACCATCCTCGGTGCGGTCAACTTCATCACCACGATCATCACGATGCGTGCCCCTGGAATGACGATGTGGCGTATGCCCATCTTCAGCTGGAACACGCTCGTCACCAGCCTTCTGGTGCTCATGGCATTCCCCGTGCTCGCCGCGGCGATCTTCGCTGCTGCGGCGGACCGCATCCTGGGCGCCCACATCTACGACCCGGCCAACGGCGGTGTGCTCCTCTGGCAGCACCTCTTCTGGTTCTTCGGTCACCCCGAGGTGTACATCATCGCGCTGCCGTTCTTCGGCATCGTGTCGGAGATCTTCCCGGTGTTCAGCCGCAAGCCGATCTTCGGTTACAAGACGCTGATCTATGCGACTATCGCGATCGCCGCGCTGTCCGTGGCCGTGTGGGCACACCACATGTACGTCACCGGTTCTGTGCTGCTGCCGTTCTTCGCTCTGATGACCATGCTCATCGCGGTGCCGACGGGTGTGAAGATCTTCAACTGGATCGGCACGCTCTGGCGAGGCTCCGTGACGTTCGAGACACCCATGGTGTTCGCGCTCGGCTTCCTCGTGTCGTTCGTGTTCGGTGGTCTGACGGGTGTCATCCTCGCGGCTCCGCCGCTGGACTTCCACCTCAGCGATTCGTACTTCGTCGTCGCCCACTTCCACTACGTCGTCTTCGGCACCGTCGTGTTCGCGATGTTCGCCGGCTTCTATTTCTGGTGGCCGAAGTGGACTGGTCGGATGCTGAACGAGCGTCTCGGTTACGTGCACTTCTGGATGCTGTTCGTCGGTTTCCACATGACGTTCCTGATCCAGCACTGGCTCGGTGTGGACGGCATGGTGCGACGTTACGCCGACTACTCGGCAGCGGATGGTTGGACCTGGGGCAACCAGGTATCGACGATCGGTGCGATCATCCTCGGTGCGTCGATGCTGCCGTTCTTCCTGAACGTGTGGATCACGGCGCGCAAGGCGCCGAAGGTCACGGTGAACGACCCGTGGGGCTACGGCGCGTCGCTCGAATGGGCGACCAGCTGCCCGCCGCCCCGTCACAACTTCACGTCGATCCCGCGTATCCGCAGTGAGCGCCCCGCGTTCGATCTGAATCACCCCGAGGCTGCGGAGCACCCTGTCGCCGCACCTGAGCCCGCACTTGCAGGCGCGAGCGGAGAGGCCAAGTAAGCCATGCGATCCAATGTCGTCCTCTGGTGGGTTCTCACCGTCTTCTTCCTCATCGTCGCCGCCGTGTACACGGGGTGGAACATCCTGGCTCATCCCGGTCTCCGGCTTGAGAACCAGATCGAGTGGGTCGGCTCCGTCGCGCTGCTCTTCACTGCATTCATGGGTGCGATGGTCGCCGTCTACCTCCAGCGCACGCACAAGGCACAGGGTGGCGAGCTGCCCGAAGACATCCTGACGGCTGACATCGATGACGGAGATCCTGAGCTCGGTGAGTTCAGCCCGTGGTCCTGGTGGCCGATCGTGCTTGCGGCCTCCGCTGCAGTGTTCCTGATCGGCATGGCTGTCGGACACTTCCTGCTGCCGATCGGCGTTGCGATCTTCGCCGTCGCGATCGTCGGCTGGGTGTACGAGTACTACCGCGGGAACTTCGCCCGCTGAATCTCTTCGTCTGACGTTTGAAGGCCCCTGGATCTCGATCCGGGGGCCTTCAAACGTTCATGGATCAGACTCTGGAACGAATGCGGGGCACGCCCGTGAGCGGATCGACCGGACGACGATGGTCGCCTTCGGCATCTGCGACGGGGTAGCCCTCGCGGACCCAGTACTCGAATCCGCCGATCATCTCGCGTACCTGATAGCCGAGCTTCGCGAACTCCAGTGCGCCCTTCGCGCCGGCGTTGCACCCTGGGCTCCAGCAGTAGACGACGACTTCTGTCCCCACGGGGATCTCCGCCTTGGCGCGGGTCGCGATCTCGCTGTAGTGCATGTGGACGGCGTTCGGAACCCGTCCCTGCGCCCACGCCTCATCGGAGCGGACATCGACGACCACGACGGCGTCTCCGGCCTTCTGGCGGGCGTACAGGTCGCTGGCATCCGTCTCGTAGGCGAGCTTGGCAGCGAAATAGTCAGCGCGTTCGATCATGGCTCCAGCCTAGAGATCCGGGTCCGGATGCGTCGTGTTCCCACGGTCGCGCAGCATCCGATTCCCGCCATCATCATGGGTGAACGCGAAAGAGTGGCGCAGTCATCTGGATACGAGGACCCCACCGCTCGAGTCGGAGTCGCGTCTCGACGTCGACCAGGCGCAGATGGAACTCACTCGTCGGGATGCTCGGTTCGAATCCGCATGTCGCATAGAACGGCGCGTTCCACGGCACGTCACGATACGTGCGCAGGGTGAGCTCTCGGTGCCCTCGGCTGAGCGCTTCGGACTTCGCTGCGGTGACCAGCATCCGTCCATATCCCAGGCGTCCGTACTCGGGGATGACGGAGAGCTGTTCCAGGTGGGCGAAGCCTTCGCTCTCGAGCACCTGCACGAATCCGACCGTCCCTGCGTCTTCCCGTCGCAACAGCAACGTGAACCCGGGGTACTCGGCGCGTTCCGTGGCCGGTGTCGTCGGAGGCCAGTCGGTGGCGGAGAAGAGCGATACGAACAGGTTGTCGGCGGCGGTCTCGATCTCCTCGAGCCCGCCGAAGTCCTCCGCGTCGGCGAAACGGACCTCTGCGTGAGTCAGCATGCTTCGAGCGTAACGAAGAAAGGGCCCCGTCCGGCTCCGAGGAGCGATGGACGGGGCCCAGGGGAGTGGCGGTGTTACTCGCCGTCCTCCGACTTCTTCGGCTTCTTCACCGGATCGGTGGCGATCACCGAGCTGGGCGTGTTGGCGGTCTCATCGATGTGCGTCTCGGCAGGAGGGGCAAGAGGCGCGTCAGGGACACCGGCGCGCTCGTGAGCGCCCTGGATCTCCTCGGCCTCGGCCTCATCCATGTGAGCCGTGACGTGGTGCTGGTGTGCATCCGCGGCCGCGACCTCGGCCTGCGTGAGCGGGGCGAGACGGTCCTCGAAGAACCAGCGCGAGATGGACGAGCGCAGGTTCTCGGTCCACGGGATGCGGCCCTTGTCGTTCGGGCGCACAACGAGAGGCTCGTAGCCGTCGACGTCGATGAGCTTCCAGCGGTCGTACGTGTCGACGGGCTGGTGCACTTCGATGAACTCGCCGCCGGGAAGGCGGACGATGCGGCCGGACTCGAAGCCGTGCAGCACGATCTCACGGTCCTTCTTCTGCAGCGCGATGCAGATGCGCTTGGTGACGAAGTATCCGAGGATCGGCCCGAGGAACAGGAGCGCCTGCAACGTGTGGATCACGCCTTCCATCGTCAGCATGAAGTGCGTGGCGATGAGGTCGGAGGATGCCGCCGCCCACAGGACCGCGTAGAAGATGACGCCGGCAACACCGATCGCCGTGCGCGTCGCGGCGTTGCGCGGGCGCTGCGCGAGGTGGTGCTCACGCTTGTCACCGGTGATCCACGCCTCGAGGAAGGGGTAGATCGCGACGGCGACGATGAACAGGCCGAGGACCAGGACAGGAACGATGATGCCGAACGACCAGGTGTGGCCGAGGAGCACGAGGTCCCAGTTGGATGGCGCGAGGCGCAAGGCGCCATCGGCGAATCCGATGTACCAGTCCGGCTGCGTACCGGCCGACACCGGTGAGGGGTCGTATGGTCCGTAAGCCCAGATCGGGTTGATCTGGAAGAACGTCGCTATCAGCACGATCGAGCCGAAGACGATGAACAGGTAGCCGCCCATCTTCGACATGTACACCGGCATCATCGGGTAGCCGACGACGTTGTCGTTCGTGCGGCCGGGACCGGCGAACTGGGTGTGCTTGTTGATCACCATGAGCATCAGGTGCACGACGATCAACGCGATCACCAGCATCGGAAGCAGCAGGATGTGCAGCGAGTAGAGGCGGCCGACGATGTCGGTGCCCGGGAACTCTCCACCGAAGATCAGGAACGAGGTCCACGTTCCGATCAGCGGGAGGCCCTTGACCATGCCGTCGATGATGCGCAGGCCGTTTCCGGAGAGCAGGTCATCGGGAAGCGAGTAGCCGGTGAAGCCTTCGGCCAGCGCCAGGATGAACAGCACGAATCCGATGACCCAGTTCAGCTCGCGCGGCTTGCGGAACGCGCCGGTGAAGAACACGCGCAGCATGTGGATGCCGATGCCGGCAACGAACACGAGAGCGGCCCAGTGGTGGATCTGGCGAACCAGCAGGCCACCGCGCAGATCGAACGAGATGTGCAGCGTCGACTCAAGAGCTGCCGACATCTCGATGCCACGCATCGGGGCGTAAGCACCCGTGTAGTGGGTCTCCACCATTGACGCCTGGAAGAAGAACGTCAGGAATGATCCCGAGATGAAGACGACGACGAAGCTCCACAGCGCGATCTCGCCGAGCATGAACGACCAGTGGTCGGGGAAGATCTTGCGTCCCAGCTCCTTGACGAAACCGGAGAGGCTGGTGCGCTCATCGATGTAGTTCGCGGCTCCGCCGACGAATCGACCGCCGAGAGGCGCTTTGTTGTCCTTGTCCTCTTTGGACAGCGTTGCGGTGCTCAATGGCGCTCCCAGAAGCTCGGGCCGACAGGCTCAGTGAAGTCGCTGCGTGCGACGAGGTAGCCCTCATCGTCGACGGTGATCGGCAGCTGCGGCAGTGGACGTGCGGCCGGGCCGAAGATGACCTTGGCGTGATCGGTGACGTCGAACTGCGACTGGTGGCATGGGCACAGCAGGTGGTGGGTCTGCTGCTCGTACAGTGCGACGGGGCAGCCGACGTGCGTGCACACCTTGGAATACGCGACGATGCCGTCGTACGACCAGTCCTTGCGGTCCTCGGCCTCGGTGAGCTGCTCGGGACGCAGGCGCATCATCAGGACGATCGCCTTGGCCTTCTCCTCGAGGTAGCCGTCGTGGTGGCTCAGCTCGGCGAGGTCCTCAGGGATCACATGGAAGGCGGAGCCGAGAGTGACGTCCGCAGCGCGGATCGGGGTGCCGTCCGGGTCGCGTACGAGCCGCTGCCCTTCAGCCCACATGGTGTGCTTCAGCAGCACCACCGGGTCGCCGGCTGTGGGGTCGTCGGGAGTGCTGTGCGGTGCGAGACCGCGGAAGAGCGCGACGCCGGGGATGATCGAGGCGACGACGGCAGCGAACAGCGAGTTGCGGATCATCGTGCGGCGGCCGAATCCGGACTCCTCGTTCGCGTCGGCGAACGCCTGGACCGCGGCTTCACGAGTCGAATCCTTGCCACGGGTCGGGTGGCGGTGCTCGACGAACTCCTTGTCGGACATCAGCGCCTTGGACCAGTGGATGGCCCCGATGCCGAGTGAGAGCAGCGCCAGAGCGATGCCAAGACCGATGAAGAGGTTGTTGTAACGGATCGAGACCAGCGAGCCGTCCTCGATCGGGAACAGCATGTACGCCGCGACTGCCCAGATGCTGCCGGCGAGCGACAGATAGAACAGCGTGTAGACCGTGCGGACCGCGCGCTTCTCAGCCTTGGGGTCCTTGTCGGTCATCCGCTCACGGTGTGGCGGCAGCCCCGGGTTCTGCACGGGATCGCTGACTGCGACACCCAGCCCCGGAGAGGGCTGGTAGGCCCGGTCAAGGGCCTTCGAGTCGTCGTCGTGTGCCATGGTGCTCCTCGTACGTTCCTCTTCGATGAATAAGCGTCAGTTGGACTTCGCCGTGATCCACACGGTGATGGCGACGAGGCCACCGATGCCGAAGATCCAGACGAACAGGCCCTCTGAGACGGGGCCAAGGTTGCCGAGCGTGAATCCGCCGACCGAAACCGACTCCTGCTGGTAGAGCAGCGCGGAGATGATGTCGCGCTTGTCTTCGTCCGACAGGTTCATGTCGCCGAACACCGGCATGTTCTGCGGGCCTGTGACCATTGCCGCGTAGATGTGCAGCGCGCTGGTCGAGGTCAGCGCCGGGGCGTACTTGCCCTCAGTGAGGGCACCACCGGCGGCGGACACGTTGTGGCACATCGCGCAGTTGACGCGGAACAATTCGGCGCCGTGCGCCACGTCGCCTTCGCCGTCGAGGATCTCGTCGGCGGGGAACGTGGGCCCAGGTGCTTCGGACTGCACATACGCAGCCATCGCGTCGATCTGCGGCTGTGTGAACTGCGGCGGCTTCTGCGGGGCCTGCGGCCCCTGCATCTGCAGGGGCATGCGCCCGGTAGCCAGCTGGAACTCGACGGACAACTCGCCGACGCCGTAGAGGCTCGGACCGGCGTCAGTGCCCTGCAGGTCGAGACCGTGGCAGGTGGCGCAGTTGGACTGGAACAGCTTCTGGCCGTCCTCGATGCTGAGCTCAGTGCTCGCACTCGTCTGGGCGTCGGTGGCGGCGATCGCCGCTGATGCTCCGGCGTAGATACCGCCCGTGATGAGCAGGCCCGCACCGATCAGTGCCGCGGCCGCCAGGGGGCTACGTCGTCCATTTGAGCGACGCTTCTTCTCTCGTGCCATTTCGCAGGTCAGCTCCGCTCTTATTTCAGGAAGTAGATGACGAAGAACAGCACGATCCAGACGACGTCGACGAAGTGCCAGTAGTAGGACACAACGATCGAGGAGGTCGCCTCCTTGTGCGTGAAGTTCTTCACTGCGAACGCGCGGCCCATGATGAGCAGGAACGCGATGAGTCCGCCGGTGACGTGGAGGGCGTGGAAGCCCGTCGTCAGGTAGAAGGCCGAGGCGTACGAGTCTGCCTGGATCGGCATGCCCTCGGCGACCAGCTGAGCGTACTCCCAGACCTGACCCGATACGAAGATCGCGCCGAGGGCGAAGGTGAGCCAGAACCACTCGATCATTCCCCAGCCGAAGAGGCGGCGACGGCCGGCTCCATTCAACTGGCCCTTCGCGAGGCGGTAGGGCTGCAGGTCTTCAGCCGCGAACACGCCCATCTGGCAGGTCACGGAGGAGAGTACGAGAATCGCCGTGTTGACGGCGGCGAAAGGAACGTTGAGCAAGTCCGTGCGTTCTGCCCACAACTCGGGGGAGGTGCTGCGGAGGGTGAAGTAGATCGCGAACAGTCCCGCGAAGAACATCACCTCGCTGCCGAGCCACACGATGGTGCCGACAGCTACCGAATTCGGGCGCTTGATCGTTCTTGCCGCCGGGGCATAGGTCGCTGAGGTGGTCACCCCTCCATTATGGCCGATCTGCGAGCGTGATTCTTGCATCGGCGGCACCCGATTCGCTGATCTCCGACTTAGGGAACCCTAAGAAGAGGCTGCGAATCCTCGGTGAATACACGGGAAATCAAGGATGCACGCATGCGGACCTTTGCGCAAGGAATTTATCCACGCCGATAGGATCTCAGACATGCCTGATTCCCTGACATGGCCCGACGTGCTCACCACCCTCTTGGACGGGCGCGATCTCAGCGTGTGGGAATCGACGTGGGCCATGCGTCAGGTGATGCAGGGGAACGTCTCCGACGCCAAGCTCGCCGGTTTTCTGATCGCACTGCGCGCCAAGGGCGAGACCATCGACGAGATCGTCGGCTTCAGGGACGCCATCCTCGAAGCGGCCGTTCCGCTCCCCGTCTCCGCCAACGTTCTCGACATCGTCGGTACCGGCGGCGATCGCATCGGAACCGTTAACGTGTCGACCACTGCGGCGGTCATCATCGGTGCAACGGGCATTCCTGTCGTCAAGCACGGCAATCGGGCTGCCAGCTCGGCATCCGGTTCGTCCGACGTGCTGGGTGCGCTCGGACTGCAGCTCTCTCTGACTCCTGAACAGGTCGCCGCGGTGCTCGATCGCACCGGGATCACTTTCGCCTGGGCGGCAGCGTTCCATCCCGGCTTCAAGCACGCGGGCACGGCGCGAGGCGAGCTCGGTGTCCCGACCGTGTTCAATATGCTCGGCCCGCTCTGCAACCCCGCTCGCGCCGAGGCGAATGCCGTCGGTGTCGCGCAGCTGGAGCGAGTGCCCCTGATCACCGGAGTCTTCCGCACCCGCGGTGCGACGGCCCTGGTGTTCCGTGGCGACGACGGCCTCGACGAGCTGACGACGACCGGTCACAGTCGCATCTGGGAGGTCACACGTGGTGACATCCACGAGCACGACCTCGACCCTCGCGACCTCGGTATACCCACCGCGGATCTTGCCGACCTCATCGGCGGATCGCCAGAGCACAACGCCGGGGTGCTGCGTGACACGCTCGCCGGCACGAGGGGAGCGGTGCGCGACATCGTCCTGCTGAACGCCGCAGCGGGAATCGTCGCTTTCGAGCTCTCTCAGGATGCGACGCAGGTGCAGCGCCCCATCCTCGATCGTCTTCGTGACGGCTACGAACGCGCCGAGGCGGCGATCGACGACGGCAGTGCCGCAGCCAAGCTGGAGGCATGGGTGGGCGCGACGCGCGAGCTGGCTTCGGCCTGAACGATCATGGATCCCGTCGCCGCGCTGCTCGAGATCGCGACCCTGCTCGAACGGGAGCGGGCATCGCGGTACCGGGCGAAGGCATTCCGCCAGGCTGCGGAGACGGTGCAGGGCCTGCCGGATGAAGTGCGCAATGACCCGACCCGCCTCCGTGCCGCAAAGGGCATCGGCGAGTCGACTTTCACGGTGATCAGTCAGGCCCAGTCCGGGATGACGCCCGACTACCTCGTCGAACTGCGCGGCGAGGTCGAGCCGGAGCGTGCATCCGTGCTCCGTGGAAAGCTGCGTGGTGACCTGCATGCCCACACGGACTGGTCAGACGGCACGACCTCGATCGCGACGATGGCGCAGGCGGCGCGCACGCTCGGACATGAGTATCTTGCGATCACCGATCATTCGCCCAGGCTCAAGGTCGCTCGTGGCCTCTCCGCGGATCGACTTCGCGAACAGGTTCCGCTGGTCCGCGCCGAATCGACCGACACGTTCACCCTGTTCGCCGGGATCGAGGTCGACATCCTCGACGACGGCGCGCTTGATCAGGATGCTGAGCTGTTGAGCGCGCTCGACATCGTCGTGGCGTCCGTGCATTCCAAACTGCGAATGGAACCGGGACCGATGACTGCGCGCATGATCGCTGCGGTGAGGGATCCGCACGTGAATGTACTCGGACACTGCACAGGAAGGCTGGTGCAGGGCGAACGAGGGACGCGCCCGCCTTCGCAGTTCGACGCGCGTGCGGTGTTCGACGCGTGCGCCGAGAACGGCGTCGCGGTGGAGATCAACGCCCGCCCGGAGCGGCAGGATCCGCCGGATGAGCTGATCACGATCGCGCTGGATGCCGGTTGCTTGTTCTCGCTCGACTCGGATGCGCACGCGCCAGGGCAATTGTCGCTGCTCGACTACGGTGCGGAACGCGCTGAGAAGGCCGGAGTGCCGGCAGAGCGGATCGTGACCACGTGGGGCGTGGAGCGACTGAGGGCCTGGGCCGAGTAAGCCTTGCCCCCGGTTTTCGCTGACCGGAGCAGACGAACGGTGTGCGGACGGTCAGCGCCCGAGAGCAGCGATCGCCCGATCCATCGATGAGCCGAGGTTCCATCTCTCCGCGAGGCCAGTGGCGACGTCTGCCTCGGACGGATCGAGCGCGCGTACCGGGTCGGTCGGTGGTGTGATCGCCAGCGTGCGTGCGACTTCGACGACCGTCGGCGCGACGTCCAGGTAGGCGGATGCCGTGAGGACCTTGGCGCTCAGCCCAGCGCTCATGCCCTCACCCGCCGCGGCCGCGGCGCGGATGCCGTCGAGATCGCCGTGGGCTTGCAAGAGAGTGGCTGCGGTCTTCTCGCCGACGCCCGCCACACCGGGGAGGCCGTCGGAGGCATCGCCGCGCATCGTGGCGAAGTCGGCGTACTGCGAGGGGAGGACGCCATATTTGGCGACGATACTCGTCTCGGTGAGGGTCTCGAGGTTGCTCATTCCGCGGGCGGTGTAGACGATGCGGATGCCCCGGTCATCGTCGATGAGCTGGAACAGGTCGCGGTCGCCTGTCACGATGTCGACCGGCATGGTGGCGAGGGTTGCGAGGGTGCCGATGACGTCGTCGGCCTCGTGCTCTGCGACGCCGATGATCGGGATGCCGAGTGCCGTCAGCGTTTCGCGGATCAGTGGAATCTGGACTTCCAGCGGATCGGGCACCTCTTCGACGTCAGGACCGGCCGGGACGACCTCGACCACGCGATGCGCCTTGTAGCTGGGGATGAGGTCGACGCGCCACTGCGGTCGCCAGTCATCGTCCCAGCAGGCCACGATGTGCGTCGGTTCGTACATCGTGACCAGCTTGGCGATGATGTCGAGCAGCCCGCGCACGGCGTTGACGGGCGAACCGTCTGGAGCTTTGACCTTGTCGGGCACTCCGTAGAACGCTCGAAAGTATAGGGAAGCGGTGTCCAGCAGCATCAGCCTGTCGCTCATTGAATCAGCATGGCACAGGGCTCCGACGGCGCCGCGCTATGCCGAGGCCGCAGTCAGCAGCCGGGGGAGTCGGGCGCCTGCTTGCAGGTGTGTGCGACCAGGGCCGTGTGCGCTTCGAAGATGCGGATCTGCTGGGGCGAGCCGGCGGACGTGACCTCACCGGAGATCGGGAACCAGCCGATCCCGAAGTCGACCTCTGCCGTGTACCGCACATCGACCTGCGCGGAGTACGTGCCGCGCTCCGCGTAGGTGTGGCTCGTGGCAGTCGGGGTGAACTGTGCTTGCCCGAGGTCGGACCAAGACCGGCCTCCCGACGTGGTCGTCGCGGTCGTGCCGTCGCCGAAACTGAAGTCGTAACCGGCGGGAGTGAAACGAACCGCGACGGGGAATCCGAAGAGCGAGTCGTTCACGGTGTGGACGGATGCTGTCGCCACGAAGTTCGTCGGCAGCCCAACCACTCCGACGTTGTCGGGCTCACCAGCGATGGCAGAGCCTGCCGGGGCGAATCGGGCGACGTCCGCGATCGTGATGGCGGGGATCGCGGGAGCGGCGGCTTCGTCCGCTGGTTCTTCTTCGACTTTCTCGGATTCCCGGAAGCAGTGGATATAGGAGTCCCAGTTATCCAGGCATGTCTGGAAGTTGAACTCCGGCGGTGGCGTCCAATCCGTCGGCGGGGTCCAGTCGGTGTCGGTATCGGAATCCCAGTCGCCGATCGGTGAGGTGCCGGGGTCGCCGGGGCGACCTGGAGTCGTCTGCGTGGCGTCGATAACAACCCCGTTCGGGTCGATCCCCGCGATTACGTCAAGCCCTCCTACACCCCCGTCGTCGTCGGTCACAGAACCGAACACGGCGGCGGTGACAGCCAACGCCACTACGAAGAGGCGCACGAACTGCTCTCTTCGCGATCGGCGTGGTCAATGAGTAAGTCGCCACCAGCATTCACAAATGTCACTCGTAGAGCATTGATGTCGGGACGATCACTGGGGACTACTGATCTTCCTTTCTCGTCAGAGATTCCGGAATTGCTGACGTCGACGCAGACGAGCGCGGTTATCTCCTTATATGGCTCCGTGGCTTCCTTTCCTTGGAACAGGGCAACGCGTGCCTCGCCCCAAAGTGTGTAGTTCTCGGCCTGTAGCTGAGAGAAAGTCTTGCGGTCAGCTGCTTCAAAGTCGCCGCTCGTCAGTGCGTAAAGCGCTTCGAAAGTACTAGCGTCGCTTACGTCGACTTCATTCAACGCATCGTTGTAAGCCCGATAAACCTCCTCTGCCGCGGCGAAGGCTTCCTCCTCCGACGCGAACGCGGCGGTCGGTGTCGGTGTCGGCTCTGGAGTCGGGGTGCAGGCGCTCAGCGCCGCCGCGGTCAGTGCGAGTAGCGTCAGCATCCTGATCCGGGTCGACTTCGATCGGGGGAGAGTCACCCGATCACGGTAACGCGAAGCTCCGGCATCCGTCGGAGTTATCCACAGCAGCGTTCTCGATGATTCTCTGATAATCTGAAGTGTCACTCGTGGCGTGCACTCGCATGCCCGGTGGTTGAAAATCCAAATCCATTCGCTTAAGGCGATCACTCATGCGTGCATGAGCGCCCGTAGCCCGAGTACCCACCCAACAAGGACAACCCACTACATGACTACCGCAACGACCGCCCCGGCCACCAAGCAGGTCGCCATCAACGACATCGGATCTGCTGAGGACTTCCTGGCCGCGGTCGAGAAGACTCTGAAGTTCTTCAACGACGGCGACATCATCGAAGGAACGATCGTCAAGATCGACCGCGATGAGGTTCTGCTCGACGTCGGATACAAGACCGAGGGTGTCATCCCCTCCCGTGAACTCTCCATCAAGCACGACGTCGACCCCAACGAGGTCGTCAAGGTCGGCGACGAGGTCGAGGCTCTTGTTCTCCAGAAGGAGGACAAGGAAGGCCGTCTGATCCTGTCCAAGAAGCGTGCGCAGTACGAGCGCGCTTGGGGCGACGTCGAGAAGATCAAGGAAGACGACGGAGTCGTCACCGGTACCGTCATCGAGGTCGTCAAGGGCGGACTCATCGTCGACATCGGCCTCCGTGGCTTCCTGCCGGCATCGCTCATCGAGCTGCGTCGCGTCCGCGACCTGACCCCGTACCTGGGCCAGGAGATCGAGGCGAAGATCCTCGAGCTGGACAAGAACCGCAACAACGTTGTCCTCTCGCGCCGTGCTCTGCTCGAGCAGACGCAGTCCGAGTCGCGCACGACGTTCCTCAACAACCTCCACAAGGGCCAGGTCCGCAAGGGCACGGTCTCGTCGATCGTCAACTTCGGTGCGTTCGTCGACCTGGGTGGCGTTGACGGTCTCGTGCACGTCTCCGAGCTGTCCTGGAAGCACATCGAGCACGCATCCGAGGTCGTCGAGGTCGGCCAGGAGGTCACCGTCGAGATCCTCGAGGTGGACCTCGACCGCGAGCGCGTCTCCCTGTCGCTGAAGGCGACGCAGGAGGACCCGTGGCAGGTCTTCGCCCGCACCCACGCGATCGGCCAGATCGCACCGGGCAAGGTCACCAAGCTCGTTCCGTTCGGTGCGTTCGTCCGCGTCGCAGACGGCATCGAGGGCCTCGTGCACATCTCCGAGCTCTCCAGCAAGCACGTCGAGCTGGCTGAGCAGGTCGTGTCCGTCGGCGAAGAGGTCTTCGTCAAGGTCATCGACATCGACCTCGAGCGTCGCCGCATCTCGCTGTCGCTCAAGCAGGCCAACGAGTCGGTCGACCCCAACGGCACCGAGTTCGACCCGGCTCTGTACGGCATGCTCGCCGAGTACGACGAGAACGGCGAGTACAAGTACCCGGAGGGCTTCGACCCCGAGACCGGTGCGTGGAAGGAAGGCTTCGACTCCGCACGCGAGGCATGGGAGCAGGAGTACGCTGCAGCCCAGACCCGCTGGGAGGCTCACAAGGTCGCGGTTGCCAAGGCAGCCGAGGCCGAGGCCGCTGCAGGCGATGACTTCGCTGCAGCACAGACCTTCACGAGCGACTCCGGCGCCGGAACGCTTGCTGACGACGAGGCTCTCGCGGCTCTGCGCGAGAAGCTCTCGGGCGGCAACGCGTAAGCACGCCATTCACAGAACGGGTCGTCACCTCCGGGTGACGGCCCGTTCTGCGTATGCGCCGTGCGCTGCTGCGTGACGGAACATTACGCTCGCTTTCGTAACATGGGTGCGCCTCCTGGACGATAGCGGTATGACTTCCGCACTCCTTGCTCCGCGCACCGGCAACGCGCCGGTCGTCGTGGGTGCGGCGAATGCCGTCCGCCTCGAGAACATCGAGCGCGGCTTCCCCATGCCGGAGGGGCGACGCGAAGTCCTGCGCGGAGTCGACGTCGAGTTGGCGGCCGGCGAGATCGTCGCAGTCGTCGGTCCGTCCGGCTGCGGCAAGTCGACGCTCCTGCGCCTCGTCGGAGGGCTGGACGCTCCGACGGGCGGACGCATCAGTCTCGATGGCACCGGTGTCACCGACACCGACGAACGCACTGCCATCGCGTTCCAGGAGCCACGGCTGCTGCCATGGCGCACGCTCGCCCAGAACGTCGAGCTCGGACTGCCACGCGGTACGCGCCGTCGCGACAAGCGCGAGCGCGTGCGGGAACTGCTGCACCTGGTCGGCCTGGACCACGCGGCAGACCAGCATCCGCGTGAAGTGTCCGGAGGAATGGCGCAGCGCGCCTCACTCGCCCGCGCCCTCGCACGCAACCCTGGAGTGCTCCTGCTCGATGAGCCGTTCGGGGCGCTCGATGCCCTCACGCGCCTGCGGATGCAGGACCTTCTGCTCGAGATCCACGCGGCAGAACCGACGACCGTCCTCCTCGTCACCCATGACGTCGAGGAAGCCCTCTATCTCGCCGACCGCGTGCTGCTGCTGCGCTCGCTCGTCGACGAAGCCGACACGGATGCGACGTCCGTCGCGCGCACCATCACCGTGCCGGGCATCCGCCCGCGTGACCGCGCCGATCGCGGCCTCGCGGACCTTCGCGCCGACCTTCTCGAAGGGCTCGGCGTGAACACCCACCACCGCATTTCCACCGAGGAGACCCGATGAGCACCATCACCCGCCGAATCGTCCCTGCGATCGCCATCGCGGGAACGATGATGCTCGTCGCCACTGGCTGCGTCGCCGGAGAGAACGCGGACGCGTCCGCCCCTGACGATTCCGCCGCGTCGGGAGACTGGTCCTCCGACACACTCACCGTCGACTTCGCGACCTACAACCCGCTCAGCCTCGTCGTCAAGGACCAGGGCATCCTCGAAGACATCCTCGGCGATGACGTCGAGGTCGAGTGGGTGCAGTCCGCCGGGTCGAACAAGGCCAACGAGCTGCTGCGGTCCGGCTCGGTCGACGTGGGATCGACGGCAGGATCGGCGGCGTTGCTCGCACGCGCCAACGGCTCGCCGATTCAGGTCATCGACATCTACTCGCAGCCGGAGTGGTCGGCGATCGTCGTCGGGCCCGACAGCGGCATCACATCGCTCGAAGACCTCGCCGGCACCTCGATCGCCGCGACCAAGGGCACCGACCCGTACTTCTTCCTGTTGCAGGCGCTCGAAGAGGGCGGCCTCTCGCTCGACGACGTGGAGGTGCAGAACCTGCAGCATGCCGACGGCCGCGCCGCTCTCGACGGCGGCTCCGTCGATGCCTGGGCGGGCCTTGACCCGATCATGGCCGCCGCTGAGGTTGAGTCGGGCGATCAGCTCATCTACCGCAACGTCGACTTCAACACCTACGGCTTCCTCAACGCCACCGAGGACTTCATCAACAACCACGCCGACCTCGCACAGGCCGTCGTCGACGCCTACGAGCAGGCACGCGTCTGGGCGCTCGAGAACCCCGAGGAGACCGCGGCGCTGCTCGCAGAGGTCGCCGGAATCGACATCGAGGTCGCGACGACAGTGATCGAAGAGCGTTCCAACCTCGACGTGAACGGCATCCCCGGCGATGCGCAGATCGAGGTCCTCGAGAAGATCGCACCCGTGCTCGTCGACTCCGGCGATGTGCAGGGCGGTCAGGAGTCGGTTGACAAGGCGCTCGAGACGATCGTGAACGCCACCTTCGCCGAGAAGGCGGCCAAGGGCGAATGACGGACTTCGCCGACGCAGCGGCACTCGAGGGCGCCAAGCGTGCGCTCGAGCTGCCCGGTGCCTCAGCGGGTCGGCGGTCGGATGCCGGCACCCGAGGCATCTGGGACCGCACCGTCGTGCGTGTCGCCGCCGGGCTGATCCTGCCCGTCGTCATCCTCGTCGCGTGGCAGGTCGTCACCGCGAGCGGCATGGTGCCGCCGTACCGCCTCCCCACGCCTGCATCCGTCTTCACCGCGGGCGTCGAGTTGGCCGAGTCCGGCCAACTCTGGACGCACATCGCGATCTCGGTGCAGCGTGTTCTGCTGGGATTCGCGATCGGATCCGTGATCGGCCTCGCCATCGCGGGGGTCGTCGGCCTCTCCCGGCTCGGAGATGTGCTGCTCAGCCCGACGCTCGCAGCCGTCCGTGCCGTGCCTTCGCTGGCGTGGGTGCCGCTGCTCATCCTGTGGCTGCAGATCGGCGAGGAGTCGAAGGTCACGCTGATCGCGATCGGTGCGTTCTTCCCCGTGTACACGACTGTCGCCTCGGCGCTGCGTCATGTCGACCCGCAGCTGGTCGAGGCAGGACGTTCATTCAGCCTGCGCGGCTGGTCGCTGTTCCGCACCGTCCAACTTCCTGCTGTGGTTCCTTCCGTGGTCTCGGGGCTGCGCCTCGCCCTCGCGCAGGCATGGCTGTTCCTCGTCGCGGCCGAGCTCATCGCTTCCTCGATGGGACTCGGCTTCCTGCTCACGGACTCGCAGAGCACAGGACGAGTCGATCGCATCCTGCTCTCGATCGTGCTGCTCGCACTGCTGGGGACGATCACGAACGGGATTCTCGCGCTGGTCGAGAAGCACCTGCTCAAGAAGTGGGCCTGAGAGTGACAGAAGCACGACTTCTGGAGACCCGCGAATACGCACCTCCGGCCGGATTCACCGCGCAGGCGAACGTCACGGCCGACGTCTACGTCGAAGCGGATGCCGACCCGATCGCGTTCTGGGAGCGGGCGGCCCAGCGGCTCGACTGGTTCGAGCCGTGGCACACCGCTCATGAGTGGGAGCCGCCGACCGAGGGTGCGATCCCCGCGGCCCGCTGGTTCGTCGGCGGAAAGCTCAACGTCGCGTACAACTGCGTCGACCGTCACGTCGTGGCCGGACGCGGCGACAAGGTCGCCCTGCACTTCGAAGGAGAGCCCGGCGACCGCACCACCGTGACCTACGCCGATCTGCAGCGTCGAGTCGCGCAGGCGGCCAACGCGCTGCTCTCCCTCGGCGTCGGGCCGGGCGACCGCGTCGTGATCTACCTTCCGGTGCTCGTCGAGACGATCGTGATCACGCTCGCGTGCGCGCGGATCGGTGCCGTGCACTCGCTCGTCTTCGGTGGGTTCTCAGCCGAGGCCGTGCGCTTCCGCCTCGCAGACACCGGCGCGAAGCTCCTCGTCACCAGCGACGGCCAGTACCGCAGGGGAGCGGCGACCGAAGTCAAGTCGACGGCCGATATCGCCGCCGCCGACCTGCCCGACCTCGAGCATGTCCTCGTGCTCCGCCGCACCGGCCAGGAAGTGCCCTGGATCGAGGGACGCGACGTCTGGTGGCATGACGTCGTCGACACCGCCTCCGACGCGCACGACGCGCAGCCGTTCGATGCCGAGCATCCGCTCTTCATCATCTACACCTCCGGCACCACCGGGAAGCCGAAGGGGCTTGTTCACACCTCCGGCGGCTACCTGACGCATACGAGCTGGGCGCACTGGGCGCATTTCGACGTTAAGCCCGATGACGTGCACTGGTGCACGGCGGACCTCGCCTGGGTCACCGCGCACACCTACGAGATCTACGGGCCCCTCTCCAACGGGCTCACGCAGGTCATCTACGAGGGCACGCCGGACACTCCGAACAAAGAGCGGCACCTCGAGATCATCGAACGCTACGGCGTCACCGTCTACTACACGGCACCCACGCTGATCCGCACGTTCATGACGTGGTTCGGCGCGCATCTTCCCGCGGGGCACGACCTCTCCAGCCTGCGCCTGCTCGGCACGGTCGGTGAGGCGATCAACCCGGAGGCGTGGATCTGGTTCCGCCGCAACCACGGCCGCGATGAACTGCCGATCGTCGACACCTGGTGGCAGTCAGAGACGGGGGCCGCGATGATCGCGCCGCTTCCGGGCGTGACGACGCTGAAGCCGGGATCGGCGACGGTGCCTCTGCCCGGTATCGACGCCACAGTCGTCGACGAGAACGGTGACGAGGTCGCACCAGGGCGATCCGGAACACTGGTCGTGCGTCGAACCTTGGCCAGGCATGGCGCGCACCGTCTGGGGCGATCCGCAGCGCTACCGCGACTCCTATTGGTCGACCTACGCCGGTCACGGCGAATTCGGTGGATACTACGTCGCCGGTGACGGCGCGACGAAGGACGCCGACGGTCACATCTGGATCCTCGGCCGACTCGACGACGTCGTGAACATCTCCGGCCACCGGCTCTCCACGATCGAGATCGAATCCGCTCTCGTGGCTCACGAGAGCGTGGGGGAGGCCGGGACGGCAGGTGTCTCCGACCCGATCACAGGCCAGGCCGTGGTGGCGTTCGTGACGCCGTCGGGTTCGGCAGCGGTGACGGCATCCGCTCTTCGCGATCAGGTCGCGCATGCGATCGGACCGGTCGCCAAGCCGAAGCACATCGTCGTCGTCCCCGACCTGCCCAAGACGCGCTCTGGCAAGATCATGCGTCGCCTCCTCGCGCAGCTGTGGGAGGCTGAACAGGATCGACGCGCCGGCCGGGAGCCCAAGGCGCTCGGAGACACGACATCACTGCAGAACCCGTGGGCCGTCGACGACATCGCCGACGTGCTGTCCACGGCCGAATTGAGGACATCATGACGGAAGAACACCGCTTCGGGTTCCGTACCCGAGCACTCCACGCCGGCGGCACGCCCGACGCATCCACCGGTGCCCGCGCCGTGCCGATCTATCAGACGACGTCGTTCGTGTTCGACGACGCCGCGGATGCGGGCAACCTCTTCGCGTTGCAGAAGTACGGCAACATCTACTCGCGCATCGGCAACCCCACGGTGGCTGCGCTCGAAGAGCGGTTGGCGTCGCTCGAAGGCGGCATCGGGGCCGTGGCCACGGCATCCGGTATGAGCGCTGAGTTCATCACGTTCGCCGCTCTCGTCGGCGCCGGCGACCACGTCGTCGCCTCGGCGCAGTTGTACGGCGGCACGGTCACCCAGCTGGATGTCACGCTGCGGCGGTTCGGCGTCGAGACGACCTTCGTGCCGTCGAGCGACCCCGCCGAGTTCGCCGCCGCGATCCGACCCGAGACCAAAGTCGTCTACGTCGAGATGATCGGGAACCCATCGGGCGAGATCGCCGACATCGAGGGGCTCGCAGCAGTCGCGCATGCGGCAGGCGTGCCGCTCGTCGTCGATGCGACGCTGGCGACGCCGTACCTCGCGCGGCCGCTCGAGCACGGTGCCGACATCGTGATCCACTCCGTCACGAAGTTCCTGGGTGGCCACGGTACGACCCTCGGCGGCATCGTGATCGAGAAGGGCACGTTCGACTGGGGGAACGGCAAGTTCCCCCAGATGACCGAGCCGGTGGAGTCGTACGGTGGCATCAAGTGGTGGGACAACTTCGGTGAGTACGGCTTCCTGACCAAGCTCCGCTCGGAGCAGCTTCGTGACATCGGTCCTGCGCTCAGCCCGCAGTCGGCTTTCAATCTGCTGCAGGGCGTCGAGACGCTTCCGCAGCGCATCGACGCGCACCTCGCGAACGCGCGGGTCGTCGCGGAGTGGCTGGATGCCGACTCGCGGGTGTCGTACGTCACGTGGGCCGGGCTCGAAGAGCACCCGCACCATGAGCGAGCGGCGAAGTACCTTCCGCTCGGGCCAGGTTCCGTGTTCGCCTTCGGCGTCGCGGCTGAGGACGGACGTGCCGCCGGAGAGGCGGTCATCGAGAACCTGCAACTCGCCTCCCACCTCGCGAACATCGGCGATGCGCGCACGCTCGTCATCCACCCCGCTTCCACCACGCATCGTCAACTGACGGAGTCGCAGCTCGTCGCGGCCGGCGTGCGCCCGGATCTGATCCGCATCTCGGTCGGTCTCGAAGACGCGGACGACATCATCTGGGATCTCGATCAGGCTCTCACCGCGGCGACAGGAGCGACCCGATGAGCACTTCGATTCCCGAGGACTCCTGCGCTCTTCCTGCCCCGACGGAGGCTGTCGCCTGTGCACTGCTCGGCATCGCAGACGTCGCTTCCGAACGCACGTGGGTCGGTCCGAACCAGCAGGAGCGCTTCGCGCTGCTGCGCCGATCGAAGTCGGTCGCGATCGTCGGGGCATCCAACAACCCCTCGCGCGCGTCGTACTTCGTGACGACCTATCTGCTCTCCAGTTCGCCCTATGAGGTGTACCTCGTGAACCCGCGCGAGACGGAGATCCTCGGCCAGCCGGTGTACGCTTCGCTGGCAGATCTGCCGGTCGTCCCCGACATCGTCGACGTCTTCCGCAAGCATGACGATCTTCCCGGTGTCGCACAGGAGGCCATCGACGTCGGCGCGAAGGCACTGTGGCTCCAGCTCGGATCGTGGAACGAGGAAGCGGCCGCTCTCGCGGAAACCGCTGGGCTCTCAGTCGTGATGGACCGTTGCATCAAGATCGAGCACGCACGATTCCACGGCGGTCTGCATCTGGCGGGCTTCGACACCGGCGTGATCAGTTCGAAGCGGCAGCTGCTCGCGCGCTGAACTCATTCGGCCACGACCATAGACTGGCTCCATGCCTCTCATCGCGCTGACCGGGGGAATCGCCTCCGGTAAGTCCACGATCGCCCGTCGGCTCGAAGCGCATGGCGCGGTGGTCGTGGATGCGGATCAGATCGTGCGCGATGTGCAGGCACCGGGCACGCCGGTGCTCGGTGCGATCGCAGCGGCTTTCGGTGACGAACTGATCGATTCGTCGGGGGCGCTGGATCGCGCAGCACTCGGCGCGCGAGTTTTCTCGGACCCCGATGCGCTCGCGCGGCTGAACGGCATCGTTCACCCCGCTGTGCGACGTGAGTCGCAGCGCCGATTCGAAGCCGCGTTCGCCGAAGACCCGCACGCGGTGGTCGTGTACGACGTGCCGCTGCTCGTCGAGGCCCGCGTCGACGACCCATGGGATCTGATCGTCGTCGCGCATGCTCCCGCCGCCGTGCGACTGCACCGGCTGACCGAGCTGCGCGGGATGGAACCGCAGGAGGCGCAGAATCGTATCGACGCCCAGGTGTCGGACGAGAAGCGGCTCGCGATCGCGGATGTCGTGATCGATACCGCCGGACAGATTGAACAGACCGAACAGCAGGTGGATGCCCTGTGGCAGCGGCTCGCAGGGGAGTGAATCCGGAGGACTTCGCAGGGCATGTGCCCCGGACACGGTCGTATCGACGGCTGATCGCCGGGTTGTTCTTCGCCGGCGTCGCCACGTTCGCGCAGCTGTACTCACTGCAGGCGGTTCTCCCGCAGGTCTCCGCCGATCTCGAGGTGCCGGCATCCACGGCGGCCTTGACGGTCTCGGCCGCGACGCTTGGGATCGCTGCGGCCGTCATCCCCTGGTCGCTCGTCGCCGATCGCATCGGGCGGATCCCCGCGATGGCTGTCGGCATCATCGTGGCCACATCGTTCGGGCTCGCGGCGCCGCTGAGCACGGAGATCACGGTGCTTCTGGCGCTGCGTCTCGGCGAGGGGCTCGCGCTCGGTGCGGTACCCGCGGTGGCGCTCGCATATCTCAGCGAGGAGGTGCATGCGCGGTATGTCGCGGCCGCCGCGGGCAGCTACACGGCGGGCACCACCGTCGGTGGGCTGTCCGGGCGCCTGGTCGCGGGGCCGCTGGCTGAGGCGTTCGATTGGCGCGTCTGCGTCTGGAGCGTCACGGTGTTGTGCACGGCCGCAGCAGTGCTCTTCCTCTGGCTTGTCCCGCGCGCACGACGCTTCGTGCCGGGACGCATGAGATCGGATGCCGGCCCCGGCATGCTCGCACGACTCGCCCGTGCGCTGCGTTCGCCACGACTGCTGGCGCTGTATGCACAGGGTTTCCTGCTCATGGGAGCGTTCGTCGCGGTGTACAACTACCTCGGCTTCCACCTCATCGCGCCGCCGTTCCTGTTACCGGTCTGGCTGGTCACGCTGCTGTTCCTCGCCTACCTGGCGGGCACAGTGTCGTCGCCGTCAGCAGGAGCGCTGGCGGCGAGACTCGGACGTCGCCCGGTGCTGCTCTGGGCGATCGGTCTCTTCGTCGTAGGGGCGGCGTTGATGTACGTCCCCATACCGATCGTCATTCTCATCGGTCTCGTCGTGTTCACCGCAGGATTCTTCGGCGCGCACGCAATCGCGTCGAGCTGGGCCCCCGTCCTCGCCGATCCGGAGAGCCGTGCGCAGGCGCCGTCGCTGTACTACTTCGCGTACTACGCAGGGTCGAGCCTGTTCGGCTGGGCGCTCGGCGTCGTGTTCGGGCATTCCGGCTGGGGATGGTTCCTCGCCACGGTCATCGGTATGGGCGTGGTCGCCGCGGTCATCGCGGCGGTGCTGTTGAGATCGGACGTACCGACGGATGCCTAGACTCGAGCCCGTGCATCACACGTTCCTCAACGCCTATGACTCTCAACTGCGCACCTCATCAGAGATGTTGCGTGTGTCGAGCATCGGACGCCACGGGTCGTTGTGGTTCGCCGTGTTCCCTGGCGGGCACGGTTTCGTCACCTACGAATCCCTCGAAGGCGCCGACGCGGATGAGATCTCCGAACTCGTCGACGCAGCCCTGGCGCACTTCGGCGCCCGCTCCGACGTCACTGACGTCGAATGGAAGACGCGGGCGCACGACGTCGCGCCCGGCCTGCACGAGATCCTCGTCTCCCGTGGCTTCGTGCCGGAGGAACCGGAGTCGATCATGATCGGCGAGGCCGCCCTGCTCGCTCAGGAGGTGCGGGTCCCTGCCGGCGTGGAGATCCGGCAGGTGCGCGACGAGGCGGAGATCTTGGCGATGGAGGAGATGCTGGGCGGCGTCTTCGCCGACCAGGGCTGGCGGACACGTGCGGAGGCCACCCTGGCGGAGTGGTCGGCCGGCTCCGACACAGGACTGTGGATCGCGCTGGTGGATGATGACATCGTGAGCGCCGGACGCCTTGAGCCGGTCGCTGACACCGACTTCGCCGGCCTCTGGGGCGGTGCGACCCTGCCGCATTGGCGGGGCCGCGGCATCTACCGCGCGCTGACAGCCCGGCGTGCGCGTTCCGCCCTGCTGCAGGGCAAGAGATTTCTGAACGCGGACTGCACCGAGTTCTCCCGCCCGATCCTCGAGCGATCAGGACTGATCAAGGTGTCGACGACCACGCCGTACCTACGCCCTCAGCCGTCGACCTGACCGGTTGAGAGCTGTCTGCGACGCCGCCGTCGGAAGAACATCACGACCGCGACGATCAGGCCGATCAGGAGAATGCCGGCGAGCACAGGCACGATGATCGCGAGTGCGGCGAGCAGGAAGGACGCACCGTCCTCGGCTGTGCTCAGCACCGGAGCGGCCAACCCGCCGGTTACTGTGTTCGCCGTGATTCGAGCTGTGGCTTTGACGACGTGCACGATCAGCGCGATCACGATGCCCGTGGCGATCGGGACCCAGGTGTTCTCGGAGAAGAACGACGAAGGGTCATCGACGGCGACCGTCTGGGAGCTGGCGCCCGCACCGAAGACGATGCCGCCGGATGCCGGGCGCAGCACGCTCTGGACGACGTCGTTGATCGAATCCAGTGCGGGGATCTTGTCGGCGACGACCTCGAGCAGCAGTAGGATTCCGAGAATCCACAGGGCGATGTCGCTGGAGATCCACGCCCAACCGGAGGGAAGATCCACTGCCGGAAGGAAGCGGTCGGCGAGGCCCAGCAGGAAGAGCGGCATCCATGCGTTGAGCCCGGCCGATGCTGCGAGGCTGGAGCCGATCAGGAACTCGATCACGGCCCCACTATAGGGCGGGATGTGATCTTCGCAGGCTCGTGGGCATGCCGGACGGCCCCGATGTCGGAGGCTCCGCCTACGCTGGAATCATGCAACCCACGCGCAGCGTCCGTCCGTTCGAGGTGATCAGCGAATACGAGCCGGCGGGCGACCAGCCGCAGGCCATCGCCGAGCTCGCGGCGCGCATCAATGCCGGCGAGACAGATGTCGTCCTTCTCGGTGCGACCGGTACGGGAAAGTCGGCGACGACGGCATGGCTGGTCGAACAGGTGCAACGCCCGACATTGGTGCTCGCCCACAACAAGACCCTCGCGGCGCAGTTGGCGAACGAGTTCAGAGAGCTCATGCCGAACAATGCGGTGGAGTACTTCGTCTCGTACTACGACTACTACCAGCCAGAGGCCTATGTGCCGCAGACCGACACCTTCATCGAGAAGGACTCCTCGGTCAACGCAGAGGTCGAGCGTCTGCGCCACTCCACGACGAACTCGCTGCTGTCACGGCGTGATGTGATCGTCGTCTCCACCGTGTCGTGCATCTACGGCCTCGGCGCGCCGGAAGAGTATCTGCGCGCGATGGTCGCGCTGCAGGTGGGGGAGCGCTACGACCGAGATGCGCTGATCCGTCAGTTCATCGCCATGCAGTACAACCGCAATGACGTCGACTTCTCGCGTGGCAACTTCCGGGTGCGGGGCGACACCATCGAGATCATCCCGGTCTATGAAGAGCACGCGATCCGCATCGAGCTGTTCGGCGATGAGATCGAAGCACTCTACACACTGCATCCGCTCACCGGCGAGGTCATCGAGAAGCTCGACGCAGTGCCGATCTTCCCGGCATCGCACTACGTCGCCGGCACGGATGTCGTCCAGCGGGCCATCGGCACGATAGAAGATGAACTCGCCGAGCGCTTGAAAGAGTTCGAGCGCCAGGGCAAGCTGCTCGAGGCGCAGCGGCTGCGCATGCGCACCACGTTCGATCTCGAGATGCTGCAGCAGCTCGGATTCTGCTCGGGCATCGAGAACTACTCCCGTCATATGGACGGCCGTGCGCCCGGCGAGCCTCCGCACACGCTGCTCGACTTCTTCCCCGATGACTTCTTGATGGTGATCGATGAGTCCCACGCAACCGTGCCTCAGATCGGCGCCATGTATGAGGGCGATGCCTCGCGCAAACGCACGCTGGTCGATCACGGTTTCCGCCTGCCCAGCGCCATGGACAACCGCCCCCTCCGGTGGGATGAGTTCAAGAACCGCATCGGTCAGACCGTTTATCTCTCGGCGACGCCTGGCAAGTACGAGATGGGCATCGCGGACGGCGTGGTCGAGCAGATCATCCGTCCGACCGGACTCGTCGACCCCGAGATCATCGTCAAGCCCTCCAAGGGGCAGATCGACGACCTGCTGGAGGAGATCCGTCTGCGTTCGGGACGGGATGAGCGCGTGCTCGTCACGACCCTGACGAAGAAGATGGCAGAAGAGCTCACCGACTTCCTCGGCGAGCACGGTGTGCGCGTGCGGTACCTGCACTCCGACGTCGACACTCTCCGCCGGGTCGAACTGCTGAGTGAATTGCGGGCCGGCGTCTACGACGTGCTCGTCGGCATCAACCTTCTCCGAGAGGGGCTCGACCTCCCTGAGGTGTCGCTGGTCGCGATCCTGGATGCTGACAAAGAAGGGTTCCTGCGTTCGGGTACCTCGCTCATCCAGACGATCGGTCGCGCGGCCCGAAACGTGTCGGGCCAGGTGCACATGTACGCCGACAGGGTGACCGATTCGATGGCGAAGGCGATCGAAGAGACCGATCGTCGTCGCGAGAAGCAGGTCGCGTACAACAAAGAACGCGGAATCGACCCGCAGCCGCTGCGCAAGAGGATCGCCGACATCACCGATGTGCTGGCACGCGAGGCGTCAGACACCGAAGACCTGCTGCGAAGCAAGAACAGGACGAAGTCCGGTCGCGGCAAGAGCCCGACGCCCCAGTTGCGTCGAGAGGGCATCGCCGCCGAAGGTGCCGAGCAACTGGAAGACATGATCAAGGATCTGTCCGATCAGATGCTCGCCGCGGCGTCAGAGCTGAAGTTCGAGCTCGCCGGTCGACTTCGCGACGAGGTGCAGGATCTCAAGAAAGAGCTGCGTGCCATGGAGCGCGCCGGGCACGCGTAGGCGGCGATCTCGATCATGGATGCTGCCGCCACTGAACTCGCCGACCGGATTCGAGCGCTGCTGATGGCAGAGCCCGGGCTCGAGGAGAAGCGCATGTTCGGCACGCGCGCGTTCCTGCTGCACGGTCGTATCCTCGTCGGCACGCGCAAAGAAGGGGTGCTCCTCGTACGAGTCGCTGAAGAGAAGGGCGCCGCGCTGCTGACCGAGCCCGGTGTGTCTGTTGCCGTGATGGGTGCGAAGACGATGGGACCGAGTTGGTTGGACGTGGCACCGACCGTGATCGAGGACGATGATGCGCTGATGTCATGGATCGACACAGCACGGGAGAGCGCAGGCGATTAACGCTCGGCGGACGCACGTGCTCAGAGGCGACGTCGAGCGACGTCGGTCACGGGCAGTGCATGAGCGGTTTCGGCCCTGATCGATCGATCTCGTGTTCGGTCATGGGGCGACCGCACAGGGGACAGGCGCGCTCGGCCCGCTGAGAGGCTGTCGGCGGAGGAGTGGCTTCGTAGGGGCCCACTGCCGCCGGCCCCGCCAGTCGGATGAGGTTCTTGTTGAACCAGCGATACAGTCCGCCGGCTTCGCGGATGCGTGTGCGGAGCGGCACTCGATCAGAACTGTTCGACATGTTCATTAGTGTACTAATGATTAGCCCAATCTGTATAATCGGACCGTGACTGATGCGGACGACCTCCTCAAGCTCGAGAACCAGCTGTGCTTCGCTCTGGTGACAGCTGCGCGAAATGTCGTGGCGATCTATCGTCCGATCCTCGAGCCGCTCGGGCTGACTCATCCGCAGTACCTCGTGATGCTCGCGCTCTGGGAGCGTTCGCCTCGCAGCCTCAATGATCTCGCCATGGACCTCGCGCTGGATCCGGCGACAGCGTCCCCGCTGGTCAAGCGTCTCGAGAAGGACGGACTGATCATGCGCGAACGCAGTAGCGAAGACGAACGTCGCCTCGACATCAGCCTGACATCGGTCGGCCAGGACCTTCGGCGGCGCGCTCTCGACGTCCCTCGTCAGGTGATGGCTGCCGTGCAGATGGACATTCAGCAGGTGACCGCGCTGCGAGACGGGTTGTCGCCGTTCGCGGGTAGCGCTCCGCGTTCCTGAGTGCACGTACGGAGCCAATGTCAGTGGCCCCTCGTAGACTTGTTCGGTGCCCATTGTCCCCGTTGCAACCCCCAGCAAACTCAGTGTTCGCGGTGCCCGCGTACACAACCTCAAGAATGTCGACATCGACATCCCTCGCGACTCGATGGTCGTGTTCACCGGCCTGTCCGGGTCGGGGAAGTCGAGCCTCGCGTTCGACACGATCTTCGCCGAAGGTCAGCGTCGCTATGTCGAGTCACTGAGCGCCTACGCGAGGCAGTTCCTCGGCCAGGTGGATCGCCCTGATGTCGACTTCATCGAGGGCCTGAGCCCTGCGGTCTCGATCGATCAGAAGTCGACGAACCGCAACCCGCGCTCAACGGTGGGCACGATCACCGAGATCTACGACTACATGCGTCTGTTGTGGGCGCGCATCGGCATTCCGCACTGTCCTGAGTGCGGTGAGAAGATCCAGCGGCAGACGGTCCAGCAGATCGCCGATCAGCTCATGGAGCTGCCTGAGCGCACTCGCTACCAGATCGTCGCTCCGATCGTCTCGCAGAAGAAGGGCGAGTTCGTCGACCTGTTCCGTGAACTCGGCGCAAAGGGATATTCGCGCGCGATCGTCGACGGCGACCTCATCCAGCTGGCGGAGCCGCCGACACTCAAGAAGAGCTACAAGCACGACATCGCGGTCGTGGTCGACAGGCTCGTGGCATCCGATGACATCCTCGGGCGCGTCACCGATTCGGTCGAAACCGCGCTCGGGCTCGCCGGCGGTGTGGTTCAGGTGAACTTCGTCGACGAAGAAGGCGACGACGCGTGGCAGTCGTACTCCGAGAAGCTCGCGTGCCCCAACGGGCACGCGATCACGCTCACCGAGATCGAGCCTCGCACGTTCTCGTTCAACGCACCGTTCGGCGCCTGCCCGACCTGTTCCGGTCTCGGCACGCGCATGTCGGTCGACGTCGATCTGATGCTCGATGACGAGGAGCTCTCGATTCGTGAGGGCGCCATCATCCCGTGGACGACGCAGGGCAAGGGCCTCTTCCAGTACTACGAGCGGCTGCTCGAGGGGCTCGCACGCGACCTCAAGTTCGACCTCGACACGCCCTGGAAGGATCTGCGCGTCGACGTGCAGGATGCCATTCTGCGCGGAGACAACTACAAGGTCACGGTCAAGTGGAAGAACCGCTACGGCCGTGAGATGCGCTACGCCTCCGGTTTCGAGGGCGTCGTGCCGTACATCGAGCGGCAGTACGCCCAGGCCGAGAGCGACAACCAGCGCGCGCGCTGGGCCGAGTACCTCCGCGAAGTGCCGTGCCCTGCATGCGACGGCAACCGCCTCAAGCCCGAGGTGCTCGCAGTCAAGGTGCACGGGCATTCGATCGCCGAGGTCTCGCACCTCAGCCTCGCCGATGCCCGTGGATTCATGGAGACGCTGACGCTCACCGACCGTGAGGCGAAGATCGCGGCTCAGGTACTGCGCGAGATCCGACTGCGCCTCGACTTCCTGCTGCAGGTGGGCCTGGCCTATCTGAATCTCAGTCGCGCGGCGGGTTCGCTCTCCGGTGGTGAGGCACAGCGCATCCGACTCGCGACCCAGATCGGTTCGGGGCTCACCGGCGTGCTCTACGTGCTCGACGAGCCGTCGATCGGTCTGCACCAGCGCGACAATCGGCGCCTCATCGAGACGCTGCAGACGCTGCGCGACCTCGGCAACACGCTGATCGTCGTCGAGCACGATGAGGAGACGATCGAGGCCGCCGACTGGGTGGTCGACATCGGCCCGGGTGCCGGTGTCAACGGTGGTTCCGTCGTGCACTCCGGTCCGTACTCGGCTCTGCTCGCCGAGACCGAATCGATGACCGCCGACTATCTGGCCGGCCGCCGCGAGATCCCGATGCCCAAGAAGCGCCGCAAGATCGACAAGAAGCGGATGCTGAGCGTCGTCGGTGCTCGCGCGAACAATCTGAAGAACGTCACCGCAGAGTTCCCGCTGGGCGTTCTCACCGCCGTCACCGGCGTGAGCGGTTCCGGCAAGTCGTCGCTGGTCAACGACATCCTCTACCGGGTGCTCGCCTCCAAGCTCAACGGTGCACGTACGCTCGCTGGCAAGCACACGCGCGTCACCGGTCTCGACAACCTCGACAAGGTCGTGCACGTCGACCAGGCGCCGATCGGCCGCACACCGCGGTCGAACCCTGCGACCTACACCGGCGTGTTCGACCGCATCCGCACGCTGTTCAGCGAGACACCTGAGGCGAAGGTGCGCGGCTACCAGCCGGGCCGATTCAGCTTCAACGTCAAGGGCGGTCGCTGCGACGCATGCTCCGGTGACGGCACGATCAAGATCGAGATGAACTTCCTGCCCGACGTGTACGTCGACTGCGAGGTATGTCATGGCAAGCGCTACAACCGCGACACGCTCGCCGTGCACTACAAGGGCAAGAACATCGCCGAGGTGCTCGAGATGCCGATCGTGGAGGCTGCCGATTTCTTCGAGCCGATCCAGGCGATCCACCGATACATGAAGACGCTGGTCGACGTCGGCCTCGGCTACGTGCGACTGGGTCAGTCGGCCACGACGCTCTCCGGCGGTGAGGCGCAGCGCGTCAAGCTCGCCACCGAGCTCCAGCGCCGCAGCAACGGTCGCAGCATCTACGTGCTCGATGAGCCGACCACCGGTCTGCACTTCGAAGACGTCCGCAAGCTCCTCGAGGTGCTGAACGGGCTGGTCGACAAGGGCAACACCGTGATCGTGATCGAGCACAACCTCGACGTCATCAAGTCGGCGGACTGGGTCATCGACCTCGGTCCGGAGGGCGGCTCGGGTGGTGGTGAGATCCTCGCCACCGGTACGCCGGAGCAGATCGCGCGCGTCGAGGAGAGCCACACCGGCATGTTCCTCGGCGAGATCCTCGGTGCGGGACGCGGGGCGCGGAAGGCCAGCTGATGGCCGACGTCCTTCCGTACAAGCCCTCGCAGGGAGAGATCCCGACCGATCCCGGTGTCTATCGCTTCCGGGACGCGGAGGGTCGCGTGCTGTACGTCGGCAAGGCCAAGAATCTGCGCCAGCGGCTGTCGAACTATTTCGCGCCGCTGCGCACCCTGCACGAGCGCACCAGGCGGATGGTCACGACTGCGTCCTCCGTGGAGTGGACGGTCGTGCCGACCGACGTCGACTCCTTGCAGCTGGAGTACATGTGGATCAAGGAATACGATCCGCCGTTCAACGTGCGCTACAAGGACGACAAGTCGTACCCGTTCATGGCGGTCACGCTGGGCGATGAGGCGCCGCGCGTGCTCGTCACTCGCAATCGCAAGATTCCTCGAGCGCGGTACTTCGGGCCGTATCCGAAGGTCTGGGCGGTGCACGAGACCATCGACCTGATGATCAAGGCTTTTCCGATCCGCACCTGCAGTGATGCGAGCTACAAACGCGCGATGGCGACGGGGCGGCCGTGCTTCCCCGGTCAGATCGGCAAGTGCGGCGGTCCGTGCTCGATGAAGGTGACGATCGAAGAGCATCGGGCGATGGTCGACGATTTCGTCGCGTTCATGGCCGGTGGCGACGAGCGTTTCACCAAGGAGCTCACGAAGCGGATGCTGTCGGCATCCGCCGCGATGGACTACGAGGCTGCCGCGAAGTATCGGGACCAGCTCGCATCGATCCAGGCTGTGCTGGGCAAGAGCTCGTTGGTGCTGCCATCCGATGAGGATGCCGATCTGTTCGGCATCGCCGAAGACGAGCTCGCGGCGACGGTGCAGCACTTCGTGATCCGCGGAGGCCGCGTGCGCGGAGTGCGCGCCACCACGATCGAGAAGGAGATCGACATCTCCGGAGCCGAGCTCGTCGAACAGGTGCTGCAGCGCACATACGGCGAGGGCGTGGATGTGCCCCGGCGCATCCTGGTGCCGTCGCTGCCGGACGACGCTGCAGAACTCGAACTGTGGCTGCGAGAGCGGCGTGGACGCAAGGTCGAGATCGCCGTCGCCCAGCGCGGCCAGCGCGCGGAGCTGATGCGGAATGCGACCCTCAATGCGACGCAGGCGCTCATCAGGCACAAGACACGTCGCACCAGCGACTACGTGGCGCGCACTCAGGCGCTCACGGATCTTCAGGAGGCGCTCGACCTCGACGCCGCACCATTGCGCATCGAGTGCTTCGACATCTCGCACCTCGGCGGAACGAACGTGGTCGCGTCCATGGTCGTGTTCGAAGACGGACTGCCTCGAAAAGACCAGTACCGCTCCTTCAATATCGCCGACACCACTGACGACACCGATTCGATGTATCAGGTGCTCATGCGTCGCCTGGCTTACCTCGATCGCCCTGACGAGGTGGATGCGGAGATCGTCGATGCGTCGACGGCCTCGGTGATCGAGACGTCCGGCCCCGAGATCCTGTCTGATCCGCTCGCCGTCGACGGCGAAGTGGTCACCGTCCGCAAGAAGCCGCGGTTCTCCTATCCTCCGCAGCTGCTGCTCGTCGACGGCGGCAAGCCTCAGGTCGAAGCGGCGGCTCGCGCGCTGCGCGATGCGGGCCACACCGAGATCGGACTCTGCGGCATCGCCAAGCGTCTTGAGGAGGTCTGGCTGCCGGGGGAGGACTTCCCCGTCATCCTGCCGCGCACGAGCGAGGCGCTCTACCTGCTGCAGCGCCTCCGCGACGAGGCGCACCGATTCGCCATCATCCATCAGCGCAAGCGCCGCAGGCGCGACATCACGACCGTGCTGGAAGAGGTTCCGGGCCTGGGTGCGTCCCGAATCAAGGTGCTGCTGAAGCATTTCGGATCGGTGACGGCCCTCAGGGGTGCGAGTTCCGAAGAGATTCAGCAGGTGCAGGGCATCGGACCCACTCTCGCGCAGAGCATCCATACTCACCTCGCGACTCGGTAGGCTGGTCTCCACAGGGAGAGGATGTGTCGATGGCCGTCGAGGAGAAGAACGAGTTCCTCATCGTCACCGGCATGTCCGGTGCTGGACGTTCCACCGTGGCGAACGCGCTGGAGGACCTCGGCTGGTATGTCGTCGACAATCTCCCGCCCCAGATGCTGCGCCCGCTGCTCGACCTGACCGACCTCGGCGGGGGAGCCCTGCCCAAGGTCGCGGCGGTCGTCGACGTCCGCGGCCGCAATCTGTTCAACGACTTCCCTGAGGTGGCACGCGCGCTGCGCTCACGCGGCAGCGTGCGCGTCGTCTTCCTCGATGCGTCCGACGACGTTCTGGTTCGCCGGTTCGAGTCGGTCAGGCGTCCCCACCCGCTTCAGGAAGACGGAACGCTGCTCGACGGCATCCGACTGGAGAGATCACGTCTGACGCTGGTGCGCGAAGCGGCAGACATCGTCATCGATACGTCATCGCTGAACATCCATCAGTTGGCGACCCAGGTGTTCGAGGCCTTCTCCGACGAGGGAGCGGCGCGGCACAGGTTGACGATCCTGAGCTTCGGCTTCAAATACGGTCTGCCCACCGATGTCGACCTCGTCGCAGACATGCGCTTCCTGCCGAACCCGTTCTGGAACGACGAGTTGCGCGGCCTCACCGGTCAGGATGCGCAGGTTCGTGACTATGTGCTCTCTCGCGAGGGAGCGTCGGAGTTCCTGGACGCATATGCCGCGGCACTCGTGCCCGTGCTCGAGGGATATCAACGGGAGAACAAGGGGCATTCCACCGTCGCGATCGGCTGCACCGGCGGCAAGCACCGTTCCGTGGCCACCGCAGAGGAACTGGCGAAACGGCTGTCCTCGATTCCCGGTGTCGCGATCAATGTGCGCCACCGAGACCTCGGCCGCGAATAGAACGGCGCGGCGCCCGGTAAACTGTTCCTTTGCGTCGCGATCCGACGCATGTCGCTTTACAAGGAGTCCCGTGGCATTAACCACCGACGTCAAAGCTGAACTCGTCAGCATCCGCAACGCACCCCCGACGGTTCGCGTCGCTGAGGTCACCGCAATCCTCCGGTTCGCCGGCGGACTCCACTCGATCGCCGGTCGAGTGGCCGTCGAGGCCGAGGTCGACGCCGATCTGCTGGCTCGTCGCGTCGCACGCGATCTCGCGGAGATCTATGGGGTTCGGCCGGAGATCGCGCAGGTGCAGTCCGCCAGCTCGCACGATGGGGCACGCTATGCCGTGCGTGTGATCGCAGCGGGAGAGACCCTCGCGCGCCAGACCGGTCTGCTCGATCAGCGACGCCGTCCGGTGCGCGGACTCCCGAACAGGCTGACCACCGGATCCCGCGAGGAGATCGCAGGGCTCTGGCGTGGTGCCTTCCTGGCCGCCGGTTCGCTCTCGGAGCCCGGGCGCTCCGCAATGCTCGAGGTCTCCTGCCCGACGTCCGAGGCCGCAATGGCTCTCGTCGGTGCAGCGCACCGGCTCGGTGTCGCAGCGAAGGCGCGCGAAGTGCGTGGCCTGCCGCGTGTCGTCGTACGCGAGGGCGAAGCGATCCGATCGATCCTCAGCCAGATGGGTGCCCAGAAGACGGCAGCCGCATGGGAGGAGATGCGTCAGCGCCGCGAGGTGCGCGCCGGGGTCAACCGCCTCGTGAACTTCGACGACGCCAATCTGCGTCGTTCCGCACAGGCGGCCGTCGCCGCGTGCGCCCGTGTCGAGCGCGCGCTCGAGATCCTCGCAGATGAGGTGCCTGATCACCTTCGTGTCGCCGGCGAACTGCGTCTCGCCCACCGCGACGCGAGCCTCGATGAGCTCGGTCACCATGCCGACCCGCCTCTCACGAAGGATGCTGTCGCTGGGCGCATTCGCCGACTCCTGGCGATGGCGGACAAGCGTGCGCAGCAGGAGGGCATCCCCAGCACGGAGGACGCCGTGCCCGCAGGCCTCGACGTCTGATCAGGCACCGCGCGCTCGTCGACTTTTCTCGTCATCGACGGAAGGATCGGCACCGCTCCGCCGTTGACGTCAGTAGGATGAAAAAGTCTGCTCCGCACCGCAAACGGGTGGTGTGGAGGACCGACAAGCGCCGCGGCGCGGCGCGGATTGGATGAAAGCGACATGGCGATCTACACGCTCCCCGACCTTCCCTACGACTTCGCAGCTCTCGAGCCGCACATCAGCGGAAAGATCATGGAACTGCACCATGACAAGCATCACCAGGCGTATGTGACCGGCGCGAACGCGGCACTGGACGGTCTCGCCGAAGCACGCGAAAGCGGCAACCTCGCCAACGTCAACAAGCTCGAGAAGGACCTCGCGTTCAACCTTGGCGGACACGTCAACCACTCGATCTTCTGGACCAACCTGTCGCCGAACGGTGGCGGACAGCCCGAGGGCGAGCTCAAGGCCGCCATCGATGAGTACTTCGGCTCGTTCGAGAAGTTCCAGGCGCACTTCACTGCGACGGCCATGGGCATCCAGGGCTCCGGCTGGGCCGTGCTCAGCTGGGATTCGATCGGCCAGCGCCTGATCATCCAGCAGCTCTTCGATCAGCAGTCCAACGCCGCGCAGGGCACCATTCCGCTGTTCCAGCTCGACATGTGGGAGCACGCCTTCTACCTCGACTACCTCAACGTCAAGGCCGACTACGTCAAGGCTGCATGGAACATCGCCAACTGGGAGAACGTGGCCCAGCGCCTCGACGTCGCCCGCAAGCAGACGAACGGCCTGCTGGTACTGTCGTAATCAAGACGGGCGTCCCGACGGACGAGAGCCCGTCGGGACGCCGTCGTCCACGAATTCTCTATTGATAACGCGCGAGAGCGCACGAGAAACAGGAGACCTGAGTGTCTGTAAAGATCGGCATCAACGGCTTCGGCCGTATCGGACGCAACTACTTCCGCGCAGCTCTTGCGCAGGGAGCAGACCTTGAGATCGTCGCGGTCAACGACCTCACCGACAACAAGTCGCTTGCGCACCTGCTGAAGTACGACTCTGTGGGCGGCGTCCTGGATGCCGACATCAGCTTCGACGACGACAGCATCACGGTCAACGGCAAGCAGATCAAGGCGTTCGCCGAGCGCGACCCCGCCAACCTCCCGTGGGGCGAGCTGGGCGTCGACATCGTCATCGAGTCGACCGGCTTCTTCACCAAGGCCGAGCTCGCCAAGAAGCACATCGACGCCGGCGCGAAGAAGGTCCTCATCTCGGCTCCGGCCACCGGTGCTGACGGCACGTTCGTCATGGGCGTGAACGAGGAGACTTACGACGCGGCCAACCACCACATCATCTCCAACGCTTCCTGCACGACGAACGCGCTCGCCCCGCTCGCCAAGGTGTTCAACGACGCCTTCGGCATCGAGCGCGGCTTCATGATGACCGCGCACGCCTACACCGCCGACCAGAACCTTCAGGACGGCCCGCACAGCGACCTGCACCGCGCTCGCGCTGCGGCGATCAACATCGTCCCCGCCTCCACCGGTGCGGCGAAGGCCATCGGCCTGGTCCTCCCGGAGCTGGAGGGCAAGCTCAGCGGCTCGTCCTACCGCGTTCCGGTTCCCACCGGCTCCATCGTCGACCTGACGCTCGTCACCGAGCGCACCGACCTCACGGTCGATGAGATCAACGAGGCCTACCGCAAGGCGGCAGCCGAGGGAAGCCTCGCCGGCTACCTGCAGTTCAACGCGGACCCGATCGTCTCCAGTGACATCCAGCACAACGCGCACTCGTCGATCTTCGACTCGACGCTCACCAACGTCAGCGGCAATCTGGTCAAGGTCTCCAGCTGGTACGACAACGAGTGGGGCTACTCGAACCGCCTCGTCGACCTCACCGAGTACGTCGCAGAACGCATCTGAGTTCCTCATGACTCTGCGCACCCTGGAATCGCTGGGTTCGCTCGAAGGCAAGCGCGTCATCGTCCGTTGTGACCTGAACGTCCCCCTGAAGGACGGCGTCATAACGGACGATGGGCGTGTGCGCGCTTCGCTGCCGACTCTCAACGCCCTGATCAACGCCGGCGCACGTGTGATCGTGTGCTCGCACCTGGGTCGCCCCGATGGTGCGCCCGATCCGCAGTACAGCCTCGCGCCCGTCGCGCAGCGACTGTCCGAGCTGCTCGGCAAGCCGGTCGCGTTCGCGCGTGACACGGTCGGCGAGTCGGCGAAGGAAGCCGTGGCATCCCTCGAGGACGGCGGCGTCGTCGTGCTCGAGAACCTGCGATTCAACGCGGGGGAGACCTCGAAGGACGATGCGACGCGTCAGGGTTTCGCGGCAGAACTCGCACAGCTGGGAGACGCTCTCGTCTCCGACGGCTTCGGGGTCGTGCACCGGAAGCAGGCGAGCGTCTACGACCTCGCCGAGATCCTGCCGTCGGCGGCCGGGCTGCTGATCGCGACGGAGCTCGATGTGCTGGACCGCCTCACCGAGAACCCGGAGCGGCCGTACACGGTCGTTCTCGGCGGATCCAAGGTCAGTGACAAGCTCGGGGTGATCTCGCACCTTCTGCCGCGCGTGGACCGCATCCTCGTCGGTGGCGGGATGCTGTTCACCTTCCTCAAGGCGCAGGGACACGCTGTCGGCTCCAGCCTCCTCGAAGAGGATCAGCTCGACACGGTGCGCGGCTACCTCGCAGAGGCTACGGAGCGCGGCGTCGAGATCGTGCTGCCGACCGACGTGGTCGTCGCGGCATCGTTCTCGGCGGATGCTGCGCACGAGATCACGGCGGCGGATGCCATCGAGCAGACGTCGTTCGGAGCGTCCGGCATCGGGCTGGACATCGGTCCCGAGACCGCCAGCGCGTTCGCTGAGGCGATCCGCAGTTCGAAGACGGTGTTCTGGAACGGCCCGATGGGTGTGTTCGAGTTCCCAGCGTTCGCCGCAGGAACCAAGGCCGTCGCTCAGGCGCTCACAGAGGTCGATGGCCTCGGAGTCGTCGGCGGCGGTGACTCGGCGGCCGCCGTGCGTCAGCTCGGCTTCGCTGATGACCAGTTCGGTCACATCTCGACGGGCGGAGGCGCAAGCCTCGAGTTCCTGGAGGGCAAGAAACTACCCGGCCTGGAGGTGCTCGGATGGGCATGAAGACTCGTACCCCGCTGCTCGCGGGCAACTGGAAGATGAACCTCGACCACCTGCAGGCGGTCGCGTTCGTGCAGAAGCTGCATTGGGCGCTCAAGGACGCCAAGCACGAGGACGGCTCTGTCGAGGTGGCGGTCTTCCCGCCGTTCACCGATATCCGCAGCGTGCAGACGCTGATCGACGCGGACAAGATCCCCTTCGCGCTCGGCGCGCAGGATGTCTCGGCGCACGATTCCGGTGCGTACACCGGCGAGATCTCGGGCGCCTTCCTGGCGAAGCTCGATGCCAAGTACGTCATCATCGGCCACTCCGAGCGTCGTGAGTACCACGCCGAGTCCGATGACGTCGTGGCAGCCAAGGTGCAGGCCGCCCTCAAGCACGGACTCGTACCGGTGATCTGCGTCGGTGAGACGGCGGAAGACCTGGAGAAGTTCGGCGCGAGCGCGGTGCCCGCCGGCCAGTTGGAGGCGGCTTTGAAGGGTGTTCCGGCATCCGCAGAGATCGTCGTTGCCTACGAGCCGGTCTGGGCTATCGGCTCGGGGCAGGCTGCGACTCCGCAGCAGGCACAGGATGTCTGCGCGGCCCTTCGCGGTGTTCTGGCGAAGGCTCTCGACGACGACGCCGCTGCGCGCACCCGCATCCTCTACGGTGGATCGGTGAAAGCGGCGAACATCGCCAGCTTCATGCGTGAGCCCGATGTGGACGGCGCGCTGGTCGGCGGGGCGAGCCTCGTCGTCGACGACTTCGCCGCGATCATCAGGTTCGAAAAGCACGTCGGAGTGTGAGCGGTGACGGGGTTGCGGCCCCGTCACCTGCGTATACTTGACCCTTACGGGCACACAGCCCCTTCGAAAGGCTCTTCTTCGTGGCAATTCTTGAGTTCGTCCTTCAGGTTCTGCTGGGCATCACCAGCGTCCTGCTGACACTCCTCATCCTTCTCCACAAGGGCCGCGGTGGCGGTCTGTCCGACATGTTCGGCGGTGGGATGACCTCTACGGTCGGTTCTTCCGGTCTCGCGGAGCGGAATCTCAACCGATTCACCATCGTCCTCGCGCTCGTGTGGTTCATCTCCATCGTCGCGCTGGGACTCATCACGAAGCTTGAGGTGATCTGACCATGGCCAGTGGAGGAAACGCGATCCGCGGAACCCGTGTGGGCTCGGGCCCGATGGGCGAGCAGGACCACGGATACCATGCCGATCGAACCGCGGTGTCGTACTGGGACGGACTCGGCAACGAGACGGTCCGCTACTTCGCTGCCGGGCTCCCCGAAGACGAGATCCCGGACACGATCGATCACCCTCAGTCCGGGCTTCCTGCCGGACGCGACAAGGCGAACCCGCCGGCGCTCGCGAAGAACGAGCCGTATAAGACGCACCTCGCCTATGTGAAGGAGCGTCGCACCGACGACGAGGCCGAGCAGCTTCTCGACGACGCGCTGACGCAGTTGCGCGAGCGCCGCGGACAGGTCTGATCCAACTCTTTTCAGCTGAGACCGTCGTGATCCCTTGGGGTCGCGGCGGTCTTTCTGCTCGTGGCTAAACCGCGGGGCAGGTCGTTCCGAGTCCGAGCAGGACGACGTTCAGCTGGAACGTCTTAGGTGCCGACACCCAGGCGCTTCCGGCGTAGCCGTTGTAGATCCGGATCGTGTACGTGCCGCCGAGCAGGTCGCCGAGGTTGACGAGGCCGAGGAGCTTCGCAGTGCTGAACGTGGCTTGATACTGGTAGGCATTGTTCGCGTTTCCGGTCTGCGTGATCACACTGCCTGTGGTCCCCTGCACGTCTGTTCCGGTGACGCCGTTCTTCACGATCTGGATCTGCTGACCGCCCTGCTGCGGTGAGGACCACGTCAGCCTGACGGACTGCAGACCGACGATGATGACGCTCGTAGGTACGCAGGTCGGGTCGGAGGGCGCGACCAGTGTCGCCGCGCTCATGGTGCCTCCCGACGCGTACTCGACTTCAGACCACGCGGCCTCGGTCGGTTCGATCCCTCCGCCCCCGGCGCAGAGTGCGACGACGGCGAGCATGGCAGCCCCGATCACGCCGGCGCGAAAACGACGCATCATGAGGAGACCTCATCGCCGGCATGTTGCGTGGCGCGGCGTCGTCGAGCCACCAGTGTGATGCCGAGGCCGACGAGGAGCGCAGCGGGCGCGGCAAGGACAGTCCACGGCTGACCACCTGTTGCGGCGAGGTCGTCTTCGCCGTTGATCGTGTTTTCGATCACGATCTGCCCGGCTGAGGCGCGCACCGTCATCGATGCGGTTGCAGAGGCGACGTCCGCATCCAGCACTGCTGTCAATCCGATGCGTAGATGCGCTGTTGCTGGCGTCGTCTCCTCGAGGATCACATCCCAGTCGCCGTCGAGGACGACCAGCGCTGCCTCGCGCAGCCTCCGCTCCACGCCAGCGCATTGCCCTCCCGACCAGGCCACGGTGCACTCGCTCACCTCTGCGCTGAGCGAGAGCACATCTGAGCCGCTCGCGGAGATATCGATCGTCAGCTCACCGTCGTCAGGAGCAGCGCCGGCGTCCACATCGATATGCCAGTAGAGGGGGGCCACAGCGTCCAATGAATAGGTGGACGCGGTGTCGAGATCGGAATGCAGGGTGAGCAGGTCCGCGGCAGCCTGCGCGGGTGGGGGAGCCCACGCCATCGCGCTGACGCCAAGCACGACACCGACCGCGGTCAACCCCGCGGCGCGGCGTTCGCGGCGGGTCTGAGGGTTCTCGATAGCAGGCTTGACCGGTGCAGGTCGAGGCTCTCTCGGCCAGAAGGCCCAGGTGACCAGTACTGCCGCGCCGATCGTGATGCCACCGAGGACGAACGGGTTGCCGAACCAGACGATCACGTTCGCGAGATGCGGAACCGAGCCTCGAACGATGCGCACGTCCGAAACCGTGTACGGAGCAGGGTCATCCATGTCGTTCGCGTCTCCGCGCATCGTGATCGTGCGCGTCTCCGTCGTGGGACCCTCTTCGATGCTGGTGACGCGATGTGTGATCGGCAGAGCATCAGGTCGTTCTACGGTGACGATGTCACCTACGGCGACCTCTGCGACCGGCACCCCTTGAACCAGTGCCACGGACCCCGCCGTGATCGTCGGTGACATGGATCCGGTCTTGAACATGATGAGTGAGTATCCACCGGTGAAGGCGAGGAAGACGAGCACGATGCACGCGATGCCGCCGAGCGCCAGCACCGTGAGGGCGATCTCACGGACGATCCGCCCGACGCGGACTGCTCCCCGTGCGATGGTGATCATGTTTCCTCGTCAGCCGGTGGTGCCGGTGAAGGTCCAGGTCGGGGTCACGATTCCGCCCTGGGCGGTAGTTGCCGCGTCAGCGCGGACGGTGATGATGATGCAGTAGTTGACCACGTTGGTGCCGTTGGCCTGCAGCGTCTGAGCCGGCAGTGTGGTCGGCACATTGCCGATCCCCGTATAGGTGATGCCGCCCGTCGTCCCGGTGTCACAAGTCGGCGTCGTGTTCGCCGCCGCCGTCGTCGGGACGATCCGCACGTCCAGCGAATCGCGGAGCGTGTCGCCGTTCGCCCCGTTCGTCGGTGCGACGACCCCCGTCAGCTGTACCGTTCCAGGCACCGATCCGGCCGTCGTGATCTGGATCCACGCGGATCGACTCTGGCCCGGATACAGGTTCGTCGCGTTGAGCGGCAGCGTCACGGCGTTGGCGGCAGCGTCGTGCGCGGCGAATGTCGGGGCCGATGCTGTACGTGACACGATCGAGAACGTTCCTGCGGTGATCTGCGACGACGCGAACTCGTTGTCCGTCCATGCTGCGACGGTCGCGGACGCGCCCACCCCGAGTACGAGCGCGCCGACGAGCAGCGCCCGCGCACGAGCGAACGTGCGCCGACGCCGTGATTGCCGAGAGGTGCGTCGGGAACGACGGCTCTCGGCTACTGCGATGCCGCTGTCCACTGCCAGGTCACGGTGCCCTCCGCGCCCTGCACGAGGTCAGTGCCCGCGGTCACCTCAAGGCAGTAGTTGATCGGGACGGCCGTGGATGCGGTACCGGCGGCGATAGTGGTCGGGAGGGTGGCGCTACCCGCGGCAAACGTCGTCGCATCGCATGTCGTACCCGTGATCAAGCGGGTCTCGGCGGTCAGGTTCGCGGCGTTCGCTCCGGCGGTGGCCGGTGCGACGTTGGTGAGATCGCCGTCGGTCGTTCCGACAAGACGGATGGAGTAGAGGGCGTAGACGCTGTCCTCTGGAGCAAGGTTGTCCGCGTCGACCGTGAAGTCGAGAGTCGCCCCCGGATCGGTGTCGTGGCTCGCCCAACCACTGGTGCCGTCGGTCGATCCCTGAAGATCGAACGATCCGGCAGTGAAGGTGCCAGTCGCGAACTCCGAATCGTTCCATGCGGCCAGCGTCACTGCGGCACCGACGCCGAGAACGAGCCCGCCAGCCAGCACCGCATATATCTTGTTTCTGCGCGAAGCTTCCATAGTAATTCCCCTCTCGTCAGGCGCCGGGTCAAGGTGCCTGTCTGGCAAACCATAGCCCCAGGGGTCACGCTCGGCCAGGTTCGGCAATTAACGAGACGCGAACGAGATCCATATATGCGAATGCATAGAGAAGGCGGATGTGCCGAGATCGGTCAGCGACACCCTGCGGCCGCGTCGATCAGCGACTGCGGGGGAGGGCCGTAGGCAGACGTGCCGTTCGCGACGTCGGTGTAGCCCATGCTGATGGCCCACGCTGTCGCCCATGCCTCGATGTTCGCCTGCGTCGAGTCGTCGTACATGCCGTCGCACTTGACGCTGATCGTGTGGCCGACCTCGTGCGCGACGAGCGCCTCGCTCCGGGCGCTCGGCCAATACGCCGCGACCGAGTTCGACAGCTCGATGGTCGCGTATCCCGGATCGTCGTACCACCAGGTGGCGTAGCCGCCCATGCTGTCGGCGTATCCATAGCCGTTGACGAGTTCGGACCAGTCGAACTCGATCAGCACACCGGGGGCGAGTGCGCGCGCGAAAGCCTCGATCTCCAGGCGTGCGTTGTAGAGCGGCCCGGCCTTCTCAGCGAGCTCAGCCTGTTCCGAGATCAGCATCTGCGACGCGGCGGACTCGAGTTCGGCATAAGCCGTGGCCGTTGTCGAGTCAAGGACGGCCTCGCTCTGCTGCAACTGCTCCGCAGCCGATCGCAAGGCGATGATGTCGAGGTTGCGTGCTGAGACATGCGCGGCCTCGAACCCGGGGGCTGCGTCGGCCGCGGATCTGATCGCCGCTGTTCCTGCTTCGTCGACCGTGCGTGCCGCATCTGCAGCTGCCTCGCCGGCGGCGTCGAAATCCGCGACGAGATCGTCTGCTGCGACTCGGTCGGAGTTCAGCTGCGTAGTCTCGCCGAACAGCTCCCAGGCCCAGGTGGGCTTCTCGACGGCCGACGGGAGCGGCTGCTCCCGGGCAGTGGCGCCGTCCGACGCTGTTGTCGCTGCCTCGTCGATCGCGATGACGAGAGCGTCTTTCGATGCGGCGTCCATGAGGGTTCCACTGTCGGCGTCAGCGATGCCGGAGGCAGCGGCGAGCGTGTCGTCCAGTGCAGTCAGCTCATCAGCGAGGAGCAGTCCGCTGTCTGCTGCGTCATCGACGGTCGCCTCGAAATCGTCGAGAGCATCGTCGTACCCCAGATTGGCGCCTACCTGAACCGCCGCACATACGCCGACGGCCACCACGACGCCGATGCCGGTCCAGATCAGGCCGGCGAGCCTTCTGCGCGATCGCGGAGCCGGTACCTGAGGCGCAATGACCGATCCACCGAAGGTCGTGCCGAGATCATGGCCGCCTGGCGCAAGAGGATTGGACGGACCTGTCACGAATCCTCCCGTGGGAAAGTGGAGGGGCTGACGAGAATCGAACTCGCATCATCTGTTTGGAAGACAGAGGCTTTACCACTAAGCTACAGCCCCGGAAACCGGCCCTTTGAGGGGCGCGGACACCGACCTGACAATCATAGCGGACGATGAGCGACCCGCTGTCCGTTAGACTCGTCAAGGCCGTTCCCGTGCGCGGGGTCACGGGGCGTAGCTCAGCTTGGTAGAGCGCCCGCTTTGGGAGCGGGAAGTCGCAGGTTCAAATCCTGTCGCCCCGACCACGGCCCTCCATACCTCACGACCGCATCGTTACGCGGAAATCACAAGGAGAACACACAAGCATGGCGAACAGCACCGTTGAGAAGCTGACCCCGACCCGGGCCAAGCTCACCATCACGGTCACCCCGGACGAACTCAAGCCCAGTGTCGCGCACGCGTACGAGCACATCGCCCAGGACGTCCAGATCCCCGGCTTCCGCAAGGGCAAGGTCCCGGCTCCGATCATCGACCAGCGCATCGGTCGCGGCGCCGTCATCGAGCATGCCGTCAATGAAGGCCTCGACAAGTTCTTCCGCGAGGCTGCCAACGAGCAGAAGCTGCGTGTCGTCGGCCGTCCGTCCGCTGACATCACCCAGTGGCCCAACGAGAAGGACTTCTCCGGCGATCTGATCGTCGAGGTCGAGGTCGATGTCCGTCCCGAGATCGAGGTTCCCTCGTTCGACGACATCACGCTGACGGTCGACGCGGTCGAAACCGACGAGGCTGCGCTCGACGCCGAGCTCGACACCCTGCGTGCACGCTTCGGCACACTCATCCCGGTCGACCGGCCGGCCGCGAAGGGCGACTTCGTCGAGCTCGACCTGGTCGCCACGATCGACGGCGCCGAGATCGACCGCGCCGAGGGCGTCTCGTACGAGGTCGGCTCGGGCGAGCTGCTCGAAGGCATCGATGACGCGATCGAGTCCCTCACCGCCGGTGAGGACACCACGTTCAATTCCAAGCTCGTCGGTGGCGATCACGCCGGTTCCGAGGCTGAGGTCTCCGTCTCGGTCAAGGCCGTCAAGGAGCGCGAGCTTCCCGAGGCCGATGACGACTTCGCTCAGATCGCGAGCGAGTTCGACACGATCGCAGAGCTCCGCGCGAGCCTGGCAGAGCGAGTGAGCGAGCAGGCCGTCTTCGGTCAGGGCTCGGCTGCTCGCGACCAGTTGATCGAGACGCTGCTCGAGAAGATCGAGATCCCCGTGCCGCCGAAGCTCATCGAGGACGAGGTGCACAACCACCTCGAGTCGGAGAACCGTCTCGAGGACGACGAGCACCGCGCCGAGGTCACCGAGGCGAGCGAGAAGCAGTTCCGCACGCAGGTGCTGCTCGACACGATCGCCGAGCAGGCCGACGTGCAGGTGTCGCAGGAGGAGCTCAGCCAGTACATCGTCCAGTCCGCCGCGCAGTACGGCATGGCGCCTCAGGAGTTCGTCGAGGCTCTGCAGTCCTCGAACCAGCTCCCGGCTCTCGCCGGCGAGGTCGCGCGCAACAAGGCTCTCGCCGTCGCGCTCGGCAAGGTGAAGGTCGTCGACTCCAACGGCAAGTCCGTTGATCTGTCCGGCTTCGTCGCCGTCGATGACGAGGACGAGACCGAGGCTGTCGCTGACGAGAAGCCCGCCAAGAAGGCTCCGGCGAAGAAGGCCGCGGCGAAGAAGGCTGACGACGCAGACGCCGCTGAGAAGCCGGCCGCGAAGAAGGCACCGGCGAAGAAGGCTCCCGCCAAGGCGGCCGACGACGCCGAGAAGCCCGCCGCCAAGAAGCCGGCCGCGAAGAAGGCACCGGCGAAGAAGGCTGCCGACAAGTCTGAGTGATCGCACCACGATCTTGACGAAAGGGCGGATGCTTCGGCATCCGCCCTTTCGCGTATGGAGGGAAGATATGACCACCTGGGAAGACCGGATCAACCGCGTCTGGGAGGACGCGGCGAATGAGCTCGTCGATGACGACGTGATCGCACGCATCGATGCGATCGCGGCCGAGCGCGGTGCGGATGACGCAAGAGCCGAGTTCGAGCGCGCCGGCGCACGGGACTCGGCCGGGCGCCCACTCGAGGCGATCGTGCTCTACCGCAGAGCCCTCGCGCTCGGCCTCGACGCGGAGCATGAGCCGCAGGCGATCATCCAGCTCGCGAGTTCACTGCGGAACGTGGGAGAGACCGCCGAGGCGCTGGAACTCCTCAAGAAGGCGCGGGAGGAATCTGCAGAATCCCCTTATGGCGATGCCATTGCCGCGATCTACGCTCTGACGCTCGCAAGCTCCGGTGCTCCGCACAGGGCGCTTTCGGTGGCGCTGCTCGCGCTCGTACCTCACCTTCCTCGCTACCACCGCTCCATGACTGCTTACGCACAGGAGATCGGCGAGCGCGACACCTGATATGCCGACGGCGAACACGGCCTGGGTGCTGCGTTGTCGCCGGTAGATTCGAATCACCGAACACGGAAACAGGAGCTGAAATGGCTGAACCCCTAGTCGCGACTAGCGTCTTCGACAGACTGCTGAAGGATCGCATCATCTGGCTTGGATCCGAGGTGCGTGACGAGAACGCCAACGAGATCTGCGCGAAGATCCTTCTTCTCGCTGCAGAGGACTCGGACAAGGACATCTTCCTCTACATCAACTCACCCGGTGGCTCGATCACCGCGGGCATGGCCATCTACGACACGATGCAGTTCGTCCCGAACGACATCGTGACCGTCGGCATCGGCATGGCGGCGTCCATGGGTCAGCTGCTGCTGACCGCCGGAACGAAGGGCAAGCGCTACATCACGCCGAACGCGCGCGTGCTGCTGCACCAGCCGCACGGCGGATTCGGCGGAACGTCCAGCGACATCCAGACGCAGGCGCAGCTGATCCTCTCGATGAAGAAGCGCCTCGCTGAGATCACGGCAGGCCAGACCGGCAAGTCAGTCGAGCAGATCAACGCCGACGGTGACCGCGACCGCTGGTTCACCGCTGACGAGGCACTCGAGTACGGCTTCGTCGACCACATCCGCGAATCGGCTGCCGACGTCATCGGCGGCGGCGGAACCGACCAGGACGCCAAGTAACGGATTCGAAAGGCCGCATATGTACACTCCCACTTTCCAATCCGCAGGCAACCTGCCTTCCAGCCGCTACGTACTCCCGCAGTTCGAGGAGCGCACGGCCTACGGTTTCAAGCGTCAGGACCCGTACAACAAGCTCTTCGAAGACCGCGTGATCTTCCTGGGCGTGCAGGTCGACGACGCATCGGCCGATGACGTGATGGCTCAGCTGCTGGTTCTGGAGAGCCAGGACGCCGAGCGCGACATCACGATGTACATCAACTCGCCCGGTGGGTCCTTCACCGCGATGACGGCGATCTACGACACGATGCAGTACGTCGCGCCGCACATTCAGACCGTGGTACTCGGACAGGCAGCCTCGGCTGCGTCAGTACTGCTGGCTGCTGGTGCACCCGGCAAGCGTCTTGCACTGCCCAACGCACGCATTCTGATCCACCAGCCCGCCATGGGCGAGGCTGGGCAGGGGCAGGCATCCGACATCGAGATCCAGGCCGCGGAGATCCTCCGCATGCGCACCTGGCTCGAGGAGACCATGGCGAAGCACACCGGAAAGCCGGTCGAGCAGGTCAACCGCGACATCGACCGCGACAACATCCTGTCTGCTGCCGAGGCCCTCGAGTACGGCATCGTCGATCAGGTGCTGACGACGCGCAAGCGCATCTCCTCATAACCCGGTACTTCAAAGGGCTGCCGTCTTCGGACTGCAGCCCTTTGTCGTGCGTTCTGCGTGCAGTTCGCTCGGAGAAGTGCACGTGCCTCGGAGAGATTCCACGAGTTCGTCCGAGAATGCTGCACTTCTCCGAGCGCGGCGCGCTCGCGTGGTCTGCAAATGCGCAGCACAGTGCGCGCGTGATGCGCATCTGAGCACGCGAGTGCGCGCGTGTGTGCTCACGCGTAGGCTGGTGAGGGAAGGGAGGATGCCGTGGACGAAGATCTGCTCACCGTGCGAGTCGCCGAGCTCTACTACGACGAGGCGAAGACGCAGGACGAGATCGGCGCACTCCTGAAGGTCTCCCGCTGGAAGGTCGGCCGTCTGCTCACCCAGGCTCGCGAGAAAGGCATCGTGCGGATCGAGATCGTGCATCCCCGTGCCCGCAAGCTCGGTCTCGAACGCGAGATCGTCGAGCGGTTCGACCTCGCCGGCGCCATCATCATCCCGATGCCGGATGACGAGAGCACCACGCTGGATCGTGTCGCGCAGGCGGCGGCAGATCACCTGACCGCCCTTCGTCCCGTTCCCCGCACACTGGGCGTGAGCTGGGGCCGCACGCTCACGGCCGTCGCCGAAGCATTGCCGGATGGCTGGGCGAACGGTGTGACCGTCGTGCAGCTCAACGGCGGCGTGAGCCTGAACCGACGCTCCGGAGGCGCGGCGACTCTCGCCATGACCATCGCACAGCGCGCAGGCGGACAGGCGACTCTGCTCCCCAGCCCCGCGATTTTGGAGCGCGTCGAGACGAAGCAGGCGATCGAAGCGGATCGCACGGTCTCCGGCATCCTCGAGCAGGCCGCCGATGCGCAGACCCATCTCTTCTCTGCTGGCCCCGCCGATGCGTCGTCCGCCCACGTCGAGAACGGCTATCTGACGCCGGCGGACGTTGAAGAGCTCGCTCGTCGCGGCGCCGTCGGCGACGTGCTGGGCCGCTACATCGACGCCGACGGGAACATCGTGGACTCGCAGCTCGATGCACGCACGGTCGGCGTCAGTCTCGATCGCCTGCGCTCAGCGAAGCAGGCGATATTCGTGACCGCTGGGGCCATGAAGCATGACATCGCGCGTACAGTCGTGACCAGCGGCCTGTGCAGCGTTCTGGTGACCGATGAGAACACAGCCCGAGCATTGTTGGAGGAACGATGACGACCAAAGAAATCACCCGCCGCTCTGCGGTGGAGGTGCTGGGCGGAGAGCCCGATGATGCCACTCTGCGTCGCTTCCTGCACGGACTCCCCGGCGTGGATGCGACCGGTCTCGAGCAGCGCGCTGCCGGACTCGGCACCCGTTCGATCAAGACGACGTCCAAGGCGTGGGCGATCGACAAGATCATCTCGCTGATCGACCTCACCACCCTCGAGGGTGCGGACACCCCAGGGAAGGTGCGTTCGCTGGTTGCCAAGGCGAAGACTCCGGATGCCGGCGATCCGACGACGCCGCTCGTCGCAGCCGTCTGCGTCTACGGCGACATGGTCGGTTACGCCGTCGAGGCCCTTGGCGCACTGCACGGCGACCCGGATGACGGCAAGATCTCCGTTGCCGCCGTCGCGACGGCTTTCCCCAGCGGCCGCTCCTCGCTCGCGATCAAGCTCGCCGACACCGCGGAGGCCGTCGCTGCCGGCGCGGACGAGATCGACATGGTCATCGACCGCGGTGCCTTCCTGTCAGGACGGTACAGCCTCGTCTTCGACCAGATCTCAGCGGTGAAGGAAGCCTGCCGTCGTGAGGACGGCAGCTACGCCTCGCTCAAGGTGATCCTCGAGACCGGAGAACTCAACACCTACGACAACATCAAGCGCGCGTCCTGGCTGGGCATCCTCGCCGGCGGCGATTTCATCAAGACGTCGACCGGCAAGGTGCAGCCTGCGGCCACGCTGCCCACGACGCTGCTGATGCTCGAGACCGTGCGCGACTGGTACCGCGCGACGGGCGAGAAGATCGGCGTGAAGCCTGCCGGCGGCATCCGCACGTCCAAGGACGCCATCAAGTACGTCGTCACGGTGGCGGAGACAGCGGGGGAGGAATGGCTGCAGCCGCACCTGTTCCGCTTCGGCGCCTCGAGCCTGCTGAACGACGTGCTGCTGCAGCGTCAGAAGATGACCACCGGCCACTACTCCGGCCCCGACTACGTCACGATCGACTGAGGACCAGATATGTCATTCCTGGAATATGCCCCGGCGCCCGAATCGAAGGCGATCCTGAACCTGCGCGACAGCTACGGCCTGTTCATCGACGGCGAGTTCGTCGACGGCTCGGGCAAGAGCTTCACGACCATCTCCCCGGCCGACGAATCGCACATCGCCGAGATCGCCGGAGCCTCGGACGAGGACATCGATCGTGCTGTCGCCGCTGCGCGCCGCGCCTACGACAAGGTGTGGTCGAAGATGAGCGGCCGCGACCGCGGCAAGTACCTCTTCCGCATCGCCCGCCTCGTGCAGGAGCGCGCCCGCGAGCTCGCGGTGGCGGAGAGCCTCGACAACGGCAAGCCGATCAAGGAGAGCCGCGACGTCGACGTTCCACTCGTCGCGTCCTGGTTCTTCTACTACGCGGGCTGGGCCGACAAACTCGATCACGCCGGCCTCGGCGCGAACCCGCGCGCGCTCGGCGTCGCAGGTCAGATCATCCCGTGGAACTTCCCGCTGCTGATGCTCGCGTGGAAGATCGCGCCGGCTCTCGCTGCGGGTAACACCGTTGTCCTCAAGCCCGCAGAGACGACGCCGCTGACTGCGCTCATCTTCGCTGAGATCCTGCAGCAGGCCGATCTCCCTGCCGGTGTGGTGAACATCGTGACCGGGGCCGGCTCCACCGGAGCGACGCTGGTGCGTCACCCCGATGTCGACAAGGTCGCCTTCACCGGCTCGACCGGCGTCGGGCGCGACATCGCCCGCGCCGTTGCGGGCACGGGCAAGAAGGTCACGCTGGAACTCGGCGGCAAGGCGGCGAACATCGTGTTCGACGACGCGCCGATCGATCAGGCCGTCGAGGGCATCGTCAACGGCATCTTCTTCAATCAGGGCCACGTGTGCTGCGCCGGCAGCCGTCTGCTCGTGCAGGAGTCGATCCATGACGAGGTCATCGATCGGCTGAAGTCGCGCCTGTCGACGCTGCGTCTCGGCGATCCGCTCGACAAGAACACCGACATCGGCGCGATCAACTCTGCCGCCCAGCTCTCGCGCATCCGCGAGCTCAGTGACATCGGCGAGGCCGAGGGTGCCGAGCGCTGGACGGCGGACTGCGTCATCCCCGAGAAGGGCTTCTGGTTCGCTCCGACGATCTTTACTGGCGTAGAGGCATCCCACCGGATCGCCCGCGATGAGGTGTTCGGCCCGGTGCTGTCTGTGCTGACCTTCCGCACCCCCGCTGAGGCGATCGCGAAAGCGAACAACACTCCGTACGGTCTGTCTGCGGGTATCTGGACCGACAAGGGCTCGCGCATCCTCGCCGTTGCCGACCAGCTGCGCGCCGGTGTCGTCTGGGCGAACACCTTCAATCGGTTCGACCCCGCCAGCCCGTTCGGTGGGTACAAGGAATCCGGGTACGGCCGCGAGGGCGGCCGACATGGTCTCACTGCATACCTGAAGGGAGCTTCGGCATGAGCAAGCGACTGGCTGTTCCGAAGACGTACAAGCTCGCCATCGGCGGAAAGTTCCCGCGCAGCGAGTCGGGGCGCACCTACGAGGTGCTCTCAGCCAAGGGCGCGTTCCTCGCGAACGCGGCCAAGGGCTCTCGCAAGGATGCTCGAGATGCCGTGGTCGCCGCACGTTCGGCCGTGAAGGGCTGGTCCGGGGCGACGGCGTACAACCGCGGCCAGGTGCTCTATCGTGTCGCCGAGGTGCTCGAGGGTCGTCGTGCGCAGTTCGTCGACGAGATCATCGCGCAGGAGGGCGTCTCGGCCGCAGCCGCCGGAGCGCAGGTCGATGAGGCCGTCGACCTGTGGGTCTGGTACGCGGGCTGGTGCGACAAGTACGCACAGGTCGCGGGCAATGCAAACCCCGTCTCGGGTCCGTACTTCAACATCTCGGTTCCCGAGCCGACCGGAGTCGTCGCCATCATCGCTCCGCAGGAGTCGGCATTGCTCGGGCTCGTTTCGGTGGTCGCTCCCGCTCTGGTCGCCGGCAATTCCGTCGTCGTGATCGCAAGTGAGCAGCATCCGCTTTCCGCCATCAGTTTCGCCGAGGTGCTCGCGACGAGCGACGTGCCCGGGGGAGTCGTGAACGTGCTCACCGGATCACCTGCGGAGATCGCACCCTGGCTCGCCTCGCACGCCGATGTCAACGCACTCGACCTCGCCGGGGCCGACGCACTCGAATGGGTCGACCTGCAGATCGCGGCCGCAGACACTCTCAAGCGTGTGCTCACGCCCGGCGACGTGACAGCTTCGCCGGAGCGGATCGCGGCCTTCACCGAGACGAAGACGGTGTGGCACCCCAAGAGCATGATCTGAACCATGACGATCTGAGCGGGGCCGCGCCAATGCGGCCCACTGTCTGAGGGAGAGGTTAGGCTCGAAGGAGTTTCTCAGTCTCCCCAAGGAGGACGCGCATGGCCCGAATCGGTGAAAGCGCTGACCTGTTCAAATGCTCATTCTGCGGAAAGAGCCAGAAGCAGGTGCAGCAGCTGATCGCTGGCCCCGGTGTGTACATCTGCGACGAATGCGTCGAGCTGTGCAACGAGATCATCGAAGAGCGCATGGCGGAGTCGTCCGCCGAGGGCGTTGCAGATTTCGATCTGCCCAAGCCTCGTGAGATCTTCTCGTTCCTCGAGGAGTACGTGGTCGGTCAGGAACCGGCGAAGCGCTCTCTGGCCGTCGCCGTGTACAACCACTACAAGCGCGTCCGTGCCCACGGCACGCTGCAGCTCGCCGAGCAGAAGGCCGACGAAGTCGAGATCGCCAAGAGCAACATCCTGCTCATCGGTCCGACCGGCTGCGGCAAGACGTATCTGGCTCAGACGCTGGCGAAGCGGCTCAATGTTCCGTTCGCGGTGGCAGACGCCACGGCGCTCACGGAGGCGGGTTATGTCGGCGAGGATGTCGAGAACATCCTCCTCAAGCTCATCCAGGCCGCCGACTACGACGTGAAGCGGGCCGAACAGGGCATCATCTACATCGACGAGATCGACAAGATCGCGCGCAAGGCGGAGAATCCCTCGATCACGAGGGATGTGTCCGGCGAGGGCGTGCAGCAGGCGCTGCTGAAGATCATCGAAGGAACAGTCGCTTCGGTGCCGCCGCAGGGCGGACGCAAGCATCCGCACCAGGAGTTCCTGCAGATCGACACGACGAACGTGCTGTTCATCGTCGCCGGCGCTTTCGCAGGCCTGGAAGACATCGTCTCTTCGCGCGTGGGCAAGCATGGCGTCGGCTTCGGTGCCCCCCTGCACGACAAGACGAAGGACCTCGATCTGTTCAGCGAGGTGCTTCCGGAAGACCTGCACAAGTTCGGGCTCATTCCGGAGTTCATCGGGCGGCTGCCCATCATCGCGTCGGTGTCACCGTTGGATCAAGAAGCACTGATCGAGATCCTCACCGGACCGCGCAACGCGCTCGTCAAGCAGTACCAGCGCATGTTCGAGATCGACGGTGTCGAGCTCGAGTTCGACGACGACGCGCTGCGTTCGATCGCCGACCTCGCGGTGGAGCGCAAGACGGGTGCGCGAGGGCTCCGCGCGATACTCGAAGACGTACTCGGCCCGATCATGTTCGAGATCCCGTCGGCCGAAGACGTGAAGAAGGTCGTCGTCACCCGCGCCGCGGTTGATGAGGGCGCGCCGCCGACCATCGTGATGGAGCGCAAGCGCAAGAGCGCGTGAGCGCGGTGGGTCGCGACCGCCCCGCACCATGGCAGACGATCTCCAGCGAAACGATCCTTGCGGATCGTTGGATTCGGCTGCGCGCAGACGAATGCGTGGATGCCGCAGGTCGGACGATCTCGCCGTATTACGTGCTCGAGCCGAGTGAGTGGATCTCCGTTCTGGCCGTCGACCTTGATGGGGCGGTGATCGTGGTCGAGGAGTACCGGCACGGGGCAGGAATCGTCGCCCTGGGGACGATCGGCGGTGCGGTGGAGCCGGGCGAGGAGCCGCGTGACGCTGCAGCCAGAGAACTTCTCGAGGAAACCGGATATGAGGCTCAGGAGATCGTCGACCTCGGTGCGACCTGGGCGAACTTCGGCAACCACACGAACCACGTCCACCACTTCCTCGCCCGCGGATGCGCGCGAGTGGCGGCACAGGATCTCGACGACAGCGAACTCATCACCGTTCGCATCCTTCCGCTCGCCGGGCTGGGGGAGCACCTGCAGCAGAGCTACCACCAGTTGACCTGGTACAAGGCGCTGGCGCACTTGTAACGCTCTCCCTCGTGAGATCGAGAAGTCCGCGGTGCGCTCTAGGGTGGCGCCATGCGAAGCTTCCAGATCTCCGTTCCTGAGGGCGTCATCGTGGAGCGGGCAACCACTCCGCGATCAGAAGCGTATCGACCTCGTCCGACCAGAGCATCGATCGGGTGATGGCGAAGCCGTGCCGCGCGACCGTCTCTGCAAGCCTCTCCCGTGTTTCGAATGGTCGATGATCTGCGGGGTATAGGTGATTTCTCTGCAGCGGACCCCTTCGCCCCTCTGCGACGAACGTCGCCGAGACGACGCGTCCGAGAGGCCGGAGCAGTCGATGCCACTCGGCCAGCGCAGCGGCGGTGTTCGGAATCGCGTGCAATGCGGTGACGCAGGTGATGAGGTCGGTGGAGGCATCGGCAAGAGGGACGAGGGCAGCATCCGCTTCAACGAATGTCGCTTCGGGTAGGTGCCTCCGCGCGACTTCGAGCATCGCGGGGGCCACGTCGACGCCAGTCAGTGCGATCGCGGGGGAGAGTCGCGCCAGAGCGCGCAACATGAGGCCAGTGCCCGTGGCGACGTCGAGGACATCGTCGACGTCGGTCAGATCGACGAAGTCGGCAACTGCTGCGGCGACCTCACGATGCATCCTGCTTTCGTCGTATGTGGCAGCTCGCGCATCGAATGCCCTTCGGATGTCCTCCAGTTGCTGAGCATCCGAAGCGCCCGGCTGCCCGGCATCCATCAACCACCCAGCCCGCGGCGCTTGAGCAGCGGGGCGATCTCGGCGTCGCGGCCGCGGAAGTCGCGGTACGCCGCGAGCGGGTCCTTCGATCCGCCGACGCCCAGCAGGCGTGCACGGAATCGGTCGCCGTTCTCACGGGTCAGGCCGCCGTTGTCGCGGAACCACTCGACGGTGTCGGCATCGAGCACCTCGCTCCAGATGTACGAGTAGTACCCGGCGCTGTAGCCGCCAGAGAACACATGCGCGAAATAGGTGGAGGCGTAACGCGTCGGCACGGCAGGGTTGTCGAGTCCGATCTCTGCGAGCGCCTCGGCTTCGAACGCGGCGACCTCGTCGATCTGCGTTTCGACGTCCACGCGGTGCCAGGCCTGATCCAGCCACGCGGCGGCCAGGTACTCGCTGGTGTCGTGGCCCTGGTTGAACGCTTCGGTCGCACGCAGGCGCTCTACGACGCCTGAATCCAGCGCCTCACCGGTCTCGTAGTGGCGTGCGTAGTTGTCGAGCACTTCCGCCCACAGGATCCACATCTCGTTCACCTGGCTGGGGAACTCCACGAAGTCGCGGAACACGTTGGTACCGGCGAAGTGCGGATAGTTCACGGTCGCGAACAGGCCGTGAAGCGCGTGGCCGAACTCGTGGAACAGCGTGGTCACCTCGTCCAGCGTCAGAAGCGTCGGCTGCCCGTCGCCCGGCTTCGCGACATTCAGGTTGTTCACGACGACCGGAGCAGTGCCGCGGAGTGCGGATTGGCTGACGATCGGGTTCATCCACGCTCCGCCGCGCTTCGTGTCGCGCGTGTACAGGTCGAGCACGTAAAGGCCGAGCGCGCTGCCGCTGGCGTTGTGCACTTCGAAGACACGGGCATCGGGGTGGTAGGCGACCAGATCCGCACGCTCGGTGAACGTCACACCGTACAGCTGGGTGGCGGCGTAGAAGACGCCGTCCTGAAGCACCCGCTCTGCCCCGAACCAGGGTCGCAGCGCCGCCGTGTCGATGTCGTACTTCGCAGTGCGCACCTTCTCGGTGTAGAACGCCCAGTCGTGCGCCTCCAGCGCGAACGGTTCGTCCTCGGTCTCGTCGACGATCGCCTGAAGTGCTTCCTGCTCGGCGCGGGCGTTGGATGCCGCGGCAGGGGCGAGTCGATGCAGCAGGTCGAATACAGCCTCCGGCGTGCCGGCGGTCTCGTCCGCCGTCACGTAGGCGGCATGCGACGGGTACCCGAGGAGCGCGGCGCGTTCGGCTCGAAGAGCCGCGATCTCGGTCAGCACCGCTCGGTTGTCGTTCGCATTGCCGCGCGCACCACGAGAGCGGGATGCCTCCATGACGCGACGACGGCTGTCGCGGTTCGTCAGCGAGGCGAGATACGGATGTCCGGTGAACAGCGGCAGCGAGATCAGGAAGGCGCCGTCGTGGCCACGCTCCGTCGCCGCACGCGCGGCCGCTGAAAGCTCGCCGTCGGCAAGTCCGTCCAACTCGTCGGCGCTGTCGAACAGCACAGCGAGATCGTTGGTGTCGGCGAGGAGATTCTTCTCGAACGTCGTCGTCAGAGTCGACAGCTGCTGGTTCAGCGCGGTGAGCCGCGACTTCGCGTCGTCATCGAGCCCGGCGCCGGCGTGTGCCATCTCGCGGAAGTGCCGCTGAACCAGGTACCGGCTCTCGCCGTCGAGTTCCAGCTCGTCGAGCTGCTCGTGCAGGACCTTCACCCGCCAGTACAGCTGCGCATCGAGGCGGACGGCGTCATCGTGCGCGGCCATCAGGGGAGCGAGCTCTTCATCGATCGCCTGGATCTCTTCGGTGGCGTCCGCAGAGCTCACGGTGTAGAACGCGTGTGCGACGCGTTCCAGCATGGCTCCGGCATGCTCCAGCGGCACCATCGTGTTCTCGAACGTCGGCATCGACCTCACCATCGTGATGCGCCGGATCTCGGCGAGGTGCTCGGCGAACGCCGCGTGAAACGCCGGCAGGTAGTGCTCTGGCCGGATTGCGGCGTAGTCGGGGAGTGCGTACGGGAGAGCGGATGGCGTGAGGAGCGGGTTCACTGCATCGGTCATGAGAAGAGCCTATTCGGGTCAGGCGGCGCGCGGTCGATCGACATGCAAAGAAAAGCTTGCAAAGAAGTCTTTGCATAGGTATCTTTGCATTATGACCGACAACGAGAAGGCCCCCATCGCATCCGAACGTCGCGTACTCGACGCGGGTGCGCTCCGTGCGCTGTCGCACCCGTTGCGCGTCCGGATATTCGACATTCTCGCGCAGGAAGGGCCGCAGACCGCGAGCACCCTGGCCGAGATACTGGGGGAGTCCTCCGGCGCGACGAGCTATCACCTGCGGGCGCTCGCGCGGCACGACCTCATCCGTGAGGTCGCCGGAGAGCATGGGGGCCGCGAACGCTGGTGGGAGCGTCCGGCGGGCGGCATCGTGTACGACTCACGAGCGGTGCAGGGCTCTCCCTCAGGGGAAGCCGCACTCCAGGTCGCTGTCGCGGAAGCGATGCGTCGCCGTCACGACGAACTCATGGAGTTCTTCAGCGCACGCATCGACAAAGAACCGGCCGAGTGGGCCGATGCGAGCTCGTCGATGACCAGCGGCATCAGCATGACCGCTGAACAGACGATCGACCTCATCAAGAGGATCGAGGCCGTCATCGATGAGGCTGCGGTCAGGTATCGCGGCCAGAAAGGCGAAGGTGTACGCCGCGTGAGCGTGCGCGCCGACGTCTTCCCCTTGAAGAACCTGTCGAACAAGAAGGAGACCGCATCATGAGTGCAGTAGTCGCCACTCGCGCGATCGCCGTGCCGCGGGGCGCGTCGACGATCGAACGCACATCCATCCGCCTCGCTGCGGCGATGACCCGTTGGGCGACGAGACGAGCAGAACGTCGTCAAGATCGCCGTGCCGCGATGCTGGTGTCGATCAAAGACGAACAGACGCGCAAGCCTGACCCGCGCGCCACCGATCACGCCCTCGCGCAGATGGGCATGCGGCTGCGCTGAATGCTCAGTCCTGGAACGGGCGTGCGATCACTTCGCCGGATGCCGTGACCAGCACTTCCCATCCGGCATCCAGTTCAGCGATCGGCCGGCCCTCCAGCCATGTGAGCGTCCACATGCCGGTGACGCCACGCGTCTCCACTTCGGCGATGGCGGCTCGAAGAGCGGCGGGTACGGATGCCGGAGCATCCGAGCCTGCCGCCCAACGCGTTCCGAGCTGCATCAGCTCTCCTCCACAGGAGCGAGCTCGATCTCGGTGACGGCGAGTTCATCGCCCACCACGAACTCCAGCTCGGCGATGCGACCGACGGCTCGCAGATCATCCGCGGCGGCGCGCAGTGCCTCGAGCGTCTCGGTCGGCGCGACGATCACGGCACGCGACACCGGCGTCTTCTGCGAGGCCTTGGCCTCGGTCTTGGCCCGGCGAATGCCGATCAGCGCCGCGCTGGCAGCGCTCAGCACGGCCGGGGCGCCCTCGGCGCCCTGCGGCTCGGGCCAAGCGGCGGTGTGGATCGAACCCTCCTCGAACCAGCTCCACGACTCCTCGGTGGCGAACGACACGACCGGTGCGAGCAGGCGCAGCAGGGTCGACAGCGCGATGCGAAGCGCGAGCGCGGCGGACGGCTGGCCGACATCGGTCTGGTCGTAAGCGCGCTCCTTGACGAGTTCGAGGTAGTCATCGCAGAACGCCCAGAAGAACGACTCGGTGATCTCGAGTGCGCGCGCGTGATCGAAGGCCTCGAACGCCTTGGTCGTCTCGCGGACGACCTCGTCGAGGGCCGCGAGCATCGATGCGTCCAGCGCGTGCGTCACCTGCGCGCCCTCGGGCACCGGGAACGACAGCACGAACTTCGCCGCGTTGAGCACCTTGATCGCCAGGCGGCGGCCGATCTTCATCTGGGTCGGGTTCTGCGGGTCGAATGCGGCATCCACCCCGAGGCGGCTGGAGGCCGCCCAGTAGCGCACAGCATCCGAACCGTGCTTCTCGAGGATGTCGGCAGGCGTCACGACATTGCCCTTGGACTTCGACATCTTCTTGCGGTCGGGATCCACGATGAATCCGGAGATGGAGGCGTGCTTCCACGGCGAACGGCCGTCTTCGAGCGTCGAGCGCAGCATGGTCGAGAACAGCCAGGTGCGGATGATGTCCTGCGCCTGGGGCCGCACGTCGAACGGGGCGACGAGGTTCCACAGCTCCTCGTCGCGCTGCCAGCCGCCCGCGAGTTGCGGAGTCAGTGACGAGGTCGCCCAGGTGTCGAGGATGTCGGTCTCGGCCTCGAAGCCGCCCGCGACACCGCGCTGATCCTCGGTGTAGCCGGCGGGGACGTCGCTGGTCGGGTCGATCGGCAGCTGTTCGGGCGATGCCATCAGAACGCGGTCGTAGTCGCGTTCACCGCTCTCATCCAGGCCGTACCACACGGGCAGCGGGACGCCGAAGAAGCGCTGACGCGACACGAGCCAGTCACCGGTCAGACCGCCGACCCAGTTCTCGTAGCGCACGCGCATGAAGTCGGGGTGCCACTGCAGTTCCTTGCCGTGCGCGATCAACTGGTCTCGCAGATCCTGATCGCGTGCGCCGTTGCGGATGTACCACTGGCGCGTCGAGACGATCTCGAGCGGGCGGTCGCCCTTCTCGAAGAACTTCACAGCATGGTTGAAGGGCTTGGAGACCTCGAGCAGCTCGCCGGATTCCTCCAGAAGCTCGACGACGCGCTTCTTGGCGCTGAAGACGGTCTTGCCGGCGAGCTCCGCGTAAGCGGCGGTGCCGGCATCCGAGCTGATCGCCTCGGGGGCTTCGGCGATGACGCGACCGTCCAGGCCCAGGATCGTGCGGATCGGCAGGTCGAGTTCGCGCCACCAGATCATGTCTGTGACGTCACCGAACGTGCAGACCATGGCGATTCCCGAGCCCTTGTCCTGCTGCGCGAGGTGGTGCGCGAGAACGGGGACCTCGACATCGAACAGCGGCGTGCGCACGGTCTGGCCGAAGTAGGGCTGGTAGCGCTCGTCGTCCGGGTGTGCGACGAGGGCGACACACGCCGCAAGAAGCTCGGGACGCGTCGTCTCGATGTGGATGTCGCCGGTGCCATCGGTCTTGTGGAACGCGATGCGGTGGTACGCGGCCTGCTGGTCGCGATCTTCGAGCTCCGCCTGAGCGATGGCGGAGCGGAAGTCGACATCCCACAGTGTGGGCGCGAGCGCCTGGTACGCCTCGCCGCGCTCGTGGTTGCGGATGAAGCCGAGCTGGCTCTGACGGATCGTCTCGTCGGAGATCGTGCGGTACGTCTGCGTCCAATCGACGCTGAGACCCATCTGTCGGAAGACGTCTTCGAACTGCTTCTCGTCCTCGACGGTGAGGCGCTCGCACAGCTCGATGAAGTTGCGTCGGCTGATGGGCTGCTGGTCGGCGGCCTTCAGGCTCTTCGCGTTGCCCTCGAACGGCGGCGTGAAGTCGGCGTCGTAGGGGAGTGTCGGGTCGACGCGCACTCCGTAGAAGTTCTGCACGCGACGTTCGGTAGGCAGTCCGTTGTCATCCCACCCGATCGGGTAGAAGACGCTCTTGCCGCGCATGCGCTCGTAGCGCGCCTTCACGTCGGTGTGCGTGTACGAGAACACATGACCGATGTGGAGAGATCCGGATGCCGTCGGTGGAGGCGTGTCGATCGAGTAGACGCCCTCACGGCCGCGTTCCGCAGCGCGCAGGCGATCGAACAGATAGGTGCCCTGCTCTGCCCAGACGCCGTCCCACTTCGCTTCGAGACCTTCGAGTACGGGCTTGTCGGGGATCTGGTTCTGGGTGGGTGCCGACATAGTGGTCTCCTTGCGCGATGTATGCGGCACTGTGTGAGCGTGCCTGAGTGTGGGTTGCGACAGCCAGTCTACCGAAGGCCGTCCCGGCTGCAGGTCGGCGTAGATCGACCCTGTCCAAAAACCCCGGGTAGAATCGACTGACCCCTTCCACTCTTTCTGAGGACTCGCATGCCCGGTCTGCTCGTGCGTCGCATTCTGCCCATCACCGCGCTTGCCGCCGCCGCTGCTCTGGCGCTCAGCGCCTGCGCCGGCCCCGGCGGCTCCGAAACCGACGGAGGTGGGGAAGTCGTCTGGGCCATTCAGGGGGCGAACCTTTCCGCAGGGCACATGGATCCGCAGACGAGCCAGCTCGACGTGTCGAGCATGGTGCAGCGCGCCGTGCTCGACTCGCTCGTCTTCCAGGAGTCCGACGGCTCGTTCTCTCCGTGGCTCGCCACGGATTGGACGGTGTCCGACGACAGCACCACGTACACGTTCGATCTGCGCGACGACGTCACGTTCCATGACGGGGAGCCGTTCGATGCGGATGCCGTCAAGGCGAACTTCGACCGCATCGCGGACCCCGAGACGGCCTCCGCCCAGGCGGCGAGCATGCTCGGAGGCGACTTCTACGCCGGCACCGAGGTCATCGACGAACACACGGTCGAGGTGAGCTTCACCCAGCCGTACGCGCCGTTCCTGCAGGCCGCGAGCACCCCGCTGCTCGGGTTCTACTCACCGGCAGTGCTGGAGAACTCGACCGATCAGCTCAAGGCCGGGGGCCCTGACGTCACTGTGGGCACCGGTCCGTTCGAGCTCACCGAGTACACGCCGGACCAGGAGATCGTCTACACCCGCAACCCCGACTACGCGTGGGGGCCGGACGGTGCCGGGGCTGCGCAGTTCGAGACACTGCGAGTCGAGATCCTGCCGGAGGCGTCGGTACGTGCCGGTGTGGTGGAGAGCGGCGAGGCCGATCTTGCCAGCAACCTGCCGCCGAACCTCGCGGTCGAGCTGCCGGAGACGCTGACCGTCGACTCCAACGAGTACCCCGGCCTGCCGTACTCGCTGTATCTGAACGAGAAGTACGGCCTCTTCGCCGATGAGAAGGTCCGACAGGCATTCGCCCGCGGCATCGACATCGACGCGGCCGTCGAGGAGATCTTCTTCGGACAGTTCCCCCGGGCGTGGAGCATTCTCGGAGCGACGACGCCTGGATACGACGCATCGCTCGAGGGTAGCTGGCCGTTCGATCAGGACGAGGCGAACAGCCTGCTGGATGCGGCCGGGTGGACCGAACGCGGCAGCGACGGCATCCGCATGAAGGACGGCCAGCGGCTCTCAGTGCGGTGGATCGCGTACACGCCTGTTTCCGACGACAATGCCGCTCTGGCGAACGCCATCCAGTCCGATCTCGCCGACATCGGCTTCGAAGTCGTGCGAGAGGTGCTGGAACCGGGCGCCTACAACGAGCAGTACGGTCCGAAGACCTTCGACCTCACCGATTGGGGGTTCTCGGGCGTCGACGGTGACCTGTTGCGCAGCCACCTGCACACCGACGGGTTCCAGAACGCGTCGCAGGTCACGGATCCTGAGATCGACGGCTTGCTCGAAGAAGGCGTCGCCACCAGCGATGTCGACGCGCGGGCTGCGATCTATCAGCAGCTGCAGCAGTGGAATGCGCAATACACTGCGATCGTGCCGCTCTACAGCCCGTCGCTCATCACCGCCGTGAACGACACCGTCTCGGGTCTCGAGTACGACCTGTACGGCCGTCCGCTGTTCTACGAGGTCACGGTCGGCTGAGCGGGTCGTGAAGCCTCTGCTCATCCGAATCGCGGGACTCGCAGCATCCGTCGTCATAGTCCTATGGGGCGCGGCGACGCTCGCGTTCCTCGCATTCAGGGTGATTCCCGGTGACCCCGTCTCGGTGATGCTCGGGCCGCAGGCCCAGGTGAGCGAAGCGGTCAAGGATGGCATCCGCGCCGAGCTGGGGCTGGATCGTCCACCGCTGGAGCAGTACTTCTCGTATCTGGGGCAACTGCTGCAGGGCAACCTGGGTGAGTCGTACCAGCTGCGGATGCCGGTCGCCGAGGTGATCGGCCGTCGGCTCGGAGCCACCGTGCAACTGACGGCGCTCGCCCTCGTGATCGCAGTGGTGCTCGCGCTCGCCGTGGCGCTGTTCGCCCGCGGCAAGGTGTCGCGCGGCATCATCGCCGGCGTCGAGCTGGTCGTGCTCTCCTCGCCGGTGTTCTGGATCGGGATCCTCCTGCTCAGCATCTTCGCGTTCGGCCTGGGCTGGTTCCCGGTGTCCGGCACGCGCAACCCCGCGACGATCGTGCTCCCGGCCGTCACGCTCGCGCTCCCCGTCGCAGCTCTGCTCGGTCAGGTGCTGCGCGATGGCATAGAGGCGGCGGAGCGGCAGCCGTGGGCCACGACCGTACGGGCACGTGGCGCAGGCCAGGTGCGGCTCACCGCCCACCACACTCTGCGTCACGGTGCGGCAGGTATTCTCACCCTCGCCGCGTACATGGTCGGGTCGCTGCTCGGCGGCGCCGTGCTCGTGGAGACGGTGTTCGCCAGACCGGGGCTCGGGCGGGTGACTCTGTCGGCGATCACCGACCGCGACCTTCCGGTGATCACCGGGATCATCCTGTTCAGCGCCCTGGTGTTCGTGGTCGTGAACCTCATCGTCGAACTGCTGTACCCGGTGCTCGATCCGCGGCTGCGCCCCGTCGACGCCCGGGAGGTGCGTTCGTGAGTCTGTCGCCTCGTCCGGATGTCGCGCGTCGCGTGCGCACGTCGCCGCAGGCAGCTTCGCGGCATGTGCTGATGTGGGCGGCACTGGTCGTGCTTGCCGTGGTCGCGGTCATGGCGCTGTTCCCTCAGCTCGTCGCGACGCATGATCCGCTACGCACCGATGTTCGCGCCGCGTTGGAGGCACCGGGGCCCGCTCACCTGTTCGGCACGGATCAGAGCGGCAGGGATGTCTTCTCCCGTGTCGTGTACGGAGCTGGGCGCTCGGTGGGCATCGGACTGCTGGCCACGGGGCTCGCACTCGTACTGGGGCTCGTGATCGGGGCGCTCTCGGGCATCGCCCCGCGAGTGGTGGATGCTACGGCGATGCGCGTCACGGATGTGCTGCTCGCGTTCCCGGAGTTCCTCGTCGCACTCGTGGTGGTGGCGATCCTCGGGCCAGGGCCGACCAATGTCGCGATCGCGGTCACGATCGCCGCCGTGCCCGTATACGTGCGACTGGCGCGGGTGCAGACACGGTCTCTCGCGCTCACCGAGCACGTGGAGGCCGCCCGCATCCTCGGTGTGCCGCCGATACGCGCCTTCGCCCGCCATGTCATTCCGGGCGTGCTCGGTTCGCTCAGCGTGCTCGCGACGATCGGGATCGGGTCCAGCATCCTCGCTGCCGCAGGTCTCAGCTTCCTCGGGCTCGGACCGACGGAGCCGGCACCGGAATGGGGGCTCATGCTCTCAGGCGGACGCAACGTGCTCGGCACGGCGTGGTGGATCGCCGTGTTCCCCGGGGTCGCGATCACTTTGACCGTGGTGTCGGCGACCATCGTCGGTCGCACGCTGCGGGCGCGTGCCGAAGGGAGGGTCTCGTGAGTGCGCTCGAGGTGCAGGATCTCTCGGTCACGATTCGGGGCGCGCGGCTCGTCGAGGCAGTGTCTTTCGAGGTCGCCGCTGGAGAGTGCTTGGCCATCGTGGGAGAGTCCGGCGCAGGAAAGTCGCTCACGGCATCCGCGCTGCTCGGTCTCACGCCGGATGCTGCGCGAGTCGAGGCCGATGTCCTGGGCATCGATGGGGTGGATGCGCGCAGCTTTTCCGAGAGCGATTGGCGCGAACTGCGAGGGAACCGGATCGGTCTGGTCTCGCAGGACGCCCTGGTGTCGCTCGACCCGCTGAGACGCATCGGCGTCGAGGTTGCAGAGCCTCTCGCGATCCACACTGAGCTGTCGCGACGTGAACGTCGGGAACGTGCGCTCGAGCTGCTGGAGTCGGTCTCGATGACGGATGCCTCACGTCGCGCCGGCCAGTACCCGCATGAACTGTCCGGGGGGCTGCGACAGCGGGCACTGATCGCGTCCGCGCTCGCGGGTGGGCCAGCTGTGCTTGTCGCCGATGAGCCGACGACCGCGCTGGACGCCACGGTGCAGGCCCGCGTGCTCGCTCTGCTGCGATCGATTGCGGATGCCGGCACGGCCGTCGTCTTCATCAGCCATGACTTCGCGGCCGTGCGTCGGGTCGCCGACCGCGTGCTCGTGATGCGATCGGGCCGGGTCATCGAGCAGGGGGCCGTCGCCGACGTGCTCGACGCGCCGCAGGAGGAGTACACCCGCGAGTTGATCACCGCAACGATGCACGAGCCCCGCGCGGAACGCTTCGGGCTGGGAGATGCGGTGCTCACCGGCATCGAAGTGACCAAGGCGTTCTCGGGCGTTCCAGCGGTCGCCGGCGCGTCCTTCACACTGCTGCAGGGGCAGACGCTGGGGATCGTGGGGGAGTCCGGGTCGGGGAAGACGACGCTCGCCCGCATGATCGTGGGTGTCGAGAAGGCGGACTCGGGTGATCTCCGGTGGAACGGCGAGCACAGGGTGCAGCTCGTGCATCAGAACCCGCTCGGCGCTTTCGATCCCCGCTGGACGATCGGGCGGTCACTGCGCGAGGCGCTGGAGGCGGGCGATGTGCCACGGGCCGCTCGCGCTGCGCGCGTTAGGGCGCTGATGGCCGAAGTGGATCTCGATCCGGCGCTGACCCGACGGCGCCCGGCGCAGCTGTCCGGCGGGCAGCGGCAGCGTGCGGCGATCGCGCGAGCGCTCGCCGCAGACCCGGATGTGCTGGTGCTCGACGAGCCGGTGTCTGCTCTGGACCCGTCCGTGCGTGAGAAGGTTCTGCAGCTGCTCGGGCGTCTGCAGCGCGAACACGAGCTGACCATGATCTTCGTCTCGCACGACCTCGACGTGGTCGCCGCGGTTTCTGATGACGTGCTCGTGATGCAGGACGGCGTCGTCGTGGAGCAGGGGCCTGTTGCCGGGGTGTTCGCCTCACCGCAGCATCCATTCACCCAGGAACTGCTCGCCGCAGGACGCTGAGGGCGCGCCCTCAGATCTCAGTCCTTGACCTGGATGCCGACGCCCGCTGCCAGTGTCGGCGCGAGCTGCTGCACCTGGAACGTCGTGAGCGTCGTGCCGCGAAGGCCGTTCGCATCCGTGAAGGCGATGGCGTCGAGTCCGCGCAGATCGACATCGGTTGCGCGAAGTCCGCGTGGGTCGATCTCGTCGCTGCGGCAGTCCTCGAAACGCACACGGGTGAGCTCTGCCTGCGGCATGTCGAGGGTGCGGATCGCACATCCGCTGAACAGGAGGTCGGTGCCCTTTGCACCGCCCAGGTTCAGGTAGTCGACGCGCAGATCGCGCAATTCGAGTTCATCGATGCGGGTGCTGCTGAGATCGAGCGTCCCGATGCGGCCTCCGGAGATGCGGAGCCTGCGGATGCCGGCGTTTCGCAGACTGAGGGATGCCACCCGGATGTCGGGGACGTCGACGTCGAGGATCGTCGCGCCGATCAGGTCGATTCCGTCGGCGTCGGCGTTCATCACGCACTGCTCGAGCGATGCGTATGCGAGGTCGACCGTGCCCGAGAGATCGAGCCTTGCAGCGAGCAGGTCGGCGTTGCGTGCGGCGGCGGCATCGCGGAGGCGAGGCGGGATGTCGGGAATGGAGACGCGTGGAGCAGCGGGGGATTCGGAGGAGCGGGCCACCCCTTGAGCGTAAGCGGTGGGTCGGACAACGTTGCAGTCGCAGCCTAACTTGGCTATATTGCTAGCATGCAAGCAAAAGAGTCGCCCATCGACAAGAAGGCGCAGTTCAACGTGTACCTGCCGCCGGAGTTGATCCGTGCGGTGAAGCACCGCGCGATCGACGACGGCGCGAGTCTGTCGGCGCTCGTCGAAACGGCCCTGCGTGAGTACCTGGAGGAGAACTGATGACGGTGACCGTGCAGCAGATCGTCTACACCGAGCAGCCGGAACGCTGGTGGGCGCTCGCGGAGACGCTCGGCTTTAGCGCGGCGTACGCGCCGACCCCGGACTGGGGTGAGTTCCACGCCGACGGTGTGCTGGCTGTGCATGGCGCGACGGCGGAGCACAGAGCCGGAGCTGTTGACATCCACCTCGTCGTCGATGATCTGGATGCCGCGGCATCCGCTCTTTCCTCGTTCGAGGTCACGCGCGCTGACATGGAGGGCGTCGGCGAGGTGCTGACGGTTCATACGACCTCCGGGGTCGCGATCACGGTGTCGGAGGGAATGGTGGCGGCCGCACGGGGGGACATCGCGGTGCAGCCCATCTGGTTCCAAGACGACCTGGTGGAGCCTCGCTCGATCCTCGCGGCGCTCGGCCTGCGTGGTGGAATCGCTGCAGATGGTGGCGGATGGGTGGAGCTGCTCAGCGACGGCGGCTCGATCGGTCTGCACAAGGGCGGGCCGAGGGTCGGGCTCTCGTTCGAGGCGCGTGGCGATCTCGATGCTCTCGCTTCGAGGCTTCGGGATGCCGGGTTCGAGGCATCCGTCGTCGACGAGGCATTCACGCGCACGGTCCGTATCGCTGATCCGGACGGTGGCGAGGAGGTCTGGATCAACGGCGTCCAGGACGACTTGCACGGATACCACCGCGAGGGGTGAGGCCGCCGTGCGTTCGTTCGCAGATGAGCGCTTCACTCGCAGCGGATCCTGGATTTCCTGCGAGGGAAGCGCATAACTGCGCGGGACGGCACACGCTCACTACTCCTACACAGCCGCGTGAGTCCTGCTTTTGCTCACAGTTGGCGTGATCTCGGCTCCGCCGGGTGGGGTACGGATGCCAGGATCTGCGGCTATGCGGATCAACCAAGTGGTCATCGAAGTGCGACGACGCGGTGGCATCTGTCGCGTCTCCTCGGTGCTCGATCGCGGTTTCAGCCGGCGTGACGTCGACGGTGCCGTGAGCGCAGGACTGCTGTCCAGGCCGATTCGAGGGTGGCTAGCGGTTCCTGGGGCGGATGCTGATCTTCTCCGTGCGGCTCGTGCGGGGGTGGTCCTCAGCTGTCTCACCCAGGCGCAGCGACTGGGGCTCTGGGTTCACGACCGACGAACGGGCATTCACGCCGCGGCGACTCCTGGAAGCTCCGGACAGAAGCCGAAGGATATGACTGTGCACTGGTTCACACCGCTCATTCCGCGGCACCCTGAAGCGCTCGTCGATCCGATCGAGAATGTTCTCGCGGCTGTCGCAGCCTGCGAGCCGTTCGAACAGGCCCTGGCGACCTGGGATTCTGCGCTCAACAAGAACCTCGTGACGCTGGAGGCGCTCCGCCGATTCTCGTGGAAACCTGCAGCGCGGCGCATCCTGGAGCAGGCCACGCCCTTCGCGGATGCTGGTCTTGAGACGTATCTGCGGCCGAGGCTTCGCTGGCTGCGACTGCCGCTGCGCATCCAGACATGGATTCACGGCCATCGGGTCGATGTGCTGATCGGTGCCCGCCTGATCATCCAGATCGACGGCGGCACTCACGTCGGCGCGCAACGGCTGGAAGACAACCGGCACGACGCAGAGCTTCGGCTCATGGGATATCACGTCATCCGAGTGGGCTACCAGCAGGTCATCAACGAGTGGGAAGTCGTACAGAACGTCATCATGCGCGCCGTGGCGCAGGGGCTGCACCTCGCAGCCTGATCTCTGGTTCGCAGTTGTGCGCTTCGACCGCAGAGATTCGATGATTTCCTGCGCGTGAGGCGCACAACTGCGGTTGAGCGCGCGACGCGCGCGGCCGCGTACAATGGACGCACACGCTTTGATCCGGCCATCACCGGGGAGCTCTCGGAAGAACAGTCGCAAGACCCAGTAGAACCGAGCGGGGCAGGCCCGTCATCGCCGCAGTGAGAGTGGCAGTGCCGTGAGGCGCAGCACGCGAGGTGGTACCGCGGTCCGCGAGGATCGTCCTCGCACGGAGCATCCGCCACGAGCACTGCGAGACACGATGACATACCCACGCACTTCATCCTTCGGCCCTGCCGCCGACGTCGCCCCCAGCCCTCGGTTCCCTCAGATCGAGCGCGAGGTGCTCGACTTCTGGGAGCAGGACGACACGTTCCGGGCATCCATCGCGCAGCGTGAGGGCGCAGACGAGTGGGTCTTCTACGACGGCCCGCCGTTCGCCAACGGACTGCCGCACTACGGCCACCTGCTGACCGGGTACGCCAAGGATCTCTTCCCGCGCTTCCAGACCATGATCGGCAAGAAGGTCGACCGGGTCTTCGGCTGGGACACGCACGGTCTACCCGCAGAGCTCGAAGCGATGAAGCAGCTCGGGATCACCGAGAAGAGCGAGATCGAGGCCATGGGCATCGATGTCTTCAACGCGAAGGCGCGGGAGTCGGTGCTGGCATACACCGACCAATGGCAGGACTATGTCACCCGCCAAGCTCGCTGGGTCGACTTCGAGCGCGGCTACAAGACGCTCGACACGAACTACATGGAGAGCGTGCTCTGGGCGTTCAACACCCTCTATGACAAGGGCCTCGCCTACGAGGGCTACCGCGTACTGCCGTACTGCTGGCGCGACGAGACACCGCTCAGCGCTCACGAGCTGCGCATGGACGACGACGTCTACAAGATGCGTCAGGATCCATCCGTCACCGTCACGTTCCCGCTCACCGGCGTGAAAGCCGAGTCGCTCGGCCTCACCGGTGTTCGTGCTCTCGCATGGACGACGACCCCCTGGACCCTTCCGACGAACCTCGCGCTCGCCGTGGGGCCGGACATCGAGTACGTCGTCCTCCCCGCAGGACCTGCCGGCGCAGCCGACGTGCACAACGCAGGCGAGCCGGTCGAGGCGGCCGCGCACCGCTACCTGCTGGCCCGCGATCTGCTCGCCGGATATGCCAAGGATCTCGGGTACGAGACGGCGGCGGATGCTCTCGCCGCCGTCGACGCGACCGTCAAGGGTGAACAATTGCAGGACGTCACCTACGACCACCTGTTCGACTACTACGCGGATGCCGAGACCTACGGCACCGAGAACGCCTGGCGCATCCTCGCCGACGACTACGTCACCACCACCGACGGCACTGGAATCGTCCACCAGGCTCCCGCCTACGGTGAGGACGACCAGCGTGTGGCCGGCGCGGCGGGCATCCCGACGATCATCTCCCTCGATGACGGCGGACGATTCCTCCCCAACGTCACCGACGTCGCCGGTGAGCTCTGGATGGATGCCAACCGCCCGCTCATCCGCCTGCTCAAGGACAACGGGCGGCTCGTCCGCGAGGCCAGTTATGAGCACTCCTACCCGCACTGCTGGCGCTGCCGGAACCCCCTGATCTACAAGGCCGTCTCGAGCTGGTTCGTCCGGGTGACCGACATCAAGGACAAGATGCTCGCGAACAACGAGCAGATCACGTGGGTGCCCGAGAACGTGAAGCACGGCCAATTCGGCAAGTGGCTCGAGGGCGCGCGCGACTGGTCGATCAGCCGCAACCGGTACTGGGGATCGCCCATCCCGATCTGGAAGAGCGACAACCCCGAGTACCCGCGCGTCGACTCCTATGGATCGTTGGCGGACATGGAGCGCGACTTCGGCACGCTGCCCCGCAATCCGGAGGGCGACGTCGATCTGCACCGCCCGTACATCGACGAACTGACCCGCCCGAACCCCGACGACCCGACGGGGAAGTCGACCATGCGGCGCATCGAGGACGTCTTCGACGTCTGGTTCGACTCCGGATCCATGCCCTATGCGCAGGTGCACTATCCGTTCGAGAACCAGGAGTGGTTCGACTCGCACTCGCCGGCCGACTTCATCGTCGAGTACATCGGGCAGACCCGCGGTTGGTTCTACCTGATGCACGTGCTGTCGACCGCGCTGTTCGACCGCCCGGCGTTCACCGGTGTCAGCTGCCACGGCATAGTGCTCGGCAATGACGGCTACAAGATGTCGAAATCGCTGCGCAACTACCCCGATGTGTCCGAGGTGCTCGACCGTGACGGCTCCGACGCGATGCGCTGGTTCCTGATGTCGAGTTCGGTGCTCCGCGGCGGCAACCTCGCCGTCACGGAGGAGGGCATCCGCGCCGGCGTGCGGGAGTTCCTGCTGCCGCTGTGGAGCTCGTGGTACTTCTTCTCGACGTACGCGAATGCCGCGGGCGCCGGTGGCGATGCGTCGGATGGCGGTTACGAAGCCGAATGGCGCACTGACTCCACCGACGTGCTCGACCGCTACATCCTGGCGCGCACCGGCGACCTCGTCCGCGAGGTTCGAGCCGATCTCGAAGGACTCGACTCGACCACGGCATCCGCTCGCCTCCGCGATTTCGCCGAGGTGCTGACGAACTGGTACATCCGCCGTTCGCGGGATCGCTTCTGGACCGGCGTCACCGATGACCCGAGGAGCCGTGAGGCCTTCGACACGCTCTACACCGTGCTCGAGACGCTCACCCGTGTCGCCGCCCCGCTCGTGCCGCTGGTCAGCGAGCGGGTGTGGCAGGGCCTCACCGGTGGGCGCAGCGTGCACCTGACCGATTGGCCGGATGCCGACGCGTTCCCGGCCGCAGATGACATCCGTGATGCGATGGATGCTGTGCGCGAGCTGTCCAGCGTCGGCAATGCGCTGCGCAAGAAGGAGAAGCTGCGCGTGCGACTGCCACTCGCGCGCTTCAGCGTCGTCTCGCCGCTGGCGAACACGCTCGGCCAGTTCGAGGACATCCTGCGCGATGAGCTCAACGTGAAGTCCGTCGAGCTCGTGCAGCTCACCGACACCGCAGCGGCCGAGTACGGCATCAGCCACCGGCTGAGCGTGAATGCGCGTGCAGCAGGGCCTCGCCTGGGCAAGCAGGTGCAGCATGTCATCGCCGGTGCCAGAGCAGGACTTTGGGAGGAGAAGGACGGCGGGGTCGTCGTCGACGGGATCGCTCTCGAGCCCTCCGAGTACGAGCTCGCACTCGAAACCACCGGCCGACCGGAAGGCGAGGCGCTCGCCATCGTGCCGACCGGCGGCTTCGTGCTGCTCGATACGCAGACGACACCCGAGCTGGAGTCCGAAGGCATGGCCCGCGACGCGATCCGCGTCGTTCAGGAGGCGCGCAAGAACGCCGGTCTCGACGTCAGCGATCGCATCGTGCTCGCACTGAACGTCTCGCCGGAGAACGCCGACGCGCTGCGCACGCACGCCGACCTCATCGCGGGGGAGACGCTCGCCATCGCCTTCGCCGTGCAGGCGACAGACGACATGGACGAGCTGGTCTCGACCGTCACGAGTCCCGGCGACGGAGTGTTCCGCAGCGGCGCGACCGCGCTCGGATCGGACAAATCCGCGATCATCGTGACGATCGACTCCAACATCGAAGGGGCATCCGTATGAGCGACCGCAAACGCGCAGACGCCGTGTACGAGGCGCTGCTGAGCCGGGCAGGGGAGCGCTGGGTGCAACCGCGCAAGGATCGCACTGCGCGGATCCTCGAGCTCCTCGACGACCCGCAGCGCACCTACCGCGTCGTGCACATCACCGGCACCAACGGCAAGACATCGACCGCCCGCATGATCGAGAGTCTGCTGCGTGCGCACGGACTGCGCACCGGTCTGTTCACGAGCCCGCACCTGGAGCGCTTCACCGAGCGGATCATGATCGACGGTGAGCCCATCGACGATGGTGCGGTAGCCGACGCCTGGGATGAGATCGAGCCCTTCGCCGGGATCGTGGATGCTGAGCTGGAGAAGGCAGGCGATGCTCCGCTGACCTTCTTCGAGCTGCTCACCGTACTGGCATTCGTCGCAGCATCCGATGCGCCGGTCGATGTGCTCGTCCTCGAAGTGGGCATGGGCGGATCCTGGGATTCCACGAACACGGCCGACGGCGACGTCGCAGTGTTCGCACCGATCGCCATCGACCACGCCGACAGGCTGGGCGACACGATCGAGAAGATCGCGGAGGTCAAAGCCGGCATCATCAAGGAGGGCGCAGCAGTGGTGTCCGCCCAGCAGCCCGCCGAGGCCGCCGAGGTACTGCGCAGGGTCGCTGCCGAGAAGAACGCCACCATTGCATTCGAGGGCGATGAATTCGGCCTGACGGAGCAGAAACTCGCGGTCGGCGGGCAGCTGCTGACGATCCGCGGACTCGCCGGCTCCTACGTCGAGGAGTACCTCCCCCTGTACGGCGCGCATCAGGGTCACAACGCTGCACTCGCCGTCGCGGCCGTGGAATCGCTGATCGGCGGTGGCACGCAGCGCATCGCCGGCGACATCATCACCGATGGCCTGCAGGGTGCGACCTCTCCCGGGCGGCTCCAGCTGCTCGGGATCGCACCGACGGTGGTCGTGGATGCCGCGCACAACCCGCACGGCGCCAAGGCGCTCGCGCAATCCCTGGGTGACAGCTTCGACTTCGATGAGTGGGGACTCGTGCTCGGCATCCTCGCAGACAAGGACGCGGTCGGAATCATCGCTGAACTCGCACCCGCGGCGTCCCACGTGTTCGCGACAGCTCCGGAATCCGAACGTGCCAGCGATGCAGATGTCATCGCTGATCTCGTCGAGGCCGCAGGACACCGTGCCACCGTGCATCCCTCACTCGCCGATGCCGCAGACGCGGCCCGCGAGTGGGCTGCGTCGTCGGACCGTCGGGCCGTCGTCATCGCCGGATCCATCGTTCTGGCCGGAGAGGCGATCGCACTGGCCGAGGAAGACGATTGGAAGTCGGGGTGGCGCGCGTGAGCGAGGCCTCACCCGTTCCGCGCCCTGCTCGCGCGCCGCGCACGCTGGTGCAGAAGCTCGCACCGATCGTCCTCGGGTTCGAAGCGATCGTCGTGCTGCTCGTCGGCCTCACGATCTTCGGGCTCAATTCGCTGCCCTGGGGGGTGCCGCAGTGGTGGGCGATCGTCGGAGGCGTCGTCGTGGCGCTCGCGATGGTGGCGGTCGCCGGCATGATCACGAGGCCATGGGCGATCACTGCGGGATGGGTGCTGCAGGTGATCGTCGCACTGTCGGCGTTCTTCGTACCGGCCGTCCTGCTCGTCGTCCTGGTTTTCGGTGGCATGTGGGCGTATGCGACGATCATGGGGGCCCGTCTGGACGCACGACGTCCTGCTGACCCGAGCCGACTCACTGAAGAAACCGATACTCACACAGAGAGTGATTGACATGGCCACTGAAGAAACCCTCGTCCTCGTCAAGCCCGACGGTGTCGCCCGCGGCCTCACCGGCACGATCCTCGCCCGCATCGAGGCGAAGGGCTACGCGCTCGTCGACATCCGCCTCGTAGAGCCTGATCGTGATGTGCTCGCCGAGCACTACGCAGAACACGAGGGCAAGCCGTTCTACGAGCCGCTGCTCGAGTTCATGCTCTCCGGGCCCTCCGTGGCGATCCGTCTCACCGGCAACCGCGTGATCGAGGGCTTCCGCTCGCTCGCCGGCACCACCGACCCGACCACCGCTGCTCCCGGCACGATTCGCGGCGACTTCGGCCGTGATTGGGGCCTCGCCGTGCAGCAGAACCTCGTGCACGGCTCCGACAGCCCTGAGTCGGCCGCCCGTGAACTCGGAATCTGGTTCAGCTGAGCGAACTTCGAGAAAGCCCGTCCACCCTTGTGAGGTGGACGGGCTTTCTGCATGTCGGGACGAGATCGGGGATCAGAACAGGATCTTCGCCATCTCACCGAGGAAGTCGAGCCCCTGCAGCTGTGCCAGCAGAATGATGAGTGCGTAGGCGAGGATCGTCGCGAGCGGCACCCACGGCATCAGGCGCCCGGCGCGTGCGCGCACCTTCTCGGAACGGCTGAAGGTGCCGTTGCGGAACAGATGCACCATCGTCGCGAAGAGCGTGGGGATCGTGACGGCCCATGTCACCATGCACCAGGGGCAGAGCACGAAGAGATCGTAGAGGCTCTGCGCGATCAGCCAGCAGACGAGACCGAACGCAAAGGTGATTCCGGCGCCGAAGACGGCCCAGAACCATCGTGGGAAGCGTGCGCCGGCGAGAACAGCCACGCCGACGACGAGGGGCGCCATCCATCCGGTGAGGCCGATCAGCGGGTTCGGGAAGCCGAAGACGGCTCCCTGCCACGACTGCAGGTTCGTGCTGCACTGGATGAACGGGCTGAGATCGCAGGCCAGCGCGTCTTGCGGGTTCTCCAGCAGCGCGAACTTCTCCACGGTGAGCTGGAAGGCCGCCCACCAGCCGATCACACTGGCGACTATCAACCAGATCCCGAAGCCGACGGGGCGGGTGCGCTGCTCGCTCATGTGGGGATTATCCCAGTGGATCCTATGGATACCAGCCCAGTCGAGCAGCGCGAACCCGTGTGCACGCCGCCGCGCAGAAGGAGGCGGATGCCGCGAACTGGCCCACAAGGTGCGATAATGGCATTTGATGCATCGAGCGGCGCCGCCGTGAAACGCATCGACGCAGACTTCGGGGTCCAATGCCCCTCGCGATCAGAGCCATGAGCCGGTCGCATACCGAGTGAGTTCGCGGCACCCGCGGGTGCCGCATGAGATTTCGCGGAGCACCTGTTGCACCGCGCAGGGAGTTAGCCAGAGATGGCCGATGAGAACAATGACAACAACACCCCTACCCTCGATGCGAACGCGGAGGCTTCGGTAGCACCGCAGGAGTCGCTTCCCGCGCCGGATACGGTCGATGAGGCCGACTCCGTCGAGACGGATGCCGTCGAGACGGATGCTGACGGGATCGAGCAGGTCGCTGAGCCGGACGCTCCGGTGAGCGAGCCCGACGAGCCGGTCGCTGGGCCTGACGCGCAGATGGCTGAGCCCGAAACGGCGCCTGACGCCGCGGTCGGCGAGCCGGATGCTCCGGCCGCTGAGCCGGAAGCTCCCGTCGCTGAGCCTGACGGGCAGATCACTGCGCCGACTGAACCGGCCGAGGCGCCGGCCGCATCGACGAAGTCTGAACCCGTCACCGCGGTCACACTCGGCCTCATCCCCGAGGTGTTCGTCTCGCAGGTCTCCACGCAGCTGCGCTTCTACGCCCCCGAGATCGTCGCGCTTCCGGCACTGCCCGGCCGCGACCGTGATCGTGACTCGCGCAGCGACACCCGCGATGGCCGCGATTCTCGGGACGCTCGGGATTTCCGCGACAACGATGAGGATGACGCCCCTTCGGCACGCCGTGGGCGTCGTCGCCGTGGTAGCAGCGGAGAAGGCGACGACCAGCGCGATGAGCCGCGCCAGCGTCAGCGGGCCGTCGAGTACATCACCGAGCCGAAGGCCATCAAGGGCTCGACCCGCCTCGAGGCGAAGAAGCAGCGTCGCCGCGACGGTCGGGATGCCGGACGCCGACGCCCGGTCGTGACTGAAGCCGAATTCCTCGCACGCCGTGAATCCGTCGACCGCAAGATGGTCGTGCGCTCCAAGAACGGGCGCACGCAGATCGGCGTTCTCGAAGACGGTGTGCTCGTCGAGCACTACGTCGCCCGCAACCAGGATGCGTCGCTGATCGGCAACGTCTACCTCGGTCGCGTTCAGAACGTGCTGCCGAGCATGGAGGCGGCCTTCGTCGACATCGGACGAGGACGCAACGCCGTGCTCTACTCCGGCGAGGTCGACTGGGACGGCATCGACACCGGAAACCAGCCCCGTCGCATCGAGCTGGCGCTGAAGCCAGGCGACCGGGTCCTCGTGCAGGTCACGAAGGATCCTGTCGGCCACAAGGGCGCTCGCCTCACCAGCCAGATCTCGCTCCCCGGCCGGTACCTCGTGTACGTGCCCAACGGATCGATGAACGGCATCTCCCGCAAGCTTCCCGACAACGAGCGCGCTCGCCTCAAGCGCATCCTCAAGGAGGTGCTGCCGGAATCCTCCGGTGTCATCGTCCGTACTGCGGCCGAAGGTGCGACCGAAGATCAGCTGACGCGCGACGTGCAGCGCCTCACCACGCAGTGGGAGCACATCCGCAAGCAGGTCGAGAACCAGTCGGCTCCGGCACTTCTGCACGCAGAGCCCGATCTTCTGGTCAAGATCGTCCGCGACGTCTTCAACGAGGACTTCACGAAGATGCTCATCCAGGGTGAGGATGCTCAGCAGACCATCCGCGCATACCTGGAAAGCGTCGCACCCGACCTGCTCGAGCGTGTCGAGCCGTACGAGGACGAGACCGACCCGTTCGATGCGTTCCGCATCACGGAGCAGATCGAGAAGGCGCTGGATCGCAAGGTGTGGCTGCCCTCCGGCGGCTCGCTCGTCATCGACCGCACCGAGGCGATGACCGTCGTCGACGTCAACACGGGCAAGTTCGTCGGCACGGGGGGAAACCTCGAGGAGACCGTCACCAAGAACAACCTCGAGGCCGCGGAGGAGATCGTCCGCCAGCTGCGCCTGCGCGACATCGGCGGCATCATCGTCGTCGACTTCATCGACATGGTTCTCGAGTCCAATCGCGACCTTGTGCTGCGTCGCCTCATCGAGTGCCTCAGCCGCGATCGTACGAAGCACCAGGTCGCAGAGGTCACCTCTCTCGGTCTGGTCCAGATGACGCGCAAGAAACTCGGCCTCGGCCTGCTGGAGACCTTCAGCGAAGCCTGCGAGGTCTGCGCGGGGCGTGGCGTCGTCGTGCACCACGATCCTGTGGTCAAGCACCGCACGAGTTCCGGCAACGGAGGCCCGTCGAACAATCGACGCCAGCGCAACGGCAACTCCCAGCAGGGCCAGAACACGCAGTCGGCCGGCGTCGCGACCCACAGCATCCCAGAGGGTGCCAAGTCGGCCCTCGCGCAGATCGCCGCTTCGACGCGTGCGCCGAGCGCGGATCCTGTCGCGGACGCCGTGATCGAAGCTGCTCCCGTCGTCGAGGGCGAACAGCCCGCAGCGACCGAGCGACCGAAGAAGCCCCGCAAGAAGCGTTCGTCGGAGCGCGGCAAGGCTGCGCCGAAGACTCAGGCCGAGCAGCTGCTGGACTCGGTGCTGGATGCCCTTCCGGAGCCGAAGGCGCCCGGACAGGGACGCAACAGGCGCCGGGTGACGACGGCGGCCCTCACCGGCACGCCCGTGGCTGTGAACTCGTCAGCGTCGTCGGTCGCGGGCGGGGACACGGAGTCCTGAGGCGATCAGTCTCCTCGTGAGCTCTTTGCCGCCGACGTGCACAGCGCCGGCAGCGATGAGACGGGGGAGCGCATCTGCGGGTACGTCGTAGTGATCGAGGTCGAAGGCTCGGGGCGGAACGCTGTTTCGCAGCGCGAACGCGTGCAATTCGTCCAAGCTGTCTTCGCTGATCAGGTGGGCCCAGAGTCTTCCGTGCGCAGGCCAGATGGGGTCATCGATCAGAACGGTCACTCCGCGATCCTACGGCGACGAACACGCCCGTCGGCTCGCTTTGCGACTGGGGCCACTATCCGGTAAAGTTGTCCTTTGGTGCGTGAGCTGAGCCGTCCCCACGGGTCGGCGCGGTACAGCCTTGTGCTCGCACCCGTCGGACTTGCGACGAACGCAGGCACAGTCTTCCCGTGAGATTTACGGAGCCGTGAGCTCCCCAACGAAACAGGTATGAAGTGGTTTACGCAGTAGTGCGCGCCGGTGGGCGGCAGGAGAAGGTCGAGGTCGGCACGATCGTTCAGCTCGACCGTGTCAAGGCTGCCCAGGGCGAGAAGATCGAACTGGCCGCAGTGCTTCTCGTCGACGGCGCCACGGTGACCACCGACGCCGACACGCTGGCCAAGGTCAAGGTCACGGCTGAGGTCATCGGCAACCTCCGGGGCCCGAAGATCGTCATCCAGAAGTTCAAGAACAAGACCGGCTACAAGAAGCGCCAGGGCCACCGTCAGGACCTGACGCGCGTCAAGATCACCGGCATCAAGTAAGCACAGAATAGGCTCAGGACATGGCACATAAAAAGGGCGCAAGCTCCACCCGTAACGGTCGTGACTCCAACGCCCAGCGACTTGGCGTGAAGCGCTTCGGCGGTCAGCAGGTCAGCGCAGGCGAGATCATCGTCCGTCAGCGCGGCACGCACTTCCACCCCGGCGTCAACGTCGGCCGTGGCGGTGACGACACGCTGTTCGCTCTTGAGGCTGGCGCGGTCGCATTCGGCGCGAAGGGCGGCCGCAAGGTCGTCAACATCGTCGCCGCTGCTGCCGAGTAATCGCAGCACAGCACACATCCGGTACGGGGCGGGCTTCGGCTCGCCCCGTACGCGTATCTGAGGGCCCTTCATCGGGCTCGAATGATCCGACCGGCTCAGCAACCAGAGGAATCCAGACATGGTCACGTTCGTCGATACGGTGACGCTGCATCTGCGCGCCGGCAAGGGCGGCAACGGCTGTGTCTCCGTCCACCGTGAGAAGTTCAAGCCGCTCGGTGGTCCTGACGGCGGCAACGGCGGCAACGGCGGCGACATCGTGCTCGTGGCCGATCCTCAGACCGGCACGCTGCTGTCCTATCACCACTCGCCGCATCGCAAATCGGCCAACGGCGGGTTCGGCATGGGCGATCACCGCTCCGGTTTCGACGGAGAGTCACTTGAGCTTCCCGTTCCTGTCGGCACTGTCGTGAAGACCACCGATGGTGAGGTGCTCGTCGATCTGGTCGTTCCCGGCGATCGCTTCGTCGTCGCTCAGGGCGGCCGTGGCGGCCTCGGCAACGCCGCTCTCGCCACCACGAAACGCAAGGCGCCAGGGTTCGCACTGCTCGGCACTCCTGGCTTCGAGGGGGAGATCACCCTCGAACTCAAGACCGTCGCCGACGTCGCCCTGGTCGGCTACCCGTCGGCCGGAAAGTCGAGCCTGATCGCCGCTGTGTCGGCAGCTCGACCGAAGATCGCCGACTACCCGTTCACGACGCTGCACCCGAATCTGGGTGTGGTCCAGGCCGGCGAGTCCCGTTACACAGTCGCCGACGTGCCAGGTCTCATCGAAGGCGCCAGCGAAGGCCGTGGCCTCGGACTCGAGTTCTTGCGTCACGTGGAGCGCTGCTCCGCACTGCTGCACGTCCTCGACTGCGCCACTCTCGAACCCGGACGCGACCCGATCTCCGATCTCGACGTGATCCTTGCGGAGCTTGCCGCGTACGAGGTGCCGGAGGGGCAGACACCGCTGCTGGAGCGCCCGCAGCTCGTCGCTCTGAACAAGATCGATGTTCCCGAGGCACGTGATCTTGCCGACCTCGTGCGCCCGGAACTCGAGGCGCGCGGGTTTCGTGTGTTCGACATCTCGACTGTGTCGCATGAGGGGCTGCGTCCGCTCACGTTCGCGCTCGGCGAGATCGTCGAGAAGCACCGCGCCGAAGTGGCCGATGTCGCACCGACGGAGCGGGTCGTCATCCGCCCCCGAGGCTCGGAGAAGCCGTTCACGATCCGCGTCGAGGGTGGCTCGTACGGCACCTACTACCGCATCCTCGGCGAGAAGCCGGTGCGCTGGGTGCAGCAGACCGACTTCCAGAACGAAGAGGCGGTCGGCTACCTCGCTGATCGTCTTGAGCGTCTCGGCGTCGAGACCGAGCTGTTCCGTCTCGGCGCGGCACCTGGTGCCACCGTCGTCATCGGCGAGGGCGAGGGTCTGGTGTTCGACTGGGAGCCCGCGATGGCCTCGGCTGCAGAGCTGATGACTGCCCCCCGCGGCACCGACCCGCGTCTTGCGCCGAATTCACGCCGCACGACGAGTGAGCGTCGCGAGAAGTACTACGAGCGGATGGACGAGAAGGCTGCGATCCGCGCGGAGCAGGACCTGAAGCGTCGCGTCACGGTCGAGGAGGACTACGACGGAGAGGGCGCATGACCGCACGCACGCGCGCAGAGCTGGCGACCGCGGAGCGCATCGTGGTGAAGGTCGGTTCTTCGTCGATCAGTGGTGAGTCCTCGTGGCGCATCCCCATGATCGTCCACGCTCTGGCGTCGGCGCATGCGCGCGGATGCGAGGTCGTGCTGGTCTCTTCGGGAGCCATCGCCACCGGGATCCCCTTCCTGGATCTGGATGCCAGACCCACTGACCTAGCCACGCAGCAGGCCGCGGCCGCAGTGGGGCAGAACATCCTGGTGTACCGCTATCAGGAGGCGCTGCGGCCGTTCAAGGTCGTCGCCGGTCAAGTGCTGCTCACCACCGGTGATCTCGAGAACTCGATGTCGCGCAGCAACGCCCGTCGGGCGATGGAACGTCTGCTCGGGCTGCGGATCCTGCCGATCGTGAACGAGAACGACACCGTCGCCACGCAGGAGATCCGCTTCGGCGACAACGACCGGCTCGCGGCGCTCGTGGCGCAGCTCATCCAGGCAGACGCCCTCGTGCTGCTCAGCGACATCGAATCGCTCTACACGAAGCCTCCGACCGACCCGGACGCGGAGCCGATCGAGCTGATCGCGGCTGATGCCGACCTGGCTGGACTCGAGTTCGGATCGACGGTCGTGAACAGCGTCGGAACCGGAGGAGCAGCGACGAAGGTCTCTGCGGCGAGACTTGCGGCAGCATCCGGAATCGGAGTTCTCGTCACGAGTGCCGACCTGGTCGTCGATGCTCTGAACGGCCGGGAGATCGGTACGTGGTTCGAACCGGCCGGCACCGCCTGATCGGAGGCGTCATCGAGCGCTCGGCCGCTGAGCAGCCTCGGTAGAATGACCGGATGATCGACGCTCCCTCCGAGACCTCCACTTCGTCTGAGACGCCTGTTCCGGCTGAGAGCGCCACATCCTCGGCGGCAACTCGAGAGACTCCGCAGGACCGGCTCGCGCGGGCCAAAGAGGCATCCCGCGCCACTGCACGCCTCACCAGCGACGACAAGGCGCGCGCGCTGGAGGCGATTGCGCAGGCCCTCGAGAAGAATGCCGCGGTGGTCATCGAGGCGAACGCACGCGACATCGAACGCGGTCGTTCGAGCGGCATCAGCGAGGGCTTGATCGATAGGTTGCGCCTCGACGACAATCGCGTCGCCGCACTCGCCTCCGCAGTGCGGGACGTTGCCGGACTCGCAGACCCCGTCGGCCAGGTCATCGGCGGGCACCGCATGCCCAACGGCGTCACCCTCGAACAGGTGCGAGTGCCGTTCGGCGTCGTCGGCGTCATCTACGAGGCCAGGCCGAACGTGACCGTCGACATCGCCGCCCTCGCTCTGCGCTCGGGCAATGCCAGCGTGCTGCGCGGTGGCAGCGCTGCGCGCGAATCCAACACAGTGTTGGTCCAGGTCATGCGTGATGCGCTCGAGAGCGCGGGCGTCACGCCTGAGGCCATCCAGACGGTTGACGACTTCGGGCGCGACGGCGCGAAGGCACTCATGCGTGGGCGTGGCTTCGTCGACGTGCTCGTGCCGCGCGGCAGCGCATCGCTGATCGAGACCGTCGTCACGGAGTCGATCGTGCCCGTGATCGAGACCGGTGCAGGCAACGTTCACATCGTCCTCGACGAGACGGCACCGGACGACTGGGCGCGAGAGATCGTCGTGAATGCCAAGGTGCAGCGGCCGAGCGTCTGCAATGCAGTGGAGACCGTTCTGGTGCTGCGGCAGGCGGCACCCCGTCTCGTCCCGATGATCGCCAGCGCGCTGCAGAGCGAGGGCGTCGCGATTCACGGCGATGACATCGTCGCGGGCATGGTCAGCAATGTCATTCCCGCGACTGACGATGACTGGGCGACCGAGTACCTCAGCCTGGACATCGCGATGAAGGTCGTGGACACGCTGGATGATGCGCTCGCGCACATCCGCCAGTACAGCACCGGCCACACCGAATCGATCGTGACGACCGATATGCGCAATGCCGAACGATTCCTCGCAGAAGTGGACTCCGCGGTCGTCATGGCGAACGCATCGACCAGGTTCACTGACGGAGGCGAGTTCGGATTCGGCGCGGAGGTCGGGATCTCCACCCAGAAGCTGCACACGCGCGGTCCGATGGGGCTCGCTGAGCTGACGAGCACGAAGTGGCTGGCGCGTGGGTCAGGTCAGACACGCACCTGAGCGATAGGATGGACGAGCGTCTTCTCGCAACCGGTCACGAAACGGAGTCAGGATGAACCTCGTCGCACAGATTGCGATGGCCGCCGCCGAAACGGAGCACCACGGGAACGTGGCCATGGAGACTCTCATCTTCGGCCTCATCGCTGCGGGACTGTTCGCGCTGCTCGGTCTCGTCACTTTCTCCTATCGCAACGTCGCGAACCGTCACTCTGCCAAGGCTGAGGCTTGGGCCGAGAAGCACGGCAAGGACGGCCACGGGGCAGGGCACGGCCACTAGGGCGTATGGAGACCACGACCACGCGCGCCCCGCGAATCGGAGTGATGGGCGGAACGTTCGACCCGATTCACCACGGGCACCTGGTCGCCGCGAGCGAGGTCGCGCATTCCTTCGATCTTGATGAAGTCGTCTTCGTCCCCACCGGACACCCGTGGCAGAAGACGAACGTCACCCCCAGCGAACATCGTTATCTGATGACGGTCATCGCCACGGCATCCAACCCGCGGTTCACCGTGAGCAGGGTCGACATCAACCGTGACGGTCCCACCTACACGATCGACACTCTGCGCGATCTGAAGGATGAGCGACCCGATGCAGAGCTCTTCTTCATCACGGGAGCGGATGCCGTAGCGCAAATTCTCAGTTGGAGGGACCATGATGAGTTGTGGGAGTTGGCCCACTTCGTCGCGGTTTCCCGTCCAGGACATGTCCTGAGCACAGATGGCCTGCCGAGCGAGAATGTCAGCCAACTGGAGGTTCCGGCCCTGTCGATCTCGTCGACAGCTTGTCGAGAGCGTGTGGGCGATGATCAGCCGGTCTGGTATCTCGTTCCCGACGGAGTCGTTCAGTACATAGCGAAGCATCATCTGTATCGGAGCAAGGCATGAGTACATCGGATCAGCAGGGGAAATCGCCGCTGACCCGCAAGCAGATGCGGGAGATTCGTCTCACCGGCGCCACACCGGTGATCAGCGAAGAAGAGGCGGCGGCTGCCGCAGTCGAAGCGCAGCCCGCGCCGGCGGCTCCGTTGCCGCGCCCTTCTCAACCGGTGGAAGTCGCGCCGTCTCCGAAGCCCGATGCAGACGTCGACCTCGAGGATGCGCCGCTCACCCGCCGCCAGGCGCGAGAGCAGGAGCGCATTCGCACGGCGTCTGTCCCCGTGATCACACCCGAAGAGTCGGAGGCGGCTGCGGCCGACGTAGCCGCTGAAGAAGAACTCGTCTCCGGCGTTCCCTCGTTCGCACCGCACGAAGCCGATGCCGGTGACGACGACGATGACGACGACGATCTCGGTGATGAGGTCGTCGACATCGCGCCTGTGAGCGCGGCCGTCGTCGCTGATTCCACCGGTGAGGTTCCGCTCGGAGCCGACGAGCCCGCCGCGGAAGCCAGCGATGAGCAGACCGCCGATGATTCCGCTGTCGAGCAGAATGCAGAGCCCGCTGTCGACGATGACGAGTCGGCCGTCGAGCACGATGTGGATCCGATCAGTGCGTTGGGTGTCGATGCGTCGAACGAAGAGGGCATCGACGACGAAGAGTCCGACGCGCTTCCTGTTGCCGAGCCGGTCGAGACGGGGGAGAACCACGTCGTCAGCCCGACGTTCGGCAAAGGTCTGCTCGCAGACAAGAGCGAGGTGCCCTCTTTCGCACCGTCGTTCGACGAACTGATCACCGCGGATTCCGGGGGTTCTCAGCATCTTGCTCCGAACACGCTGATCTTCACCCCCTCGCCGGGCGAGGGATCGCTCTCCGGGCCGGTCGCCTCCACGGGTGAGATTCTCGTGACGGGAAGCTATGAGCTTCCGCGGGGGATCGGGTCGCAGGGGCACGCGCACGGAGCGGCAGACGGCAAGGAATCGGATGCTGTTCTCATTGATGGGGAGCTGCCCCCGGCATCCTCTCCCACGCCGATCGCGGCAAGCTCCGCGATCAGCACGATCAAACCTGCCGGCGAGGTCATCCGACCTCCGGCGCCTGAAAAGGGCAACAAGCTCATGCTGATCTTGGCGATCACGGCGGGTGGGCTCGCGCTCGCCCTCGCAGTGGCGCTCATCGTCGCATTCACCACGAATATATTCTCTTGATGCAATCACCTGAAAATGCCGAAGAGATGCTGCAGCTCGCAGCATCCGCCGCCGTGTCCAAGGGCGGGGAGGATCTCGTCGCGCTGAACGTGTCGGAGCCGCTGCCGCTTGTCGACATCTTCCTGATCGTCACCGGTAACAGCGAGCGCAACGTCGCCGCCATCGCCGATGAGATCGAAGACAAGCTCATCGAATCGGGGCATAAGCGTGTGCGCCGCGAAGGGCGCCAGGAAGCACGCTGGGTGCTGCTGGACTTCGGAGACCTCATCGTGCACGTGTTCCACTCGGAAGAGCGGGTCTATTACGGTCTCGAACGGCTCTGGAAGGACTGCCCGGTCGTACCGATCGACGTCGCCGAGACCGCCACGACCGACAGTTTCTGAAACGACGGTGCCCCGAGATGACAGTGCATCTGATAACCGGTGCCGGATCGGGTATCGGTGCAGCGGTCGCACGTCGACTGCTGGATCGGGGCGACGAGCTCGTGCTCTTCGCCAGGGATGCCGGGCGTGCGCGCGAGATCGCAGCCGAGTTCCCCGGCGCGTCGACCCTTGTCGGCGATCTCGCGCAGCCGGGGCGCTTGTCGTGGGCCCTTTCGAAGCAGAACCTGCCGGAGCGCATCGATTCGCTGGTGCACGTCGCCGGCGTCGTGGATCTGGGCAGCGTCGCTGACCTCTCGCCGACGCTGTGGGAACGGCAGTTGGCCGTCAACCTCATCGCGCCGGCGGAATTGACTCGACTGCTCCTTCCCGTATTGCGGGTGTCGCACGGCCAGGTGATGTTCGTGAATTCCGGTGCCGGTCTGCGCGCGCACGCGAACTGGTCCGCATACGCCGCGTCGAAACACGGACTCAAGGCCCTCGCTGACGCGCTTCGCGCCGAGGAAGCGGAGAACGGTGTGCGGGTGACGTCGATCTTCCCTGGGCGCACATCCACACCGATGCAGGCGCGCGTGCATCAGCAGGAGGGACGCGACTACGATCCTGAACTCTTCATCGATCCCGACTCCGTGGCGACGACCATCCTGACCGCTCTTGATCTGCCGAGGGATGCGCAGATCGTCGATCTGTCGGTTCAGCCCGGCCAGTAGGGTGCTGCCTGGCGAGCGGCAGCGTGCTCACCCGCGCAGCTCGTACCGCAGTTCCGGACGGCCGACTCCGCCATATGTCGGAGAGCACACGGCAAGTCCGGATTCGACGAGGCGCTCGAGATAACGTCGTGCGCTGACTCGCGACATCCCGAGCTGTTCGGCGACTTCGCTGGCGGACAACGGTTCCCGATCATCCTGCATGGTCTGCACGACACGCTGCAGCGTGACGCGCGAGACTCCCTTGCGCTGCCCGGCCATGGCTATCGCATCGCGTCGCATGAGCGCATCGACGCTCGCCTGATCGAGTTGTCCGGTCGACGTGAACTCGGCGTCACGTGCCAGCACGCGCCATACATCGTCCAGTCGCTCATGAAGCGTCCGCATGGGAAAGGGTTTGACGACGTAGTGGTGCACGCCGTGGGCGCGGGCACGGCGCACGGTCTCCAGATCTCGCGCGGCGGTGACGGCGACGACCTCGACGTGCGCGCCGGCAGCACGTGCGCGCCGAAGCACAGTGATCCCCGACATATCGGGCAGATACACGTCCAGCAGCATGACATCCGGGTCGAGCTCCTCCAAGGCGCGCAGTGCATCCGCTCCCGTCGGTGCGACGCCGACGACCTCGTAGTGCGGATGCCGCTCGACGAAGCCTCGAGTGACGTGAGCCACGGCGAAGTCGTCCTCGACGATCAAGGTGCGCAAGCGGGTCACGCGTCAGCGTCCGCGAGTGCGGCCGCGGGGATCCGCACAGTGAAGCGTGCACCGCCGCTGGCGGCGGGCGAGAGCTCGACGGAACCGCCGAGTCGATCCACGACGCGGGCGACGAGGGTCAGGCCGTAGCCCCGCTGCCGGTCATCGGTCTTGGTCGAGTAGCCGAGGCGGAAGACGTCGCCGCGACGCTCCATCGGCACACCGGGGCCGTCGTCTTCGACGCGGATGCAGATGCCGCTGTCGCCCGCCTGCTCGATCGAGATGACCACGTGACCGCCGTGACCAGCGGCATCCAGCGCGTTGTCGAGCAGATTCGCGACCACCGTGCCCAGATCGCCGTCACCCGACCGTGCAGGAAAGAGGCTGTCATCCGAAATCGTGAGATTCACGCCCAGCTCACGTGCGCGGGCGCGCTTGGCCAGCAGGATCGCGGCCAACTCGATGTCCTGCACGCCGTCGGGTGCGTCCAGCCTGCTGAGCGCCCCGCCGTCACCGGCACGATCGACCACTCGCCGTGCTGCATCGAACTCGCCGAGCTCGATGAGTCCGCCGATCGTGTGCAGCGTGTTGGAGAACTCGTGCTGCTGGGCGCGCAGTCCCTCTGCAAGGCTCTGAGCGCCCGCCAGCTCGCGCAGCGCACGGTCGAGCTCTGTGCGGTCCATCAGGGTGAGCACGGTGCCCACACGCCGTTCCTGCACACGCACGGGTGCAGCTCTCGCGACCAGCACTCGCTCTCCGGAAAGGACGAGTCGCTGCGGCGCAGCATCGTCGTCGACCTCCGTCTCGGTGATGAGGTCGGCAAGGCCGTCCAGCAGCTCCGATGCCGGGCGTCCCACGGCGTCTGCGGGGCCGCTCATCCCCAGCAGCCGTGCTGCGGCATCGTTGCAGAGCGACACCACGCCCTGCTCGTCCAACGCGAGCATGCCTTCGCGGATGCCGTGCAGAGTGGCCTCTCTCGTCTCCAGCAGGCCACGGATGTCATCCGGCTCGAGTCCGTAGATGCGACGGCGGACCATCCTGGCGACCCCGGTGGCCGCGATCACGCCGATCACGGTGGCGACGCCGAGGGCGAGCAGGAATCCAGCGATATCGCCCATGAAGTCCTCCCGCAGGGCGGACTCGAGGATGCCGACGGACACCTGACCGATCACATCGCCGTCTGCGTCGAAGACCGGCACCTTCACCCGCCACGATTCACCGAGTGTGCCGGTCTGGGTTCCGACGTAGGTCTCGCCGGAGAGCGCGACGCTGGGATCGGTGGAGACCGGCTCTCCGATGCGATCGGGATTCGGATGCGAGAAGCGGATGCCCTGATCGTCCGTGACCACCACGTACGCCACATTGGACGAGTCGCGGATGAGTTCGGCGATCGGCTGGATCACCGAGGAGGGGTCAGGAGAGCCGTACGCCTCGACGATCGTGGGCAGCTGCGCGACGGACTGCGCCACCGCCACCATGCGCTCCTGCGACGCCTCGCGGATCTGCCGCTCCTGCATCAACATGGCGGCGAGTCCGGCCGTCAGGACGATTGCGAGCACGATGACGACCTGCAGCAGCACGAGCTGCGTGCGGAGCGTCATCGCCTTCACCACCGTCCCATGCTAGGCGAGGAGAAGGATCCGGCGGAGGTTACGAAATGACCAGAACTCTTCGTTCTGAACACAAACCGAGTCGGCGCCTTCCCCGGTTCTAGGCTCGCGTCACCTGCTCCCGGCATCGGCGTCGGGCAGAAGGACTCGAGGAGGAGTTCATGACACAGCACACTCGCACCCGACTCGCGCTCGGCGCGGTGTTCGGCGTCGTCGCACTGAGCCTTGCTGCATGCAGCGCAACGCCGGCCACCGGCGGCGGAGACAGCGGCGATGGGGGTGGCACGAGCATCGACAGCGTCGCGGTCATCGCGCCGGCCGACCCCGGCGGCGGGTGGGACCAGACCGCGCGCGCATTCGGGCAGGCACTCAGCGATGAAGCTCTGGTCTCATCCGCGCCGGTGTCGAACATCGGCGGGGCGGGCGGCACCGTCGGTCTCGCCTCACTCGCCACTGAAGGAAACCCGAACACCCTCATGATCACCGGCAGCGTCATGGTCGGTGCCGTCGAGACCAACGCATCCGACGTGCGGATCGAGGACATGACTCCGATCGCGAAGCTGACGGAGGAGCCGCTTGTGATCGTCGTGCCGAAGGACAGCCCCTACGACACGTTGGAGGACTTCATCGATGCCTGGGTCGACAAGGGCGCGGGCATGGCCGTCACCGGCGGATCCGCCGGCGGCATCGACCACATCCTTGCGGCGCTGCTGCTCACGGATGCCGGTGTGGATGCTGCGGACGTGCCTGGCACGCTCAACTACATCGCCAACTCCGGCGGCGGCGAGGCTCTCACCATGCTGCTCGGCGGCCAGGTGCAGGCCGGTATCTCCGGGGTGGGGGAGTTCTCGCAGCAGGTGGAGGCCGGGGATCTGAAGGCGCTGGCGGTATCGTCCGGCGAACCGGCGCTGCTTCTGCCGGACGTGCCCACACTCACTGATGAGGGCGTCGACCTCGTCGTCACCAACTGGAGGGGGCTCATCGCCCCCGGCGACATCTCGGACGATGAGAAGAAGGCGCTGGAGGAACTCGTGACGTCTGTGCACGACAGCGCGGCGTGGGCGGACATCCTGGACACGAACGGCTGGACCGATGCGTTCCTCGTGGGCGATGAGTTCTCCACGTTCCTGGAAGGCGACATCTCCACGACGAAGGAGACACTCAAGACGATCGGTCTCGTCGAATGACGGACCAGATCACGACGGGGGCGTCGGCGGTTGCCGGCGCTCCCCGATCTCGCAGGCTGGGGGAGCTCGTCTTCGTCGGCGTGATCGTCCTGTTCGCGGGTGTCGCGCTGGTGATGACGGGCTTCATCCGTGAGCCGGTCGGATCCTCGAACGTGCTCGGTGCGCGTGTGGTGCCGTATGCGGTGACGGGGTTGATGCTGCTGTCATCCCTCGGCGCATTCGTCGCAGTGCTGCGGGGCGACGTCGGAGCGCCGGACGAGGGCGAGGACGTCGACACCGAGGCGCGCACGTCCTGGAAGACCGTGATATTCCTGGCGCTCGCGTTCGCCTCGCTCATGATCGTGATTCCGCTCGCCGGCTGGCCGGCCGCCGTGGTCGTGCTCTTCACCGGCGCATCGCTGGCGTTGGGTGCATCGAGTTGGTGGAAGGCACTCCTGCTGGGACTGGGGCTGGGCGTGTTCACACAGTTGCTGTTCGGTAATCTGCTCGGTCTCTCCCTGCCGCCGTTCGGCACGATACTCCCGGGCCTGATGGGAATGTCGGGGGCGTTCGGTGGATAGCCTGCAACTGCTCATGGACGGCTTCGCGACAGCGCTGCAGCCGCAGTACCTGTTGTTCGCGTTCGTCGGTGTGCTGCTCGGCACCGCTGTCGGCGTTCTGCCGGGTATCGGCCCGGCGATGACGGTGGCACTGCTGCTGCCGCTGACCTACACGCTGGACGTCACCAGTGCGATCATCATGTTCGCCGGCATCTACTACGGCGGCATGTACGGCGGATCGACGACGTCGATCCTGTTGAACACGCCAGGGGAGTCGGCATCCATCGTCACGGCGCTCGAGGGCAACAAGATGGCCAGGATGGGCCGCGCCACGGCGGCCCTGGCGACTGCGGCGATCGGCTCGTTCATCGCCGGAACGATCGCGACGGCCCTGCTCACGCTGTTCGCGCCGTTCATCGCCGACTTCGCCGTGACGCTCGGCCCCGCGGACTACTTCGCGCTGATGATCGTCGCGTTCCTCACGGTGGGGGCCCTGCTCGGCGCGAGCCCGATCCGCGGCATCGTGTCGTTGTCGATCGGCCTGTTCCTGGGACTCGTCGGCACAGACACCCTGACCGGACAGGCGCGCTTCACCTTCAGCATCCCGAACCTGGGTGACGGCATCGATGTCGTGATCGTCGCCGTCGGTCTGTTCGCGGTGGGTGAGGCGCTCTACGTCGGCTCGAGGCGGCGCAGCGGGGCTCTGCCGATCATCCCGGTATCGGGCAGCTGGCGGACGTGGATGAAGAAGAGCGACTGGAAGCGGTCGTGGAAGCCGTGGTTGCGCGGCACGGCGATCGGCTTCCCGATCGGAGCGATCCCGGCAGGCGGCGCCGATGTCGCGACGTTCCTTTCGTACGCGACCGAGAAGCGGCTCGCGAAGGATCCGTACCGTCAGCAGTTCGGCAAGGGGGCGATCGAGGGTGTGGCGGGCCCCGAGGCGGCGAACAACGCGGCGGCGGCCGGTGTGCTCGTGCCGCTGCTGACACTGGGACTTCCGACGACTGCGACCGCGGCGATCATCATCTCGGCATTCCAGACGTACGGAATCCGACCGGGCCCGCTGCTGTTCGACAGTCAGCCGGCACTGGTGTGGGCGTTGATCGCGAGTCTCTACATCGGCAACGTGGTGCTGATCATCCTCAATCTGCCGCTGGTGGGCATGTGGGCCAAAGTGCTGCAGATTCCGCGGCCGTACCTGTACGCGGGAATCCTGGTGTTCGCGGGGCTCGGCGCATATGCGGCGAACTTCACGATCTTCGACATCGGCGTGCTGCTTCTGCTCGGCGTGATCGGGTTCTTCATGCGCAGGCACGGCTATCCGGTATCGCCGATGGTGGTCGGCGCGATCCTCGGACCGATGGCGGAGGAGCAGTTGCGCAAGGCGATGGCGATCAGTCAGGGCGACCCGCTGTACCTGGTGCACAGCCCGGTGTCGATCGTGATCTACTCCGCGATGGTGCTGATCATCGGGCTGGGCATCTGGCTGAAGCATCGTCAGGCGCGATTCGAAGCGGCGCTGTCCGAGGTCGACACCGCCACGATCAGCACGGTGGACGAGGAGATCGCCCAACAGCTGCGCGATCGGTGAACGACGATGGGCGGCGGCAGGGCTCCCCGCCGCCGCCCATCCAGCACATCGATCACGACGACCGGCCACACGAACGAACCGCTTTGTCTTGTTCAGCATCGTGATCGCGACGCAGACGATGGTGCTGATCGAGTAGGCGACCAGCGGGCCGTCCTGCGCGGGCCTCAGCCCATCAACCCGGTGAGAATTCCGTGCGGCGTGCCAGCATCCCACGTTCGGAACGCGATTGCGGGGGGATCGCAGAGAGCAGCGCTCGAGTGTATGGATGCGACGGGTTGCGATAGATCTCGTCGGTATCGCCGATCTCGACCATGTTCCCGAGGTACATCACGGCCACCCGGTCAGCGATATGGCGAACGAGTGACAGATCGTGAGCGATGAACACGATCGACATGCCGAGTCGCTCTCGCAACTCGCAGAGCAGATCGATGATCTGCGCGCGGATGGAGACATCGAGTGCAGACACGGGCTCGTCGCACACCAGCACATCGGGGTCCAGGGCGAGCGCACGGGCGATCCCTACCCGCTGACGTTGCCCACCGGAGAACTGGTGGGGGAATCGGGATCCCATATCGGGATCGAGCCCGACCAGCTCCAGCAGTTCTGTGACTCGTGCCCGCCGTGTCGCCCCCGTGCCCGTCCGTGTCGCAGCCAGAGGCTCCGCGATGATCTGCTGAACCGTCATTCGAGGGTTCAGGGAGGTGTACGGATCCTGGAACACCATCTGCACGCCTCGTCGAAGGATCTTGCGGTCCCGAAGGCGTCCGCGTGTCACATCGTGTTCGCGATATCGGAGCGTGCCGGAGTCGGGAGAGTCGAGTCCGACCAGCATTCTCGCGAGAGTGGACTTGCCGCTGCCGGACTCGCCGACGATGGCGAGGATCTCGCCACTGTGCAGCTTGAGATCGACGTCATCGACAGCCGTGGTGCGATGGGCACGACGACCGTGTCCGGAGCGGAACGTCCGGTTCAGATCACTGCCTTCCAGAATCGGTAGGGCGGAGTCGTCTGCTGCCGCAGCCGCAACGTCCTTGGGCATGGAGTTCAGGAGCTGACGAGTGTAGGGGTGCTGCGGCGAGGTGAGCACTTCGTCGGCGTCGCCGGACTCGACGATGCGGCCAGAGTGCATGACGGCGACACGGTCGGCCACTTCCATGACGACGCCGAGGTCGTGGGTGATCAGCAGAATGCCCATTCCGAGACGGTCCCGCAACGACAGCAACAACTCGAGGATCTGTGCTTGAACCGTCACATCCAGTGCGGTGGTCGGCTCGTCCGCGATGATGAGGTCAGGATCCAGGGCGATCGCCATGGCCATCAGTATGCGCTGGCGCTGCCCGCCGGAGAACTGGTGCGAATAGTCATGGACTCGTTGCGCAGGCGCCGGGATTCCTACGAGCGTCAGTAGCTCGACGGCGCGTTCGAGCGCGTCTCGTCGACTCATCGTTCGATGCGCGCGGAGCAGATCGACGATCTGATCGCCGATGCTGAGCACGGGGTTCAGCGCGGACAACGCGTCCTGGAGGACCATGCTGACCTTCGCGCCGCGCAGTCTGCGGTGCTGCTCCGCCGTGACCGCCGTCAGGTCCGTCTCGTTCAGCTTCATCACCGATGCGCGCACGTCTCCCTCATCGATCAGCCCCATGATCGCCCGCGCTGTCATCGATTTACCCGACCCGGACTCGCCCAGGAGGGCGACCACTTCTCCGCGCCGAACCGTGATGTCGATGCCGTCGACCACGCGTGCCGAATGCCCCGCAGACGGGAGTGTGACGGTGAGGTCTTGAACATCGAGGACGAGGTCGTCGATTGCGGTTGGGATCTCCATGAAGCCATCATGCCAGCAAACTTGCCCTGAATTGTTTCAAGCAGGAAACATTTGAGCCGAAATTATTCAACAAGGTTGACTTCTGCGCCGAAATCCGTGACATTCAATCATGTCGCCTCTTCGCCAGGCGGACAGGCTCATCCGTAACAACGAACGAAGGAACGCTCGCGTGCTCGAAAAAGCTGACCGGTACGCCGGATACACCGCATACGACTACCTCGAGGCGGGCAAGGACTATCGTCAGTTCCGCTACGCCAAGCAGATCGGACGAGTGCCGGCGTACGAGGGCTTGACGCTGAGCGCTTCAGAGAAGGAGCGCGCGGAGCGACTGCTTCGCGAGGAGACGGTCATCTCCCTTCACGAACATGTGCAGGTGTTCCCGGACGACATGGGCGAGCTTCGTGACCACATCCGTCAGGGCCGCGAACCAACCGGCTATGAGGGTCTCGCGCACTCCGGGCTCACGGCAGTCTTCGACAACGGGATGGACGGCACCTGTTGCATCTCCAGCGATGCCGGCTGGAAGT